>DASUXC010000156.1:0-61651 GCA_036378095.1 Gemmatimonadaceae bacterium | reverse complement strand
CGATGCAAGACCATCGGGCGAAGCATCGGCCTACCCAAGATCCTGAAAGTGCTGCACGAGCTCGAGATCTGTGGGTTCTATGCGCGGGTTCTCAGGCCCGGACGCATCGCTGCCGGAGATCGCGTGATATTGCGCAATAGGCTTCAGTCGGGCTGGTCCATCAAGCGCCTGCACCGGCTCATGTTCCGTAGCCTCGCAGACGAAGAGCTGGTGGCTCAGGCGATGGCCATCGAACAGCTCTCCGGGGAGTGGAAAAGGCGAGCCGAAGTGATGCGCGGTCGGCTCCGTCGGGGTGAGCCGCTCAGCAGTAACCTCGTCGATCTGTAACGACCTTCGTTGGGTTGGGAGAGCCGTTGAAGTAGAACTTGAACATCGGCCGTCTCTGCTGTGGATTGCTTCCTGTCGCGGCAAACCATAGTGGAACGCCCAACCGAACACCACATCGTCATGCCGCGCCGGAGCCGCCGTGCTCCGCCGCGGAGCAAGCCAGGGAGATGGAGCACTGCGCCTTTCCGTCCTCGACCAATCAGTAGCCGTAGTGGATCGCCCGCATGGGCAATCGATCCGCGACACCGTCGCCCTCGCGCGGTTCTGCGATACGCTGGGCTACCACCGCTTCTGGGTATCCGAGCACCACAACCACGCCAGCATTGCCGGCACGGCGCCGGAGATCCTGATCGCCGCCATTGCCGGCGTCACCAACCGCATCCGCATCGGCAGCGCCGGCGTGATGCTCCCGCACTACGCCCCGCTGCATGTGGCCGAGCAGTTCCTGGTGCTGGAGGCGCTGGCGCCGGGGCGCATCGACCTGGGGCTGGGGCGCGCGCCGGGCTCGGACCAGGCCACGGCGCGGGCGCTCCGTCGCTCGCCCTCGGCGGCGGACACGTTTCCGCAGGACGTGGCGGAGCTGATGACGTGGTTCCGACCCGCGGAGCCGGGGCAGGCGGTTCGCGCCGTACCCGGCGCTGGGCTCGACGTACCCATCTGGATCCTCGGGTCGAGCCTGTTCGGCGCGCAGCTCGCCGCCGCGCTCGGGCTCCCGTTCGCCTTCGCCTCGCACTTCGCGCCGGCGCTGCTGGAGCAGGCGGTGGACATCTACCGCTCGCGGTTCCAGCCATCGGAGCGGCTGGCGCGCCCGTACGTGATGCTCGGCATCAACGTGTTCGCCGCCGCCAGCGACGAGGAGGCGCGTCGGCTCTTCACGTCGCAGCAGCAGGCCTTCGTGAACCTGCGGCGCGGGAGACCGGGACCGCTCCCGCCGCCGGTTCCCGACTTCGAGGCATCGCTCGCGCCGTTCGAGCGCGCGATGCTGCACGAGATGCTCTCCTGCACCGTGGTGGGCGATGCGGATCGCGTGCGCGACGGGCTGCGCGCGTTCATCGAGCGCACGGGCGCCGACGAGCTGATCGTGGCGTCGCAGATCTTCGACCACCCCGCGCGCGTGCGCTCCTACGAGATCACGGCCGAGGCGCGGCGGGCGCTCGCGGCGCGCGAGGCGGGCGCGGCGCACGCACCGGGTGGCGGGTGACCGGACGCGAGGGAGAACGTGCGGCTGGTCACTCGAGCGAGAACGGCGGGTACGCGTCGTGGAGGAGGAGCAGGTACGCCTCCACCCGGATGTCCCACCGGAAGACCCCCGCGCCGAAGCGGTACAGTCCCGCCGGATAGTCGCCGGTGAACAGGATCGCGAGCCACGCCACCACGCTCGTGAGCGCCCAGGCGATTCCGAGTGCCCAGATGGCGATGAGGTGCGGGATCGCGAGGAAGAGTCGCAGCGCGACCGTCAGGCGGTCGCGCGGGAGCTCGGGCACGCTCAGCTCGAGCGTGGCGGGATACGGACCGTCGCCGAACGGCGGGTACTCGTCGCGCAGGAGCGCGGTGTACGCCACCGCCCGCACGCGCCAGCGCAGATAGAACGCGGCGATGTTCCAGAGCCCGGTGGGGTGGCGTCCGGTGAAGAGGATCGCGAACCAGGCGATGAACGCGGCGGCCGCGGCGGCCACGCCGAGCGCCCCGCCCCCCGCTCCCCACTGGTACGACACCCCGGTGCGGGAGCTCCACGTCCACGACAGCGTCGCCGCGACCGGACCGCCCACCAGAAGGATGTGCGGGATCGCGAGCAGGAGCCGGAACGCGGTCGTGAGTCGGTCGCGACCGGTCGTGGCCGGCTCGACGTGCACCCGCACCGGGTGGGTGGCCACGTCGCTCGAGCGCCATGCCGAAGTGCCCATGGTGGTCCTCCGGATCTGGAGCGGCGGCGGTGAACCCCGTCGCCACGCTCCCGCCGCCGCCTCCGCCCCCGCCCCGCCCCCGCCCGGCGGGTCGAGTCAGCCCCGCTCGTCGGTCGCGCGTGTCCTGCGCGCGGCGTACCGCTGCTCGCTCGCCTCGATCTCGTCGAGCACACGCTCCGGATGCACGTCCCGCGCGAGCTCGCCCAGCGCCGGGTCGTGCGCTTCCTCGATTCCCATGCGGTCGGCGATCTGCGTCACGAGGCGGATCAGCTTCGTGACCTCGTGCTCGGAGAGCAGGCTCACCTGAAGATCGAGATCGGCCCGCTTGTCGGCGAGGGCGGCCATCCGGTTCTGCGTGATCAGCACGAACGTGGAGAGAAAGATCGCCTCCACCGACGCGGCCATGGCGAGCACGGTGAACGAGGGATCGAAGCGGGGGAGGCCGAGCCACCCCAGGTTGATCGCGATCCAGGCGCCGAACACGACGAGATGGATGTAGACGAACGGCATGCTGCCGGCGAACCGGCTGATCCATTCGGCGATGCGATCCTGCAGCCTCGTGCGCTCCGCCTCCGCGCGGCGGCGAGCGATGAGCGCGGAGAGGTTGCGCTCGACGATACCCGCCATGCCGGCGTCGTGATCGGGCGGCGAAGTCGGCGAAGGGCGAGCGCGCATGGATCCTCCTGAATGCTCGTCGCCCGCCGAGGTGCGGCGCGGCGTTCGGTGGGTGTGACTCACGATGACGGCAAAGGCTGCTCCATCGTGGAGCGGCGCCGTCCGGGGGGAACGGGATCGGGCACGACCTCGCGAGAGAGGCGGAGCAGCAGCGCGGCCATCTCGGCCTGCTGGTCCGGCGACCAGTCGGCGAAGAGCTCGGCGAGCCGGGCGCGCCGCGCGGCGGCGAGCCGGCCCAGCACGTCGCACCCCGCCCGCGTGAGCTCGTGGCGGAGGGCGCCGCCCTCGGCCGTCGTGTCCTCGACCAGTCCGCCGCGACGAAGCTCCGCGAGGGCCGCGGCGAGCGTCTCCGCGCTCGCGCCGTGCATCCGCGCGAGCGTCGCGGGATCGGCGTGCGGATCGCGCTCGAGGCGCACCAGCAGCCACGCCGCCGCGGGGGTGAGCGCCACCCCCGCGCGCGCCACGATGCTCGCGATGTACCGCCGTCGCACGTCATGGCTGGCGATCATCGCGAGGGCGCGCACGAGCTGCTCGCTCGAGTCGGCGACCGTCGGCATCGCGAACGCGCCGCCCGCGTCGCGCCCGGTGTCCGCCGCCGCGGCGGACACCGTCTCGCGCAATGGCCGCTCGGGGAGGAGCCACGCGAGCAGGAAGCCCACGAGCGCGATCGCCGTGGCGACCAGGAACACGGTGGAGAGCGACTCGCTGAACGCGCTCGCGTAGGCCGCGCGAACCGGCGCGGGCATGGCGGCGAGCTGGACGGGGCTCACCCCGGCGCCCAGGTGCGCGCCCGACGCGATCGCGCCCGCGTCGCCGAGGCGCCGCGCCAGGCTCGCGTCCAGGTGCACGGCGAAGATCGCCCCGAGCACCGCCGTACCCAGCGACCCGCCGATGAGCCGGAACAGCGTCGCCCCCGACGTGGCGACGCCGAGATCCTCGTAGTCCACCGCGTTCTGCACGGCGATCACGAGCACCTGCATCACCATGCCCAGGCCGAGTCCCAGCACCAGCATGTCGGCGGACGCCGCGAGCGCGCCCGTGCGCGGGGTCATGCGCGAGAGCAGGAAGAGCCCCACCGCCGACACGGCGGTACCGGCGATGGGGAACAGCTTGTAGCGCCCCGTGCGGCTGATGAGGAGTCCGGAGGCGATCGACGTGACGAGGGTGCCGCCCATCATCGGAACCATCTGCAGCCCCGACGCGGTGGGACTCGCGCCGTTCACCACCTGCAGGAAGAGCGGGAGATAGGTGACCGAGCCGAAGAGCGAGAATCCCACGATGAGTCCGATCGCGCTCGTGACGGCGAAGGTGCGGTTCGCGAACAGGCGCGGTGGGAGCACGGGCTCCGCCGCGCGAGCTTCGACGCGGACGAAGAGCGCCAGGGCGAGCACCGCCGCCGACACGAGGACGAAGATCGCCGGGGACGACCAGGGAAGCGTCGTCCCGCCGAGATCGGACAGGAGGACGATCGCGCTCAGCAGCGCGGCGAGCAGCGCGGCCCCCGCGTAGTCGATGCTCCCTCGCGCGCGCTCGGCTCGGGCGGGGAGGGTGAGCGCGAGCACCACCAGCGCGGCGATGCCGAGCGGGATGTTGATGTAGAAGATCCATCGCCACGACAGGTGGGTGGTGAAGTAGCCGCCGAGGAGCGGGCCGGCGACGCTGGCGACGCCGAACGCCGCACCCAGGTAGCCCTGGTAGCGGCCACGCTCGCGTGGGGAGACGATGTCGCCGATCGCGGCTTGCGTGGTGACGGTCAGCCCGCCTCCGCCGAGCCCCTGGATCGCGCGGAACAGGATGAGCTGCGGCATGCTCCGGCTCATCCCGCAGAGCGCCGAGCCCGCGAGGAAGAGGACGATCCCCGCCTGCAGCACCGGCTTGCGGCCGTACAGGTCGCCCAGCTTCCCGTACAGCGGGGTCACGATCGTCTGTGCGAGCAGGTAGGCGGTGACCACCCACGCGAGGCGGTCGAGTCCACCCAGCTCGCCGACGATCGTCGGGAGGGCGGTGGCGACGATCGTCGAATCGAGCGCGGCGAGCAGCAGCACCAGCAGGAGGCCGCCGAAGACGACGAGGATCTGGCGGTGCGGAAGGCTGTCGGGTCGGGCCGCCGTGGTCGCTGTCATGCGGCTGGGCTCGGGAGGGTCAGGGGCACGGGATCCACCTCGACACCGCGCACGGCGTGCCGCGCGCGCCGCGCTTGACGCGGGGCTTCCGTGCGGCTAGCCTGTACCAAGTGGTTAGACCAACTGGTTTAGATCGACTCCCGCCCGGACGCCCGGCAGCCCGCCGCCATCGCATGGTTCAGCAGCGCTTCGACAATCTCCCGCCCGAACGGCGTGAGCAGATCTTCGCCGCCGCCGCCTCCGAGTTCGCCGAGCGCGGCTACGAGGCCGCGTCGGTGAACCGCATCCTCGACCGCGCGGGGCTCAGCAAGGGCTCGCTCTACTACTACTTCGAGGACAAGGCGGACCTCTTCTCCACGCTGCTCGACCGGGCGCTCGCCCGCATGGTGAAGGCGGCGGGCGGCTTCTCGCTGGACGAGCTGACGGCCGACACCTACTGGACGCGGCTGGAGCAGCTCGTCAGGCGGAGCAGCGACTTTCTCTCGCGCCACGATTGGGCGGTGCAGCTCGTGCGTGCCTTCTTCCGGATGGGGGGGTCGCCTGACGAGCCGCGGGCCACGGGCCGACTGCACCGCTCGGCCCGGAGGTGGACGGAGGCGGTGATCGCGAAGGGGCAGGCGTTGGGCGTCCTGCGCGCCGACCTCCCCCTCGCCTTCCTCGCCGAGATCGCGCTCGCGCTCGGGGAGGCCGGGGATCGCTGGCTGGTCGAGCACTGGGACGAGCTGTCCCCCGCGGAGCGGGAGCGGTTCGTCGCCGGCGAGATGGACCTCTTCCGCCGCATGCTGACTCCGCACGCCGGCCAGCCCGAGCACGGGGACGCCCGGCGCGCGCGCGTGCGCGCGCGCCGGGCCGGCGGCTCACCAGGGATCGATGGGAGCGTGGACTGATGGGCGACGGAGATGCCGGGGTCTCGTCCCGGCCGCGGATCCTGATCGTCGGCGGAGGAATCGCCGGGCTCACGCTCGCCGCGCTGCTCCGCCAGCGGGGCGAGTGCCCGGAGATCGTCGAGCGGACGCGCGACTACGGCGGGGTGGGCTACGCGATCGCGCTCTGGCCGGCGGGCTCGGACATCCTCAAGGGACTCGGGCTGTACGGGGCGCTCGAGGCGGTCGCCATGCGTGGCGAGCGCTACGAGATCCACGACGAGCACGCCGCGTTGCTCAACCGCTCGAGCTTCGCGGCGGTCGAGCGGCGATTCGGCCCCGCGCACCTCGTGGAGCGCTCGCGCTTCATCGACGTGCTGCGTGAGGGGACCGAGGGGGTGCGGCTACGGATGGGCACGTCCGTGGAGGCGCTGCGCGATGTGGGGCGCGAGGTCCACGTCACGTTCACCGACGGGACGAGCGGGCGCTACGACCTCGTGGTCGGCGCCGACGGACTGCGGTCGCGGGTGCGCGAGCTGGTGTTCGGCGCGGTGCGGCCGCGCTACCTGGGAATGACGGGGTGGGCGTTCTGGCTCCCCGAGCCCGCGTACGCGATCGTGCCGCCGGGGATGATTCGTGAGTTCTGGGGGGCGGGGCGCTTCGGCGGTCTCTACCCGGTTCCCGGGCGCGTGTGCGCGTTCGTCGCGGCGACGGCGCGCGAGGGAACTCCCGATCCGGTGGCGCATCGGGTCGCCCGGCTGCGCGAGCTGTTCGCCGAGTTTCGCGGGGCGGCCGCCGAGCCGTTCGCGCACCTGCCGAGCGCCGGCGAGATCTGGCACGACGACTTCCTCGACCTGCGCATGCCATCGTGGCACCGCGGCCGGGTGGTGCTCATCGGCGATGCGGCGCACGCGATCCTTCCCACGGCGGGGATCGGTGCGTCGATGGCCATGGAGTCGGCCGCGGTGCTCGCCGACGAGCTGTCGCGAACGGACGCCGGGTACGTGGAGCGTGCCCTGGAGCGCTATGCCGCCCGGCGGAAGCCGCGTGTGGACCGCGTGCAGCGCGAGTCGCGGCTGCTCGGCAAGCTGGTCGCGCTCTCGAGCCCCCCGCTCGTGACGCTCCGCGACGCGGGCGTCCGCCGCCTGCGCGAGACTACGATCGCGAAGGGGTTCGCGCGGGTGCTGGCGGGGCCGATCTGATGGTGCCGTCCCGGGAGGGATGCGCCCCCTGCCGCCGCAGCTCCACCGCCGCCCGCTTGCAGGCCGCCGCGAAGCCGTCGGCCGCGATGCTCCGTCGGTCGGCCGGCACGACCAGCTGCGTGCGGTGCCGCGCCGACAGCCCGATCACCGGCTTCACCACCGCATCGCTCCGCGCGCTCGCCGCCACCGACAGTGGGACGATCCCGATCCCCACTCCCGCCGCCGCGAGATGCACCACGGTCTGCATCTGTGACACCTCCTGCACCAGCTCCATGGGCGCGCCCGCGCGCGCGAACACCGCTTCCACATCGGCGTGCAGCGTCGGTCCGAGCTGCCGCCGCACCATGAGCAGCCGCTCGCCGACGAGCGCCGCCGGCGGGATGCGCGGCATCCGCGCCAGTGGATGCCGCGCGGACAGCACGGCGACCAGCGGATCCGCGAGCACCGTCTCGGCGCGGAGCCCCCGGGCCTGATCGGCGGCCATCCCGCAGACGAACCCGATGTCGAGCGCGTGATCCCGCAGCGCGGCGATCTGCGCACCCGAGGTCATCTCGCGGAGGTCGACGCCGACGTCGGGGTGCGCGACCGCGAACCGGCGCACCGCCTCGGGGACGAGGCCGCTCGCCGACGCGACCTCCACGAAGCCGATGCGGAGCACGCCGGCCGTTCCGCGCTCCACCCGTCTGGCGTGCGCCGCGGCCGCCGCGACCGCGGTCAGCACCGCGCGCGCGTCCTCGAGGAAGGCCCGACCCGCGGGCGTGAGACGCACGCCGCGCCCGACGCGCGTGAAGAGTGCCGCGCCCACCGCCGCCTCCAGTTGCCGCATCTGCCGGGAGAGCGCCGGCTGCGCGATGTGCAGCCGCTCCGCGGCCCGCGTCACGTGCTCCGCCTCCGCCACGGCGATGAAGGCGCGCAGGTGCCGGAGCTCGAACGAGCCGCCGTGATCGGGTGTCGCCATCAATGCCACCCGGGCATGAAACGGCGCACGAAATAGTATTGGACCGGCATGAGTCTCGATTCTATGCTTCGTCGCGAGAAGAGCAAGCGCCGCGCGGGCGGCGCGCCACCCGATTCACGACGCACGGAGACTCGGATGCACGAGACGACCACGACGACGCCGGTCCGGACGCCGGCCACATCGGCGATGCTCCCCCCCACCCACCGCGGCGTGGTGCTCGACCGCACGGGCGGCCCCGAGGTGCTGCGCCTCGCGACCCTCCCGACGCCGGTCCCCGGACCGGGCGAGGTGCTCGTCCGCGTCGCCGCGGCGGGGGTCGCGTTCGCGCAGGTGATGATGCGCCACGGGACCTATCCGTACGCGCCCCCGTTTCCGTTCACCCCGGGGGCGGAGGTGGTGGGGAACGTGGTGGCGGTCGGACCCGAGGTGTCGGAGTGGAGCGTCGGCGACCGTGTCGCCGCGTTCTCCAGCATCGGCGGCTACGCCGAGCTGGCGCTCCTCAGCGCGCGCTCCCTCGTGCGCGTTCCCGACGGCCTGGATGCGGCGGCGGTCGCGGCGCTGCCGATGAACTACGTCACCGCCTACCAGCTCCTGCATCGCGTGGCGATGGTGCGGGCGGGGGAGACGGTGCTCGTCCACGGCGCCGGAGGGGGGGTGGGGACGGCGCTCCTGCAGCTCGCGCGGCTGGCGGGCGTCACCGTCGTCGGCACCGAGTCGCCGCGGAAGCTGGCGCTGGTGCGCGCGCTCGGCGCGCTCGATCTGGACTACACCACGGGGAACGTCGCCGCGCGGGCGCGCGAGATGGTCGGCCCGCTGGATGTGGTGCTCGACCCGATCGGCGGAGACCACGTGCTGGAGTCCGCGCGCGCGCTGCGCCCGGGCGGGCGACTCGTGGTGTACGGGCACTCCGCGCCCGGCGCGGCGACGCCCGAGGGGATGGCCACCCTCGCCGCCCGCATGGAGGCGTGGAACGCCGATCCGGCGGGCATCCGCGCCCTCGGCTACAGCATGGGCGCGCTGCACCGCGACTCGCCCGATGCGATCCGCGACGACCTCGCGCGCCTCGTCGCGCTGCTCGCGGAGGGCGGCATCGAGCCGATCATCGCCGACCGGATCCCGCTCGCCGACGTACGCCGCGCGCACGAGCAGCTCGAGGTCGGTGGCGTGCCGGGGAAGCTCGTGCTCGTGCCAACGCCGTGACGGAGGCGCCGGCCGGCGGCCGCGGCGCTCAGTGACCGCCGGAGTCGCCGCGGCGGCTCGACTCGAACAGGAACCAGGCGCGTCGCTCCGTCTCGTCGATCCACACCTCGATGAGGCTCGCCGTCGCGACGTCGCGGTGCTCGTCGCACAGGTCGTGCGCCTCGCGCAGCCTGGCGGCGAGCGTCGTGTTGTCGTCCCGCAGCTCGGCGAGCATGTCCGACGGCTCCACGTACTGCGCGTCGTTGTCCTGAACGCGCTGGATGCGCGCGATCTCGCCGATCGACCGGATGGTGAGGCCGCCCAGCTTGCGCACGCGCTCGGCGATCGGGTCGGTCATCGCGAAGATCTGCTCGGCCTGCTCATCGAGCAGCAGGTGATAGTCGCGAAAGTGCGGTCCGCTCATGTGCCAGTGGAAGTTCTTCGTCTTCACGTACAGCGCGAAGACGTCCGCGAGGATGGCGTTCATCGCCGCGGCGATGTCCCGGGTGGCCGACGCGGCGAGGTCGGACGGCGTGGCGAGGGGCGCGGCCTCCCGGAGTGCGAGCGAGCGCGGCTTCTTGGCGGCGGATGTCTTCATGGTGTCCATCTCCGGGAGGAGGTGAGCTGAGGAGGTGAGCCGAGGCGGCGCGAGGTCGAGTCGTCCGAGCGCGAGCGTGCAAGTCGAGGGCCGTGATGGGGACGGCGCGACGCGAGGGCGCCGCCGGCGGTCGGGCACGAGGTATGAAGCAGACGTCGCCGTCGGCGCGCTCGTTCACGGGAGGAGCCATGCAGATCGGCATCATCGGCGCGGGTCACATCGGTGGCACGCTCGCGCGTCGCCTCTCCGCGCTCGGGCACGAGGTCCTGGTGGCCAACTCGCGAGGGCCGGAGACGCTCTCCGCGCTGGCGGCGGAGACCGGCGCCACGCCCGTCCCGGCGGAGCGGGCGGCGCGCGCGAGGGACGTGGTGGTCGTGAGCATCCCCGAGAAGAACGTGCGCGAGCTCGGCCCGGATCGCTTCCGGTCCACCGGTGACGGCACGGTCATCGTCGACACCGGCAACTATTACCCGCAGCGCGACGGCCGCATCGACGAGATCGAGGCGGGGACCACGGAGAGCCGGTGGGTGTCGCGGCGGATCGGCCGGCCCGTGGTCAAGGCGTTCAACAACATCCGCGCGCAGCGGCTGCTCGAGGGCGGACGGCCCAGGGGGGAGCCGGGGCGCATCGCGCTTCCCGTCGCCGGTGACGATCCCGCGGCCAAGCGCGTGGTGATGCGCCTGATCGACGAGCTCGGCTTCGACGCCATCGACGCCGGCGGGCTGGATGAATCCTGGCGGCAGCAGCCCGGGACTCCCGTGTACGCAACCGACCTCGACGCCGACGGCGTCCGGCGGGCACTGTCCGAGGCGCGCCCGGAACGGCGCCCCGAGTTCCGCGCGCCGGCGAGCAGCTCCGCCGACACCGGGTGATCGCGCGAGCCGCCGCCGGTCGCGCGACCGGCGGCGGCCGCCCCGCCATTTGAAAGTCGTCCCTCCCGCACCGATACTGGAAGGACGATTCGTCGGCCATTCGGGGACGCCTCCACACGGGACGCATGGCGATATCTCACCAGTGAAAACGAGTCCGCCCCACCCGGGCGTCGTGGCGAGGGCGAGCCGTCGGCTCGCCGTCACGTCGGCGGCGCTGCTCTCGCTCGCTCTTCCGCTCCACCCGATCGCGGCGCAGCAGCACCGCCTGGCCTTCGAGCGTCTCGGGACGGATCAGGGGCTCTCGAACGGGACCGTCACGAGCATCGCGCAGGGGACGCACGGCTTCCTCTGGCTGGGCACGGAGGACGGCCTCGATCGCTATGACGGCTCGGGCTTCACCGTGCTGCGGCCGGTGCCCGGCGACTCCGGCTCGCTCGCCGACGGGTGGGTGACGGCGCTGCTCGCCAGCCCCGGCGGACTGTGGATCGGCACCCGGCGCGGCGGCGTGCAGCGCTTCATCCCCGGCAGCGAGCGGCTCCGACACTACCGCAACGTGCCCGGCGATCCTTCATCGCTCGGCAGCGATCACGTGCTCGCGATGCACGAGGCGCCCGATGGGTCGCTCTGGGTGGGGACTCCCCGCGGGCTCGACCATCTCGATCCCGCCAGCGGGCGCGTGCGCCGCTACGCGCCGGCGACGGGCGACTCCACCGACGCGGCGAACAACGTGCAGGCGATCGCCCGGGACGCATCGGGGTTGCTCTGGGTGGGGACGGGGCGCGGTCTCTTTCTCTTCGATCCCGGGCGGGCGCGGTTCGCGCGGATCGATACCGGGTCCCACCCGCTGGTGGTGCACGCGCTGCTTCCCGGCCTCGGCGGGGTCATGTGGGTCGGCGCCGATGGCGAGCTGCTCTCGGTCGACGTGGCGACGCGCCTGACGCGCACGCGCTACCTGTCGGAGACGCCGGCGCACCCCTCACCGTTCACGGGCCGCGTGACGGCGCTGGCCGCGGGGGAGGGGAGCACGATCTGGGTGGGGAGCGACGATGGCGTGGCATCGCTCGACCAGGCCACCGGCACCTTCGCCCGCCACCGGAACGACCGGCACGATCCGCGCGCCCTGGGCGGAAGCGCCGTGCGCTCCGTGCTGGTGGATCGAGGCGGGGTGCTCTGGGTGGGGCTCGAGGACTACGGCGTGAGCAAGTACGCGCCCTCCGCCGTGCACTTCGATCTCATCCACCGCGACCCGTCGTCGCCGCGATCGCTGAGCAGCGACTACATCCGCGGGATCAGCGAGGACCATGCGGGCAACCTGTGGATCGCGACGCAGTACGGTGGCCTGAATCGGCTCGACCGGCGCACCGGGCGCGTCACCGTCTTCCGTCACCGCGATGACGATCCGCGCTCGCTCCCCGGCGACGACGTGTGGGCGTTCCTGCAGGACCACGCGCGCGTCTCGTGGGTGGGGCTGCACGAGCACGGGCTCGGCACGCTCGATCCGCGCACGGGCGCGTTCACGCCATCGGCGCTCGTTCCGCCCCAGGCGGGCGTGAACCAGATCTACGAGACGCGCGATGGCGCGTTGCTCGTGGGGCTCAACGGCCTCGGCCTGTGCGAGATCTCCCGGGACCGCCGGCGCGTGCTCCGGTACGGCGCGACCTTCGGCGACCGGCGGGTGCTCGCGACGAACGACGTGCAGGCCATACTCGAGGACCGCGAGGGGATGCTCTGGGTCGGGGGCGAAGGGGGGCTCACCCGGATCGACCGCCGGAGCGGACGCGCCACGCGCTTTCGCGCGGCGCCGGGCCAGCCGGGCGCGCTCCGCGGCTACTTCATCACCAACATCGTGGAGGACCGGTCGGGCACCATCTGGGTCGCCACCAAGGGCGGAGGGCTGAGCCGATTCGATCGTCGTACCGGGACGTTCACCACCCTCGGCGTGCGGGACGGGCTCCCGCACAACTTCGTGTACGGCATCCTCGAGGACGCCCGCGGCCGGCTCTGGCTCAGCACCGACGATGGCATCGCCATGCTCGACCCGCGCACCGGCGCGATCACCCGGTACGGGATGGAGGATGGGCTCCAGGGGCGCGAGTTCAACCGTCGCGCGTTCTATCGCGCGCGCGACGGCACCATGTACTTCGGCGGGATCAACGGCGTCAACGTGTTCCGGCCGGATGCCGTCGCGGCGCCGCCGCCACCGCGCGTGTCGCTCGTCGGGCTGAGCGTGGCAGACGCGCCGCCGCGCCTCGCGGTGCGCTACACGGCGGACTCGGTGGTGCGGTTGCGCCCCGGCCGCAACCGGTTCACGATCACGTTCATGGCGCTCGACTTCGCCGAGCCCCGCAAGATCACCTACGCCTATCGCCTCGATGGCGTGGACGACCGGTGGATCATCGCCGGGCGCCGCCGCGACGCGGCCTACGCGAGCCTGGCGCCCGGCCGCTACGTGTTCCACGTCCGGGCGGCGAACGCCGATGGCGTGTGGAGTCCGTCCGACGCGGCGGTGACGTTCGTGGTCGAGCCGCCCTGGTGGGCCACCTGGTGGGCGCGCACGCTCGCGGTGGTCGCGCTCGTCGCGCTGTTCGCCGCCGCCATGCGGATCCGGCTGCACGCCGTCCGGCGACGCAGCGCGCTGCTCGAGCGCCAGGTCGAGGAGCAGACGCGCGACCTGCGGGAGGTGCATGCGCATCTCGCGGAGGCGCTCGCGCGCGAGCGGGAGACCGCGCGCGAGCTGCTCGACATCACGGCGGCCGTTCCGGGCGCCGTCTTCCAGCTGCGCGAGGCGCCCGATGGCCGCCGCTCGTTCCCCTTCGCGAGCGAGGGGATCATCGCGCTCGCCGGGGCGGCCGCGAGCGACGGCGGCGCGAAGGCGGATCCGCGCCACGTCGCGCGGGAGCTCGGCATGCGCCTCCTCCCCGCCGACCGCGAGGCCGTCGTGCGTCTGCTCGCCGCGTCGCGCGACACGCTCGAGCCGTTGACGGCGGAGCTGCGCTGGACGCCCGATGGCGACGTGGAGGTGCGCTGGCTCTCCGTCCGGGCGCGCCCGTCGCGCCACCCGGATGGCTCGGTCGTCTGGACCGGGGTGATCATGGACTCCACCGCCGAGCGGCGGGCCGAGACCGAGCGCGCCGCGCTCGAGGCGAAGATGCTGCACGCGCAGAAGGCGGAGAGCCTCGGGATCCTCGCCGGCGGGATCGCCCACGACTTCAACAACCTGCTCGTCGGCGTGCTCGCCAACGCCGACCTGCTCCGTGACCAGCTGCCGCTCACGCGGGACACGACCGAGATGGTCGGGAGCATCCGCGCGGCGGCGCTGCGCGCGGCCGAGCTCACCCAGCAACTGCTCGCGTACGCCGGAAAGGGCCGCCTCGTGGTCGAGCGCGTGGATCTCGCCGAGCTGGTGCGCGAGATGCTGACGCTGCTGCGGAGCGTCGTGCCGCGCACGATCGCGTTCGACGTCGACGCCGAGCCCGGATGCGCGGTGGTCGAGGCGGATGCGACGCAGCTCCGGCAGGTGGTCATGAACCTCGTGACCAACGCCAGCGAGGCGATCGGCGATGGCGGTGGGCGGCTCACCGTTCGCGTCGGCGCGGAGACGGCCTCGCTCGGCGAGCTGGCGCTGCTCCACGCGGCGCCGGACATGCCGTCACACGGTCCCTACGTGGTGCTCGAGGTGGCGGATGACGGATGCGGGATGGACGCGGCGATGCTCGGCCGCATCTTCGATCCCTTCTACAGCACCAAGTTCACCGGGCGTGGGCTCGGGCTCGCCGCGTTGCTCGGCATCGTGCGGGCCCACCACGGCGGCGTGCGCGTGATCAGCGCGCCCGGGAGCGGGACGCGCTTCCTCATCTACCTGCCGCCCGCGGCGCGCGACGCGCGGCTCCCGCAGCCCGACGGCGCGGCGAGCGAGGCGTCGGTCGCCGCGCCGTCGGCGCGCGTGCTCGTCGTGGACGACGAGGAGTCGGTGCGCCTCGCGGTGTCCCGCATGCTCCGGCGGTCCGGCTGCGACGTGATCGTCGCCGACGACGGCCCCGCCGCCCTCGACGCGATGCGCGCCGAGGGGCCGGCGGACGTCATCCTGCTCGACCTCACCATGCCGTCGATGGACGGCCCGTCCACGGCGCGCGCGCTCCGGGCGAGCGGCGTGCGCGCGCCGATCATCCTCATGAGCGGCTACACCGAGCACGAGCTCGCGAGCCGCGGCGTCATGAGCGACGCCGACGCCTTCCTGAAGAAGCCGTTCGTGATGTCGGAGCTGACCGCGGTGGTGCGCGAGCTACTGGCGTCGGAGCGGCACCGGGACGGCGTCGCGCCGGATCCCGTGCCGGAGTAGCGGCGAGCCAGACCGCGCCGGGCTCGGAGGTCGCACGCGGCGCCGCCCGGTCGGGCGCCTCATCGCGCGCCTCGGCGCATCATGGCTCGTTGTCGAGCGCCGCCGGCGCGACCCTGCGGCCAGCGACGAGCCGTTCGCAGAGATACCCGATCACGTACTCCGGGGCGGTGGAGACCACGATCTCGCGCGTGGCCTCGAGCTCGGCGACCGCGGCCGCCACGGTGCGCCACAGCGGCGTGTCCCGGTACTCGGCGAATCGCTTCGGATGCACCATCAACTCACCTCTCTATCGGTGGCGCGCGCAGGTCATCCGCGCATCGAGCGGAGCCGCGCGCGAAGATCGGGGAGGTCGCGCAGCACCGTCGCGCCGGTCTGGCGGGCCACCCCCTGGTATGCGTCCGCCGACGCGCCGCCGACCAACACGGCGACGTCGGCCGACAGGAGCGCGCGGAGCCGGCGGAGCTCGCGTGTGACGACGCGGTCGCCAGCGGCCGTACCCAGGCTCAACGCCACGGCGCGCGCGCCCGCGTGGAGCGCGGTCTCCGCGATGTCCTCCGCCGGCAGCTCCGGGCCGACGTAGGTCACCCGCCACCCCTCGGCGGCCGCGACCGCGGCGTTGAGCAGTGCGCCGAGCTCCTGCGGCTGGCCGGACGGCGTCGTGACGACGATGGCCGGCGCCTCGAGCGGCGTGGTGGCGGCCTCGACGACGCGATCGAGCGCGCGACGCAGTACCGCCAGCGCGAGGTGTCGGTGCGGCGGCCGGAGGGTGCCCTCGCGCACTCGCTGCGCGACGCGCTCCCAGAGTGGCACGACGAGCGCGTCCAGAAACGCCTCGGCCGAGAGCGCGATGACGGCGCGGCGGAGCACCGCGTCGAGCGCCACGCCATCGAACCGCTCGACCGCGCGGAGCGAGGCGTCCAGATGGTCGATCGTCGGCGACGATGTCGGCGCGGCGGCCACCGTCTCGAGGCCGGCGCCGGGTACGGCGTGCCCCGCCTCCACCAGCGTCGCGAGCGCCGACGCGGGGAGCGCGGCGATCTGCCCGATCGTGCGTCCGGTGCGCGTGGCCTCGGCGAGCAATCGGAGTCGCTGGACGTCGGCATCGGAGTAGAGTCGACGCCCCGTGTCGGATCGAGCGGGGGTGATGACGGCATAGCGCCGCTCCCACGCGCGAATCACGTCGGCGCTCAGGCCGGTGCGGCGCGTGACGACCTGAATCGGGTGCATCGGGGAGGGGGGTGCGGCGGACGAGCGCTTGGGCATCCAGGAAGAGTAGGGCCGAGACCGGCGCTGTCAATGGTGTGTCCAGGACAAATCATTGACGCGACGGGTTCTGGAGTCCATACTGGTGCTCATGGATGGGTCTCCGGCGTGAGTGCACGAGGCACGAACGCGGAGTCGATCGTCGCCGACGGCACCCTCGCTCGGCGGCGTGAGCGAACTCGAGGCGCCGCATCGTGCGGCAGAGGAGCGGTACATGTTGGACCCCAGGGAACAGGCGAAGGGTGGATTCCGGGCGGCCGCCGAACGGAACGCCGAGCGGCGCGCCGCCGAGGAGGCCGCCCGCGCCGAGGCCGCCCGTGTCGAGGCCGCTCGCGTCGAGGCGGCGCCGAACGACACCACCGGAGCGACGGCGGAGGCGCGGGAGGACGCCGCGGCGAGCGAGCCGGCGGTCACGTCGCCCCACATCATCGCGCCGCGGGCGGAGAAGACGACCAACCGCCCCGGGTAGCCGATCGCGCACCGGCGTTGACATGAACCCGCGTTCACGATAGGTTGTGAACGCGGGTTCATGCATCCGGGCCGGCCGCTGCCCCGCCGGCTCGCCAGCACCGACCGTTCGGGCAACGCCTCGAGGGCGCGACGATGACACCAGCCAGGCGAACCGCCGAGAGCACCCGGACGCTCCGGGCCTCCCTCATCGACCACGCCCAGCGACTCGTCGAGCGCGAGGGCGCCGCCGCCCTCACCATGCGGGCACTCGCCGCCGAAGCGGGGTGCGCCGTCGGCCTGCCGTACAAGGTCTTCGCGAGCCGCGAGGAGCTCGTGGCGGAGCTGATCTACGCCGAGTACCGCCGCCTGCGCACCGCCTTCGATGCCCTGGTCGCCGGAGCCGGTACCGGAACGGTCGCGGGGAACCTCCAGCGCTACGCCGAGCTGATGCTCGAGTCCCCGTCGGTGGCGCTCGCGCAGGAGCTCCACCACGATGCCGAGCTGTCGAGGGCCGTCGGCGCCAGGGCGGTGGAGGCGGGACTCGTGAAGGCGGTGGAGAGCACGGTGGTGGATTACCTCGCCGCCGAGAAGAAGCTCGGGCGGGTCGACGCGGACGTCGACGCGCGCGCCTTCGGCTTTCTCATCGCCGGCGCCATTCACAACCTCCTCATCTCCGGCGAGGTGTATCCCAGGCCGGGGAGAGCCAAGCTCGAGCGCATGCTCACGGCGGTCGCGGCCCGCCTCGCCCCCGCGCGAGCACGTATCGAAGCCAACACGAACAACGAACGATCGGGCGCGAGCCCGCGCCGGGCCGGAACGCACGCCCGGCGGCGGGCGAGCGACGCGTCCGAGCAGTGAGGATTCCGATGACCGACAGTCGAAACGCACACGCGAGCCGCCTGCGCGCCGGGGCGACCATCACGCGGCAGAACCTCCCCACCATCTCCGGACAGCGGATCGGCATCCCCGATCCGGAGCGGGTCGTGCACCTGCAATTCCGCCGCTTCGCCGGCTGTCCCGTGTGCAACCTGCACCTGCAGTCCGTGGTCCGCCGGCACGACGAGATCGTGGCGGCGGGCATCCGCGAAGTCGTCGTCTTCCATTCGACGGCGGAGGCGCTGCGGGAGTACGAGGGCGATCTCCCGTTCGCCGTCGTCCCCGATCCCGACAAGCGGCTCTACGTCCGGTTCGGGGTGGAATCGTCCCCGTGGGCGCTGCTCCACCCGCGCGTGTGGCCGTCGATCGTCCGCGCGGTCGCGCACAGCCTCCGCGCGATTCTTCGCGGCAAGCGCCCGATCCCGCCGGTCAATCCGGAAGGCGGGCGGTACGGTCTGCCGGCCGACTTCCTCATCGCCCCCGACGGCCGCGTGCTCGCCAGCAAGTACGGCGAGCACGCCGACGACCAGTGGTCGGTGGACGAGCTGCTCGATCACGCTCGTTCGGCGGTGCGGCACCGTTCCGGGTCGGAGGATGCGGCATGAGCCTCTATCCGCTCCTCGTCTTCCTGCACGTCCTCGGCGCGGTCGGCATGTTCGCCGCGTGGGGGATCGAAGCGATCGCGCTCTCGCAGCTTCGCCGGGCCGTCACGGTGGAGCAGGCGCGAACGGCGATGGGACTGAGCCGTGGCGCCGTCCCCGTGGGTCCGGCCGGAATGCTGGTCGCGCTCGTCACCGGGTTGTGGATGATGGGCGTGCGGTGGGGCCTTCGACCATGGATGGTGGCCGCGCTCGCGGCGCTCGTGCTCATCGTGGTCGTCGGCATCGTCGTCGCGCGCCGCGCGGTCCCGCCCCTGACCGCGGCGCTCGGCCGCGAGAGCGACCCGCTCGCCGGGAGCGTGCGCGTCACGAGCGGACCGCTCGTGGCATCGCTCCAGTTCCGTGTCGCCATGGGCATCGCCATTCTCGCTCTCATGACGGTGAAGCCGGGCGGGCTCGGCTCGCTCGCGATCATGGCCGCCGCGGTGGTGACCGGTCTCGGCCTGCGCTTCGCCGCGCGAGGGGAGCCGCGGGTCCCGGCCTGAAGAAGAGCGGCGCTCGGTCATCGGCTCTCGGGAAGACGCGGCTGTCGGCTCTCGGCCATCGGTGACTGCCCCGCCATGGAGAGCCCTCGGCGTGTGCAGCAAGCCGAGAGCCGAGAGCCGAGAGCCGAGAGCCGAGAGCCGACAGCCGAGAGCCGACAGCCGCGTCTTCCGTAGATCCGCGTCCTCCTCCGCCGCGCATCATTCTTGCGGCGCTCGTGGCGCCCGAGCGAGAATTCTGCTGGTCCAACCGGAGCGAGCGGATGAGTGACCGGTCCGATTCCAGCGCGCGCCCCCCCGCGATCGGCGACGAAGCTCCCGATTTCGCGCTGCCCGATCCACGCCGCGCCGATGCCGAGCGACTGCGCGATCTGCGCGGCGTGCCGGTGGTCCTCGCGTTCTGCCCGGAGCCCGACGACGGCCCGTGCGCGCGCGCGCACGAGGAGATCGCCGCCGGGCTCCCCGAGGGACGGGAGGTGTGCGTGCTGAGCCTCTCCAGCGATGCACACGGCGAGATCGCCGCGCGCTACGGCGTCGACGGCGATTGGGCCGTCTTCGTCATCGACGAGCGCGGTCGCATCGCGCGCCGGCACGGGGCGGGGGAAGCCGCGCCGGCGCCGGCCGCCGCGGGGTGCACGCGGCGCGAGTTCATCGCCGCCACCGTCGGCGCGGCGCTCGCCGTCGCGCTCGCGCGCGCCGCGGCGCGCGCCGAGCCGCTCGCGCGCCTCTCCGGTGGCCCGGCCGATGGCCCGGCCGGTGCCCCTTCGCCCATCCCCGTCAAGCTGGACGTGAACGGCCGCGAGCTCGCGCTCGACCTCGATCCCCGCGTGACGCTCCTCGACGCGTTGCGCGATCACGCCGGCATCACCGGGCCGAAGAAGGGGTGCGACCACGGCCAGTGCGGGGCGTGCACGGTGCACGTGGATGGCCGCCGCGTGCTCTCCTGCCTCACCTTCGCCGCGATGCAGCAGGGGCGCCGCATCACGACCGTCGAGGGACTCGCGGCCGGCGATGCGCTGCACCCGGTGCAGCGCGCCTTCATCGAGCACGACGGGTTCCAGTGCGGCTACTGCACGTCGGGGCAGATCATGTCCGCGGCGGCCATGCTCGACGAGCCGTGGGGACCCACGGACGACGACGTGCGCGAGGCGATGAGCGGCAACATCTGTCGGTGCGGCGCGTACCCGGGGATCGTCGCCGCCATCCAGCAGGTGCGCGCGGCGAGGAGCGCCGAACGATGAGGCCGTTCGAGCTGACCACCGCCTCCACCCTCGACGAGGCCGTGCGCGCCGGCGCCGCGAGCGGCGCGCGCTACGTCGCCGGGGGGACGACGCTCATCGACCTCATGAAGCTCGAGGTCGAGACGCCCACGCGCGTCGTGGACATCAATCCCCTGGCGCGCCACGACCCGTCGCTCGCCGCGGTCGCCGAGCTCCCCGACGGCGGGATCCGGCTCGGCGCGCTCGCGCGCATGAGCGACGCCGCGTGGGACGCGCGCGTGAAGGAGCGCTATCCCATGGTCAGCCAGGCGCTGCTCCTGGCGGCCTCGGGGCAGCTTCGCAACATGGCCACGATCGGCGGGAACGTGCTCCAGCGCACGCGCTGCCCGTACTTCCGCGACACGGCGACGCCGTGCAACAAGCGGGAGCCGGGGAGCGGCTGCTCGGCGCTCCACGGCGTGAATCGGAGCCACGCGATCCTCGGCACGAGCGAGCACTGCATCGCCACGCACCCGTCGGACCTCGCGGTGGCGCTCGTCGCGCTCGATGCCACCGTGCGCGTGCGCGGCCATGGGGGCGCGGGGGGTGCGGGGAGCGCGCGCGCGATCCCGTTCGGCGCGTTCCACCTCCTCCCCGGCGCTCACCCCGAGCGCGAGAACGCGCTCCGGCCGGGCGAGCTGATCACCGCGATCGATCTTCCCGCGCTCCCGTTCGCGCGCCGGTCGCTCTACCTCAAGGTGCGCGACCGCGCGAGCTACGCGTTCGCGCTCGCGTCCGCCGCGGTGGCGCTCGACGTCGCCGGCGGCACGGTGCGCGCGGCGCGCATCGCGCTCGGCGGGGTCGCGACGAAGCCGTGGCGCGCCACCGCCGCGGAGCGCGCGCTCGTGGGGAAGCCGCCCTCGCGCGAGGCCTTCCACGCGGCCGCCGAGGTGGCGCTGCGCGGCGCGGTACCGCGGAAGGAGAACGCGTTCAAGATCGAGCTCGCGAAGCGCACGCTGGTACGCGCGCTCGAGGAGGCATCGGCATGACCGTCGAGCGAGAGCGGGGCGGCGCCGTGGGCGCCCCGATGGATCGAACGGACGGACGGCTCAAGGTGACCGGCGGCGCGCGCTACGCCGCGGAGTTCCCCCTCCCCGGCCTCGTGCACGTGGTGATGGTCACGAGCACGATCGCCAAGGGGCGCGTGCGCCGGATGGACACTGCCGCCGCCGAGCGAGCCCCCGGCGTGCTCGCCGTGCTCGGGCCGGCGAACGCGCCACGCCTGGCCGAGTGGAAGTCGGCGAACACCTCGCAAGCGGATCGCCCGCCGTCGCGCGTGCCGACGTTGCTCCAGGACGATCGCGTGCACTACAACGGTCAGCCGATCGGGCTCGTGATCGCCGACACGTTCGAGCACGCCACGGCGGCGGCGAGCCTGGTGCGCGTCCAGTACGACGAGCAGAAGCCGGATCTCGACGTCGCCACGGCGCCGCGCGTGCCGGGGGAGGCGGTGCACCCCACCGGCGCCGAGCCGAAGACGACGACGCGCGGCGACGTGGCGAAGGGGCTCGCCGCCGCCGATGTCACCGTGGAGCACACGTACACCACCCCCCTCGAGAACCACAACCCGATGGAGCCGCACAACACCGTCGCCGTGTGGGAGGGGGACCGGCTCACGCTGTACGACTCCACGCAGGGGATCTTCAACGTCCGCAACGGCGTGGCGAAGGCGTTCGGCATCCCGAGCGAGCACGTGCGCGTGGTGTCGTACTTCACCGGCGGCGGCTTCGGGAGCAAGGGCGGCCCCTGGTCGCACGTCTTCCTCGCGGCGATGGCGGCCAAGCACGTGAACCGGCCGGCGAAGCTCTTCCTCACGCGCCGGCAGATGTTCGGCCCCGTGGGTGGGCGCCCGCTCACGATCCAGCGCGTCGCCCTCGGCGCGAAGCGGGATGGCACGCTCACGGCGATCCGCCACACGAGCCTGTCCAACACCTCCACGCTCGAGAACTGGCTGGAGCCGAGCGCGGTCCAGACGCGGATGCTCTACGATGCACCCAACACGATGACGGATCACGACCTCGTCATGCTCAACGTCGGCTCGCCCACCTTCCAGCGCGCGCCCGGGGAGGCGACGGGCACGTTCGCGCTGGAGAGCGCGATGGATGAGCTGGCGGTCGCGCTCGCGATGGATCCGATCGAGCTGCGCCTGAAGAACTACGCCGAGCGCGACCCGCAGAGCGGGAAGCCCTTCTCGAGCAAGTCGCTGCGCGAGTGCTACCGCGTGGCGGCGGAGCGGTTCGGCTGGAGCCGGCGCGACCCGAAGCCGCGCTCGATGCGCGACGGGCGCTGGCTCGTGGGGTGGGGGATGGCGACGGCGACGTACCCCGCCCGCCAATCGCCGGCATCCGCGCTGGCGCGCCTTCTCCCCGATGGAAGCGCCCTGGTACGCGCGGGAACGCAGGAGATCGGCTGCGGCACGTACACGATCATGACGCAGATCGCCGCCGATGCCCTCGGCCTTCCGCCGGACCGCGTGCGCTTCGAGCTGGGCGACACGGAGATGCCGCCCACGCCGCTCTCCGCCGGCTCGATGACCGCCTCGTCCACCGGACCGGCGGTGCACCTCGCCGCGACGACGCTGCGGGAGAAGCTGGTGGCGATGGCGACCGGCGACGCCGCGTCGCCCTTGCACGGCGCACCGGAGCGGGACGTGCGCACCGCCGACGGCCGGCTCTTCCTCGCCGGCGCGCCGGAGAAGGGGGAGACGTACGCCGCGCTGCTCGCGCGGCACGGCGCGCGGCCGGTGGAGGCGCGCGTCGATGCGAGAGGGGCGGAGGAGCAGCACCAGTACTCCATGCACTCCTTCGGCGCCCTCTTCGCCGAGGTGCACGTGGACGAGGATCTCGGACGCGTGCGCGTGCCGCGCGTGGTGGGCGCGTACGGGGGAGGGCGGATCCTCAACGCCAAGACCGCGCGCAGCCAGATCATCGGTGGCGTGGTGTGGGGGATCGGGATGGCGTTGATGGAGGAGACGCGCGTGGACCCGCGCACGGGGCGGTACGTGAACGCCGACCTGGCCGAGTACCACGTGCCCGTGAACGCCGATGTGGGGAGCATCGACGCGATCTTCGTGGACGAGCACGATCCGATCGTGAACCCGATCGGGGTGAAAGGGCTCGGCGAGATCGGGATCACCGGCGTCGCGGCGGCGATCGCGAACGCGGTGCATCACGCCACGGGAAAGCGCGTGCGGGAGCTGCCGATCACGGTGGAGAAATTGTCGTAGGGGCGGGGCGCGGGAAGACGCGGCTGTCGGGATTCGGCTCTCGGCTCTCGGCCATCGGTTCTCGGCTAAAGCCCCGCACAGAGAGCTCTCGGGGTGTGCCGGAGCCGAGAGCCGAGAGCCGATGGCCGACAGCCGCGTCTCCCCGCCGCGTCTCCCCGCCGCGTCTACGTTCCGCCCCCCTCGACCACCACATCCACCACCACCGGCCGGTGGTCCGATGCGTCCGTGGCCGGCACCGCCGCGGCGCGGACGTGGAATCGGCCGGAGACGAGCACGTAGTCGATGCGCTTCGACGGCGCCTCCGCCGGGTAGGTGTCGCCCGGTCCGGCCGCACCCGCCCACGCGTCGTGCAGCCGGCGCAGCAGCGGCTGCAGCTCCGGCGCATCCGGCGTCGCGTTCATGTCGCCGAGCACGATCGTCGGCACGGCGCTCTCCCCCACGTACGCGAGCATCTCCCGCACCTGCCGCGCGCGCACGCTCGGATCCCGCCGATAGTCGAGGTGCGTGTCGAACACGCGCACCGGCGTGCCGTGCACGTCGATCGTCGCCTCGAGCAGCCCCGGCATCGGCGTCGGCATCGGGCTCGCCTCCTGCGTGGAGAGGCGCGTCAGGGTGTCGTTGCGCGAGCGCACGATCGGATACCTGCTGAGCAGCGCGACGCCGAACTCGCGCGGCGGCTGCGTGTCGCTCGTGCCGGCTAGACGATAGATGCGCGCGAACCGCACGTGCATCCCGAGCCGCTCGGCCAGCCCGGCCGCCTGGTCGGCGAAGCCGCTCCGCTCGGCCCAGTGGACATCCACCTCCTGCAACCCCACGACGTCCGGGGCCGACGCGCGGATGGCGGCCGCGGTGCCGTCCAGGTTCCCGTTGCCGGAGCGGATGTTGTAGGTCATCACGCGGAGCGCGGTGCCCCGGGTGTGGCGAGTCGTCGTCGCGCACCCCGCGCCGATGGCGAGCGGGATGAGGAGCGCCGCGAGGCGGATGGTGATGGTCGTTCGGCGGTGGGGCATGTGGGCGGCTGGTGAAGTGGCGACGGGGAAGTTGCCCCTCGGGTGGGGGGCCGGCAACACGCGAGGGTGGGGAGCGTCGTCGCCGTGTTCTACTATCTGGATAGTTGACAAGCGGCGAAGTGCTCGTACATTGCTACTATCCGAATAGTAGAAGGAGGTCGCACCCATGGCCGACGTAGCGCTCGGTGATCGCGAGCTGGACGTGATGGGCGTGCTCTGGGAGATGGGCTCGGGAACCGTGGCCGAGGTTCGCGAGCGCCTCCCGGCGGAGCTGGCCTACACCACCGTGCTCACGATTCTCCGCAACCTGGAGGAGAAGGGGTTCGTGACGCACGAGGCGGAGGGTCGGGCGCACCGGTACCTCCCCCGCATCGCGAGGTCGGAGGCGCGGGCGACCCTCGTGGGGCGGCTGGTCGAGAAGCTGTTCCACGGCTCGCCGGAGCAGCTCCTCGTGCACCTCGTGCGCGAGCGGAAGCTCACCGCCGACGACCTCGCGCGCATTCGCCGCACGCTGCGCGAGAGCGACGTGGAGGCCGAGACGGAACGACGCGGCGCCCGCCGCGCCAAGCCGAAGCGAGGTGGCGAATGATCCTCGCGTGGATGCTCGTCGCCCTGGCCGTCGCCTTGTCCGCCGGCATCGCGGCGCTCGCCCTGGAGGGTGCGGCGCGCGCGCTCGGCCGGCCGACGCGGCTGCCCTGGCTGCTGGCGCTCGTCTTCTCGACGCTCTGGCCGGCATGGCTCCTCGCGCGCGCCCTGGCGCCCCATCACCCGCGCGACGCGGTGGCCGGCGCGATCGTCCTCCCCGCGGTGCTGATCGGCGGGGGGCACGATGCCGCGCGACTGCTCGCGCGGCTTCTTCCGATCGGCGATGGCCGGGTGTCGACGGTGCTCCTCGCGGCATGGGCGCTCGCCACGGCGGTGTGCCTCCTTCGCCTGCTCTCCGGCGTGCGCGCCATCCGCCGGCGACGGCGGGAGTGGGTGCAGGAGACGGTGGATGGCGTGTCCGTGCTCCTCGCGCCCGACACCGGACCCGCGGTCGTCGGCGTCCGCCGCCCGGCCATCGTGCTCCCGGAGTGGGCGCTCTCCCTCGATCCCGCGCTGCGGCGGCTGGTGCTGCGCCACGAGGCGGAGCACGTGCGCGCCCACGACACCGTCCCGCGACTCGCCGCGGCCGTGCTCACGGCGCTCGTGCCGTGGAACTTCGTGCTCCGCTGGCAGGCGAGCCGCCTGGCGCTCGCCATCGAGGTGGACTGCGACGCGCGCGTGCTCCGCGCGGATGCGCGCCGCGAGCGGTACGGGCTCCTCCTCCTCGCGATCGCACAACGTCAGTCCACCGCCATGCTCGCCCCGGCGCTCTCCGAGCCCACCTCACACCTCGAACGGAGGATCATCGCGATGCAGCGACCCACGCCGCGCCGCCCCGTCCTCGTCGCCGCCGCCCTCACCATCGCGGCGACCGTCTCCCTGGCGATCGCGTGCTCGGCGCCGACGCCCGACGCGCCGAACGCGACGAACATGGTCGAGTACGTGAAGAAGGTCCAAGTCACCAGGCCGAGCCCCGACCCGGCGAGCCGCGGCACCGGCGCGTACTTCGAGTTCCAGGTGAACGAGCCCGTCCGGCTCAGGGAGCAGAACCCGGCGCCGCGCTATCCGTCGATGCTCGAGAGCTCGCACGTCGAGGGCGAGGTGCTCGCCCAGTTCGTGGTGGACACCGCCGGTCGCGCCGAGATGAACACCTTCAAGGTGCTCAGGTCGACCAACGAGCTGTTCACCATGTCGGTCAAGGACGTGCTCCCGCGGACGCGCTTCTACGCCGCCGAGGTGCACGGCCGCAAGGTGAGGCAGCTCGTGCAGATGCCGTTCGTGTTCAAGGTTCCTCGCTGACCGCGATCGGGGCGCGCGGGCCGGCCGGCCCGCGCGCCCCGTGTCTCGTCAGGCGCCGCCCACCGCGTCGATCACGCGGCGGAGCCGCGCCTTGACGTCGGCGGCCACCGGGGCGAGCGCGTCGTTGCCCACGCGGCCGAGCGACACCTCCGGGTCCACCGCGGCGACGACGCTCCTCCCCGCCTCGTCGGCGGCGTACACGATCACGTTGCACGGCAGCAGGAGCCCGATGTCGCGCTCCAGCCCGAGGGCGCGGTGCGCCATCGGTGGGTTGCACGCGCCGAGGATCACGTACGGCCGGAAGTCGACGCCGAGCTTCTTCGCGAGCGTGCCCCGCACGTCGATCTCCGAGAGCACGCCGAACCCCTCCGCGCCGAGCGCCTCGCGCGTCCGCTCGACGGCACGCTCGTACGGCAGATTCACGGTGGTGCGCATCCCGTACGCCGGCGCGCCGGCCACCATGTCCCGCCCCGCCTGCTCGGTGCTCTGCTCGCTCATGGCATCCTCCAGGGCCCGTGTGGTGCCGCGCGGGCCATCATCTCCCGCTCCGCGGCGCGCGCCGCGGAACGGACTCACCGACCGGCCAGCACCTTGCGCCGGGATTCGGTCTCCGCCTCGAGGCGCCCGCACATGATGTCGCAGAGCCGGAAGACGTCCTCCCCGGCGAGGCCGTAGTACACGTGAAGCCCCTCCTTCCGACGGATGACGAACCCCGCCGCGTGCAGGAGCTGGAGGTGCTTCGACACGTTCGCCGTGCCGAGCCCGGTCGCATCCACCAGCTCGCCCACCGTCTGCTCGCCGCCGCGGAGCGCATTCATGATGTGCAGGCGCGCCGGCTCGCCGAGCGCGCGGAAGCGCTCGGCGATCAGGTCGATCTTCTCCGGGGTCAGCCGGGTCTTGACCATTGGCATTCCCTCCGCCGTTCAACCGACTACGGTGACCAGGCCGGGCTTCGACGCGCGCGGCGATCCGGTGGCCGCCGCCATGGCGCGCTCACCCGACGTCGGCTCGACGCCCTCGCGCGTGACCGGCAGCCCCGCCCGCTCCCATGCGGCGTACCCGCCCACCAGGTTCACCACGTTCGTGAGCCCGCGCGCCTGCAGCACGCTCGCCGCGATGGCGGAGCGGGCGCCGCTCTGGCAATGGACGACGAGCGGCCTGCCGGTCGGCAGCTCGCCGAGTCGCTCCGCGAGGTAGCCGACCGGGATGTTCGGCACGCCCGGGAGATGTCCCGCCTCCCATTCGGTGCGACCGCGCACGTCCACCACCGCCGCCTCGCCGCGCGCGAGCATCGCCGCCACCTCGGCGGGCGTGCGCTGGGCGACCGTCGCGAGCTCGCGCCCGGCCGCCGGCCACGCCGCGAGCGCGTCGGCGCCGAAGACGCCCCCCACGCGATCCAGGCCGATCATCGCCAGGTCGCGCACCGCCGTCTCCACGCAATGCGCGCAGTGCGCGTCCTCGACCAGCAGGTACACGTCGCGGTCGTACGGCAGGAGCCACCCGGCCCACGTCGTGAAGCCCTCGTTCAGCGGGATGTTGAGCGTTCCCGGCACGTGCCCCGCCGCGAAGTCGGCGGCGGCGCGGGTGTCCACGACCACCTCCCCCTTCCGGAGCAGCGCGTCGAGCGAGCTCGCGCTCGGGCGTGCCGGAGGGGAGAACCCGCCGAGCACGCGCGGCCCCTCCTTGTTGATGCGCTTCATCTGGGCGAAGTAGCGCGGCGGCTCCGGCTGCCCGGCGAGCACCATGCGCACGAACTCGGCCTCGTCGGTGGTCCCCACGCCCCAGTTGCCGAGCTTCTCGTAGCCCACCGTCGAGGACGGAATCGCCCCGAGCGCCTTGCCGCACGCCGAGCCGGCGCCGTGCCCCGGCCACACCTGGAGGTGATCGGGGAGCGCGCGGAAGCGCTCGAGCGAGCGGAAGAGCGTGCGCGCACTCGCTTCCATGGTGCCCGCCTGCCCGGCGGCCCGCTCGAGCAGGTCCGGGCGCCCGACGTCCCCCACGAACACGAAGTCGCCGGTGAGGATCCCCCACGGACCGGCGCCGGCCGGCGTGTCGGTGACGAGAAAGCTGATGTGCTCGGGCGTGTGCCCGGGTGTGTGCATCACGTCGATCGCGATGTTGCCGACCATGAAGCGGTCGCCGTCTCGCACGAGACGCGCGCGCGCCTGCGCGGCGTACGCGTAACTCCAGTCGGGGCCCCCCTCGCCGGAGAGGAGAAGCTCGGCGCCGGCGCGGTGCGCGAGCTCGCGCGCGCCGCTCACGAAATCGGCGTGGATGTGCGTCTCCGTCACGTGCGTGATGCGGAGCCCCTCCGCCGATGCGGCGTCGATGTACTGCTGTACATCGCGGTTCGGATCGACCACGGCCGCCTCCCCCGTTCGCTGGCAGCCGATCAGGTAGCTCGCCTGCGCGAGCTTGGTGTCGTAGAAGCGCTGGAAGAACATGGGGCGTGCCCCTCGAAGCGGAATGTCGAGTGTCGGCGTCTACCGCGCGAGCGCGACCGTCGCGGCCGGCGAGGCGGGAGACGAGGAAGTGGGAGCGACGACGCCACGGAAGGCGCCGCGATTCTTGTACAGGACGAAGCCGCCCATCACGAGCAGAAACCCCGCGAACGCGCGCTTGAGGGTGGCCTGCGGGACGCGCACGATGAGCGCGGTGCCGACGAGCGCGCCCGCGACCGCGGCCGCGGTGAAGCCCGTGAGGAAGCTCCAGTCGAGGCGCACCGTGCCGAGGTACCCCGCGAACCCGGACGCGGAGTTCATCGCGATCACGAGGAGCGAGGTGCCGACCGCCTGCCGCATCGGGACGCGCGCGAGGAGCACGAGCGCGGGCACCACGAGGAAGCCGCCGCCGATCCCGACGAGCCCCGTGAGCACGCCCACGCCGAGGGCGATCGGAACGAGCATCGCGATGCGCGGGGGCGCCGCGGGCGCCCCATCACGCACGGGGACCCGACCGGCTCCCCCGCCGCGCAGCATGGACGCGGCGGCGGCGAGCATCACGACGGCGAGCAGCGCGAGCTGCACGGCGCCGCTCAGGAGCACCGACAGCTTCGCGCCGGCGAACGCCCCGGCCATCGCCAGCACCCCGAAGGCGAGGGCGGTGGTGATGCGCACGTTGCCGAGGCGCCAGTGCAGCGCGGCGCCGATCAGGCTGGTGACGCCGACGACGGGGAGGCTCATGGCGATCGCCGGCTTGGCGTCGAAGCCGAGCACGTAGACGAGCACGGGGACCGTCAGGATCGAGCCGCCGCCGCCCAGCAGGCCGAGCGAGAGGCCGATCAGCGCCGCGAGGGCGAGGCCGAGGCCGATCATGGATGAGACCTCAGGCACCGCAGCTCGCGCCGCCGACCGGCGCATCGCCGGCCGCTCGGGGCGCGCGCACCCCCGCGGGGGGGGCGCCGGTGGTCAGCGCCCGCACCATCGCCGGCACGTCGCAGCTCGCCGGGCGGTTGTAGGGGAGCTTCGCGAGGAGCATCCCCATCGCGCACGTGTCGGTCACGCCGGCGAAGACGAGCCCCGAGCCGATGAACGCGGGGATGGCGGCGAACAGGGGATTGGCGAACAGGGCGAGAAAGCCGCCGGTGGCGGCGAGCGCGCCGGCCGCGATGCGCACCTGGCGCTCGAGCGACATGCGGGGCGCGCCGCGGCGCACGGGGTGCCCGGCGGCGGCCCACGCCGTCATCCCGCCGTCGAGAACGTGCAGGTTGGTCATCCCGGCCGCCGTGAGCGCCTCCTCCGCCTTGCGGGCGCGCTGCCCCGAGCGGCAGATGAGCACGAGAGGCTCGGCCACGCCGGCGCGGATCTCCGGGGCGTGCTCGGCCAGGGTGTCGAGCGGGACGTTGTAGGCGCCGGCGATGTGCTCCGCCTCGAACTCGCCCGGGGTGCGGACGTCGAGCAGGCGGGTCTGCGGCTGCTCGGCGCGCAGGCGGACGAGGTCGGCGGGGGCGAGGACGAGCGACGGTGCGACGGGCACGGCGGACTCCGCGTGGGTTAACATCCTAATCAACTGAATAGTAGAATAATCGATCCTGGCCCTCGTGTCAATCTGTCCCTCCGCGCGGCGGCGGCGCCCGGGAGCGGGGACGACTCCCGGGCCGGACGAGGCGGCCTCGGGTGCTTCGATGTTCGAGGGCGGCACGATCTTCGCCGAACGAGGCCCGGAAGGGTACCGTCGGCCGCGCGCCGAGGCCGCCGGTCGTCTCCGCGAGTCCACGCTCCCGGCGCCCTCGAAACCGCTCCTGGTTTCCGCCATCACGGAGATCCCGGCCACGTGAGTGCGCACGACCACCACGACGACGTCACCCCGCCCTCCGCCTCACCGGGCGCGGACGATGCGCCACCCACGCCGGGGCCGGCCACCGAGTCGCTGCACGCCATGGAACAGCAGCGCGACCTCGCCGAGGCGAGCCGCGACCGGTTCGCCTTCCTGGCCGAGGTCAGCCGCTGCCTCGCCGACTCCCTGGACTACGAGACGACACTCACGACCGTGGCCGGCATGTCGCTGCCGTATCTGGGGGCGTGGTGCATCGTCGACGTGCTCGCCGACGACGGCGGAATCCGTCGGATCGCGGTGCTGCACCCCGATGCGTCGAAGCAGGCGCTGGCGCGCGAGCTGTACGAGCGATATCCGCCGGGCGCGAACGACCTGATCGGGGCGCCCCGTGTCCTCCGCACCGGCCGCCCCGAGGTCGTCTTCGACGTCCCCGACGCGGTGCTGGCCGCCGGCGCCCGCGACGCCGAGCACCTGCGGCTGCTCCGCGCGCTCGGCGCGCGCAGCTACGTGATCATGCCGATGGTCGCCCGGGGCCGGATGCTCGGCGCGATCACGTTCGTCACCGCCGACGACACCCGGCGCTTCGGCGACATGGACGTGGTGATCGCCGAGGACCTGGCGCGCCGCGCGGCCATGGCGGTGGACAACGCGCGGCTCTTTCGCGACGCCGAGACGGCGCGTCGGATTGCGGAGGTGGCGACCGACGACGCGCGGCGGGCGCGGGACGAGGCCGAGCGGGCGCTCGCCGCCCGCAACCAGTTCCTGTCCATGATGAGCCACGAGTTCCGCACACCCGTGAACGCGATCATCGGCTACACCCAGCTCCTGGAGCTCGGTGTCGCGGGCCCCGTGACCGATCAGCAGCGCGCCTACCTGGCGCGTCTCGCGTCGACGAGCGAGCACCTGCGGCGGCTGGTCGACGACGTGCTGGACCTGGCGAAGATCGACGCCGGCCGGATGACCGTCGCGCGGGAGGCGGCGCTCACCGGCGGGCTCGTCGCCATGGCGCTCGACCTCGTGCGCCCGGATGCGCGCGCGAAAGGGGTGCGGCTCGTTGATGCGCGACCGGGCGAGCCCGGAGAGCCGTTCGTCGGGGATGCGCATCGCGTCAGGCAGATCCTCGCCAACCTGCTGTCCAACGCGGTGAAATTCACCCCCACGGGCGGCAAGGTGACGGTCACCTGCGGCCAGACCGACGAGACGCCGTCCGACGCGGAGCTGACCGGCACCGGACCGTGGACGTTCATCAGCGTGATGGACTCCGGCATCGGCATCCCGCCGGAGGAGCGATCCCGCGTGTTCGAGGCGTTCTATCAGGTGCACAACACGCACACCCGGCGGGCCGGCGGGACGGGGCTGGGGCTCGCGATCAGCCGGCGGCTCGCGCGCCTCATGGGCGGTGACCTGACGTTCGAGAGCGCACCGGGCGTGGGGACGACGTTCACGCTCTGGCTCCCAGCGACCAGAATCGATGCGGTGGCGGGTGCCACGGACATCGGCGGCGGGCAGGGTGTTCGGACACGGCAGGATCCGGCGTCCACGCGCATGCTCGCTCTGGCGGAGGCCGGGGAACGGCTGCGCGAGCGGATGGAGCAGATCATCGCGGGGTTCGCCGCGCGCCTGCGCGCCGATCCCGCGATCCCCGAGGCGGCGCATCTGCAGCGCGCCGAGCTCGAGGACCATCAGCTCAGCTTTCTGGCCGATGTCGCGCAGACGCTGGTCGTCATCGAGGAAACCGGTGGGCTCGAGTCCGACCTGTTCCGGGACGGCAGCACCATCCAGGTGATCGTGGCCGAGCTGCACGGCACGATGCGGCAGCGGCGGGGGTGGACCGAGGCGCAGCTCGGCCGCGAGTACGGGATACTGCTCGAGCAGATCGCGTCGGTGGTGCGCCGCGACGGGGACGAGGGACGGCGCGACATCTCGCTCGCGCTCGACGTGATCGGGCGCTTGATCGAGCGGGCGCGCGCGACCGGCGTCGCGGCGCTGCGGCGCGCGGCCGAGAGCCGGGACGAGGGGGCGGGCCAGTGATGGGCGCGGTGGAATCGCTCGTCCGAGGGGCGGGGGGGCGCAGAGATCTCCGAGACCTCGGTGCCCCCGCCCGGTACTTTCCATGGCTCGCGATGGCTCGCGAGCCGGCGCGCGCGACCCGGGACCGGTCGTCCCCGGCGCGCGCCGGAAGGACCAGACGACGACGGAGAACAGCGTGGCACGAGACGAACGGGAGAGCCGGCCGCTGGCGGGCCGGGTGGCGGTGGTCACGGGCGCGAGTCGCGGGGCGGGGCGGGGGATCGCGCTCGAGCTCGGGGCGGCCGGCGCGGTGGTGTACGTCACCGGGCGAAGCATCCGCGGCGCGAGCACCCCGGGATACGAGCGCATGCTCGGCCACCTGGGGCTCGACACGATGCCGGGAACGATCGAGGAGACCGCCGAAGAGGCGAGCCGGATGGGCGGCACCGGCATCGCGGTCCGCTGCGACCACAGGCGGGAGAGCGACGTGCGCGCGCTCTTCGCGCGCGTGGAGCGCGAGCACGGGCGGCTCGACCTCCTGGTCAACAACGCCTGGGGAGCGCACCAGGACCACATCGGCGCCGAGCCGTTCTGGGAGCAGCCGCTGAGCCACTGGGAGGGGATGTTCGAGAACGGCGTGCGCAACCACATCCTCTCGAGCGTCGTGGCGGCCCCGCTCCTCGTCAGGCAGCGGCACGGCCTGATCGTGACCGTCACCTTCTGGGACCGATGGCGGCACACCGGTGGCTTCTGGTACGACCTGGCGAAGGCGGCGATGGCCCGGCTCGCCTTCGGCATCGCGCGGGACCTGCGGCCGCACGGCGTCGCGTCGGTGGCGCTGTCCCCCGGGTGGATGCGCACGGAGCTCGTCCTCGCGGCACACGAGACCACCGAGGCGCGCTGGCGCGAGGTGCCGGCGCTCGCGCGCACCGAGTCCACGCGGTACATCGGGCGCGCGGTGGTGGCGCTCGCCTCGGACCCGAACGTGATGGCGAGATCCGGACAGGTGCTGCGCGTCGGGGATCTCGCCACCGAGTACGGCTTCGCGGATGTGGACGGACGGTGGATTCCGCCGTTCGAGCTTCCGGATGGCGACGCGCCGGCGCGCGCCACCGGCGCGACCGTGGAGGAAGCGGGGCGGGAGGGCGCGCTTCGACGGTAGGCGAAAGGTGGGCGATGGACGATACGGCCGTGACCCGTGCTGGACCACTCGAAGGGAGACGCGCGGTGGGCGCAATCTTGCACCGCCATGGGCGATCGCGACTTCGGCCGGCGCGTCGGGGGAGGTGTGACATGCGCAGGAAGCAGCTCATCGGGGCGGGCGCCGCCGCCATCACCGCAGGCGTGCTCCTCGGCTGGCTGGCGTGGACCGCCGTGATGTGGAAGCGCTACGGCCGCGTGCGCCGCGCGGCCGGGGGCGACCCGCTTCTCGACCGCTGGCTGCCGGCGTACGAGGTGAGCGAGACACACGAGACACGCGTCGCCGCGCCGGCGGCGCTCACCTACGACGTGGCATCGAGCCTGAGGCTGCAGCAGTCGGGCGTCGCGCGGGCGGTGATCCACGCCCGCGAGTGGATCATGCGGGCGCGCGGCGGGGGCGCGTGGCCGCCCGGCGGGATCACGAGGCAGATGGAGAGCTGGGGGTGGAGCGTGCTCGCCATCGTGCCCGGGCGCGCGATCGTGCTCGGGACGGCCACGCAACCGTGGCGCGGCGACGTCCAGTTTCGCCCGCTTCCGCCCGACGAGTTCCTGGCCTTCGATCGGCCGGGCTTCGTCAGGCTCGTCACGGTGATCGCGGTCGAGCCGACCGGGCGCGACGCGTCGCTCTTCCGCGTTCAGACCCGCGTCGCCGCGACCGATCCCGAGGCGCGCGCGCGGTTCCGCCGCTACTGGGCGGTCTACTCCCCCGGCATCCTGCTCATCCGCCGCGCGCTGCTCCGTCTCGTCAGGCGCGAAGCCGAGCGCCGGTACCGGGAGGAGCGCTCCCGCGCGCGGCGAGCCGGCGCCGCGCCCCCCGCTCCACTGCCCGGGACCGGCGAGCCGGCGCGATGATGCGACGCGCCCGGATCGCGCGGACGGCGGGGATCGCCACGGGCGTCGCGACCATCGCGGCGGCGGCCGCCGCGGCCCGCGTGATGGTCACCTTCCGCGCGTCGGAGGAGGAGCGCCGGCGCGCCATGCCCGGCGACACCGTCGTACCCGAGCCCATGTCCGTCACCACGCAGGCGGTCACCATCGACGCGCCGCCGGATCGGGTGTGGCCGTGGCTCGCGCAGATGGGAGCGGGCCGGGGCGGGTGGTACAGCCACGACCGCATCGACAACGGCGGTCGTCCGAGCGCCACCGCCATTCGCGCGGAGCTGCAGCACGTCGCGCCCGGCGACGTGTTCCCGGCGGTCCCCGGCGCGACCGACGCGTTCATCGTCGCCGCCGTGGACCCGGGGCGCGATCTCGTGCTCACCGTACCCGCCGCCGACGGGATCAGCGGCGTGAGCTGGGAGTTCTTCCTCGTTCCGCTGGAGCGGGCTCGCACCCGGCTCCTCGTGCGGGCGCGCGTCGCATCCCGGTGGCGCGAGATGGCCGTGGGCGCGCCTCGCGCGGCCGGGAAGCGCCGCATCTTCATCGAGCGCGTGTACGGCGTGCTCGGCCGCCTCCCGATGCCGCTCATGCTCCTGGCCGGGGGCTTCGGTCATCGGGTCATGCAGAACGAGCAGCTTCGCGGCATCAAGCGTCGGGCCGAGGCGTGACGACCGCCTCGCACCTCGTCGGGTCGTACGGCTACCTGTTCCTGTTCCTGCTGGTCGGCATCGAGAGCTTCGGCGTGCCGCTGCCGGGGGAGACGGCGCTCGTCACCGCGGCCGCGTACGCGGCGCTCGGGCGGCTGAACATCTTCGCGGTGGTCGCCGCGGCGGCCGGCGGCGCCATTGTCGGCGACAACGCCGGCTACTGGTTGGGGCGCAAGGGCGGGGTGGCGCTCGTGCGCCGGTACGGTCGTCGCTTCGGGCTCGACGAGGCCAGGCTCGCGCGCGCGCACGCCTTCTTCGAGCGCCACGGCGCGAAGACGGTGTTCATCGGCCGCTTCATCGCCCTGCTCCGGAGCTGGGCCGCCGCGCTCGCCGGCGTGGGGTGCATGCCGTACGGGATCTTCATGTTCTACAACGCGCTCGGCGGCATCGTCTGGGCGGCGCTCTTCGGCGCGCTGGGCTATGTCTTCGGGCGCAACCTGCCACGCCTCGAGCGCTACGTGGGGCAGGTGAGCCTCGCCCTCGTGCTCCTCGCCGCGCTCGGGGTGGCGCTGTTCCTCGGGGTGCGCTGGTTCCGCGCGAACCGCGAGCGCATCGTGGCCGGTGTGATCGCGGGCTGGCAGCGTGCCGCGGCTTCGCCGCGCGTCGCCGGCGCACGGGCGCGGCACCCCCGGCTCTGGTCGTTCGTCGCGGCGCGATTCGCCCGCGGCGAATACCTCGGGCTCCACCTCACGATCGGCTTCCTCCTCAGCGTCGCGGCGCTCTGGCTCTTCGGCGGCGTGACGGAGGACGTCATTCACCACGACCCGCTCACCCTCCTGGACCTGCGGCTCGCGACCTGGCTCCGCGCCCACGCGTTGCCGCTCGTGGACCGGATCGCTCGCGTGGTGAGCGATCTGGGCTCTCCGGCGGCGATGGCGGTTCTCGCCATCGTGGTGGCGATCGTGCTCGTGCGCCGCCGACGGTGGATCGTGCTCGCCGGGTGGGCCGCCGCGTTCGCCGGTGGTGGAGCGCTCGACCAGGTGCTCAAGCGCATCATCCACCGGCCGCGCCCCGTCGGCGCTGCCGCCTTCCTGTACGGAACATCCTTCAGCTTCCCGAGCGGCCACGCCATGGGCTCTCTCATCGGCTACGGGATGCTCGGCTACCTGCTGACCGCCTTCTGGCCGCCAGCGCGACGACACCGTGTCGCGGTCGGCGTCGTCGCCGCCGTGCTGGTCGCGCTGATCGGACTCTCCCGGCTCATCCTCGGCGTGCATTTCCTGAGCGACGTGATCGGCGGCTACGCGGCGGGGCTCGTCTGGCTGGCGGTGTGCATCACCGGGGTCGAGATCGCGTGCAACGCCCCCCGGGGCGCGAACGCCGAGCCGGGCGAGCCCGTTCGCCTCATCGGGGGAGTCGGCCGCGGTCGATGACGTGCCGCCGCGCGACCCATCGCCAACTCACGCACGAGACATCACCATGCGATACGCACGACTCGGTGACACCGGCCTGATCATCTCGCGACTCGCGCTGGGGGCGATGACCTTCGGCGAGGGGAGTCCGGGGAGTCCTCTCGCCTCCGTCTACAAGGTGGATCAGCGGGGGGCCAACGAGCTCGTCGCGCGCGCGCTCGATGCCGGCGTCAACTTCTTCGATACGGCCGATGCCTACGCCGATGGGCGCTCCGAGGAGATGCTCGCGAAGGCGCTCGGGCCCCGCCGCCGCGACGTCGTGATCGCGACGAAGGTGGGATTTCGGATGGGCCCGGCGCTCATTCGCCAGGGACTCTCCCGGCAGCACGTGATCGGTGCCGCGGAGGACAGCCTGCGCCGGCTCGGGACCGACTACATCGACGTCTATCTCGTGCACCGGCTCGACCCGTACACGCCCCTGGAGGAAACGCTCGATGCGCTGAACGACCTCGTCAGGCAGGGGAAGGTGCGCTACATCGGCTTCTCGAACTGGCCGGCATGGCTCGCCGCGAAGGCGGTGGGGGTGCAGCGCGAGCACGGGTGGGCGCGCTTCCGCGCGGCCGAGATGATGTACTCGCTCGTGGGGCGCGACCTGGAGCACGAGATCGTCCCCTTCGCCGAGGACGCCGGGGTCGGGATCATGGTGTGGAGTCCGCTGGCGGGCGGCTTCCTGTCCGGCAAGTACACGCGGGAGAACCCGGGCGGATCGGGCGGGCGGCTCACGGGATTCGACCTCATCCCGTTCGACAGGGAGCGGGGGTACGACCTGGTCGAGCGGCTGCGCGAGATCGGCGCGAGACACGCGGCCTCGGTCGCGCAGGTGGCGCTGGCGTGGCTGCTCACGCGGCCATTCGTGTCATCGGTGCTCGTGGGGGCGAGCCGGCTCGAGCAGCTCGATGACAACCTCGGCGCCGCTCGGCTGCAGCTCGAGCCGGACGAGGTGCGGACCATCGACCAGCTCACGACGCCGGCGTCGCCGTACCCCGGCTGGTACAACGCCAAGATCTTCGATGCCCCGGCCCGGGAGGCGCTCGGCGACTGAGCGCGCGCTCCGGCGCGCCCGTGGCGCGCGGTCGGGAGAGCCGGCGTCGCGCGGCATCTGATGCGGATGCCGGGGCTCCGCTCGCGCGCCGCCGTCATCGCCACGAGAATGCGGATGCTGCCGGGGTGCCGCTATCGAGCCTTCCGGAAGGTCAGATTCACCCGCATGCGCCCCATGACCGGGTGGACGCCATCGGCGAGCGGCAGCACGCCATGGTAGGCGAGCCGCACCGGCCCGCCCCACACCACGACGTCGCCGTGCGTCAGGCGCACGCGGCGGGTCGGGTCGGTGCGCCGCATCCCGCCGAACTGGAACACCGCGGGGAGGCCGAGCGATACGGAGACGATCGGCGCATCGAGGTCCCGCTCGTCCCTGTCCTGGTGCAGCGACAGCCGCGCGCCGGGCTCGTAGCGATTGATGAGGCAGGCGTCCGGCTCGAAGCCGGCGTAGCCGGCCTCCGCCGCCGCCCGCGCCGCGAGGTCCACGAACACCTCGGGCATGGGCGGCCACGCGCGCCCGCTCTCCGGGTCGCGCGCATCGTAGCGATAACCCGATCGGTCGCTGACCCAGCCGACGGGACCGCAGTTGGTCATCGCCACCGACATGCGGTGCCCACCCGGCGTGACCATGTGGCGGAAGGGCGCGGCGGCGAGTACCCCGCGAAGGCCGGCCAGGAGCGGCGCCTCCACGCCGGAGGCGAAGCCGCCCAGCACGCGCGCGCCCGGCGCGAGGTCGTACGTCGATCCCCCGCCGAGCGGCGCGTCGTCGAACAGATCGCCGGTCATCGCGTCGCGCGACCGCCTCATCGGCGCCTCGGCTCGTGGTTCGCTCTCATGCGTCGGAAAGTAGCACCCCTCGCCGGGGAATCTCGCCATCTCCGGACACCGAAGCCCCCCGTCGCGCCGCGCGGATGCCCGGCCATTGACAGAACAACTTTTGTTGATGTATAATGGTGCCGTGACCACCGCGACCCGCACCACCCGAGACCTCGACCGCGCCGTGTCGCTCTTCCACGCGCTGTCCGACTCCACCCGGCTCTCGATCCTCGAGATGCTCCGGGACGGGGAGCGGTGCGTGTGCGAGCTCCAGGACGAGCTCGAGGCCGCGCAGTCGCGCCTCTCCTTCCACCTCCGCGTGCTCAAGGAGGCGGGGCTGGTCACGGATCGCCGGGAGGGGCGGTGGTCGTACTACAGCATCGTCCCCGAGGCGCTGCGCGAGGTGCACGACCTCGCCGTCGCGATGCAGCCGGGCAAGCATGCTCTCCCCCTGCACCGCGGCAGCGCGTGCTGCCGCTGACCACTCTCTTCGTGCCCAAATCATCAACTTTTTTTGATCACAGCGAGGCGACGATGACGACCGAAGCGAAGCAGGATCCGGCGAAGGTGCCCACCACGATCGAGGAGATTCGCGCGACGGTGCGCGCGCGCTACGGCGCCACGGCGGAGCGCGTCGCTCACGGCGCCGCCGCGAGCGCGAGCTGCTGCGGGCCCGCCGATGGCTCGAGCGGATGCTGCGGCTCGACGAGCGAGTCGTGGGACCCGATCACCGCCGATCTCTACGATGCCGGCGAGACGGCCGGCCTCCCCGCCGAGGCGCTGCTCGCGTCGTTGGGCTGCGGGAACCCCACGGCGCTGGCCGAGCTGCGCGAGGGAGAGACGGTGCTCGACCTCGGCTCGGGCGGCGGCATCGACGTGCTGCTCTCGGCCAGGCGCGTGGGCCAAACCGGCAAGGCGTACGGCCTCGACATGACCGACGAGATGCTCGCCCTCGCGCTGGAGAACAAGGCGAAGGCCGGCGCCACCAACGTGGAATTCCTCAAGGGGCACATCGAGGCGATCCCCCTCCCGTCGAACACGGTGGACGTCATCATCTCGAACTGCGTGATCAACCTCTCGGGCGACAAGCGCCAGGTGCTGAAGGAGGCGTTCCGCGTGCTCAGGCCGGGTGGGCGCTTCGCGGTGAGCGACGTGATAGTTCGCGAGGGGCTGCCCGACGTGGTGAAGGAGAGCATGGCGCTCTGGACGGGGTGCGTGGCGGGCGCGCTCGAGGAGTCGGAGTTCATCGCCCTCCTGCGCGAGGTGGGGTTCGAGAACCCGAGCATCGAGCCCACGCGCATCTACAGCAGCGACGACGCCCGGGCGCTGCTCCAGGGGACGGGGCTCGATGAGACGCTGGCCGATCAGGTCGAGGGGAAGATCATGAGCGGCTTCGTCCGGGCCACCAAGCCCGGTGCCCCCGCCCGCGCCGGCAAGCCGCTCCGCTCGCTCGCGTCGCTCGGCGCCGCGAAGAGCGCGACGCGCGACTGCGGGTGCGATGACGGTTGCTGCCGCTGAGCGTTCATTCGGAGATGAGTCACATGACCGATACGACGATCCATACCGACACGCCGGTGGCGCAGGTGCGCCCGGCCATCGCCGCCGATCTCCCCGCCGTCGAGCGCCTGCTCGTCGCGAGCAGCCTCCCGCTCGACGGCGTCAGGGAGGCGCTTCCCACCTTCGTCGTCGCCGAGGCCGGTGACGAGGTCGTTGGCGTCGCGGGGCTGGAGGTGTGCTGCGACAACGCGCTCCTCCGCTCCGTCGCCGTCGCCGACGCGTGGCGCTCGCACGGCATCGGCCGCGCGCTCGTGACGCGCGTCATCTCGGATGCCGAGGCGCGCGGCATCCACGCGCTCTACCTGCTCACGACCACGGCCGAGCGCTACTTCCCGAGCTTCGGGTTCCGGGAGATCGGGCGCGACGAGGTGCCGGCCGACGTGCGAGAGACGGCGGAGTTCCGGAGCGCGTGCCCGGCGTCGGCCACGGTGATGTGTCGTCCGTGCCCGACGGCGTGAGGTAGTCGTGCCACCCTTCCGCGTGCTCGTGCTCTGCACCGGCAACTCGGCGCGGAGCCAGATCGCGGAGGCGCTGCTCGCGGCGCGGGGCGCGGGACGCATCGAGGCGGCGAGCGCGGGCTCGCGACCCGCCGCCCGCGTGAACCCCCGCGCCATCGAGGTGCTCCGCGAGCACGGGATCGAGTGGGAGGAGCGCACGCCCCGGAGCATCGAGGATGTGACGGGGGAGCGCTTCGACCTCGTGATCACCGTCTGCGACGATGCGCGTGATGCGTGCCCCGTCTTCGAGGGAGCGGGCGCTCGGGTGCACTGGGGGCTCCCCGATCCGGCGCGGGAGGTGGAGCCCGCGGCGGCGCGGCGGGCCTTCCGCGAGACGTACGAGACCCTCGCCGTACGAGTGGATGCGCTGCTCGCGCTGCCGCTCGAGCGGCTCGATCGGGCGGCGCTGCAGCGGCTCGCGGAGGGGGTCGCTCTTCCGGACCGTTGAGGCGGGCGTATCTTCGGGGGCGCAGCGGTGTCTCCCAACGACCTCGCGCCGGAGCTCTCGCATGCCCGCCTCTCCTCGCCGCGCACCCCTCGGTGTCGCCCGTGTCGTTTGCGTCGCCTGCCTGACGTCCGTCGCTGCCGGAGCCCTGCGCGCCCAGGCGCCGCGGGTGGTGAACGTCACGGCGGTGGAGTACGCGTTGCGGGCGCCGGACACGCTCGACGCCGGCCCCACCACGTTCCACCTGGTGAACCACGGCACGCTGTCGCACCACCTGATGGTGTTCACGTATCCCGCCGGCATGTCGTGGACGACGTTCGACCAGTGGATGCGGAAGGACAGCGTGGAGGCCGGCGGCATCGAGGTGGTGGGTGGCACCGAGGGGAACGACGAGGGAGCTCGTGAGGCGTGGACCACGGTGGACCTCGCCCCGGGGCGCTACATCCTCGCGTGCGTGCTCCCCCTCCCCGACGGCTCGGGCACGCACCGCATGAAGGGGATGCACCGCGTGCTGACCGTGCGTCCGCGCCGCGCGCGCGGCACCCCCACGCCGATGCCACGCCCCGACGCGACCGTTCGCATGGCCGACTTCGCCTACACCGGCATGCCGGACACGCTGCGCGCCGGCTGGCACGTGCTGCGCTTCGAGAACGCCGGGACGCACGAGCACCTCGCGCTCATCCAGCGTTTCCGCCCGGGGAAGACGCTGGCGGACCTGCAGGCGTGGGGAGCCGACCAGCGCGGCGAGCCACCGACCGTGCAGGTGGGCGGCGCGGCCACCCTCTCCCCCGGGCGCGCCGACGAGATCCGGGTGCACCTCGCGCCGGGGCACTACGTGATGCTGTGCGTCCTCACGAACGGCACCGAGCCGAAGCTCCACGCGCAGATGGGGATGTTCCGGGAGTTCGTGGTGCGCTGACACGCCGACCCGCGACGACTCCGGTGCGCCGGCTCCTCGACCCGACCCCGTCCCCCGCGCGTAGCGCGATGCCGCACCCCGCGCTCCGCGCTCACGTCTCGCGGTACGTCCAGCTCGCGCTGGATGTCCCGCGGGGGGAGGCGATGCGGCACCAGCTCAGCGCGCTCACGGGATCGGTCGTCGCGGTGCTCTGGTCGGGCGAGGTGATCATGGAGGGCGTCGGCGCCGACGGCCGGGTCCTCCCCTGCTGCATGATCGGCCCGCTCACGCGCTGGCACGACAACGTCCTCGCGGGGTCGCTGCGCTCGTTCTGCGTCCACTTCACGCCGCTCGGCGCCAACTCGTTGCTGCACGTGCGCGGCGGCGGATCGAGCGATCGGGCCATCGCGCTCGGCGACGTGCTGGCGCCCGCGCTCGCGACCGCAGCGCGCGACTGGGCGGACGACGTGATGCACGCGCGCAGCTTCGCCGAGCGCGTCGCGGCGACGGACCGGTTCCTGCTGCGACGACTGCACCGGGTCGCGCCCCCGCTCGACCTCGTCGCCGGCGTCGTCGCGCGCCTCGCCGGCTCCGATGGGCGCGGCGACCGCGTCTCCGCGCTCGCCGCCGAGCTGGCGTGCAGCGAGCGCACGCTGCGCCGCCGCTTTCGCGACGAGCTCGGGCTCCCGGTGAAGACGTTCGCCCGCATCACCCGCTTCCGGCGCGCGCACGCGTTCCTGCAGTGCACGCCCGGCGCGCGCTGGGCCCAAGCGGTGGCGCGCTTCGGCTACGTCGACCAGGCGCACCTGATTCACGACTACCGCGAGTTCGCCGGAACCACCCCGCCGCGGTTCAGCCCCGGCGAGCGCTTCCTCGACACCGCGCTCACCCCGGGCGCAGCGCACTGAGCGCGCGCTACGTCGCCGGGCGCCCGTCGCGCCCGACGGTGGCCGATTTCTACAAGACGCTCGGTCTCGTGCGGCGCACTCTTCCGTGTCCAGACATGGAGGGATCGCGTGAGCCCGATCGTGGTCGCACCACTTCTCGCCCTGGCGGCGGCGTTCGCCCCCGTGCATCGCCCCGTGATGCGTCGGCGCGAGCCGCCGCCCGTCGTCACCGTCATCGCGCACGACTTCGCCTTCTCGGTATCGTCGGCGCGCCCCGTGCCAGCCGGTCCGGTCACGTTCCGCATGATCAACGCGGGGAAGGAGCTGCACATGATGGGTGTCGTGTGGCTCGGCACGCACACGTTCGAGGAGTTCCTCGCGGCGGTGCAGGGGGACACTACCTTCTCGGGCCCGTACGAGGTGGGTGGCCCCAATGCCGTGGTGCCGGGTGACACGTCGTACGCCACGGTGATCCTTCCCCCGGGGAACGTGGCGCTCGCCTGCTGGGTGGAGGGCGACGATGGGAAGATGCACGTGGCGAAGGGGATGATGGCGCCGTTCGTGGTAGTGCCGGCGGCCGGCCGCGCCGCGGCGGAGCCGGAGGGCGACGTCGCGCTCACGCTCCGCAACTACGCCATCGACATGTCCGGCACTCCTGCCCCCGGCTGGCGCGTGTTCCGTGTCGAGAACCAGGGCCCCGACGAGCACGATGTCGAGCTCTTCCGCATGGAGCCGGGCTCCACCATGGCCGATGTGGACGCGTGGTTCCACCACTCTCGCTCGGGGAACCGGCGGGCGCGGCCGATGGGCGGGATGGTGGGGCTCGAGCGCGGGCACCACGGGTGGTTCGGCGCCGACCTCGCGCCGGGCGACTACGTGCTGGTCTGCTGGATAACGGATGAGCGAGTGCCGCACTACCGGGGGCACGGGATGCTGACGCGGTTCCACGTGGGGACGAAGACGCCGGCGTCGCGATCGTGAACCGGACCATCCTCACACTCATGGGCATCGGGGCGCTCGCCGGGTGCAGTCACCTGGTCCTCTCCCCACTGCTCACACTCGCGCTGGCACTCGCGCCGGCCGATCGCGGTTCGGCACCGGCCCGCGCGAACCCGCCCGTCGTCACGCGGGCCGACCGGGACTCTCTCTCCGTGGATACGGGCGCCACGGCACCGCGCACCGACACGCTGATGGTCGACGTCGGCGGGCATCGCCTCCGCATGGTCGTGGCGGGGCGGGGGACGCCGACCGTGGTTCTGGAGGCTGGCCTCGGGGGCGGTATCGGCGATTGGGACGAGGTGCTGCCCGGAGTCGCCCGGTTCACGCGCGTCGTCGCATACGACCGCGCGGGGTACGGCGGGTCGGACTCGGTGACGGGCCCGCGTACGGCGCGGCGAGTCGCCGCCGAGCTGCACGAGGCGCTGGCGCGGGCCGACATCCGGCCGCCTTACGTGCTCGTGGGCCACTCGCTCGGAGGGGCGTTCGTGCGCGTGTACGCGGCGGCGTACCCGGGGGAAGTCGCCGGGTTGGTGCTGGTCGACCCCGCAATGGAGGAGTTCTACCGCCGCGCCGCCGAGCTCCCCGAGTGGAAGGCGGTGCAGGCCGAGCACGAGCGGCGCGTCGCGCACGCATCGGCCGCCGAGCGCGGCGAGTGGCTCGCATGGGACAGCACCATGGCCCAACTGCGCGCGGCGCACCCGCTCCCGGCCGTTCCGATCATCATGCTCACCGCGGCGGGGTCGCGCGACGGTCGGGGCGGCGAGCTGCTGCGGATGTGGGACGAAGTCCAGGCGAAGTGGGTCGGACGGACGCCCGGCGCTCGGCAGATCGTCGCCACGAAGAGCGGGCACTGCATCCAGTGCGACGAGCCGGAGCTGGTGATCGACGCCATCCGGACGGTCACCGGCCGGGGCGCACGCGCCGCGGCGCGCGCGTCCAGCACGTCGACCGCGTTCACGCACGTCGCCGTCGTGGACGTGGAGCACGGACGCGTTCTCCGGGATCGGACGGTCCTGATCGGCGGCAACCGCATCCGCGAGGTGGGACCGAGCACGCGCGTACGCGTCCCGCCGGGAGGCGTGCCCGTGCTCACACTCCCCGTCGCGTCTCCCGCCGCCGGGCGCCATGCGGTGGATTCCTTCGCCGACGCGGGCGTCGACTTCATCAAGGTGTACAATGGCCTGTCACGCGCGTCGTTCCTCGCCATCAGGGACGAGGCGAAGCAACGTGGAGTGCCGGTGATCGGCCACGTGCCGCGCTCCGTCGGCGCGCTCGAGGCGTCGGCCGCCGGACTCGCGAGCATCGAGCACCTGACGCGGGTGCCGCAGGTGTGCGTCCCGGACTCGGTCAACCGCGCGGTCGCGCGCGAGTGGGAGGAGCGCTCGAAGCGCCCCGGCCACCCCGCCGAGATCCGGGCGACTTCGGCTGGGGCGCCAACGGCCACATCGATGAGTTCGTGCGCTTCGTCGACGACAGCACGGTAGCCATCGCCCAGATCGATTCCGCGGACGCGGCCACCAACCCGCTCGGCGCCGCCGACCGGGAGATCCCGCGGGAGAACCTGACCGAGCTGCGCGCCGCCGTGAACGTGGATGGACGCCCGTTCCACATCGTCACGCTACCGGTACCGGGGATCCAGCACTACATGTGGACGGGGCCGCTGAGCGAGGAGGACGAGCGGGCCGACGCCATGGGCGCGTGGTACCGCGGCATCGCGGTCGGCGACACCATCCACTGGGTCCCGGCGGTGAGCTACGTAAATTTCGTGATCACGAACGGCGTGGTGCTCGCCGCCGCGTACTGGCACGAGGGGCTGCCCGAGCGCGAGCGAAAGAAGGACGAGCGGGTTCGCGCGACGCTCGAGCGCCTCTTCCCCGACCGCCGGATCGTCCAGATCGATCCTCTGGCGTTCAACTGGAGCGGCGGCGGGATGCACTGCAGCACGCAGCAGCAGCCGAGCGTGGCTGGGCCCGACCTCCAGACGTCGGTGAGCGTCGGGCACCGGTGAAGCGCACCACGCCCGCGGTGGGCGTGGTGCGGGATCCTGGCGTATGGCGAGCGGCGGAGTCTCGGATCAGTCGACCATGCCGGCCAGCACCCGATCGAGCGCCGCGTAGCTCTCGTTGACGCCCGACTCCATTCCGGAGCTGAGCATGCCATCGCGCTCCTCGGTGGTATGGAAGAGCGATGTGCTCACGAGCCTCGTGCGATCGTCGCCGAGGTCCTCGAGCGTGAGCGTCTCGACGGCCACGTGCCCCGGCATCCCGTCCCACTCGAAGGTGCGCACGACGCGCTCCGGCGGCACGACCTCGCGGTAGCGCCCCTCGAAGCCGTGAACGCCGGACGGGGCGTGCTCCACGTACCGCCAGTGCCCGCCGCGCACGGGCTCGTGGCGCTCGATCACGAGCTCGTTGCCGCGTCCCCACCACTGCCTGACGAGATCGGGGTCGGTCAGCGCCTTCCACACGCGCTCGGGCGGGGCGTTGAAGATGCGCTCGATGCGGACCTCGCGGTCCGACGGCGTGGTGATGGTGGCGCGGGGGGAAGTGGTGGTGGTCATGATCTGCCTCCTCGTGTGCGCTCGAGGAACTCCCCGAGGCGGTCGTAGCGGGCCTCCAGCATGGCCTGGTATTTCGCGATCCAGTCGGACTCCTCCTCCAGCCGGCGGGGCCCCAGCCGGCAGTACCGCACCCGTCCGACCTTCTCCGTGATGACGAGCCCCGCTTTCTCGAGCACCCCGACGTGCTTCTTCATCCCGGTGAGGGTCATGTCGAAGGCGCCGGCGAGATCGCTGATGGACGCGTCGCCGCGGCCGAGCCGCTCGAGCACGCGCCGCCGCGTGGCATCGGCGAGCGCCGAGAAGGTGGAATCGAGCCGTGCCGAAAGCTGAACCATGTAGTTCAGTATTGCACGCGCGGCGCGAGCGCGCAAGGGGCGGTCGCCTCGCGCGCGCGCGAGTACCGCGTCCGAGGCATCGGCGAGGTGTTGACTTACTTATAAGTTGTGACTTATATGTCTGCCATGTCCACGACGATGCCCGACCTGTTCAGGACGCTGGCCGATCCGACTCGCCGCGCGATCTGGGAGCGACTGGCACGCGAGGGGGAGCTGACGGTCTCGGCGCTCACGAAACGCGCAGGCGTCTCACAGCCCGCCGTGTCCCAGCACCTCGGCGTGCTGAGGACGGCGGGGCTCGTGTCGGAGCGGCGCGAGGGGCGGAGCACGCACTATCGCGCCGAGCCCAAGGGGCTCGCCCCGCTGGCCAAGTGGCTCGAGACCTACGGCCAGTTCTGGCAGGATCGGTTCGCCCGGCTCGAACGTCTACTCGAGGAGATGGATCGATGAACGACGCCACCGCTGTCTCGACCAAGTCCATCATCGTCGAGCGCGTCCTGCCGCACCCGCGAGAGAAGATCTGGCGGGCGCTCACGGAATCGGCGCTGATCGACGAGTGGCTGATGCAGAACGACTTTCGACCCGTCCCGGGCCACCGCTTCACCTTCCAGGCGCAGCCCATGGGCGACTGGAACGGGATCGTGGACTGCGAGGTGCTCGAGGTGACGCCGCCCGAGCGGCTGCGATACAGTTGGCGTGGCGGCTCGCGGACCAACCCGGTGCACGGTACGGCGCTCGACTCCGTCGTCACCTGGACGCTCACCCCGGTGGCGGGCGGGACGCTCGTGCGGATGGTGCACGACGGCTTCCGTCCGGAGAACGAGATGGGCTACCAGGCGATGAGCAACGGGTGGCCGCGCGTGCTGGATCGTCTCGATCGGATCGCCGCGCGTCCGGGGTGAGAGCGCACGGCCTCGCGCGACGCGCTGCGCGCGCCTGGCCGCGGCGCGCCGTCCGTCACACCGGCACGCCGTCCGCGTCCGCGAGCGAGAGCACCTCCTCCGGTCCGAGCCCGCGCGCGCGCAGCTCGCGGACCGAGAGCGCCTGGTGCCGCTTCGCCAGCCGGCGCCCCGCCGCGTCGCGCACCAGCGGGAGGTGGCACCAGGCGGGCGGGGTCGCGCCGAGCGCGCGGTACACCAGGAGCTGGCGCGCGGTGGAGCGCAGGAGGTCCTCGCCGCGCACCACCTCGGTGATCCGCATCGCCACATCATCGGCGACCACGGCGAGCTCGTAGGCCGGCACGTCGTCCTTCCGCCACACCACGAAGTCGCCGAAGTCCACGCCGGCGGTGAACGCCTGCTCGCCCCGGCACGCGTCGGTGAAGCGCACGACCTCGCCGTCGGGAACGCGGAAGCGCCAGACGACGCCCGCCGGCGAGCGGGCCCCGCGCCCCGTGCCGGGGGCGGGGCGCAGCTCGGGCGGGAAGATGGGCTCGCGCTCCTCATCCTCGTGCGGCGCGTGCGCGGCATCGCGCAGCTCCCGGCGCGAGACGTGGCTCGGGTAGATGACGCCCGCGTCGCGCAGCGCGCGCCACGCGGCCTCGAACAGCTGGCGACGCCGCGACTGATGGTGCGGTCCCTCGGTCCACCGCACGCCGAGCCACCCGAGGTCCTCGATCGCGCGCGCGGTGTACTCGGGGCGGCAGCGCAGCGGATCGAGGTCCTCGATGCGGAGGACGAGCGCGCCGCCGGCTTCCACCGCGCGACGCCACGCCGCCACGAAGGTGCGCGCGTGGCCGACGTGCAGATCGCCGGTTGGGGTGGGGGCGAGACGGCCGCGGTAGGTCACGCCGTGCTGGGCGCCCTGGTCGGGCGGGGGAGGGGCATGCCCGACAACCTATCCTGGCGCGGCGGCGGTGTGGAGGGCTGGCGGGGGGAGGGCGGCCGTGGGGCGCGTCCAGCGCCCCGCCCGCCGCCGGAGCATGGCGGCGCGCAGGCGCTCGGCCCTATGATTCTCCCCGGTACCCACAGCGGGTCTCCCGCGATGCTCGTCGAACAGAACGTCGTCTGCCCGGTGCTCATCGGGCGCGACGCGGCGCTCTCGGCGGTCCACCACACCCTCGAGCGGGCGCGCGCCGCGCACGGGAGCACGCTCCTCGTCTCGGGCGAGGCGGGGATCGGCAAGTCGCGCCTCGTGCGCGACATGGTGGAGCGCGCGCGGGCGTTCGGCTTCGTCACGCTCCAGGGCGCGTGCTTCGAGGCCGACCGCACGCATCCGTACGCGCCCCTCCTGGACCTGGTGCGCGTCCTCGCCGCGACCGCGTCGCCGGCGCTGGCGGCGCACTACCTCGCGCCCGCCGCCGGCGAGCTGGTGACGCTCTTTCCCGAGCTCCGTTCCGTCTTCCCGGACACGCCGCCACGGCACACGGGGGACCCCGAAGAGGACCGGCGCCGGCTCTTTCATTCGTTCGCCGAGGCCGTGCGCGCGGTGAGCCGGGTGCAGCCGCTCCTGCTCGTCATCGAGGACGTACACTGGAGCGATGACGCGACGCTCGATCTGGTGCTGCACCTGGCCCGGCGCATCAGCGCGGAGCCGATCGCGCTCACCCTGACCTTCCGGAGCGACGAGATCGGGCCACGGCTCGCGCGGCTGCTCGCCGACTTCGACCGCGCGCGGTGCGCCGCCGAGATCGGGCTGCGCCCGCTCGGCGTGAGCGAGGTGTCGGCGATGCTGCAGGCCATCTTCGGATCCCAGTCGGCGCTCGGATCGGCGTTCGTGGGCGGGCTGCACGGCCTGACGGAGGGGAACCCGTTCTTCGTCGAGGAGATGCTCAAGGCCCTCCTCGTCGCGGGCGACCTGGTCCGCGCGGACGGCGTGTGGCGCGCTCGCCCCCTCGCGCACGTTCGCGTGCCGCGCACGGCGACCGAGGCGGTCGGGCGGCGGCTGGCCGGATTGAGCGAGGCGGCGCGCCAGGTCGCGTCGGTCGCCGCCGTCGCGGGGCGCCGGTTCGACTTCTGGCTCCTCCAGGCGCTGACGCATCACGATGAAGGGGAGCTGCTGTCGCTCGTCAGGGAGCTCGTCGAGGCGCAGCTCGTCGTCGAGGAATCGGCCGACCAGTTCGCGTTTCGACACGCGCTCACGCGCGAGGCCATGCAGGCGCGCCTCCTCGCGCGCGAGCGCGTCGCGCTGCACCGGGCGATCGCCACGGCGATCGAGCAGCAGGACCACGCCGACGCGCACGAGGCGGACGACGCGCTCGCGTACCACAACTTCGAGGCCGGTGCGTGGGAGTCCGCCCGGCGCTACGCGCTCCGTGCCGCCGATCACGCCTGGACGCTGTGCGCCCCGCGGGAGGCGCTGCAGCAGCTCGAGCGGGCCGTGATCGCCACGCAGCGGGGCGGGCGGCGTCCAGAGCCCTCGCTGCTCATCGCCCGCGGGCGGGCGCACGAGACGCTCGGGGCGTTTCCCCAGGCGAACGACGACTTCACCGCCGCCCTCGACGCCGCGCGCGGGTCCGGCGACCGCCGGGCGGAGTGGACGGCGCTGCATGCCCTGGGCATGCTGTGGGCCGCCCGCGACTACGAGCGCGCGGGCCAGTACCGGCGCGACGCGCTCGACGTGGCGCGCGCGATCGGCGACCCGCCGCTCGTCGCGCACAGCCTGAACCGCGTCGGGAACTGGTACGTCAACCGCGAAGACCCGCGGTCGGGGATCCCGCATCACGACGAGGCGCTCGCGATCTTCGAGCGCGCCGGCGACGAACGGGGAGTCGCCGAGACGGTCGACCTGCTCGCGATGGCGCACCACATTGCCGGAACGCAGGACATGGCCGCGCGGCTCTACGAGCGCTCCGTCGACCTCTTCACGGCGCTCGAGAACCGGCGAGGGCTGGCGAACGCGCTGTCGGTCCTTCCCGTGTGCGGGCCGAGCCACCACGCGTCCGCCGGTCCGGTGTGCACGAGCACGTACACCCCGGATCTGCTGACCACCGAGCGCGCCGTCAGGCTCGCCGGCGAGATCGGCTGGCGCGCCGGGGAGGCGTTCTCGCGTTACCTGCTCGCCGACTGCCTTGGCTGGCGCGGCGAGTACGAGCGGGCGCTCCGTCTCGCGCGCGAGTCGCTGGCGATCGCCGAGGAGATGGAGCATCGCGAGTGGCAGTGCGGTGCGCGCCGCGTGCTCGGCGTCATCGCGCTCGACCTGTGCGCGCCCGCCGAGGCGCTCGCGCACCTCGAGGCGGCGTACGACGTGGCGCGACGGCTCGCGTCCGCCACGTGGATGCGCTGGGCTGGCGCGCCGCTGGCGATCGCGCACGCGCGCGCCGGATCGCCCGAGCGAGCCCGGGCGGTGCTCGACGACGTCGATCGCGTCGTCCACGGCGGTGCGCGAGAGGGCGAGTCCCGGACGCTCGGCGCGCGGTACGTGACGCTCGCCCGGGCCGAGGTGGCGCTGGCCGCGGGCGCTCCGGGCGAAGCGCTCACCCTCGTGGGCGATCGGGACGAGGGGGCCACGCCGAGGGTGGCGTTCGTCCGGGCGCGCGGGCTGGCGAGCATGGAGCGCTGGCGCGACGCGGCCGTCGCCCTGAGCGTGGCGCGGGAGGGTGCGCGCCGGCAGGGCGCGCGTCCCCTCCTCTGGCGCATCGATGCTCTCGAGGGAGCGATCCATCTGGGCGAGCGCCGCCGTCTCGACGCGCGGCGGTCGTTCGACGCGGCGCGATCCGTCGCCGCCGGGCTCGCGTCCGGGATCGACGACCCGGTGCTCGTGGCGGCCTTCCGAGCTGGCGTCGACCTGCTGGCCCCTCCACCGCCGGAGCGCACCGCGGGCCAGGCGGCGAAGGCCGCGTACGGGGGGCTCACCCGGCGGGAGCGCGACACGGCGGCGCTCATCGCAAAGGGGAAGTCCAATCGCGCCATCGCTCGCGCGCTCGGAATCGGAGAGCGCACGGTGGAAGGGTACGTCGCGGCGGCGCTCGCGAAGCTCGGCTTCTCGTCCCGGGCGCAGATCGCGGTCTGGGCCGCCGAGCAGGGACTCGGCGGCCCGGAGGCGGCCACGGGGCGGCCCCGGCGCTGATGCCCTTCGTCTCCCCGTAGCCGGATCGAGTTTCCCCGTGGTTGCCACGGAGTCGCCGCCGCCCGTCTCCCATATCCTGTCCCCCGCGTGGACCGCCGGCACCGCCTGGCGGATCCCTGGACGGATCACATGATGGAGACCATCGCCATGCGACTCACGATTGCAACCGCGCTCCTGCTCGCGATCGGCGCCACGACGGCGCTCGCGCAGCAACCCACCGCTACTCCCGCCGCCTCGCCGCCGAAGCTCCAGTGGGGACCGGCTCCGGCCGTGTTCCCCCCCGGCGCGCGGATGGCCGTGCTGCAGGGCAACCCCGCGGGGACCGCGCTCTTCACCGTGAGGCTGCGCCTCCCCGACGGATACGAGTTCCCCCCGCACACGCACCCGACCGACGAGCACGTGACCGTGATCAGCGGCACGTTCCGGGTCGGCATGGGCACGAGCGTCGAGAGCAACAAGATGATGACGCTGCGGCCGGGGGGCTTCGTCACGGCGCCAGCCAACCACGCGCACTACGCCGTGGCGAAGGGGGTGACGGTGGTTCAGGTCAGCGCCATGGGGCCGTTCGCCCTGACGTACGTGAACCCCGCGGATGCCCCGCGGACAGCCACCAGCAAGCGATGACCGTGCGCCGGCGCGCCCCGTGGCGCGCCGGCCCACACCGCCAGGACGGGAGCATCATGCGGCAGCGCGGCAGGAGAGAGAATCACTCGCGCGGGACCGGCGTCGCGCGACCACGGCCCGTGACCGACCTCGCCTGGGACGCGGCACGAGTCCGCGCCCTCGGCGGCGAGATGGTCGAGCTCTGGGGCGAGCTGCTCGAGCGGCTCCCCGCGATGCCGGTCGGAGGGCGCGCGAGCGCCGCCGAAGTGCGCGCGGCGGTGACGCGCGCCGTTCCCGACGAGCCGCTCCCGATGGAGGAGCTCGTCGCATCCCTGCGGACGATCGCGCTCGAGCACGCCACGTACACCGGGCACCCGGGGTTCATGGCGTACATCACCGGCGCCGGCACGGTCCCCGGGGCGGCGGCCGACCTGCTCGCCGCCGTGCTCAATCAGAACGTCGGCGGCTGGCGGCTCTCGCCGGCGGCGACGGAGATCGAGCTGCACCTCGGCCGCTGGTTCGCGAGCCGGCTCGGTCTGCCCGATGGCGCCGGCGGCTACGTGACATCGGGGGGCGCGATGGCCGCCTTCGTGGCGCTCAAGGCGGCGCGTGACGCGCGAGCCGGCTGGTCGATCCGGCAGCTCGGACTGCGCGCCGGGCCACCGCTCACCGTGTACGCGTCGGAGCAGGTTCACGACGTCAACACGCGCGCCGCCGACATGCTCGGGCTCGGACGCGACGCCGTGCGCATCGTGGCGTGCGACGCCGAGCAGCGGATGCGCGTGGACGCGCTGCGCGCCGCCATCGCGCGCGACATCCGGAACGGGCACAAGCCGGTCGCCGTGATCGCCACCGCGGGATCGGTGTCGACGGGCACGATCGATCCGCTCGACGCGATCGCCGATGTCGCCGCCGAGCACGGGCTGTGGCTGCACGTGGACGGCTCGTACGGCGGCGTGGCGGCGCTCACCGATGCGCTGCGCCCGCTGTTCGCCGGCATCGAGCGCGCCGACTCCGTGGCGCTCGACGCCCACAAGTGGCTCTACACCCCGCACTCGAGCGGCGTGATCGTCGTCCGCGACATGCAGTCGCTGGCCGATGCGTTCGCGATCGAGCCCAGCTACGTGTACGAGGACAAGGCGCTCACGGGGCGCGGCGTCGACCTGTACGCCCTCGGGCCGCAGTTCTCGCGCGGGTTCCACGCGCTCAAGATCTGGGTGTCCCTGCTCGCGCACGGGTGGGCGGCCTACGAGCGCCGCATCGTCCACGATGTGGCGCTCGCCCGATATCTGTACGAGCGCGCGGCGGCGAGCCCGGAGCTCGAGCCGCTCGGCCGGGTGCCCACGCTCTCGATCGCCTGCTTCCGCTACGTCCCGCGCGAGCTGCGCGACGACCGCTCGGCGGAGCCGTACCTGAACCGGTTGAACGAGCGCCTCATGACGGAGCTGCAGCTCGGCGGACGGGTGTTCCCGTCGAACGCGATGATCGACGGGCGATTCGCGCTTCGGGCATGCATCGTCAACTTCCGCACGGAGGCGGGGGAGATCGACGCATTGATCGAGCAGGCGATCGAGAAGGGGAGGGCACTGCACGCGCGGGAGGGCCATCCCCCCACCGTCACGGCGCCTGCTCGGCGCGGGTGAGCTCCATGATCCAGTTCGTCTCCCACGTGCGGCCGCCATCGGCGGAGAACGCCTGCTCCCACCGCGCCGCATCGGGCCCGCCGCTCGTCCAGTGGAAGCGCAGGAGGATCATGCGCCCCTGGTAATCCTCCTGGCCGTAGAACACGCCGCGACCATCGCGGAAGGTGCCGGTCATCGGCGCGTCCAACGTACCGGTCGCGGCGTTCGACCAATGGATGGTCCAGCGTCGCGTCTTCGGCTGATAGAGCCGAAGCGCGACCGCGCGGATGGCGCCGCCATCCGGAAGCGTCGCCTCGTACTCCTCGAGGTTCCCCTGCCCCCCGAGGACGGGCCGCTCGGTGACGTGCCCGTCGAACTCGTACCACTCCGTGGAGCCGGTGAGCGGGTCGCGCAGCCGGCGATTGTGGACGCGCCACGTGCCGTGCAGTAAGTCGAAGTCGTGGAGCCCGTCGCGCGGGGGCTCGGGCGCGGGGATGCGCGCCGGCTCGCCCTCGCCCCCCGTCGCGGGGGCGGGGGTGTGGGCGGGGGTGTGGGCGGGCTGGCCGGCGCGGGTTGCGTGCGTCGTCATGAAGGGCCGAATGGCGAGGGTGTTCGGGCTCGCTCGGGTGCCCGAGGCACCGGCGGGTTGCCGGAGTGGCGAGCCTCACCGACAGTGCGTCGAAAGCGGTCCGTGTGCCATTACCATTTCGCGCGCATTTCCTGTGACCACTTTTCCGGCCGGCCTCCCGTCCCCGCCGGCTCGCCCCTTCATGACGAGTCCAACACTTCCACGGGCTCGCGCGTTCGCCTGTGAAGGAATCCGCGCTGCTCCTCATGGAGCGCGCGGTCGTGCGCCGCCGGTCAACCCGTCCACCCAACAGGCTCCCACCGTGATCCCGCGCAACCTCTCGACTGTCGGCCGCCTCGGCGTCGCAGCGCTGCTCGCCGGCCTGCTCGCGGCCAACGCCGCCCCCGCCGCCGCGCAGCTGTCCAGCGGAATCGACACCAGCACCTTCGACCACTCCGTGCGGCCGCAGGATGACTTCTTCCGCTACGTCAACGGCGGATGGTTGAAGACGGCGCGGATCCCCGCCGACGCGTCGAGCTGGGGCGCGTTCCAGGAGCTCCGCGAGAACAGCCGGAACGCCCTGCACGAGCTGTTCGAGGAGGCGAGCAAGGCCAACGCGCCCGCCGGCAGCGCGCGCCGGAAGGTGGGCGACCTCTACGCCAGCTACATGGACAGTGCGCGCGTCGAGCGGCTCGGGATCGCCCCGCTCCAGCCAGTCCTCGAGAAAGTCGCGAGGCTGAAGAGCACGTCGGGGCTTCCGGCCGCTTTCGCGTACCTCGCGCGGCTCGGCATTCGAAGCCCGGCGGCCGTCTTCGTCGGCGCGGATCCGAAGCACTCGTCAGTGAACATCGTGCAGGTGACCCAGTCGGGGCTCGGCATGCCCGATCGCGACTACTATCTCGCTCGGAGCCCCAAGATGGCGGAGACCCGCGCCGCCTACGTGTCGTACATCACCACGCTGATGGAGCTGGCGAAGCAGCCGGATCCCGCGGGTGCCGCCACTCGCATCCTGGCGCTCGAGACGGCGATCGCGACTCCCCAGTGGGAGCGGGCGCGGAATCGGGATCGGACCGCGACGTACAACAAGATGACCGTTCGCGAGCTCGCGGCGCTGACGCCGTCGTTCGGTTGGACGAGCTATCTCGCCGCCGCCGGGCTGTCGAAGGCGACGGAGGTGATCGTGCGTCAACCCGATTACGTGAAGGCGCTCGATCCGATCTTCGCCGGCACGCCGGCATCGACGTGGCGCGAGTATCTCACCTTCGAGATCCTCGACAGCTTCGCGGACCAGCTCCCCGCGGCGTTCGTCCAGGCGCACTTCGCCTTCCGCGGCCACACGCTGTCGGGGCAGGAAGAGCTGGCGCCGCGCTGGAAGCGGGCCGTGGACGGCACCAACTCGACGCTCGGCGAGGCGGCCGGCACCCTCTACGCCGCCAGGTATTTCAAGCCCGAGGCGAAGGCGCGGATGGATGCGCTGGTGAAGAACCTGATCGACGCCTACGAGGTCGGGATCGACAGCCTGGAATGGATGAGCCCCGAGACCAAGGCGCAGGCGAAGGCGAAGCTCGCGCACTTCAAGGTGAAGATCGGCGCGCCCGACAAGCCGCGCGACTATTCGGCGCTCGGGATCCGGCGCGACGACCTGTTCGGGAACGAGCTACGGAGCCGCGAGTTCGAGTACGCGGACATGACCGGTCGTCTGGGGAAGCCGGTCGACAAGGGGCGTTGGGGAATGACCGCGCCGACGGTGAACGCGCAGTACAACGCGTCGTTCAACGACATCACCTTTCCGGCGGGCATCCTGCAGCCCCCTTTCTTCGACGTGAACGCCGATGACGCGGTGAACTACGGCGCGATCGGCGCCGTGATCGGGCACGAGATCGGGCACGGGTTCGACGATCAGGGGCGCAAGTCCGATGGCGAAGGGAACCTGCGCGACTGGTGGACCGCGGCGGACGCGGCGGCGTACGAGGCGCGCACCGCGAAGCTCGGCGCGCAGTACGACGCCATCAACCCGATCGACGACCTGCACATCAACGGCAAGTTGACGATGGGCGAGAACATCGGCGATCTGAGCGGCCTCGCCCAGGCCTACCGCGCGTATCACATCTCGCTCCACGGCAAGGAGGCGCCGGTGATCGATGGGCTCACCGGCGATCAGCGCTTCTTCATGGGCTTCGCGCAGATCTGGCGCGGCACGATGCGCGACGATGCGTTGCGCCAGCAGCTGCTCACGAACCCGCACTCGCCGGGGCAGTACCGCGCGTTCGTCCCGCTGGTGAACAACGACGCGTTCGAGAAGACGTTCGACGTCCAGCCGGGCGACGGGATGTATCTCGCGCCGGCGGATCGGGTCAGGATCTGGTAGCGCGGCGCGGCCGGATGCGCCCGTCGAGCGCATCCGGCCCGCCCCGATCAGCTCCGCGGCCCCGGGCGCGGCGGCGCCACGAAGCGGCGCGACTGCCGCTCGTAGGCGTGCGCGAACGCCAGCACGCGGGCGTCCGTGCCCGGGAGCCCGACCACGGACAGGTTGAGCGCCGGCATCCCATCCGCGCCCACTCCCGCCGGGACCGACACCTCCGGGAGGCCGAGCCAGTTGCCGAAGCCGAGTGGAGTGCGGACGTCCGGCCACTGCTCGGTGATGCGCGGCGCGTTGTAGGGCATGGTCGGGTAGACCATCGCCGCCACCCCCGCCTCGCGCATGGAATCCGCGAGCGCCGCCACGACCCGGGCGCGCGAGCGGGCGAACGACTGTCCCGCCGCGTCCTCGTCCATCGGCTGGTCGAGGAGGGGCTCGCACGCTTCGTAGGTGGCGGGGAGCACGTCGTAGAACGTCCGGTAGGCTTCGTACCCGCGGCGCACCGCGGCGCGCGGGTCGTCCGTTCGTCCGGCGAAGTAGCGGAAGAGGGCGTTGGCGGTGGGGGCGGGCGAGTTCGGGTCGGGGGCGACGTCGCCACGCTCGCGCGCCGCGGCGGTGAACGCGTCGCGGTAGTCCAGGCGCGTGACCGGGGGAGTGAAGGGTTCCACCGTCGCGCCGGCGGCGCGCAGGTCGCTCACGGCGCGGTCCCACACCGCGAGCGCTTCGGCGCTCATCTGGGCGCGCGGGACGTGCGCCTCGACGAGGCCGATCCGCGCCCCGGCGAGCGCGTCGTCGCGCAGCCTGACGAGTGGTTCGCCATTCCACGCATCGGTGCGCGCGAGCGGGTCCGACGGGTCCGCCCCGGCGATCGCGGCGAGAAGGAGCGCCGCGTCGGCCACCGAGCGGGCGAGCGGCCCGTGCGTGTCGAGGTAGGGCCACGTGGGGATCACGCCGGTGCGCGGCACGAGCCCGAACGTCGGCTTCATCCCCACGACCCCGGTGAACTGCGCGGGGATGCGGTTGGATCCGCCGTCGTCGGTGCCGACCGCCGCGAAGGCCATCCCATCCGCGACGGCGACCGCGGAGCCCGCGCTCGATCCGCCCGGCGTGCGCGTGCCGGTGGGGTCGTGGGGGTTGAGCACCTGGCCGGTGTAGCTGCTCGTGCCGTTGCCGTGGTAGGCGAAGTCGTCGGCCGCCGTCTTCCCGAGCACGATCGCTCCGGCCGCGCGCATCCGGGTCACCTCGAGCGCGTCGCGGCGGACGCGCTCGGGGAAGAGGCGCGCCCACTCGGCGTTGGAGCCGGTGGTCGGGAGCCCGGCCACGTCGTAGATCGCCTTGGCGAAGACGGGGACGCCGTCGAGCAGACCGCGCGCGCGGCCGGCGCGCCGGCGCGCGTCGGCGGCGCGGGCCTCGGCGAGGGCGGTGTCGGCGAGCGCGTCGATGGCGTGCCACGCGGCGCCATCGGCGCGGCAGCGCTCGAGGGCGCGGGCGGTGACCTCGGCGGCGGTCCACGCGCCGCGACGGAGTCCCGCCTGGTAGTCGGCGATGGTGCCGTCGAGCGGGTCGTGCGCGACGGGGGTGGGTGCCCACGCCGGGATGCGGAGAGGGATGGGGAGCGCGACGAGCGCGGCGAGTCGGGCGAGGGCTTCGCGGCGGGTGGGGGACATCGGAGTGCGGGCGGGAGACGTGACGAGCGGCGGCGGAGCGGCGGGCCGGATTCTGACTACCCGACCGGTGGGAGAATTGGCGCGTGGGAGAGGGGATGGTCAATGGCTTCACGGATCGCTGTCGATGTAATCACGGTAATTACATGAAGCCCATCGAGTTGGGGTCACCCCTGTCGGCAACCCTCGCGGCGTCAGGATCCCCGCCGCCACCCTCCAGCGCTATCATATCGCGGCGCTCGACCCGACCGAGGGCGCCGAGATGGCGAAGACGCGGCCGGTCGTGATCGTGAGCCTGGACGCGCTCAACGATCGCCTCCGCACCGTCATCATCTGTCCGCTCACTTCGACGCTGCATCCCGGATGGCGCACCCGAGTTCCCGTTCGCATCGGGCAGCGCCAGGTAGAGGTGGCGGTCGATCACATCCGAGGCATCAGCACGGCGCGGCTCGGGAGAAAGCTCGGAACTCTTTCCGAGACCGAGGCGCAGGCGCTGCGCCGGCGCATCACGGAGATGTACGGCGAGTAGCGGTCGGACGGATACATCACAGATCGGCAAGCGCGCCTGGAGCTACGCCGGAGCATTCCATGCCGCGGGGTTCTCGTGTTTCGAGTACGCCGAGCAGCTCACGCTACTTCTTCTCGAGACGGCGGACCAGCTCACCTGCCCATCATCCCGCCACGACAGTGATCGACTTCGACCCGTCACCCCCGACGTCGAGCGTGCGTGGGGAAGGTCGTCATTGCGGGCGGGTCGCGCGGCCCCCACTGTGAATGCCTCTCCCTTTCATCCATCGGGCCGTCGGCCTCGGGACTGGGAGGGCACCGCCGGCGCGACCGCCGGCCGGACCTCTGGAGGTCCCATGCCACGCTCCCTGCCCGTCCCTCTCGCCGCCGCGGCCGTCGTTCTCGCCGGCGCACTCGCGTCCGCGGCCGGCTGCTCGCGCCAACCGCCTCCCGGCGGGATCTCGCTCGCGACGCCCGCCGCCCTGGCCTCGCCCGGCGTCGGACTCGTTCTGCGAGAGTCGGAAGGCGAGCGTCGGACCCGCCGCCCGCGGGCCGGTGGTCGGCGCGCCATGAGCTCGCCACTCGTCATCAAGGTCGACGGGACGAACGGCGGCTCATCGCAGCTGTTCATGGGCTACGAGGACATCCCGGCAGGGGAGGGGATCCCGCGGCACTACCACCCACACGCCGACGAGATCGTCTTCGTCCATCGCGGCCACGGCGTCGCGACCCTTGGCGACCGCCAGGCGGATGTCGCCGCCGGCACTACGATCTACATCCCGCACGGGACGCGCGTGAGTCTCGAGAACACCGGCAGCGAGCCGATCACCATCGCCTTCATCTTCGCCGATCCGACGATGTCGAGCTGGTTCCGCGATGGCACCGTGCTCGAGGGGGAACCGGCTCCGCTCATGACGGCGGCGGACGTTGCGGCGCGTCGTGAGCGCCATCGCGAGCACATCGTGCACGAGCCCTGAACGCGATCTGCTCCAGCGCCCGCGCCACGCGCTCGCGCACGAGCGGCTCGGCACCGTCGTCGTCTCCACCGGTGTCGAGTCGCCGCCGTGCGTCAGGCGGATGCGCCGGGCACCTACGCCGTGACGAGCCGCATCCCGAACGCCTCGAACACGGGTCCGACCGCCGCCGGCGTTCGCTCACGGTCGTACGGCCCCGACCACGCATCCGCCAGCGCGCGGAAGAACCGCTCGAACTCGGCCGGCCCGACGGTGAGCATCCGGGATGGGGTGACGCCGGCGCCGGCGAAGCGATGCTTCACCCCGCTCGGGACGACGACGGTCTCTCCCGGTCGCGCCGACCAGGTGACCAGACGCCCGTCCCGCTCGACGGTCCACTCGACTTCGCCCTCGAGCACGTGGAACGTTTCCACCCAGCGGTCGGTGTGCAGCGCGGTCGCCCCCCCGCCCGGCTGCACCACGAGCTCCATCACGCAGTACCCGCCGCCCGCCTCCTCGCCGGACACGAGGACGGTGATCTCGTTGTTGCCGAGGAAGCGGATGATCCGGTCGGACATCATCGTGCACCTCCCTTCCGGGTAGCGTCATTGCCCTCGCGCAGGCGCGCGAGGAGGGTCTCGATCGCCCACGCCACCGCCGCCTGGGCGCCCGATGCATCGAGGCCCGTGTCGTCCTGGATCGTCGTCCACGCGGTGGAGCTGCACAGGTGGGCGACGACCGCCGCGGCCCGCTCCAGCTCGCGTCGCGACGCGCCGGGCGCCTCGGCACGGATGGCGCGGCGAATCGCCTTGACCCGCTCCTCACGGTAGCCGCTGCGCACGGCCCGCCCGGTCTCGCTGCGAAGCAGGGCGCGGGCGAGGCGGGGGCGCCGCTGCAGCCGCGCCGCGGCGGCACGGAAGCTGGCCGCGACCCCCTCGGGGCCGATCTCGATCGGCAGCTGGAGCACTTCGGCCCGAATCCAGTCGCCCGCCGCGTCGAGGAGGTGGGAGCGGCTGGGAAAGTAGCGGTACAGCGTCCGCCGCGAGACGCCGGCCTCGCGCGCGAGATCCTCCATCGCCACGTCGTCGGCGTCGCCGGCCTCGAGGTGGCGGAGGAGTGCGTTCAGGATCGCGTTCCGAGCGACCGCTGCTTGGCGAGTACGGAGGGGTTCGGCTGGCATGGCACACAAGTATCCGATTGGCACACGTGTGTCAAGTCCGCCGCGCGCGGGCCGAAGCCCCGAGTGAGTCCGTTCCTCACCGCGCCGGCGGGCGCCGACCGGTGACCTCCCCGCCGACGTGCCGCACGGCACCGGCCGCGCGAAACCGACGTGGACCGCGTGCGGCCGAGTGTCAGGCCCGCTCCTCGAAGCGCTCGAACCGGTATGCCAGCGCGGGGCCTCCCTCGCCCTCGTACGCGAGCCTCGCGACGAGCAGCGTGAACGGCTCGATGTACCTGGCGACCCGGAGCGGGCCGGCGTCCGTCGGATCGAACCCGGCGTCGCGGATGAGCCGCGCGGCGACCGACTTCGCGCGCTCGTCGTCGCCGCAGTAGACCAGGCTGGGGCGCCTGTGGCCGTCCCGAGCCGCGAAAAGACGCCGAACAGCACCTCGCTCGGCACGCTGCCGAGCGCGGAGACGACGGCGGCGCCGGGCACCTTTCGCGCGAGCGCCTCCGCGCCCGAGGATGTGTGGGCGACCA
>DASUXC010000155.1:0-19071 GCA_036378095.1 Gemmatimonadaceae bacterium | reverse complement strand
ACCACCTGATCCCCCGGAAACACGGCGATCGTCTCCGACACCGGCTCGTCGCTCGGGCCGATGGGGTGGAAGAGGAACTGCATGTCGGTGGAGCCGATGACGAGGAAGTTGGGGATGGTGAGGACGGTGGTCTGGTGTCCTGGCGCCATGCCGAGCCGGACGCGGCGGCCGGACTGGATGGCGTAAACGTTCATGTCGTAGAAGCCGCGGTTCTCGACGCTGACCGTGGTCGGCGGGGTGGGAGCGTCGGGCGTGTCGCCGCGACCGGTGCGACAGGCGGCGATCCCGCAGAGCACGAGTACGGCGATGGCGCGCACGATACGCATCTCGATCCTCCCGCTCGCGAGGCGCGAGTCGTCGGTGCAGGTGGGGCGGTCCGGCGAAGGTGGAAACATCTGACGAAGCCGCACCGCCAATATTGACCGTGATGGGGCGCGGCGGCTAGCCTACATCGCGGCGCCGCGGACGATCCGTGGGGCCGCACCTCCCACGATCTCCTCATGACACCAACGACGCACGATGGCGCCGCGACTGTCGCGGCACGTGAAAAGAGCGCTGCCCCGCGCCTCTCCTCCATGGCGCAGGGGCTCTCCGGATCCGAGATCCTCCGCATCGCCGCCGACATCCGCGCCATGGCCGCGCGCGGCGAGAAGGTGCTCAACCTCACCGTCGGCGACTTCAGCCCAAAGTCGTTCCCCATTCCGGAGGGACTTCGCTCCCGCATCGTGCGCGCGCTCGAGCACGGAGAGACGAACTACCCGCCGGCCAACGGAATTCCCGCCCTTCGTGAGGCGGTGTGCGAGCTCTATGCCGCCACGTTGGGGCTCGACGTCACCAGCGATCGCGTGGTCGTCGCCGGTGGGTCGCGTCCGGGGATCTACGCCACGTACCGCACACTGGTCGACCCCGGCGACCGCGTGGTGTTCCCCGCGCCCTCCTGGAACAACAACCATTACTGCCAGCTCGTCGGCGCGCAGGCGGTGTCCGTGCCCACGAGCGCGGCGACGGCGTTCATGCCGACGCGCGAGCAGCTCGCCCCCCTGCTGCGCGATGCGCGGCTCCTGGCGCTCAACTCCCCGCTCAACCCCACCGGCACGGCGTTCGACGCCGACGCCCTGGCGGGGATCTGCGATCTGGTGCTCGAGGAGAACGCTCGGCGCGGCTCCGGCGAGCGTCCGCTGTACCTGATGTACGACCAGGTGTACTGGATGCTGACGCTGGGGGTGGAGCACGTGGATCCGCTGCGCCTGCGTCCGGAGATGGCCGCGTACACCGTGCTCATCGACGGGATCTCCAAGGCGTTCGCGGCGACGGGGCTCCGGGTGGGTTGGATCGTCGCGCCCCGGGACCTGGCGCCGCGCATGTCCGATGTGATCGGGCACGTGGGTGCATGGGCGCCGCGCGCCGAGCAGGTGGCGACGGCGGAGTTCCTGCGCGCACCCGACGAGGTGAAGCGCTTCGGCGACGAGATGCGGTGCGGGATCCAGGCTCGCCTCGACACGCTCGTGTCGCACCTCCGCGCCTGGCGCGACGAGGGTCTCCCGGTGGACTTCGTCCCGCCGGCCGGCGCGATCTACCTGACCGCGCGCTTCGCCCTCACCGGCCGCAAGACGCCGGAGGGGGAGACGCTGAAGGACACGGACGACGTGCGCCGCTACCTCCTCCGCGCCGCGGGTCTCGCCGTGGTCCCCTTCCAGGCCTTCGGCGTGAAGGACGCGGACGGCTGGTGCCGCCTGTCGGTTGGGGCGGTGACGATCGAGGAGATCGAGGCGGTGATGCCGCGGGTGCGGGAGGCGGTGGCGCGGGCGGCGGTGTAGGGGCTGGGGGCCGGGGGCCGGGGGCCAGGGGGGAACGGCGGGGGTGGCGAGCGGCGGGACGGCACACCGCCCCGATCCCGTCCCGTCGTTCCCTGTCGTGGACGTTCCCGATCCCCTTTTCCCCATTCCCGCCTCATCCCCCCCGGCCCCCGGCCCCGGCCCCTGGCCCCTGGCCCCTAGCCAGCCGCCCCCCGCAGCCGCGCCTCGAACTCCGCGCGGTGCGTGCGGCCGAGCGTCAGCCGCGTGCCGTCGCGCAGCACCACGGCGAAGTCGCCGTGGAAGAGCGGCTCCAGCGAGCGCACCTGCGCGAGGCGAACGATCGCCGAGCGGTGGACGCGGGCGAAGCGGCGCGGGTCGAGGGCGGCATCGAGCGTCTTGATCGTCTCGCGCACCAGGCGGGCGCCCCCGCGGGTGTGCAGGCGCACGTAGTTGTCGGCCGCCTCGAACCAGTCCACCTCGTCCACCGGCACCACCACCGTGCGGTCGCGCTCCTTCACGAGGAGGCGCTCGAGGTACACGCCGCCCGCCGGCGCGGCGCGCAGCGCGCGCAGGAGCGCCTCCAGGTCGGCGGGGCGCGCGCCCTCGCCGGTCGGCGCCGTGCCGCGCGCCGCGCCGCGCGCCGCCGCGTGGCGCGCGCGGACGCGCTCGAGCGCGATGCGGAAGCGTTCCTCGTCGAACGGCTTCACCAGATAGTCCACCGCGTGGACGTCGAACGCGCGCACCGCGTACGCGTCGTACGCCGTCACGAACACCACCGACGGCCGCTCCTCCGGCGCGAGCTCGGCGAGCACGCCGAAGCCATCGCGCTCCGGCATCTGCACGTCGAGGAAGACGATGTCGGGGCGGAGCGACCGGATCCGCTCCACCGCCTCGTTCCCATCGCGCGCCTCGCCCACCACCGTCACGTCGCGCTCGCTCGCGAGAAACGCTCCGAGCCCGCGCCGCACCAGTGGCTCGTCGTCCACGAGGAGCACGCGCAGCGGAGCGGCGTCGGAGGAGCGCTCGTCAGGCACGAGCATCCGCTCCGGCGTCGACATCGTCCGCGAGCTGGAACGGCATCACCAGCCGCGCGATGCACCCGCCGCCCGGCGCCTCGAGCAGCGCCAGCTCGTGCGCGGCGCCGTAGAGCGAGCGAAGCCGCTCGCGCGTGGTCGAGAGCCCGATCCCGCCCGACATCGACGGAGCACGCCCCGGCCCGGGACCGTCGTCGCGCACCTCGATCACGAGCCTCCCATCAGCGCGATGGGCGTGGACGACCAGCCGTCCGGCGGCGGCGCGCGGAGCGATCCCGTGGCGGATCGCGTTCTCCACGAGCGGCTGGAGCACGAGATCGGGGACGCGCGCGCGAAGCGTCTCCGGCGCCACGTCGTACGTGACCGTGAGCCGGTCCTGGAAGCGCGTCCCCTCGATGTCCAGGTAGAGCCGCACGAGCTCGAGCTCGTGCGCCAGCGCCACCTCCGTGTGTTGGGCGCGCGAGAGCGTGAGGCGCAGCAGCTCGCCCAACCGCGTGACCGTGCGCGTGGCCGCGGGTGGATCCTCGCGGATCAGCACCGTGATCGCGTGCAGGGTGTTGAACAGGAAGTGCGGGTGGAGCTGCATCTTGAGCGCGCCGAGCTGCGCGGCGGCGAGCTCGGAGGCGAGCCTCGCGCCGCGCAGCTCCTGCTCGCGCAGGCGGCGCAGGGAGTCGATCGTCGTCGCCACGGCGACGATCGCGCCGTAGGTCAATAGCCCCGTCACGAGCCGGGCGAGCACCGAGACGCCATAGATGGCGGATGCCGAGACGCGCGCGAACGTCTCCGGCTCGATGCGCCTCTGGACGAGGAGCGACATCGCCGACCAGAAGAGTGCGTGGGCGATGGTGATCCCCAGCGCCGCCGCGGCATGCCGCCCCGCCGACCGGCGCACCCGGCGCCTCCGCGCCGCCGGATCATCGTCGGGCGCGTGCGAATCGAGCGGCCACCGGCGCGCCAGCCCGAACAGGAGCGGCGTGAGCGGGATCCACGTGAGCCAGGCCCCGACGTTCACGACGATGAACGGCCAGTTCCGCGGCCACTCGTTCTCCAGCACGTACACGAGGTACCACTGCACGCCGACGATGAGGGCCGGGACCGCCCAGATCGCGACGAGCGGAAGAAGCCGGCCGAACCGGGGTCGAGCGTGCCGCGGAGCGAGGCGCATGGCGGCTGTATGTTAATGCCGTCCGCGGCGCTTCGGCGCGGGCCCGGGCCGTCGGCCAGGTCTACCGCCTCCCCCCGTCCTTCCGCCCTCCGTCCTTCCCCCCCGACTCGTTCGCCGACAGCACCGTGGACCACGGCGTCACCGGCAGGTGCATCGCCGCCACCCGGTCGGGCGCGAGCCCGGCGCGCCGCGCCGCCGCGATCACCTCGTTGGCGTACGTGGTCGGCGCGTCGACGCTCTGCACGTAGTCGCCGGCGTACAGGAAGTGGGACTCCGGCAACCACGCCATGAGTGCCCCCTCGCTCCCCAGGCCGTCGATCGCGTAGAGCGTCAGCGCTCCCCCAGCGAGGCGCAGCGAGTCGCGCACCGCCCGGAAGCGCAGCCGCGCGGCCGCCGGATGCTCGCGGCGCACCCGCTCCAGCGTGTCCGGCTCCAGCGTCCAGCGCCGCGCGATCACGCGCCGCAGGAACGCCTCGCTCGTGGGGCGCGAGTACACCGTGGCGCCGCGTGCCACCCAGTAGCGCACGCCGGCGATGTGCGGCCAGGCGAGGTCGCTGACCACCAGCGCCACGGGGTGATGCCCGGGAAAGACGCGCGCGATCCACGCCGCGTCCTGCCGCGCGCGCTCCTCGCCCATCTGCGCGTCGAGCACCCATACGGTGTCGCGCTGCAGCGTGATCACGTTCGAGTACGCGAGGTTCGCGAGCAGGAACGTGCTCGCCCCCAAGCGCACGGTGTCCGACGGAGGTGGCGCGGGCCCACGCACGGGCATCACCGGCGCACCGGCGGGGAGCGCGAGCGAGGGCGCGCTGTCGCGCGGGACGAGCGCCAGCGGACCCACCGACCGGGCGATCTCGACCTCGCCATCCAGGACCCGGAACGCGGCCACGGGCACGCTCACGCCGTCGAACAGCTTCCAGTTGGTCCACACGTACTCCGCGTGCGCCTGCCCCCAGAGGTACTGGTGCTCCTCGCGGTCGAGCTTCACCGGGAGCCCGCTCCCGGGATCCACGAACAGCCGCTCCGGACCGAGAGGCGTGCGGCGTTCGAGCACGAGACGCGGGTAGTCGCGGTACGTGCAGCGCGCGACCACGCGCGCATCGGACGCGGCGCGCCAGTCCTCGATCACCGTCCACGCGTCGAGCGGACGCGAGCGGAGCGAGAGAGCGTGCCCCCGCGTGTTGGGAACGAGCCCGGTGTCGAGCACCACGTAGGTGGACTGTTCCCCGTGGATGAGCGTGAACGGACGCTCGGCGTGATGGCCGAAGCCGAACCCGCGCTCCTCGAGGCGCTGCACGCGCGAGGCGGGATCGACGTAGAACATCCCTCCCCACTGCAGCGTGAGATAGGGCGGGTAAGGGCGGTCGGACTGGTAGGCCTGCGAGATGTCGTCGGAGAACTCGTAGCGCAGCACGCGGTTCCCGACGCGCGGGATCCCGGCGGCCTGCTCGGCGCGAGCGAGCACCGCGCGGGCATCGCCGGTGATGGCGGTGCACGACCCATCGCGCGCGATGGGCTCGGGCGAGGGCGCGAACACCGGGACCATCGGTCGCGCCGCGGCGGCAGCCGGCCAGGCGATGACGGCGCTCGAGGCCAGGCGCGCCGTGAGGCGGAAGAGTGTGGTTGTCATGCCGCCGACGGTATCTCGCGCGAGGAGCGGCGGCGAGCATTTTGTGGCGAACGGCGCTGGCGCGGAGGCGAGTCGCGGCGACGCGGGGCGAACGGAGCGGGACGCGGCCATCGGCCATCGGCTCTCGGCCATCGGCTTGCGGCACACGCCGCGAGCTTTCCATGCTGGGCCGTGAGCCCTTCAGCCGAGAGCCGATGGCCGAGAGCCGACAGCCGTGTCCCGACAGCCACGCCTTCAGTCGAAGTTCTCTGGACCCGCGACGAGCATGGTGAATCGCTGTTGTGGCACTATCATGACGATATACTGCCCCTATTCTGCTCTTTCGGCTTCGCTTGTGAACGCCTGCTAGGAACGATCGAGCGTAGGCCGCGACGGAACGCTCGCATGTGATGGCCGCGAATCAACGGTGTTCAGGACGGATGCGTACGCCCTGAGACTCCCTTCATCCCCAGCGAGGCCGGCGTGCACCCAGCCCCCCGTTCATCCCGCTCCGTCCGCTCCCTCCGGTTCGCACGCGTGTCGCGTCGGCTGGTGCTCCTCGCGGGCGCGGCCGTCGCCACCGCCGCCCTGCCGTCCTCGGCCGCCCAGGCGCGCGCCCAGGGCGTGGTGTCTGCTCCGCGCACGGCCCCGGCCCGCCCACCGGCGGTCCGCGTCACCTCCCCGCGCCAGCAGTTCGGCTTCGACATCGGCGCCGACTACCACCTCGTGGACTACACCCAGCTCGTCGCGTACTGGCGGAAGCTCGACCGCGAGTCCGACCGCATGCGGCTCGTGCGCATCGGCACCACGGCCGAGGGGCGGGCGATGTACATGGCCATCATCTCCGCGCCGGAGAACCTGCGGAAGCTCGACCACTACCGCGCCATCGCGCGCCGGCTCGCGCTCGCCAAGGGGCTGACCGACGACCAGGCGCGCGCGCTCGCGCGCGAGGGGAAGGCCGTCGTCTGGATCGATGGAGGGCTGCACGCCACCGAGGTGCTCGGCGCCCAGCAGCTCATCCAGACCACCTACGAGCTCGTGAGCCGCACCGACGACGAGATCATGCGCTTCCTGCGCGACGACATCGCGCTCTGCGTGCTCGCCAACCCCGACGGGATGGAGCTCGTCTCCGACTGGTACAACCGCAAGACGGACACGCTCGCCCGCTCCACCGCCGACATCCCGCGGCTCTACCAGAAGTACGTGGGGCACGACAACAACCGCGACTTCTTCATGGCCAACCAGCCGGAGACGCAGGCCATGAATCGCGTGATGTACCGCGAGTGGTTCCCGCAGATCGTCTACAACCACCACCAGACCGGTCCGGCGGGAACGGTGATCTTCACCCCGCCGTTCCGCGACCCGTTCAACTACAACTTCGATCCGCTCGTCCCGATGGAGCTGGATCTCGTGGGCGCGGCCATCCACACCCGCTTCGTCGCCAGGAATCTCCCCGGCTTCACCATGCGCTCGGGAGCGAACTACTCCACCTGGTGGAACGGCGGGCTGCGCACCATGCCGTACTTCCACAACATGATCGGGCTGCTCACCGAGGCCGTGGGCAATCCCACGCCGATCGAGATCCCGCTCGTTCCCGAGCGGCAGCTCCCGCACGGCGACCTGCCGTTCCCGATCGCGCCGCAGCGCGTGTGGCACTTCGCCCAGTCGATGGCCTACGAGCTGAACGCCAACTGGGCCGTCCTCGACGTCGCCTCGCGCTACCGCGAGCAGCTCCTGTACGACATCTACCTCATGGGGAAGCGCTCGATCGAGCGCGGGAGCCGCGACAGCTGGACCGTCACCGCGCGCGCGATCGACTCGCTGGACGCCGCCGTGGCCAGCGCTCGCCAGGCGCCGGAGGGGGCGTCCGGCGACGAGCGCGAGGGGCGCGTGGTGCCCGACAGCTTCTACGCCGTGCTCCGCCGCAAGGCGGACCGCGACCCGCGCGGCTACATCATCCCGGCGGACCAGCCCGACTTCCCGCGCGCCACGAAGTTCGTGAACATCCTCGTCAAGGGCGGCATCGAGGTGCAGCGGGCGACGGCGCCGTTCACGGTGAACGGGCGCGGCTATCCAGCCGGGTCGTACGTGGTCATGACCGCGCAGGCGTTCCGTCCGCACGTGCTCGACATGTTCGAGCCGCAGAATCACCCGAACGACTTCGCCTACCCGGGCGGTCCCCCCAAGCCGCCGTACGACATCACCGGATGGACGCCGGCGCTGACGATGGGGATCCGGTTCGACCGCGTGCTCGACGGCTTCTCCGGGCCGTTCGTGGCCGTCGCCGACACGGTGACGCCGCCGCCCGGCACGGTGGCCGCGCTCCCCGGCGCGGCCGGATACCTGCTGCGCCACGAGCCGAACAACGGCGCGATCGTCGTGAACCGCCTGCTCGCCGCGCACGATGACGTGCGCTGGCTCACCAGACCCATCTCGGCGAACGGCGTCACGTATCCCGCCGGCACGATCTACATCCCCGCCTCGCCCTCCGCGCGCGCCATCATCGATCGCGCCGCGGCGACGCTCGGCCTCTCCTTCGACGCGCTTCCCGCGGGCGCCGCGCCGGCGAGTACGCTCGATCTGCGCGCGGCGCGGATCGGGCTCTGGGATCGCTACGGTGGATCGATCCCCTCGGGGTGGGTGCGCTGGCTCTTCGACCAGTACGAGTTCCCGTACCGCGTGGTGTACCCCGAGGAGCTCGATGCCGGCGACCTGGCGAGCAAGTTCGACGTGCTCGTTTTCGTGGACGACGCCTTCCCCACCGGCGACGGGCGCGCGGCGCGCCGTGCCGCGCACGAGCCCGCGCCGGCGGACATCCCCGCCGAGTACCGCGACCGCCTGGGGAGCACCAGCGTGGAGCGCACCGTGCCGCAGCTCCGCCGCTTCCTCGAGGATGGCGGCTCCATCATCACCATCGGGAGCTCCACCATCCTCGCGCGCCGGCTCGGGCTCCCGGTCGCGAGCGCGCTCGTGCACCCCGGCACCGACAGCGCGCTCTCGCGCGAGGAGTTCTACATCCCGGGCTCGGTGCTCGAAGCGCGCGTGAGCGAAGACAGCCCGCTCGCCTACGGCATTCCCGACAGCGTGGCCGTGCTGTTCGACCACAGCCCGGCGTTCCGTATCACCGGGGGCGGCGATGCCGTACGGAAGGTGGCGTGGTACGACTCCCCCGCGCCGCTGCGCAGCGGGTGGGCGTGGGGGCAGAAGTACCTCGACGGCGCGGTGGCGGTCGCCGAGGCGAACGTGGGGAAGGGGAAGCTCTTCCTGTTCGGCCCCGAGATCACCTTCCGCGGCCAGCCGCACGCCACGTTCGGCTTCCTCTTCAACGGGATCTATCTCGGCGGCGCGAACCGCGGAGCCGGCGCGACGAGCGAGTAGCGCGCAGGAGCGCCACGGCGAGCGGCGGGGTGACCCCGCGGAGCGCCGCGCGCTCGGCCTGGAAGAGCGTGGCCACGAAGAACGGGTGCCCGTCGAGCTCCACGCCGCGCACCTCGCCGGTCGCATCGGTCGCGGTCGCCCGCAGCGGTCCCGCCGTCAGCTCGCGCGCGAAGGCCGGGTTGAGCCCGTAGCGGCAGCGGTACCCCTCGCTGCTCTCGAGCGCCCCGTACGCGATCGCCAGCCGCGAGCCGGGGGCGAAGCGCACCACGTCGGTCGCCTCCACCAGCGAGCAGGCGAGCGGCGTGATCACCGGCAGCGCCGCATCCGGCGCGGTCTCGCCGTGCTCGGCGTCCGCCCACCCGAGCACGGAGCGCGCGTACTCCAGGATGGCGTGCTGGAAGCCGGCGCAGGTGCCGAGGTACGGGCGTCCGCTCTCGCGCGCGGCTCGGATGGCGCGGAGCGCCCCGTCCATGCTGCGGTACGGGCTCGCGGGCACGCACCAGATGGCGTCGGCATCGCCGAGCGGATCGGCGGCATCGATGGTGTCGGTGGGGAGCCAGCGCGGCTCGACGCGCACGCCGAGTGCGTCGGCCGCCAGCGCCAGCGCGCGGGGGATGGCCTGATGCGCGGTGACGTCGGGATCGTGGTCGCCGACGAGGGCGACGCGAACGCATGGTAGCATTACCAAATCTATCGGCCCCGGTGTCGTCGTACAATCACTCGCCGGACCGCGCCGACCTCCGGCCTTCTTCCCGTCCCCACCCCGTCACCGCCCGACCGTCAGGTGGCTTCCGTCCCATTCGAGCGTGATGGTGCGCGCCGGCATGCACCCCGAGAGCACCGGTGGGCGAAAGATCGCCGCGCACTCGCCGCCCGGATCGCGCACGCTGTCGTAGACGATCCCATCGCCCTTCAGCCGCCGCACGACGATGCCGAGCTGCTGCCCCGCGGTGTAGTCGGCGGGATCGTACACGCCCGGGGGGGAGGGATTGGGGCGGCGGATGTCGAGGAGCACCCCGTCCAGATTGGCGTGCAGCAACGTCACCTCCTGCGCGGTGGGACCACTCCCCGCGGCGCGGAGCACGCGCTCGCTGTGCCACCGGCGCTCGGCGATCGCGGTGTCGTCGCTCCGCGCGGCGTAGAACGCGCCCTCGTGCGCGGTGGAGAAGCGGGCGTGCCGCGCCGGCCAGGCGAAGGCGGCCATGATGAGCGGAGTCCCTGGACCGTAGATCCGATCCTCCGGCGGGACGAGGTGAATCTCTCCGGCCAGCGCGCGCGCCGCGGGGTTGGTGAGATCGGCGATCCGCTGGAACGCCTCAAGATCAGCCTCGCCGCCGAGCCGGTCGAACAGATTCTCGCCGGCGTACTCGCTCACGATGGCGCGAGACGCGGGCGTCCACCGAACGCGCGCCTCCTGGAACGGGGCGCTCGCGCCTCCCGGGGTGAGCGCGATGTGGGCCGCGGCGTCGCCGAGCGTGGCGAGCGCGGGCGGGTGCCAGGGGGACGTCACCGCCCAGGTGGCTCCCGGCCCGCGCGTCCGACTACCGGATCCGGCCTGTCCCCGCTCAGCCTCGCCCTCACCCTTCGTGGTGAGGCTGGATGTAGTCCGCCCGGCTCGGCGGCCCGCCGGTGGCGCCGTCGATGTACGCCCGAGCTTCGGCCATGGCCGGCAGCCCTCCCTCGATCATGAACGCGAGCGGCTGCCGCCCGTGGAAGGGATAGTCGGCGATCGACCGGCGGACCCACGCATCCGCTTCGGCGGGCGCGCGGCGCCACAGCCGCTCCAACCCCTCGTAGATGCCGAGCAGGTACGACACGCGCATGAGCTGATCCTGGTTGAGCGTGCCGCGCACCGTCCCCTTGGCCCACTCGTACAGGGTGCTCCGCCCGACGGAATCGCCGAGCAGCGCCAACTGCTCCCGCTCGCTGAGCTTCCACTTGCCGGCGAGGGCGCTGAAGGCTCGGACCGCTGGCGCCGACAGGCGGCGCCGGGTTTCGGCGTTCGTTTCCGCTCCCGCTCCCGCTGCCAGGGCTCCCATGGTCCACCTGCTCCTGTTCGATAATGGACTATTATAGTCCATTATTGGATGCACCGCAAGGGGCGCGGAAAACGTCTGTTCAACAGGGAAGTCGATCACGGATGTGCCTCGCGGGGGAGCTCGCTCTCGGCAATCTCGCTTCAGCGCGGCCGCGCCACGTCACCCTCTCGTTGCGCGCCGTACCGACCGGCCTCCGGCGTCACTGCGCCGCGCCGCTCTCCGCCACGTACGTCACGGGAGTCTCCCGGTACAGGTCGGGAAGCGCGCGGCGAAGGTGCTCGAGCTTCGGCTTGTCGTTGATCACGATGTACAGGGCGTCCGGGTGGTGGATCAGGTAGTCCTGATGGTATCCCTCCGCGGGATAGAACCCGCGGAACGCCTCCACCCGCGTGACGATCGGCTCGTCGAAGTACTTCGCTTCGGTGAGCTGCGCGATGTACGCGGTGGCGATCCGTTGCTGCTCCGGGTTCCTGAACCAGATGGCGGAGCGATACTGCGACCCCACGTCGGGCCCCTGCCGGTCGAGCTCCGTCGGGTCGTGCGCGACGGAGAAGAACACGCGGAGCAGCTGCGCGTACGTCACCCGCGACGGATCGAACACGATGCGCACCGACTCCGCGTGCCCCGTGGTGCCGGTGCTCACCCGCTCGTACTCGGCGGCGTCCGCCGGCCCCCCGGCGTAGCCGGCGGTGACGCCGACGACTCCCTTCACGTGCTCGAACACCGCCTGCACCCCCCAGAAGCAGCCGCCGGAGAGGACGGCCGTGTCGAGCGTGCCGGCGGGCGGGAGCGCCCGATCGGGAACGGGAGCCGCGAGCGGACGCGCGGCGGTGGAGGGCGACGCGCTCGCCCCCGCCGTCAGGAACACGAGTGCGGCCGCCGCCGAGGCGAGGGCGGCGATGCCGCGAGCGGGCGCGGCGAACATCTGGCGAATCATCCCACACCTCCCATCGATGTGGCACGAGAAGGTACGCGCTGAACCGCGGCGCACGTGAGCCGCGCTGTTCGTCATACACGCCAAGCCTTCCACCGGCTCCCTGGTTCCCCGTCAGGATTCGGCCAGAAAGCGCGCCCGGACGCGACGGGCCCGGCCGCCGCACCCCCCTGTCCGCTTCCCCTTGCGTGGCGATGGGAAAGGCCGTACCGTGGAATCACACCCCATCACGGCGGGATCATGGACGAGCTCGACGTCAACCTCACGCGCGGCACGCTCGATCTGCTCATCCTCAAGGCGCTCTCCTGGGGACCACGCCACGGCTACGCCGTCGCCGAGTGGATCGAGCAGGCCACCGATGCGGCGCTGCTCGTGGGCGAGGGTACCCTGTACCCCGCACTCCACCGGCTGGAGCGGCAGGGGCTCGTCGACGCCGAGTGGGGTGCATCGGAGAACAACCGGCGCGCGAAGTTCTACCGGCTGAGCGCGAAGGGACGCCGGCGCCTGCAGACGGGCAGCTCCTCGTGGCACCAGTTCGTGGAGGCGGCGGGACGCGCGCTCCGCGCGACGGCGCCGATGCCCGCCTGATGCCCCGCGACGACCGCCCGATCCGGAGCTTCCGCCTGGACGTCGGCGGCGGCCGCGTCGCGCGCGACGTGGACGAGGAGATCGCCTTTCACCTCGCCATGCGCGTGGAGAAGCTGATCGCGGCCGGGTGGAGCCCGGCCGCCGCGCGGGCGGAAGCGCTGCGCCAGTTCGGGGATCTCCCCGCCGTGCGCGCGGAGTGCCTCACCACCGACCACGAACGGGAGCGAGCGATGCGCCGAGCGAGCTACATGGACGACCTCCGACGGGACGCCGCCTACGCGCTGCGCACGCTGCGCCGGAACAAGGGGTTCGCGGTGGTGCTCCTGCTCATCCTCGCGCTCGGCATCGGCGCGAACACGGCGATGTTCACCCTGGTGAACGCGCTGCTCCTGCGCACGCTCCCGGTATCGCACCCGGAGCGGCTCGTGACGATCGGCGATCCGCGGCGCACGGGATCGCTCTCCGAGGGCACGCCGCGGCCGGACCTCGCCTCGTATCCGGTGTACGAGGACCTGCGGGACGGCACGCGCACGCTCGCCGGCCTCTACGCGAACGGGCGCACGGGGCGGCTCGATGTGACGATCGGCGGCGGCCACGCGGGCACCGAGGCCGAGCACCCGCGCGGCCGGCTCGTCTCGGGCAACTACTTCAGCGTGCTCGGCGTGCCGGCGCGGCTCGGCCGCACGTTCACCGCCGCGGAGGACCGCGCACCGGGCGCCGACCCGGTCGCGGTCATCAGTTGGGCGTACTGGCGGCGGCGCTTCGGCGGCGAGCGCTCCGCGATCGGCCGCACGATCACCGTGAATGGCGCGCCGCTCACGATCATCGGCGTGACGCCGCCGGGCTTCACCGGCGACATCGTGGGGCAGCCGACGGACATCTGGATCCCGCTCATGATGCAGCCGTCGATCATGCCGCACCGGACGTGGCTCACCGACCGGACCGTGAGCTGGCTGCTCCTCATGGGCCGCCTCGCTCCCGGCGTGACGCTCGCGCAGGCGCGTGCCGAGCTGTCGGCGCTCGAGCGCCGCACCCTCACCGAGCACGCCTCCGCCGCCGACCTGGGCGGGGTCGAGCGCGGGCTCCGCGAGACGCCGCCGCGCGTCGAGCCGGGCGCGCGGGGGTTCTCGTACTACCGAAGCACCTTCGCGCGCCCCCTGCTCACGCTCATGGTGGCCGTGGTGCTCGTCCTGCTCGTGGTGTGCGCGAACGTCGCCAACCTCGTGCTGGCGCGCGCCGCCGCGCGCGGGCGCGAGATGAGCGTGCGCATGGCGCTCGGCGCCGGGCGGAGGCGACTGGTGCGGCAGATCCTCACCGAGAGCGTGATCCTCGCCGCGGCGGGCGGCTCGCTCGGACTGCTCTTCGCCATCTGGGGGAGCACCGCGCTCCTCCGCATGGCATGGGGAGCACACGACACGCTGCCGCTCGATGTGCACGTCGACGCTCGCATCCTCGCGTTCACGCTCGGCCTCTCGCTGCTGACCGCTCTCATCTTCGGCCTCGTCCCCGCGCTCCGAGCCACGCGGCTCGATCTCGCCGGCGCGCTGCGCGCGCACGCGCGGAGCGTCGGTGGAGGGGGCGGGGGGGGCGCGGGGCGCGAGCGGATGCCGCTCGGCAAGCTGCTCGTCGTGGCGCAGGTGGCGCTCTCGATGCTCCTGCTCGTCGGCACGGGGATGCTCGTGCGCAGCACGCGGCGCCTCGAGCGCGCCGACATGGGCGCGGCTCGCGACCGCCTGCTGATCGCCTCCATCGACGCCGAACGCAGCGGCTACGCGGGTCCGCGGCTCGCGGCGCTCATGCGCGACGTGGTCGCCCGCGTGGGCCGGCTCCCCGGCGTCGCCGGCGCCACGTTCTCGGAGAACGGCATCTTCAGCGGCCGCGAATCGGGCACCAGCGTGCAGGTGGAGAGCTACACGGCGCGCGCGGACTCGGACACGCTCATCGCCTACGACGACGTGGGACCGAACTACTTCGCCACCATCGGCGCGCACCTGCTGCGCGGGAGGGACATCGAGGCGCGCGACGACGAGTCGGCGCCCAGGGTGGCGGTGATCAACGAGACCATGGCGCGCTTCTTCTTCCCGCGCGGCGACGCGCTCGGCCACCAGGTACGCTCGGACAGCGTGTCGTGGGAGATCGTCGGCATCGTGCGAGACGTGCAGGAGCAGGGCGTGCGCGAGCCGCCGGCGCGCCGCATCTACTTTCCCACGGTGCAGATGCACCGGCTCCCCGGCGATTTCATCCTGGAGGTCCGCGCCACCGGCGATCCGGCGCGGCTGGCCGGGCCGGTGCGGCGCGCCCTTCGCGCCGCCGATCCGTCGCTCGTGGTGCTCGACGTGGATCCGCTGGACGACCTGATCCGGGACTCGATCAGCCAGGACCGGATGGTGGCGAACGTCGTCACCTTCTTCGGTGGTCTGGCGCTCGTCCTCGCCGCGCTCGGCCTCTACGGCGTGATGGCGTACGCCACCGTGCGGCGCACGAGCGAGTTCGGGCTGCGCATGGCGCTCGGCGCCGAGCCCGGCGCGGTCACGCGCATGGTGCTGCGCGAGGCGATGATGCTCGTGGCGGCGGGGGTGATCGTGGGACTTCCGATCGCCCTCGCCGCCACGCGGCTCCTGCGTGGCCAGCTCTTCGGCGTCTCCCCGCTCGACCCGCCGTCGATCGGGCTCGCCGTGGCGGTGCTCGGCGTGAGCGCGATCGTCGCGGGGTGGCTCCCCGCGATGCGCGCCTCACGCGTGCCGCCGCTGGACGCGCTGCGGAGCGACTGAAGACGCGGCTGTCGGCCACCGGCTCTTAGGCTTAGGCTACCTGCACAGCGTAGAGCGCTCGCGGCGTGTGCGGTAGCCGAGAGCCGAGAGCCGAGAGCCGAGAGCCGAGAGCCGAGAGCCGAGAGCCGTCCTCACGCGTGTTGCAACATCTGCCCGGCCCGATACGTACCCACCTCCGGCCGGAACGCGATGCTCAGCCGGTTCCACCCGTTGATGGCGATGATCGCCATGGTGAGGTTCACCAGCTCGAACTCGTCGAACTGCTCGCGCGCCTCCTCGTAGTCGCAGTCGGACACCCCCTCGGGGCCGAGCTTCGTCACGGCCTCCGTCCAGGCGAGCGCCGCGCGCTCGCGCGACGTGAAGAACGGCGTCTCCCGCCACACCGGAACGGCGTAGATGCGCTGCTCCGTCTCGCCCGCGGCGCGCGCGTCCTTGGAGTGCATGTCGATGCAGAAGGCGCAACCATTCATGTACGATGCGCGCAGCTTGACCAGATGGAGCAGCGAGTGCTCGAGGCCGCACGAGCGCACGAACTTCTCGAGACCCAGCATGGCGTGGAAGGCTTCGGGGACGACCTTGGGGTAATCGATGCGTCTTGTCATGGTACAGTGCTGGATGAGGTCCTACGATCGACGTCCACGAGCGTCGTGTGACGTCACGGGTAAGAATGAATGAGCCACGAGGGGCGCGGCGCCCGCGCGGATGCGCGACTCACGAGTGCGACGCGGGCGCGACCTTCGCCGGCTGGTAGCTCCCCGCCTCGATCCGGAACGCGACGTTCAGCCGGTTCCAGCCGTTGATGGCGACCACTACCATGGTGAGGTTCGTCAGCTCCCGCTCGTCGAACTCCTCGCGCGCCACCTCGTACACGTGGTCCGGAATGCCCTCGGGGCCGAGCTCCGTCACCGCCTCCGCCCACGCCAGCGCCGCGCGCTCGCGCGGCGTGAAGAACGGCGTCTCCCGCCACACCGGAACGGCGTACAGGCGCTGCTCGGTCTCGCCCGCGAGGCGGGCGTCCTTGGAATGCATGTCGATGCAGTACGCGCAGCCGTTCATGTACGAGACGCGCATCCGGGCGAGCTCGAGGAGCGACGGCTCGAGACCGGTGGAACGCCCGTACTGCTCGAGTGCGCGCATGGCCTGGAGCGCCTTGGGGGCGACCTGCGGATAGTGAATACGTGCAGTCATGGTGCTCTTGGGTGAATGATCTTTCGTGGCCGGGCCCGTCTCGCCGGCCGGCGACAGCAGTACAGACGGCCGCACCCCCTCGGCTGTGACAGCGCGCGGCGAGGTCGCGCGCGCGCACGACGGATCGGCGCCGGGCTGTCACACGCGCGCCGCTCGTCCGTCCTGTATACCTTATGGCCATGACCGTCCCTCTCTCTCCCCCGTCGGGCCATGACGACCTCGAGCGCTACCGGACGCGGCTCTTCGGGATCGCCTACCGCATGCTCGGGCAGGTGCAGGATGCCGAGGACCTCGTGCAGGAGACCTTCCTGCGCTGGCAGCAGCGCTCGCCGACGGAGGACATCCGCGAGCCGGAGGCGTGGCTGGTGACGGTGCTCACGCGTCTCGCGATCGACCGGCTGCGACACGCGGCGGCCGAGCGGGCCGTGTACATCGGACCATGGCTACCGGAGCCCATCGCCAGCGACCGCCTCGCGCCCGACCGCGAGGTGGAGGTGGCGTCCGATCTCTCGCTGGCGTTCCTGGTGCTGCTCGAGCGGCTCGGGCCCGAGGAGCGCGCGGCGTTCCTGCTCCGCGAGGTGTTCGACAGCGGGTACGACGAGATCGCGCGCACGTTGGAGCGGAGCGAGGCGGCTGCCCGCCAGGTCGTGCACCGGGCGCGCGAGCGCGTCCGCGAGGCCAGGGCGCGCTTCCCGGTGCCGCCGGATGCGAAGGAGCGCCTGCTGCGCAGCTTCCTCCGCGCCATCGAGGCGGACGACAAGGAGGCGATGCTCGCCGTGCTCGCCCCCGAAGCGACGTTCACGAGCGATGGCGGCGGAAAGGTGAGGGCCGCGCGGCGGCCCGTTCGCGGTGCCGAGCGCATCGCGCGCATGCTGAGCGGCATCGAGCGCAAGTTCCACTGGCCCTTCCGCTACCGCCTGGGGCACGTCAACGGCGAGCCCGCGCTCATCCAGTTCCGCGGCGATGCGCTGTTCGCCGTCTCGTGCATCGACACCGATGGCGAGCGGATCCGGGCGGTGTACCGCGTGATGAACCCGGACAAGCTGCGGTACGCGAGGTGAGAGACACGGCTGTCGGTCATCGGCCATCGGCTCTCGGCTTGTGGCACACCCTGAGAGCTCTCCACGCTGGGCCGTAGCCGAGAGCCGATGGCCGAGAGCTGACAACTGTGCCTTCCCGAGCGCCGAGAGCCGACAGCCGCCCTTCACGTCCTCAGCAGATGCCTCACCACCTGAAGCAGCGCGAGGGGCAGGTGCTCGGCCTCGCGCAGGATCGTGTGCCCCGCGGCGCCGAAGATCCTGGGTAGGTACTCCGCGCCCTCGCGATCCACGGTGAGGCAGAAGGGGAACACGTCGCTCGCCCTCGCCTCGAGGATCGCCTGCCGCGCATCCTCCACCCCGTAGCGCTCGTGGTATCCGTCCATGTCGTTCGGGCGGCCGTCGGAGAGGATGAGCAGGAGCCGGTGCCCCGCCGGCTGCCGCACGAGCAGCGATGTGGCGTGGCGCACCGCGGCGCCGAGGCGCGTGTTCCCCCCGGGGCGGAGCGCCGCGATCCGACGCCGTACCACGTCGCTGCTCGGCTCGGCGAAGTCCTTGATCGTGGCCACCCGCACGTTCGATGCACCACGCCCCGAGAAGGCGAGCATCGCGTACGGATCGCCGAGCGCGTCGAGCGCCTCGCCGGCGAGGAGGAGCGCGATCTTCTCGATGTCGATCACCTGCCGGGTGACGGTCACCTGCGTATCGGTGGAGCCGCTCACGTCCACGAGCAGCGCGATGGCGATGCGTTGCCGCGCCGGCTGCACGGCGATGTAGAGCCGGTCGTCCACGCCGTGTCCGGCGCGCCGCTCCACGAGCGCGCGCACGCACGCGGCGAGATCGATCTCGTCCCCGTCGCGCTGGTGGCCCAGGCGCATCCGCCGCGCGCGCAGCATCTCGAACCGCTGCCGCACCTGCCTGACGATCGCGGCGTGCTCGCGCCGCACCGCGTGCCCCCACGCCGGGTCTCCCTCGCGGGCGCGGCGCGCGCGCACGAGCACCGCGCGCGGTCGGTAGCGCGCGGCGTGCACGTCCCACTCGGGGTACGGCACACCAGGGTCGGCGGACTCCGCGCTCCGCGGCTCGGGGGGGGAGGGCGCGGGACGGACCCCCGGAGGGATGGGGTGCTCCTCCAGCTCCACCTCAACCCCCGCGTCCGCATCGTCCGCGTCATCTCCGCCCGCCGAATCGGCGAGCACCGGCGCGCCGCGGTCGTCCTCGATGCGCCGGCCGCGCGAGTCGGAGTACCCGGTGGGGTTCGCCTCGCCCTCTCCCTCGCCGGGCGCGCGCGCATCCGCGCGCGAGCCCCGCACGGGGAGCTCGATGCGATCGCGCACCGCATCCATGGTCTCCTCGGCGATGAGCGGGGAGGGAGCGAGCGCGCCGGAGGGGGCGGCGCGCAGCATCCCCCAGTGCGCGACGTCCGGCACGCCGCGGTAGCGGACGCTCTCCGTGCCGTGACGCGCGCGGATCCGCGCGGCCTCGGCGCGGGCCCATTCGCGCGAATCGGCGGGGGTGGAGTCGAGGGGGAG
>DASUXC010000154.1:0-39629 GCA_036378095.1 Gemmatimonadaceae bacterium | reverse complement strand
CCGCATCCCGCATCCCGCATCCCGCATCCCGCATCCCGCATCCCGCGCCCCGCGCCCCGCGCCCCGCGCCCCGATTCCCGCGCGTTCACCGCTCGACCTCCGCCGAGTTCACCACGATCACGTGCGAGTCCGCCCACGGCGGGAGCTCGCGCTCGAGCGCGGCGGCGTCGTGAGTCATCACCGCGCGGAGCGCGTCCACGCGAACGGGGAGCGGCGCGGCGCCACGCACGCGGAGGTCGAGCACCCACCCCGTGTCGGGCGGGGCGGCGAAGTCGGCGCGCAGGTCGTCGCCCATCGCCGGCGAGGGGAGGGGGAGGGGGAGCGACCACGCGGCGACGCGGGCGCGGGGCAGGTGCAGGCGCAGCCGGTAGGCGCCGGGCGCGGTGATCCGCAGCGCCAGCGCGCGCGGCGCGGCCGTGGATTCGTCTCGGCGCGCGCCGGCGGAATCCGCGCCGGGCGCGCTCGCCCCCGTCGGATTCGCCAGCGCCACGCTCGCGCCACTCGTCAGGCGCGCCACGGTGGGCGCGGGGAAGCGGGTGGGGCCCGCCGGCATCTCGAAGGCGAGCGGCCGCGGGTCGCCGGATGCGGGTCGCATCGCCGGCACGGCGGCGAGCGCGGCGCGCGGCGTGGCGAAGTCCTCGCCGACCACGCGGAGCGTGCCAGCGGAGTCGCCCGCCGTCTGCGCGTGCACGATGGTGAGCCGCTGCGGGTGCGCCGGCGTGTAGCGCGGGAGCGCCAGCCCCGCCCCGAGCGCGACGACCGCCACCCCGAGCGCGACCGCCGAGCTCCACCCCAGCGCGCCCGCGCGCATGGCGCCGGGGAGGAGGACGAGCGAGAGGAGCGCGGCGGGAATGGCGACGAGGGCCGCGAGCACGAGGTCGGGCGCGATCGCCAGCGGCAGGCGCCCGAACACCGGCACGAACAGCCGCACGAGCATCACGACCAGCGACAGCGTGAGCAACGCCGCCGGGAGCGCGCCGGCGAGCGCGGGGATCCACCACCGCTCGTCGGGGAGGAGCGCGGCGAGCGCCACCGCCACGGCGATCCCCGCCACCCACCAGAGCGCGAGGTACGCCGAGCCGATGCCGGCGATCGTGAGCGCGGCGAGCAGCGCCATCCAGAGCACGAGCGCGCCGCCGAGCGCCGCCGCGCCCCGCGGGCCCGCGTCGACGCCGCGCCGCTCGAGCAGCCATCCGAGCCCGCGCGCGACGAGCAGCATGGGGGCGAGCGCGGCGAGCGCGAAGGCGGCCGTGGCGGCGCCGGGGTGCGCGAACCACGCCATCGGCCGGCCGAGCACGTACGCCGGGATGACGGACAGGATCAGCGCCGTCGCGAGCGCGCCGGCGAGCGACATCACGCCGAAGAGGAGGGCGAGCACGACGTCGCGCAGGCGCAGCCGGTGGCGCCGCCGGGCGAGGGCGAGCGCGAGCGCGCCGAGCAGCAGCGCCGCCACCGCGAGCCAGCGGGCGGTGGATGCCGGGTAGTGCACCATGACGAGGCCGAGCAGGTCGTAGTACACCGCGGGCTCCGCGCTCACGTCGCCGGGGAGCTCGCCGTCGGCGAGCCCCCGGGCGAGGGCGAGCGCGTTCGCCCCCACCTGCTGCATCGTGCCGTGCGACACGTTCCAGGTGCGGTCGCGCTGCGTGTGGTACGCCCACCCGCCCTCGAAGAGGGCGATGTCCAGCCCGCGGAGTGCGCCGTAGTCGCGGTAGATGCGGAAGTCCGTGTCCGACGGGATGGCGCCGCTCTGGAAGATGTCCTGCGCCGTCACCGTGCCGAACGGGTAGGGCACCGCGCGCGCGTAGGCGTCCACGAGCCAGGGGTTCCCAGGCCCCGACTGAAAGAGTACCGCCCGGCCGTGCGGGCCGGCGCTCTCCAGGTTGACGAACCCGCGCACGTCGCGCGCCCACGGGTGATGCGTGAAGGCGTGCGCGCCGACGAGCCCCTGCTCCTCGGCGTCGTCGAAGTTCACGATGATCGTGTGGCGGAGCCGCGGACCCCGCGCGAGCGCGCGGACGACCTCCACGAGCGCGGCGACGGCCACGCCGTCGTCCGCGGCGCCCACGCTCTCCGGGGGCGAGTCGTAGTGCGCCGAGAGGAGGACCGCCGTCCGCTCGCGCCCGGGGATGCGCACCAGCACGTTGCGCACGGCGTAGGCGGTCGCCAGTGGGTGGCCGGCGCGGCGCCAGGCGCCGGTGGCGTCCTGCACCACCACCTCCACGCCGGGGGTCGCGCGCAGCCGGCGGAGCAGATAGGCCGCCGCGCTGTCGGCGCCCGGGGTGCCGGCGACGCGGTAGCCGATGGAGTCGGCCAGATGCGAGAGCACCGGCCACGCGCGCTCCGCGGAGAACGCGCTGGCCGGTGCCGTGGCGGGCGCGGGCGCCGGGGGCAGGTCGCGCCAGGCGATCAGCACGAGCAGCCACACGACGATCGCCGCCGCCGTGCTCCAGTACGTGATCGGGGCGACCCACGTCGGCCCGCGCGCGGCGGTCATCGGCGCTCCAGGGTGAGAGGTGCGCCGAATCTCGCCCCGCCGCGATGCATCGTCAATGCACCGCGGCGCGTCGGGGGGACGTCACTGGCAGTTCGACACGTCGTGCGTGGCGAGATCGAGCTGGCACGTGAGATCCCCCACGTCGAGTGGTACGGTGCTCGTTCCGTCGAACGTCACCATCGCGCGGCGCGTCACCGTTCTCGAGATGTCGCGGCGGCCGTCGGTGGCGGTGAAGAGCGTGGTGATCGCGTGCGTCACCGTGCCGCTCATCGGCCAGGGGTGGTCGGCGCGGGGCATCGCGAACGCCACCGCCGACGCCGTGTCGTGCACCGTGTAGTGGAACGTGCGCGTCGTGCCGGCGGTGGCGTACGTGGCGCTGTCCGCGCGGACGCCCACGCGGCTCCACACGTGCAGCACCGGGTCGCCCGAGCGGTCCACGACCATCGATGCCGTGTCGGCGCGGTGCACCCAGACGGTCTTGTTCGGCGCGAGCGCCGGCGTGAACGATCCCTCGATCGTCACGCGGTGGTTCACCGAGTCGGTGGCCGCGGGGTCCCACCCCGTGCCGAGGCTCGTTCCCTCCCAGAAGCGGATCCGGCGGGTGACGTCGAGCCCGCGCCACGTGGTCCGGTCGCAGGTGAACCAGCCGTCGTCGTCCGGACCGCCGCAGGTGACGGTGACGGCGCTGGACGACACGTCGGCGCTCGCGCCGGGCGCCAGCACCACCGAGCCGCTCGCGCCGGAGGCGCTCTCGTCGGCCAGCATCAGGTCGACCGACGTCGCCATCGCGTCCCCCGCGTCGGTGGCGATCGCCCGATCGATCTCCCGGTCGGTGACGCCGAGCCCGGGGCCGGTGGACACGTCGGTGGAGCACGCCGCGACCGCGCACGCGAGCATGGCCGCGCCGATCGAGCGGGAGAGGGAGCCGCGCATGAGGTGATCCTCGGTTGGAGGGAAACGGCCGAAGGGCTGCCTGTCTGCGCATGGTGAGACGCGGCGGCGGGCGGGGCGTTAAGGCGCTTGATTACCCCGCCGCACCCGGATACATCTGCCACACACCTTCACTCACTCATTCGACCGCTCGTGTCCAACTCCGCCTTCTCTCGCACCAAGATCGTCTGTACCCTCGGGCCCTCGTCGTCGACGCCGGACGCCATCCGCTCGCTCATGGAGGCCGGCCTCAACGTCGCCCGCATCAACTTCTCCCACGGCACGCACGAGGAACACGCGGCCACCATCGCCACCGTGCGCCGGCTGGCGCGCGAGCTCGACCGCCCGGTCGCCATCCTCGGCGACCTCCAGGGGCCGCGCATCCGCGTGGGAGATCTCCCCACGCCCGTCCAGCTGGACGAGGGGAGCGATCTCGTGCTCGCGCCCGAGGATGTGGCCACGAACTCCGAGATCCCCGTCACCTACGAGCTGCTCGCCAAGGACGTGAGCGCCGGCGATCGCATCCTCATGGATGATGGGCTGATCGACCTCATCGTGCTCGAGGTGAACGCGCCACGCGTGCGCGCGCGCGTGGTGCACGGCGGGCTCCTGCGCAGCCACAAGGGGATCAACCTCCCCGGCGTCTCCGTCTCGGCGCCCTCCATCACCGAGAAGGACAGTGCCGACATCGCCTTCGCCATCGAGCAGCAGCTCGAGTATCTCGCGCTCAGCTTCGTGCGCCGCGCCGCGGACATCGCCGGCCTGCGCGCCCGCCTGCCGAAGACGATGCTCATCGTCGCCAAGATCGAGAAGGACACCGCGCTCGCGAACATCCGCGAGATCGTCGAGGCGTCGGACGCGGTGATGGTGGCGCGCGGCGACCTGGGCGTCGAGCTGCCGTTCGAGGAGGTGCCGATCGCCCAGAAGAAGATCATCGCCGTCTCCAACGCGCTCGGGCGTCCGGTGATCACCGCCACGCAGATGCTGGAGTCGATGATCACGAACCCGCGCCCCACGCGCGCCGAGGCGAGCGACGTGGCGAACGCCATCCTCGATGGCACCGACGCCGTGATGCTCTCCGCGGAGACCGCCGCCGGGGCGTGGCCGCAGCTCGCCGTGCTGGCGATGACGCGGATCATCCAGGAGATCGAGCGCCACCCGATCCCGCGAAACACGCGCCTCGTGGGGCGGCGGCAGCACGACGAGCCGGTGACCACGGAGGATGCGATCGCCGCCGCGACCGCGGCCGCCGCCGCATCGCTCGGCGCCCCCGCCGTGATGGTGTTCACGAAGAGCGGCTTCACGGCGCGCATCGTGGCGTCGCACCGCCCGCCCGTGCCGATCGTCGCGCTCACCGACGTCGAGCGCACGTACCGGCAGCTCGCGCTCGTGTGGGGGGTGCGCCCGGTGCTCGTGGCGCCCGCGTCCTCGTACGAGGAGATGTTCGAGCACGGTCGCGAGGTGCTCCGCGCCCTCGGCTTCGCCAAGGCGGGGGACCGCATCCTCGTCACCGCCGGCGTCCCCTTCGACGTTCCCGGCACCACCAACCTGCTGCGCGTCGAGGTCGCGTGAAGCTCACCTTCCTGGGCACGGGAACGAGCTTCGGGATCCCGCAGATCGGGTGCGGCTGCGCCGTGTGCCGCTCCCCCGATCCGCGCGATCGGCGGACCCGGTGCGGGGCGGTGGTGGAGACCGACGGCGGCACCCGTCTTCTCATCGACACGCCGCCGGAGCTGCGCCTGCAGCTCACCGCCGCGGGGATCGACGACGTGGACGCGGTGCTCTACACGCACGACCATGCCGACCACGTGCACGGGATCGACGACCTGCGGGCGATCAGCGTCCGGCGCGGCGCCGCGGTCCCGATGTTCGGGCCGGCGGAGACGCTCGAGCGCCTCGCCGCGCGCTTCCCGTACATCTTCGACGACCGGATGCGTCCCCTCCCCGGGACCTCCAAGCCCGAGGGGCAGGCACGGCCGCTGCAGGATGGCGTGGCGGTCCGGATCGGCGATGCCAGCGTTCTCCCGATCGCCGTGCCGCACGGCCCGGCGTCCGTGTTCGCGTACCGCATCGGTCCCGTGGGATACGTGACCGATGCCAAGCGCCTCCCCGACGCGGCGCTCGCGGCGCTGCGCGGCGTGCGCGTGCTCGTGGTCAACGCGCTCTTCCGGACGGAGCACCCGACGCACCTGAGCATCCCCGAGGCGGTCGAGGCATCGCGCGCCGTGGGCGCGGAGCGGACGTATCTCACTCACCTCACGCACCAGACGCGGCACGCCGACCTGGAGGCGGAGCTGCCGGCGGGGGTCGCGCCGGCATTCGACGGGCTCACCATTCGCATCGACTGACATGACCATCCGGATCGACTACGGGAACATGCTCGCCCCCAACGTGGAGGGCGGGATCGGGGAGGAGGCGTGGCGTGGGGCGGAGGACGCGTTCGCCGCGGCGCGCCGGACGTTCGAGCAGCGCCGCGCCGCCGGCGAGCTGGGCTTCATCTCCCTCGCCGAGGGGCACTCCAGCGTCGCCGAGCTGCGCACCTTCGCCGACGGCGCCGGTCAGGCGTTCAACGACATCGTCGTGCTCGGCATCGGCGGGTCGGCGCTCGGCACGATCGCCCTCCGATCGGCGCTCCGCCCCGCGCGCTGGAACGAGCTGGACGACGAGGCGCGCGACTTCTTCCCGCGGCTCCACGTGCTCGACAACGTCGACCCGGTGAGCATCGCCCCCCTCCTCGACCGGCTCGACCTGGGAAGCACGCTGTTCGTCGTCATCTCCAAGTCGGGGTCCACGGCGGAGACGATGGCGCAGTACCTCATCGTGCGCGAGCGGCTGGAGCTGGCGCTCGCCGACGGGCTCCAGCGGCACCTGGTGTTCATCACCGACCCGGAGAAGGGGGCGCTGCGGGCGATCGCCCGCCGCGAGCGGCTGGTGTCGATGGACATCCCGCCGAACGTGGGAGGGCGCTTCAGCGTGCTCTCGCCGGTGGGGCTGCTCCCGGCGGCGCTCATCGGGATCGACGTGGACCAGCTCCTGGAGGGAGCGGCGGACATGGCGCGCCGCTGCGAGTCGGCGACGCTCCGGGAGAATCCCGCCGGGGTGTTCGCGATGCTCCAGTGGCTGGCCGACACCCGCCTCGGCCTCCGCACGCAGGTCTTCATGCCGTACGGCGATGCGCTGCGCGAGATGGGCGACTGGTTCGTGCAGCTCTGGGCGGAGAGCCTGGGGAAGTCGCGAGCCGAGGGGGGCGGGACGGTGGGGGTGGGGCCGACGCCGCTCGCCGCGGTGGGCGCGACCGACCAGCACAGCCAGGTCCAGCTCTTCATGGAGGGGACGCGCGACAAGACGGTGACCTTCCTGGCCGTCGCCGAGCGCGACGTGGAGCTCGAGATCCCGCGGCTGCACGGGGACGTTCCCGAGCTCGCCTACCTGGGCGGGCACAAGCTCGGCGAGCTGCTGGACATCGAGCGCCGGGCCACCGCCGGCGCGCTCGCCCGGCACGGACGGCCGAACATGACGATCACCCTCGACCGGGTGGACGCCTGGCACGTCGGGGGGCTCATCATGCTGCTTGAGTGGGCGACGGTGCTCGCCGGCGCGCTCTACGGCGTGAACCCGCTCGACCAGCCCGGCGTGGAGCTGGGGAAGCGGTTCACGTACGCGATGCTCGGGCGAGCCGATGCGGAGGCGGCGCGTCGCGAGTGGGAATCGATCCCCAAGCCGGATTCGCGCTGGATCTTGTAGCGCGGGCCTTGCGACTCCCGCGCGGCGCGGGCAGCTTCCGGAAGAATGTCGTTGGGCCCGGCGCCCCGACCGCCGCTCGAGCGCGGCCACGCCGGGCCATCACTGCTTTGGAGGATCGATGCCAGCTCAAACCTCGGCGCCGGCGCACATGTTCGGCGACGACGTGCGCGTGGACAACGGGCGGGTCACCGTCCGGAACGAGGGGGCGCTGCGCTCCGAGAAGATGGATGCGCTCGCGCGGGAGGCGGTGTTCGGCCAGGGACAGGCGAAGGACCACGCGCGCTGGCTGATCTGGGAGATCGGCCAGGCGGTGGGGACGCGTCCGGCGTCGATCAACGACCTGTATCTCGCGCGCGGTCGCGGCGAGGTGGGCGGGTTCACCGTCCCGGCGATGAACGTGCGCGGGATGTCGTACGACACCGCCCGTTCCATCTTCCGGACGGCCGTCCGCATGAACGCCGGCGCGTTCATCCTCGAGATCGCGCGCTCGGAGATCGCCTACACGGAGCAGCGCCCCAAGGAGTACGTGGCCGTGATGCTCGCGGCGGCGTTGCGGGAGGGGTTCCGCGGCCCGGTGTTCATCCAGGGCGACCACTTCCAGGTGAACGCCAAGAAGTTCGCCAACGACCCCACGGGGGAGGTGGCGGCGGTGAAGCAGCTCGCCCTGGAGGCGATCTCCGAGGGGTTCTACAACATCGACGTGGACACGTCCACGCTCGTGGACGTTCACCTGCCCACGCTCGATGAGCAGCAGCGGCTGAACTACACGACGGCCGTCGACATCGTGCGCTACATCCGCGAGATCGAGCCGGAGGGCGTGACCATCTCGGTGGGTGGCGAGATCGGCGAGGTCGGGACGCAGAACAGCACCGTTCCCGAGCTGCGCGCGTTCATGGACGGCTTCAACCGCACGCTGGCGCAGCGGGCGGGGAACGACGTCGTCGGGCTGTCCAAGATCAGCGTCCAGACCGGGACGTCGCATGGCGGCGTGGTGCTCCCCGACGGCTCGATCGCCGACGTGAAGCTCGACCTGGCGGCGCTGGAGCAGCTCTCGCTCGTGGCGCGAGGGGAGTACGGGCTCTCCGGGGCGGTGCAGCACGGCGCGTCCACGCTCCCCGAGAGCGCGTTCGACAACTTCCCGCGCATCGAGACGGCGGAGATCCACCTCGCCACGAACTTCCAGAACATCCTCTACGACCGGCTGCCGCGCGAGCTCAGGGAGCGCATCTACCGCTGGCTCGACGAGAACGCGCGCGACGAGCGGAAGCCGGCGGACTCCGACGAGCAGTTCTACTACAAGACCCGGAAGAAGGCGCTGGGGCCGTTCAAGAAGGAGCTGTGGGAGCTGCCCGCGCCGGCGCGGGATGAGCTGGCGGCGGCGTACGACCGGACGTTCGGCTTCCTGTTCGACCAGCTCCGTGTCGGCGGGACGGCGGACGCCGTGGCGAAGTACGTGCGGGCGCCGGTGCATCACCGGTCGCCCGGAGGGACGCCGGGCGTGGTGGCGGCCCCGGACGACGCGGAGGCCGGCGAATAGCGCCGACATCGGCGGAGCGCCTCTGGCTGGAGGCGCTCCAGCGGCTCGCCGACCTGGCGGCGCACGAGATCAAGAATCCGCTGAACGGCCTCGCGGTGAATCTCGAGGTCGTGCGCGGCCGCGCCGAGCGCGGCGGCGCCGATGCGTCATCGCTGGCGCGCTTCGCCGGGGCCGCGGCCGAGGAGTTGCAGCGGGCCACGGCGCTGATCGAAGCACTCCTGGCATTGGCGCGACCCGCGCGGATGCCGATAGATTTGTGGATGGTGCTGCAGCCGCTCGTCGCCCTGCATGCCGCGATCGCCGCCCCGGAGGGTGGCGAGGTGCTGCTCGACCGGCCGGCGGAGCTCGTGGTGGAAACGGGAGCCGACGCGACGGCCGTGCGTCTGGCGGTGGCGAGCGCGCTGGAGCGCGTGGCGCGAACCGGCGCGGCCATCCGGTGTACGGTGGAGGCGCGCGACGGCGGCGTCGCCGTGAACGTGCTCGGGGCGCCGGCGGAGCCACTGGCCGATGACGTCCGCGCGGCGCTCGATCGCGCGGGAATCGGCGTCGAGCGCGCGCCCAACGGACTCAAGCTGCTTTTCGCGCCGGCCGGGCGCGAGGGGCCGACGACGGTGTGACCATGCAGAAAGCGAAGATCCTGATCGCCGACGACGAGCGCGCCATCACGGAGGGGCTGAGCGCCATCCTCCAGGATGAGGGCTATCCCGTCGACGTGGCCGTCGACGGGCAGAAAGCGCTCGACCGGCTCACGACGGACACCTACGGCGTGGTGCTCGCCGATCTCAAGATGCCGCGGCTCGACGGGCTCGCCCTGCTCAAGGAGATGCAGAGCAAGGAGATCACCACCGAGTGCATCATCATCACCGGGCAGGCCACGGTGGATTCGGCGGTGCAGGCGATGCGGCAGGGCGCCTACGACTACATCGAGAAGCCGCTCAACGCCGAGAAGCTGAACCGCCTCAAGGCGCTCATCCCCAAGGCGGTGGAGAAGTTCCAGGTGAAGCAGACCAACCGTGCGCTGGCGTCCGAGCTGCAGGCGCTCACGCACTACGGCGAGCTGACCGGCCAGTCCGAGGCGATGCGCGGGGTCTACCAGATCATCGACGCCGTCGCGCCGTCCACGGCCAGCGTGCTCATTCTCGGTGAGTCGGGGACGGGGAAGGAGCTCGTCGCCCGGGCGATCCACCAGAAGAGCGAGCGCGCGCGCGGGCCGTTCCTGGCGCTCAACTGCGCGGCGCTCCCGAAGGACATCCTCGAGAACGAGCTGTTCGGGCACGAGAAGGGGGCGTTCACCGGCTCCACCAACGAGAAGCCGGGCGCGTTCGAGATGGCGGATGGCGGCACGCTCTTCCTGGACGAGGTGGCCGAGATGGCGCCCGACATCCAGGTCAAGCTGCTGCGCGCGCTCGAGTCGCGGACGGTGCGGCGGCTCGGCGGGAAGAAGGAGATCGCCGTGGACATCCGCGTGGTGGCCGCGACGAACCGGGATCTCCAGAAGGCGCTCGCCGAGGGGGACCTCCGCGAGGACCTCTACTACCGTCTCGCCGTCGTGGAGCTGTACCTGCCGCCGCTGCGCGAGCGCGTGGGGGACATCAAGCTCCTGGCCACCGAGTTCCTCGCGCGATTCTCGCAGCAGAACGGCAAGCGGATCGCCGGCTTCGACGACGCGGCGATGGAATGGATCCTGTCGTACAACTGGCCGGGGAACGTGCGCGAGCTCAAGAACGCCGTGGAGCGCGCGGTGATCATGTCCAAGGGGACGACCATCGGGATCGACGACGTGGTGCCTCGGCACCTGCGGACCACCGGGGAGATCCCCGCGGCGGTGACGATCCCGGTGGGCGCCACGCTCGCGGACGCGAAGCGGCAGCTCGTGCTTCGCACCTTCTCCACCACGGGGGGCGACGCGGAGCGTACGGCGAAGATGCTGGGGATGAGCGTCGCGGACGTGCGCAGTGAGCTGGCTGCGCTGGTGAGCGGCAACGGCTATCGCGGCACATCGGACGGCGAGGCCCGCGCGGCGAAGGCGGCGGTGCCGGCGCGCGAGAAGACGACCAAGCCCAAGTCCAAGGGACGGCGCTGAGAGCCGACACGAGAGGAGAGGCGGAATGAGGCGGTACGAGGGATACGACGAGGACGACGAGCCGTACGTCGTCATCGAGCGCAAGGGCGTCGGAGTCACCCCCTTCCTCATGGGGTTGGCCGTGGGCGCCGGGATCGCACTGCTGTTCGCGCCCCAGTCGGGGGAGGAGACCCGCCGGATCATCCGGCGGCGCGCCCGCGAGGCGCGCGATGCCGCGCGCGAGGCCGCGGGCGACCTGTCGGACACCGTGGTGGACCGGTACGAGCAGGCGAAGCGGAGCGTCGAGGACCGCATCGACACCGCGCGGCAGGCGCTCGAGATCAAGAAGCGTCAGGCATCGGAGGCGATCCGCGCCGGCCGCGATGCCGCGCATCAGGCGCGGCGCGACCTCGAGGCGCGCATCGCGGAGACCAAGGCGGCGTACCGCGCCGGGGCCGACGTGGCGCGCGCCTCGCGCAACTCGCGGCCATCGGAACCGCCGTCTCCCGTGCCCGCCGAGGAGGCGCTCGACGCGGCGGACGACGCCTCGGACGAGGAGCAGTAGTCCGGCGCCGCACGCCCCGCGATCCCCTCCATGGCCACCCGCACGCTTCCCCAGCGCGTCTGGTGGACGCTCAAGGATTACGCCAAGCGCATCTGGGACAACGCCGGCGACGACAACATCACCTTTCTGGCGGGCGGGATCGCGTTCAACATCCTGCTCGCCGCCGTGCCGTTCGTCCTGCTCCTGCTCTCGGGGCTCGGCTACCTGCTCAACCAGAGCGCCACGCAGTCCACGGAGAGCGTGTGGCGCTTCATCGACCAGCTCCTGCCGCCGCACGCCGAGACGCCCGATGCGCCGATCCACCGGCTCATCAACGACATCATCGCCGCGCGCGGCGCGGTGGGGCTGTACAGCCTGATCGGCTTCGTCTGGTTCAGCACCCGGCTCTTCGGCACGCTGCGCACCGTGCTCGGCGAGGTGTTCGACATCGAGCAGGGACGGAGCATCATCGGCGGGAAGCTGTTCGACATCCAGATCACCATCGTCAGCACGATCCTGTTCGTGCTGTACACGACGGTGAACGCCTACGTGAAGCTGGCGACGACCCGGGGGATCGGCGTGCTCCAGCGGCTGGGGCTCCAGTCGAACGTCATGGGCCAGGTGGAGTACTGGCTGGCCTCGCTCGTGGCGACGGCGTTCATCGTGATGATGTTCTTCGCCCTGTACAAGTTCCTCCCGAACCGCCGAATCCGCTGGCATTCCGCGATGCTCGCGGCGGTGGTGACGAGCGTGCTGTTCGAGCTGGCGAAAGTGCTGTTCACCGCGTACGTGGGGCGGTTCAATCCGGGGAGCCTGTACACGGGCACGCTGTACGCGCTGGTGATCGTGGTGGTGTGGGTGTACTACGCCGCGCTGATCTTCATCCTGGGTGGGGAGGTGGGTCGGGTGTACGAGCTCAGGCGCGTGAGGCGGCTGCAACGGGAGACGTTCGAAGGCTGAGATTGGCGCAAAGGTTGCTTTCTCGCACCATGATCCTTCACAGGAGGAAGACGTTGCGAAGAATCGTGGCGGCCGCGGTGCTCGCGGCCATGTGTGCGCTCTCGGCGTGCAAGAAGACGGGGGAGGGGGAGTACGAGGTGCAGAAGCCGGTGGTCGGGACGCAGTCCGACACGGTGCACACGCCTTCCGTCGATGTTTCCACCGAGACGACCTCGGTCACCACGCCGAAGGTCGAAGTGAAGAAGGACACGTCGAAGGTGAGAGTGCCGAAGGTCGAAGTGAAGAAACCGGACTCGACGAAGTAGGGGCTGGGGGCCAGGGGCCGGGGGCTCGGGGGGGCTCGCGAACGGCGGATCAGGGGTCGCCGATTCGACGCGGCCCAGCCGGGTCCCCGGCCCGCCCCCTCTCCCCGTCCTTCCCTGTCGTTTCCCCGTCGCCATCCGCACCACCCCCGCCACCCGCACCAGCCGCCGCCGCGCCCACTCGCAACGCCCCACTGGCGCCCGCGACTCCCGATTCCCGATTCCCGACCGTGCCCATTGATCTGAGAAGCGATACCGTCACCCGTCCCACGCCCGCCATGCGGCGGGCCATGGCGAACGCCGAGGTGGGGGACGACGTGCTCGATGGCGACCCGACCGTGCGGCGGCTCGAGGAGCGCGTGGCCGGATTGCTCGGGAAGGAGCGCGCCCTCTTCTTCCCCAGCGGGACGATGGCCAACCAGGCCGGCGTGTGGCTCCTCTCGCGTCCGGGGACGGAGGCGCTGCTCGATGCGGGCGCGCACATCGTGCACTACGAAGGGGCTGGCGCGGCGGCGCTGAGCGGGGTGCAGGTGCGGCCGGTGCAGGGAAGCGGCGCGGTCATGGATGCCGATGCGCTGCGCGCCGCCATCCGAGCGCCGTCGCCGTTCGTGCCGCGGGCGAGCGTCGTCTGCCTGGAGAACACGCACAACGGCGCGGGTGGGAAGATCACCCCGCTCGCCGAGCTGCGCGCCCTTCGCGACGTGGCGCGCGAGCACGAGCTGGGCGTGCACCTCGATGGGGCGCGCCTGTGGAACGCGGCGATCGCCAGCGGCACCACGCTCGCGGACTTCGCGGCATGCGCGGACACGGTGATGGTGTCCTTCTCCAAGGGACTCGGCGCGCCGGTGGGTGCCGCGCTCGCGGGAACGCGCTCGCTCATGGACGAGGGGTGGCTCGTGCGCAAGCGGTTCGGCGGCGGGATGCGTCAGTCCGGGATCCTCGCGGCGGCGGCGCTCGTGGCGCTGGACGAGCAGCTCCCCCGCCTCGCCGACGATCACCGGCGCGCGGCGGCGTTCGCCCGGGCCGTGGATGGTGCCGGCGGGGCGCGCGTCGTGCCGCCGGACACGAACATCGTGATGATCGACCTCCCCCCCGGTCGCGACGCATCCGACGCGGTGCGCGCCGCGGCCGCCGAGGGGGTGCTCCTCTCTCCCTGGTCGCGCACCCGGATCCGGGCGGTGTTTCACATGGACGTGGACGACGCGGGCGCCGAGCGCGCCGGCGCGGTGCTGCGGCGCGTGCTGTCGTAGAGCTGGCGGGATGGGGCGGGCGGAGCCGGAGCGCCGCCAGCGAACGCGGGCGGCGCCAGGCAGGCCGGTGACGGGCGCGCGGGTCGGTTGAAGCGCCCCCGGCGATGGGCTATATTTCGGGCGTCCCAGGTCCCGGAGGGCGTGAGCCCGCTAACCCCGCCAGGACCGAAAGGTAGCAACGGTACGTGGTGTCCAGCGTTGCTTCGTCAGACCTGGGGCATCGCGCGGGAGCCGAGCACCGGCAGCGGTGGCGGCCCCGCGCGAACAATCCGAGCCCGCTTCGCGCGAGACATTCAGAGCCCGACGGCGGTGCCCGTCGGGCTCTGTGCGTATCTGGCCGCGGCTCCACCTCGCCTCCGATTCACCGACCCGCCGACGTCCATGTACATCTCCCTCGCCCGCAAGTACCGCCCTCGCACCTTCGCCGATGTCGCCGTGCAGTCGCACGTGTCGGCGACGCTGAAGGGGGCGATCGCGCGCGGGCGGGTGGCGCACGGCTATCTCCTGTGCGGTCCGCGCGGCGTGGGGAAGACGACGCTCGCCCGCGTGCTCGCCATGGCGCTCAACTGCGAGCGCCGGGGGGAGGATGGCGAGCCTTGTGGGGAGTGTGCTTCGTGCCAGCGCATCTGGAGCGGCGCCGCCTCGCTCGACGTGGTGGAGATCGATGCCGCGTCCAACCGCGGCGTCGATGATGCGCGCGAGCTGCGCGAGCGCGCGATGTACGCGCCCTCGGGCGAGGAGCGCTACAAGGTGTACATCGTGGACGAGGCGCACATGCTCACGCGCGAGGCGTGGAACGCGCTCCTCAAGATCCTCGAGGAGCCGCCCCCGCGCGTGGTGTTCGTGTTCGCCACCACCGAGCCGCAGAAGATCGCGCAGGCGGCGGCGCCGGTCCTGAGCCGGCTCCAGCGCTTCGACTTCAAGCGCATCGGACCCGCCGACGTGCGCCAGCGGCTGGCCGCGGTGCTCGCCGCCGAGCACGTGGAGGCGGAGCCGGACGCGTTGGCGATGCTCGCCCGCGCCGCCGACGGCTCGATGCGCGACGCGCTGAGTCTCACCGATCAGGCGCTGTCGCTCGGTGAGGGGACGCTCACCGCGGCGCGCGTGCGCGACGCGCTCGGCCTGGTGGCCGAGGATGAGTACCTGGCGATCCTCGATCTCGTGGCCGAGCGGCGCGCGGGGGAGATCTTTCCGGCGATCGCGCGGCTGGTGGATGCCGGCGCGGATCTCGGCGGGTTTCTCGGCGGGCTGGCCGACATGCTGCGGGCCGAGCTGGCACTGGCCCTGGGTGGAGAGGCGGCGGAGCTGTCGGAGCGGGCGCGCGAGGAGCTCGCGCGTCGCGCGGGGCGGTTCGCGCCGGGGGATCTTCTGCGCATGCTGAACGCCGTCACCGAGATCGAGCCGCGCTTTCGCCGGAGCGGCCAGCAGCAGATCCTGCTCGAGACGCTGCTCGTGCGGTTCGCGCTGATGGACCGCACCGTGTCGCTCGAGGAGGTGCTGCGCGGGCTCGGCCCGTCGCGCGGCGACGATGGGGAGCAGCCCGCGTTCGGGTCGCGCGTTCCACCGCGCCCGGCGCCGGCGTCACCATCGCCCGCGCCCCGGGGCGGGGTCGGGGGAACGGCACGGAGCGAGAGCGCCGGCGGGAGCGGGAGCGGCGGTGGCGGAAGCGCGGTCGGCGCGCGGGGAGAGAGCACGGATCCCGATGGGGCACGCGCGAGCGGGAGCGTCGCGGTGCTCGGCGGCGAGCCGCCGGTGCACGCGCGCGCCCCGGAGATGCCCGAGGGGGGCGCCGATCCCCGTCCGTCGGCGCGCAGCGCGCCGCCGCGGCGGGAGACCGCCCCGGCGCGCAACGGAAACGGGAGCGGCGGGGCGAACCCGGCGCAGGAGCGGCTGACGATCAACCGCCTCACCGAGCGATGGGACGACGTGATCGCGCGTGTGCGCGCCGACGGGCGCCTCGTGCTCGCCGCGGCGCTCCAGCGCGCGATGCCCGGCGCCGTGTCCGGGCGCGGCGAGATCACGCTCGAGCTGGAGGGGGCGGACGCCGTCTACCAGCAGCCCATCGCCGATGCGGCCTCGGACGTGCTGTCCGCGATCGGCGCACTGTTCACGGGGGCCACGCGCCTGCAGGTGCGGGTCGACACGAACGGCGCCGATGCCGCGACGCCGCGGCGTCTCACCGAGGAGAGCATCCGCAGCGAGCGGCTCGCGATGCTGCGCAAACGTGATCCGGCGCTCGATCTGGCGATCGACGCGCTCGACCTGGAGCTCATCGACTGATCGCGCGCTTGCCAGGCGCGTGATGCGCGGGATAGTTTCCCTGGCTCCACTCCAGCGACTCTCGTATGGCCGACTTCATGAAGATGCTGCAGCAGGCGCAGCAAGTGCAGGGCAAACTGCAGCAGATGCAGCAGGAGCTCGAATCGAAGACCGTCTCCGCCTCCAGCGGCGGCGGGATGGTGACGGTGACCGCCGATGGCAAGGGACAGGTGCGCCAGGTGCGCATCGATCCCACGGTGGTGAACGCCGCGGACGTGGAGATGCTCGAGGATCTCGTGCTCGCGGCGGTGACCGAGGCACAGAAGAAGGCGGCGGAGCTGGCGCAGGCGGAGATGCAGAAGGTCACCGGGGGACTCTCGCTGCCGTTCAAGCTGCCGTTCTGACGATGTCCGCGATCGACGACCTCGCCGTGGAGCTGGGCAAGCTCCCCGGGATCGGCCGGAAGACCGCTCTTCGCCTGACGTATCATCTGCTCAAGCAGTCGCCCGAGACGAGCCGCCGGCTCGCCGCGGCGCTGGAGGGGCTGGTGGAGCGCGTGCGCCGCTGCTCGGTGTGCGGCAACCTCACCGAGGGCGACCCGTGCCCCATCTGCGCCGACGCGCGGCGCGATCGCGCGCTGCTCTGCGTGGTGGAGGAGGCGTCGGACATCGGCGCGATCGAGCGCGCGGGGGAGTATCGCGGGGTCTACCACGTGCTCGGCGGCCGGTTGTCGCCGCTCGACGGGGTGGGGCCGGAGGATCTGGCGATCCAGTCGCTGGTGGATCGCGTGTCGGCCGGGGCGGTGCGCGAGGTGATCATCGCCACCAACCCGAGCCTGGAAGGGGAAGCCACCGCCCTCTACGTGCAGCGCCAGGTGGCGTCGCACGTGGGGATGGTCTCGCGGATCGCGCGCGGGATCCCCGTGGGCGGTGATCTCGAGTACGCGGACGGGGTGACGATCGCGCAGGCGATCAGCGCCCGAAGGGAGATGTAATGCGCCAATCCAGGACGATGGCGGCGGCCGCCGGCTTCGCCGGTGGCCTCGTGCTGGGGTTAGTCGTCTGGAGTCAGCAGACGCACCGCTCGCGCCGTGACCTGTTCAGTGTGCAGCCGTGGCGCCGGATGGCCGCGCTGGGCTACCTGCGCGGACAGCGAAGCTCGCGAAACGTGCGCCTCCTGCGCGACTACGTCGCGTGGGAGAGCCACCCTGGACTCCGCCGTCGCGGCCAGACGATCCTGCGCCGGATGGAACAAGCTCTCGAATAGGCAGGTCGGACAATGCCCGTTGGTGCCGCAAGCTGGTCGTTCACCGAGGATGACTACGGAGCCATCCTCAAGGCGCTCCAGACGTTCCTCCATGACAGCAACTCGCGCTCGGCGCTCCTCGTGGATCGCTCGGGGCAGCTCGTCGCGACCGTGGGGGAGCCGCCGCAGTTCGACCCCACGGCGTTCGCCACGCTCACGGCCGCCGACTTCAGCGCGAACGACCAGCTCGCGCGGCTGATCGGCGAGACGGAGTTCAGCTCCCTCTTTCACCAGGGGGAGCAGGAGTCCATGTACCTGGTGGACATCGCCCGCCGGGTGATCCTCGTGATCCTCTTCGACAACCGCACGACGCTCGGACTCGTGCGGCTCAAGGTGAAGCACACGGTGGAGGAGCTGAACCGGCTGTTCGGTGAGATGTTCCAGCGTACGGGCGAGCAAGCAGGTCCCCCGAACATTCTCGCGGGGGCCGAGGACGAGATCGATCGGCTGTTCCAGTGAGGCGCGGACAGCCATGTCGATGATCAACTACGCCTCGCGCGAGATCAACTGCAAGATCGTCTACTACGGGCCGGGGCTGGGCGGGAAGACCACGAACCTCGAGCACGTGTACGGACGCGTGCAGCCCGATACGCGCGGCAAGCTCATCTCCCTGGCCACCGAGACCGAGCGCACGCTCTTCTTCGATTTCCTCCCCGTGGACCTCGGCACCATCCGCGGCTTCAAGACGCGGTTCCACCTGTACACCGTGCCGGGACAGGTCTACTACAACGCCAGCCGCAAGCTCATCTTGAAGGGCGTGGACGGGGTGGTCTTCGTGGCCGACTCGCAGATCGAGCGCATGGAGGCGAACCAGGAGGCGATGCAGAACCTGTACGACAACATGCAGGAGTACGGCTACGATCTCACCACCATGCCGTTCGTCGTGCAGTACAACAAGCGCGATCTCTCCAACGCGGCGCCGGTGGGCGAGCTGCAGGCGGCGCTCAATCCCGGGTGGGAGGTGCGCGATCCCTCCAAGCAGCGGATCACCCCCGATCCGTACCACGCCGGCGAGAACCTCGTGGAGCAGATCCCGTCGGGCGAATGGGTGGAGCGCGCGCCCTATTTCGAGGCGGTGGCCGTGACCGGAGATGGCGTGTTCGACACGCTCAAGGCCGTGAGCAAGCTCGTCCTGAAGACGCTCGCCTAGCCTACTGGTTCGGTGAACCTCCCGAACGCGCTGACCGTCGCGCGCATCCTCGCCACGCCGCTGATCGCGCTGCTCCCGTTCGCCGCGAGCTGGGAGCTCAAGCTCGCTGGCTTCGTGTTGTACATCGCCGCCGCCATCACCGACTACTACGACGGCGTGCTCGCCCGCACCCGCGGGCTGGTGACGGACCTGGGCAAGCTGCTCGACCCGCTCGCCGACAAGCTGCTCCTCCTCGGCACGCTCGTGCCGATCTACCTGCTCATGGCGGGGGTGGGGACGGTGATCTCCATGCGCTTCGTCACGCCGTGGGGACGCGTCGGCGTTCCGCTCTGGGTGCTCGTCGTCGTGCTCGGGCGCGAGCTGGTGATGACGATCTTCCGTCAGGCCGCCGCGCGCCGCGGCGTGATCATCGCCGCGATCGGGCCGGCGAAGTGGAAGATGGGCTTCCAGTCGGTGTGGGTGGGCGCCTCCTACTTCTGGTTCGCGGCCAGGGCGGCGCAGATCTTCCACCTCTGGGGCGGTTCGTGGTGGCGCGCCTTCGCGAACTTCAACGGCATCGTCGGCGTTGTCTCGATGTGGATCGCCGTGGCGCTCACGATCTACTCGCTGCTCCTGTACGTGGCGCGCTACGGGGCGGTGTTCCGGCCGAAGACGTGAGCTGGTGAGGCATCGGGATTCGAGAATCGGCGGCGCGAGGAGCACGCCGGCGATTCCCGTTTCCCGATCCCCGAATCCCGATTCCCGATTCCCGAGCCGTTCGTGCTTCAGGTCGAGATCCTCACCATCGGCGACGAGCTGCTGCTCGGCTACACGGTGGACACCAACGCGGCGTACCTCGCTCGCGCGCTCGCGGACGCGGGGATCATCGTGAGCCGCCGTGCCACGGTGGGGGACGACGCGACCGAGATCGCCCGCGCGGTCGCCGAGGCGCTCGACCGGACGGGCGCGGTGATCACCACCGGGGGACTCGGCCCCACGGCCGACGACCGCACGCGACCGGCCATCGCCGCCCTGTTCGGCCGCGAGCTGCGGCGCGACGAGGGCATCGTCGCGAGGCTCGAGGCGCGCTTCCGCGAGATGGGGTACGCGTCGATGCCTCCGGCGAATCTCGTGCAGGCGATGGTCCCGGAGGGGGCGCGCCTGCTGGCGAACGGGCACGGCACGGCGCCGGGACTCTGGCTGGAGGATGCGCGCGGGCGCTGGGTGGCCATGCTTCCGGGCGTTCCCCGCGAGATGCGCGGCATGCTCGCCGACACGCTCCTCCCCCTGCTCCACGAGCGCGCGGGGGGCGAGGAAGGGGTGGTCCTCTCGCGCACGCTGCGCACGACGGGGATCGGAGAGTCGGCGCTCGCCGAGCACCTCGGCGATCTCGCCGCCGGCGTGAACGGACTTCCGCTCGCGTTCCTCCCCGGATGGGAGGGGGTGGACCTGCGCGTGACGGCGCGTGGGATGCCGCGCGCGGACGCGGAGCGCGCGCTCGAGGAGGCCGTGTCGATGCTCCGCGAGCGAGTCGGGCATCGGGCGTACGGCGAGATCGGGACGGACCTCGCCGCCGTGGTGCTCGACGCCTGCCGCGCGGGAGGTGTACGCGTGGCCACCGCCGAGAGCTGCACGGGCGGGATGCTCGGCGCGCGCCTCACCGCCATCGCCGGCTCGAGCGACGTGTACGTGGGGGGCGTCGTGGCCTACGACAACTCCATCAAGGAGCGGCTGCTCGGCGTGGACGCGCGGCTCCTGCGCGAGCACGGCGCGGTGAGCGAGCCGGTGGCGCTGGCGATGGCGCGCGGCGCGCGCGAGCGCACCGGCGCCGAGATCGCCATCTCGATCACCGGCGTCGCCGGCCCCGGAGGGGGGAGCGCGGAGAAGCCCGTGGGGACGGTGTGGATCGCGGTCGTCGCGCCCGCTGGAGAGCGCGCCTCGCGGCGCGTATTCCCCGGCGACCGGGAGGAGATCCGCCGTCGCGCCACGCAGGGCGCGCTCGACATGGTGCGGCGCACGCTGCAGCCCACCCTCTAGCGTACCGGGGCAGCCACGGCTGCCGATGCGGCAGCCGCAGGGGGCATGACGGTTGCACCGCTCACGAAATCTGGGGAGATTTGTCCGCAGCAGAGTGCCGCCGTGACATCCCAGGGGAGCTCGGCGGTGCGCCCATACATCAGTGACAAAGGATCTGACCGTGCGAGATGATCTGGATCTGACTCCAGACGGCCCGACCGAGCCGCGGCGGGACGGCATTGGCGAGGGTGAGGGGGAGGAGGAGGGCGGGAACCGGGTCGGGACGGAGGCCGCGCAGGCCGAGGCGCAACTGGGGGAGCTGGAGCGCCAGCTCCAGGATCAACGCGACAAGTACCTGCGGCTCGCGGCGGAGTTCGACAACTATCGCAAGCGCACGACGCGCGAGCGGCACGAGGCGGGGACGCGCGCGCAGGGCGAGCTGATGCGCCGCCTGCTCGATTCGATCGACGACCTGGGGCGCGTGACGTCGGTGAACGCCGAGACGATCGCCGACCCTCGAGCCATCGTGGATGGCGTGAACGCCGTGCGCACGAAGCTCATGAAGGTGCTGGGCGACGCGGGGCTCGAGGTGATCGATCCGGTGGATCAGCCGTTCGACCCGCAGCTGCAGGAAGCCGTGGCCACCGAGCCGGCGCTGTCGCCCGAGGATGACCATCTCGTGGCGCGCGTCTATCAGCCCGGGTACCTCTTTCAGGGTCAACTGCTCCGTCCAGCACGGGTGGTCGTGAAGCAGTGGACCCGGTGAGGAGCGCGTAAGCCGAAATGGCCCAGAGCAAGGATTTCTACGCGGTCCTCGGCGTCTCCGCATCGGCGACGCAGGACGAGATCAAGAAGCAGTACCGCAAGCTGGCCAAGAAGTACCACCCCGACGCGAACCAGAACGACCCGAAGGCCGCAGAGCGCTTCAAGGAGATCTCCGAGGCGTACAACGTTCTCGGCGACGCCGAGAAGCGGAAGCAGTACGACGAGATGCGGCGCCTCGGCGCGTTCGGCGGCTTCGGCGGCGAGGCGCGCCGTGGCGGCGCGCGCCCCGGTGCCGGCGCGCGCGGCGGCCAGGGCGCGGGGTTCCCCGGCGGCGCCGGGGTGCACTTCGAGGAGTTCGACATCGGCGGGCTCGGTGGGCTCGGCGACCTGTTCGCGTCGATGTTCGGGGGCGGCCGCCCGGCCGGGGGGGGCGCTCGCGCGGCGGGACCGGAGCGCGGGCAGAGCGTGGAGGCGCAGGTCAGCATCCCGTTCCGGACGGCGGCGCTGGGCGGGAAAGTGCCGATCACGCTCGAGGTGAACGAGGAGTGCCCCACCTGTCACGGCAGCGGCGCCGCACCGGGCGCATCGTTCAAGACGTGCCCCGAGTGCAACGGGCGGGGGACGATCTCGTTCGGTCAGGGGAGCTTCGCGGTGAACCGCCCCTGCCCGCTCTGCCTCGGGCGCGGCCAGGTACCCACGGAGCGGTGTCCCACCTGCCACGGCAGCGGCGAGACGCGCGTGCGGCGCACGGTGAACATCACCGTCCCCCCCGGCACGGACACCGGCACGCGCGTGCGGCTGTCGGGGCAGGGAGGGAAGGGCGCGAACGGCGGCCCTCCCGGAGACCTCATCATCACGTTCCAGGTGGAGCCCGACCGCTTCTTCAAGCGCGAGGGGCTGGACGTGATCGCGACCATCCCGCTCAACATCGCGCAGGCGACGCTCGGCTCGAAGGTGAGCGTGCGCACGCTCGACGGACGGAAGGTGACGGTGAAGATCCCTCCCGGCACTCCCTCGGGGAAGCGCTTCCGCGTGCGCGGGCAGGGGATCGAGAAGGACGGCCAGCGCGGCGACATGCTGATCGAGGTGACGATCACCGTGCCGGAGAAGCTGACGGCGGAGCAGGAGGAGATGATGAAGCAGTTCGCGGCGGCGGGGGGGATGAAGTACTAGGTTGGGGGCCAGGGGCCGGGGGCCAGGGGGGAACGGCGGGGGTGGAGAGAGGCGGGAGGGCACACCCCGATGGCTCTCTTCCCGTCGTTCCCTGTCGTGGACGTTCCCGATCCCTCTTCCCAATCCCCGCCTCATCCCCCCCGGCCCCCGGCCCCTGGCCCCTCGCCCATCGTCTCCCGCTCACGAGCCGCTCCGTCCAGGTGAGCGCCTGCACGCCGCCGGGGGCGCCGTGGCCGGGGACGACGAGACGGGCATCGGGGTAGCGCTCGCGCACGCGGGCGACGGCGCGCGGCCAGTTCGCCACGTCGGCGTCGTCCACGTTGCCGATCGTCGTCGCGGTGTCGGCCTTCACCATGCACCCGCCGAAAGGCGGTCCGCGTGAAAGTGCGTGCCGACGGCGAGCCGCACCGGATGCCGCAGCGTGCGCGCCGCCCAGTCGAGCAGCACCCGCGTCTGCGCGTCGTTCCACCCCGTGTCGAAGAGCACCGATCCGCTGTCCGTCTCGAGCAGCATCCCGTTGGCGGGATAGTACACCGGACCCCGCAAGGTGCCGAGCGTCACGTGCATCCAGAGCCCCGGCGCGATGCGCCTGACGAGCACATCGCTCGCCAGCCGGACGTCACCCGCCTCCGGCGCGAGCGCGGCCGTCCGCGCCGCGTACGCGGCGCTCGTGTCGACGGCCGCGGCCGCCGTTCCCGGCTCGCCATCGGCCCGCGGGGCGCACCCCGTCAGGGGCGCCCACGCCGCCGCCATCGCGGTCGCCGCTCCCGCCCATGCACGCCTCACGAATCTCAGCGTCACATCCTGAAGAGATAGCTGACCTTGAGGAACACCCCGTCCTCCCGCCGGCGCAGGTCGTGGAAGTGGAACGCGTTCGGCTCATCGAGGGTGGCGCCGTAGCCGAGGAGGAACACGGTGCCCGGGGTCGGGCGGTACGAGAACAGCACGTCGGAGCGGAAGTCGTGCACCACCGCGGCGCCGATCGGCGAACCCGTGGCGGCGAGCACGATCGGGTCGCCCGTGCGCGGGTCCACCAGCGCCGACTGGTCCTGCGAGAAGTACTGGCCCACGTACCGGAGGAAGACCGCGCGCGAGAGCTGGTACTCGAGCTTGAGGCGCGGAATGTCGGCCGTGGCGAAGCGGCTCCCATCGCGCGCGCGGTCGAGCGTCTCGTGCGTCCAGAGCGCGTCGAGGCGCAGCGCCGACGTGGGCCGCCACACCACCTCTCCCTGCACGGAGCGCGCGCGCCCCTCGGCGCCCTCGGCGAAGATCGGCGACGCGGAGTAGCCGGCGGTGAGGCTCGCCGTCACCGCCCGGCTGGGCGTGTTGACCGACACCTGTCCGCCCCACAGCCCGTACAGGCCGTGCGGCGTCGCGAACGGGACCGTGTCCGCGGCGTGCGCGATCGCGTAGCCGGCGTAGTCGGCGGGGTCGAAGCGCTGCATGTCGTCGTTCACGGTGGCGCTCACGTTCCATCCGCCGCGCAGCGTGGCGCTCCACTGGTTCTGGTAGCGCCCCTCCGTGGTGCCCCGGAAGCTGGTGAAGTCATCGTACGTCCACAGCGGCAGGACGCTGATGAACGTGCTCACCTCCTCCACGAGCGCGCCCGGGGCGCCGTACCAGGTGAACCGGTTGCGCATGGCGCCGTTCACGATGCCGGTGCGGTTCACGAATCCGCTCGCCGCCTCGAAGTCGGGCGTGATGCCGGTGAGCTCGAAGTGGTTGCCGTACGCGCGCCCGGTACGGTCGCCGAACACGACGTTCCAGAGCGCGCCGCGCCGGGAGCCGGCGCTGTCCCCCGTCCACGAGCCGACCACCTGCACCTGCGAGAACCAGATCTTCTTCCACACGATGTGCGCGTCGGCGCCGGCCACGCGGTTGTAATCACCGCCGTCGATGCGGTCGGTGTACACCACGCCGATCGCGGAGCTCGACGCGAGGTCGCGCCGGATCCGCAGCACGTTGAACACCGGGTTGTCGCCGGTGACGACGTCCCGCGTGTCCACCGCGCCCAGGTAGGCGATGCTCGTGCTCCCGATCTTCCCGGTGAGCTTCGCGCCGGCCACCGGCTGCACGATCCGGCGCGTGTAGATGAGCTGGTTCGGCGTGTCGTACTGCTCGAGCCCCTCGAGGAAGAACGGGCGCTTCTCCGGGTAGAACAGCGCGAAGCGCTGGTTCGCGGTCACCTGGCCGACGTCCGCCTCCACCTGGGAGAAGTCGGGGTGGGCGGTGATCACGGCGCTGAGGTTCGGCGTCACCCCCCACCGAAGCGTGCCGCCGATGTCCGCGTCGCCCGAGTAGTCGTAGTGGGTGGGGGTGCGCGCGCCGTTCACCTTGGTGGTGAACTCCGGCGTGATGTCCATGACGAGCCCGCGGTGCAGCCCCGTGAGCCCGGTGAGGGAGCCGGACTGGATGAGAAAGCTCGCGCTCGCGCGCACGGCGGGCGTCCACGCGTCCTCGTGCCCGGAGTGCTGGATGTCGCGCAGCACCTGGATCCCCCACCGCTGCGGGTCGGCGCTCTGGTAGTGGAGGCTCTTGAACGGAATGCGCACCTCCACCTCGTACCCCCACGAGGTGAGGTGCCCGCGCGACTGGTAGACGAAGTCGGGGTTGAGGTCGATGGTCGCGTCGAAGCGCCCGCCGGCGTTCGACCCGCCGGCGGCGCGGGAGAAGCCGTCGCTCCACACGCCGTCCTCCTGCACGCCGAGCGGATTCACCGCGAAGAGCAGCGCGCGGCGGTGATCGGCGTACGTGTCGAGCAGGATCTGGACGCGATCGTCGGCGTCGATGTTGTCACGGTCGGCGAGCGTGGCGCGCACCACGGAGCCGTGCGGCTCGTAGGCGCGGATGCCGAAGTAGATGGCGTCGGGCGCGTACCACACGAGGACGGCGGTGGAGTCCTGCGAGGGACGACCGTCGGCGGGGCGGTACTCGGAGAATCCGGTGAGCACCACGGCGCGCCGCCACACCGGCTCGTCGAGCTGGCCGTCGATGGTGATGGTGGTGTCGATCCGCGGCGGCGGGACGTCGAGCTGCCTGGCGCGACCGCTGTAGGTCTGCCCGCCGGGCAAGGCGAGTTGCGGAACGACGGCGAGAACGAGTGGGAATAGCATCGGAGCGGAGGGATGTGCGAAGTTGTAGGGCGGCGGGCGGAGAATAGTGAAGCGACCGCCGGCGAGGAAGGCTGTTCACACCGCTCTCACATTGGTCCACTCTCACTTTCGGGAGCACCGCCTGTCATGCGTCCGACGCTCGAGACCCCGCGACTGATACTCCGCCCACTCGTGCTCTCCGATGCGCCGGAGGTGCAGCGCCTCGCCGGGGCGCGCGAGATCGCCGACACGACCCTCACGATCCCGCACCCGTACCGGGATGGCATGGCCGAGCAGTGGATCGAGACACACGACGCGCAGTTCGCCGAGGGAAAGATGGTGACGTGCGGGGCGACGGAGCGCGGCGGAGGGGCGCTCACGGGCGTGATCTCCCTCGTGCTGGAGCGCGAGCACGCGCGCGCGGAGCTGGGCTACTGGATCGGAACGCCGTACTGGGGGCGCGGCTACGCCACCGAGGGCGCGCGCGCCATGCTCCGCTACGCGTTCTCCGAGCTGGGGCTCAGTCGCGTGTACGCCTGCCACTTCTCCCGCAATCCCGCATCGGGAAAGGTGATGCGCAAGATCGGCATGAAGTACGAGGGGTGCCTGCGCTCGCACGTGCGGAAGTGGGACCGCCTCGAGGACATCGAGGTGTACGGTGTCCTGGCTGGGGAGTGGAGTGGCGGGTGAAAGCCCGGGCGCGGAGCTCCGAGCCGCGAATGTGGCGTGAAGAAGACGTGGAGCGTGGAGAGCGGGAGCCGGAGAGGCTCGGGGTGACGCGGCCGACGGTGGCTCGGCGGTCCTGATCCCCGGCTCCCGGCCCTGGCCCCCGACTCCCGCCGCTAGCCGACCGCTCCCAGCCTCGCCAGCCGCCGCTCGACCTCCCGCCGTTCCGCGGCGAGGGAGGGGTCCGGGGCGGCGCGGAGGGCGAGATAGTGGCGGTATGCGGCGACGGCTTCGGCGGTCTGACCGAGGCTCGCGGCGAGGCGCGCCTCCTCGCGCAGGTAGGTAGTGAGAAACGCCGTGCGCGACAGAAAGAAGTCGCGCCGCCGGAGCGCGGCGAGCGCGAGCGCCGGATGGCCGCGCGCCTCGTGCAGGCGCGCCACCACCAGGTTGCCGACGTCCTGGATCGGGCCGCTCGGGCCGGCGCGCAGGAGCGAATCGAGGCTCGCGATCGCGCGGTCGGCATCGGGGCGCGACTGCATCGACGCCAGCATCGCGTCGAGGAGGAGCCCGCACCGCGCGCCGAAGGCGCCGCCCCCGTACACCGTGTCGCGCGCGGCGAGCGCGCGGAGGGTCTCCACGGTGCGCCGCGCGGTGCGGGCGTCGCCACGGGCGAGACGCCAGAGCTCCACGGTGCACAGGTCGGCGGCCCAGGATGCCCGCGCCGCGGCGGAGTCGGCTGGCGCTCTGGCGGTGCGGCGCGCCAGCACGCGCGCCGCCGCCGCGGCCGCGGTGGTGTCCCCATCCCAGAAGAGCGCGTCGCGGACGCGGTCGCGCAGCGCCACGGCGTCCGGCACTCCCGCCTCGGCGTAGCGTGCCGTGATCGCCAGCGCGCGCGCCACGTGCCCGCGGTTGAGCGCCAGATCGTGCGCGCCGATCAGATCGCCGAGGCGCGTGGTGGGATCCCCGGACGCCACTCGGGCGCCGGACACGGCCTCCGCCAGGTCGAGGCCCACGCCATCGAGCTGGCTCACCGTGCGGATGGTGTGCGCGCTCACCGCGGTGAGGCGGTCGCGCCGGGCGCGGATCGCGCGCAGCGCGGCGCTGTCGTGCATCGCCTCGGCGGCGCGCCAGCGCACGCCGTCGGCGTTCTCCCCCGCCGAGTCCACCTCGAGGTAGCGCGCGGCGAGGCGGCGCACCTCCGCCGTGTCGCCGACGCGTGCCTCGAGCAGCACGAGGTGCTCGAGCGCGGGGGTGAAGGTGGAGTCGAGGGCGAGCGCGCGGCGCAGGGCGAAGGCCGCGCTGTCTTCCGCATCGCGGATCCCGATGCTGCCGCCCCAGTGGAACAGCCCGTCGGCGTACTGGAACCAGGCTTCCGCACGGTCGGGGGAGGAGGCCAGGAAGCGGCGCGCGGCCGCCGTGCGCTCCGCCGCCGAGGATGGCGCGGGGAAGCGCGGCCCCGCGGTCGCATCGAGCAGCACGCGGTCGTGCGGCGAGAGGCGCTCGCGCCAGCGCCACGCGGTGAGCATCCCGCGCTGCTCGAGCGCGGGGTCGCCGTACCACCCCGAGGCGATCGCCAGGTGCAGCCCGGCGAGGGCGAAGGTGGAGTCGAGCTGCAGCGCGCGGTCGAACTCGCGCGCCGCATCGCGGTAGCGGCCACGGCGGTACATCCACTGTCCGTCGAGGAACGCGCGCAGCGCGTCGAGCGAGGTGCTGGTGAGCGTCTCCAGCCGCTCCCCCTCGCCCGCGCCGATGGCGAGCAGCTGCGCCGCGAGCTGGTCCACCATGCGCGGCAGGCTGTCCGCCGGGCCCTCCACGTGCGCCATCGCCGCGGCCCGCCCGTCGCGCACGCGAATGAGCGACGCGTTCAGCACGAGACGCGCCGGGGTGCCGCCGATGTCGCCGAGGAGCAGCTGCCCCGCGCCCAGGTCCTGGGCGAGATCGAGCGTGCGCGTGCGGGGGAGATCGGCGGTGTCGGACCCCGCCGCGCGACGCCACGCCGCGAGGATTCTCCGCGGATCGGCGGAGCGCGGGCCCGCCTCGCCGGTGAGCTTGGCGGCGAGCAGGTCGAGCATCCCCTCGCGCAGGAAGCGAAGCGATGGGTCCGCGCCGGTGATGCGGAAGGGGACGACGGCGACCACGTGCTCGTCGAGCGGGGCGGCGCGCGGGCGCATGGAGAACGCCACGGCCGCCGCGAGCGCCACGAGCCCCACGCCGGCGAGCGTCGCGAGCCGCGCGCGGGGGGGAGCCGGCGCGGCGCGACGCGGTGCACCGCGCACCCGCTCGGCCGCTCTCGGCACGGGCCCGGCGGAGAGCGCGCTCGTGCCGGACGTCGGCGTGAGCACCGACTCGATCGCCTCGCGCACCTCGGCCGCGTCGCGCGGCCGATCGTCCGGGCGCTTCTCGAGGCAGCTCATGACCACGCCGGCGAGCGCCGGCGGGAGATCGGCGCACAGCTCGTCCACCGGCGCCGGCTGCTCGGCGAGGTGCGCGGCGAGTAGCTCGTGCGCGGAGCGCGCGTCGAACGGAGGACGGCCGGCGAGCAGCTCGTAGGCGAGCACGCCGAAGCCGTACAGGTCGGCGCGCTCGTCCACCCCGGGGTCCCCCGCCGCCTGCTCGGGGGACATGTACGTGGGAGTGCCGATCGCCACGCCCACGCCGGTGATCCGCTGGCCGGCGTCGGCGACGCGCTCGCCCTCGCTCAGCCCCCTGGCGACCCCGAAGTCGGTGACCAGCGCGTGACGCCCGCTGAGCAGGATGTTCTCCGGCTTGATGTCGCGGTGGACGATCCCGCGCGCGTGCGCGTGAGCGAGCGCGTCCACGACATCGAGCAGGATGCGGACGGCCTCGCCGATGGGGAGCCGCTCCCCTCGCTCGAGGCGCGCGCGCAGCGATTCCCCTTCCACGTAGGGCATCGTGTAATAGAGCAGCTCTCCGGACTGGCCGGCCTGCAGCACGGGGACGATGTGAGGGTGCTGGAGCTGCGCGGAGAGCTGGATCTCGCGGCGGAAGCGATCGACGTTGACGCCGGCCAGCTCGGGGGGGAGGACCTTGACCACCACGCGCCGGTCGAGCGCGAGATCGTGGGCGAGAAAGACGCGCGACATCCCCCCTCCGCCGAGCTCGCGCTCGAGGCGGAACGTGGGACCGAGCGCGGCCGCGAGTCGGTCGGGGAAGTCGCTCGCCGATGCTGCCACTGCGTGCTCCGGGGAGCAGAGGTCGGGGCGGAGGAGCGTGTCACCGAGCGGGAGCCGCCGCGGTCATCCCGCGCCAGGATTCCCTACGTGCGCGGGAGGAATAGGTTGCGGGGGAGCGGACGGTCGGCGCCCGGTCAGGCGGCGAGGACGGGGAGCGTGGGACGGGTCTTGCGCGAGGCCTGGATGAGGCCGCCGCCGAGCACGCGATCGCCGCTGTAGAGCACGAGCGACTGCCCCGGGGTGATCGCGCTCACCGGCTCGTCGAGCGCGAGCTCGATCTCCCCGTCGGCCAGCCGCACCACCTCCGCGGCGGCCGGCGTCGCATGATGGCGCACCTGCACCTGCACCGCGTCGCCCACCGCGGGGGGCGCGTCCACGAGCCAGTTCATCTCGCGCGCCACGACGCCGCTCCCGAGCAGCTCGGCGCGCGGGCCGATCACCACCTCGCGCGTGTCCGGCCGGATCTCCACCACGTACATCGGCTCGGCGCTCCCGCCGGGGAGCCCGCGCCGCTGGCCGATGGTGAAGCGCGCGTAGCCCTGGTGCTCGCCCACCACGCGCCCATCGCGCGTCACGAACGGGCCGCGGGCGAGCGCCGGCGCCTCGGCGCCGAGGTGACGGGCGAGCACCTTGGCGTGGTCGCCGTCCGGGACGAAGCAGATGTCCTGGCTCTCCGGCTTCTCCGACACGACGTCGAGGCCCATGGCGCGCGCCAGGCGCCGCGTGTCGGACTTGGTGAGCTCTCCCACGGGGAGGAGCATGCGGCGCACGACGGCGCGGTCGATCCCCCACAGGAAATAGCTCTGGTCCTTGGCCGGATCGCTGCCGCGGTACAGCTCGCCCCCCACCGCCCGGGCGTAGTGTCCCGTGGCGATGTAGTCGCAGTCCAGCGCGTCGGCCTTGGCCATGAGGTCGCGAAACTTCGTGAACGTGTTGCAGCGGACGCACGGGATGGGCGTGCGTCCGGCCGCGTACTCGCTGACGAAGTTGGCGATCACGTCGCGGCCGAACGCGCTCTCCAGATTGAGCACGTAGTGCGGCACGCCGATGCGCTCGCACACGCGGCGCGCGTCGTCGATGGAGTCGAGCGAGCAGCACGGGCGGTCGGGAACGTCATCGCCGTAGCAGAACAGCTTCATGGTGGCGCCGATGACCTCGTAGCCGCGCTCCACCAGCGTGGCGGCGGCCACCGAGGAGTCGACGCCCCCCGACATCGCGACGAGCACCCGGCCGGCCATCGCCCTCAGCTCGTGAGGCTCGCGCCCGTGCCGGTGCGAGTGCTCGGCGCCGACGGGGCACCCGCGCCCCCGGCGCCCGCGAGGCGGCGCGCCTTCGTGATGAGGGCGGGAAAGAGCTCCGCCACCCGGCTCACGCAGTCCGGCGTGGTGAGCGCGCCGAGGCTCATGCGCACGGCGGCCACCGCGAGCTCGCGCGGGACGCCGATCGCCGTGAGCACGTGCGACGGGTCCACGCTTCCGCTCTGGCACGCCGAGCCCGACGAGCAGGCGACGCCGGCGAGATCGAGCGCCATGAGCAGCGACTCGCTGTCGGTGCCGGGCACGGAGATGTTCAGGATGTGCGGCGCGCGCGGCGCGCCGCGCCCGTGCACCACGGCATCGGGGATGCGCTCGAGGAGCGCCGCCTGGAGCTGGTCGCGCAGCTCACCGAGCCGCCGCATCTCCTCCTCGCGCTCCGCGACCGCCAGCTCGGCGGCGCGCGCGAGCCCCACCGCCGCCGCCACGTTCTCGGTGCCGGGGCGCAGCCCGCGATTCTGCGAGCCGCCGTGGAGCAGCGGCTCGCACGGGGTGCCGCGGCGCACGAACATCGCGCCGATCCCCTTGGGCGCGCCGATCTTGTGCCCGGACATGGTGAGCACGTCGAACGGCGTCGCGGCCGCATCGATGGCCACCTTCCCGAACCCCTGCACCGCATCCGTGTGGAACACGACGCCGCGCGCCTTGGCCGCCGCGGCGAGCTCGGGGATCGGCTGCATCACGCCGATCTCGTTGTTCACCCACATGATCGAGCACACCGCGACGGTGTCGTCGACCAGCTCGTCGAAGGAGGCGCGGTCCACGAGCGCCTGGGGCGTCATGCGGAGGAATCGCTCCTCGCCCCCCTCGTGTGCCACGTGGTGCACGGCGCCCAGAATGGCCTTGTGCTCGATCGGCGTGGCGACCACGGCGCGCCGCCCCTTCGCGCGCAGCGCGTGGAAGGGCCCGAGAATGGCGGCGTTGTCCCCCTCGGTGCCGCCGGAGGTGAAGTAGATCTCGTCCGGCGACGCGCCGAGACATCGGGCGAGGCGCTCGCGCGCCTCGTCGAGCGCCGCGCGCGCCTCGCGGCCCCAGCGGTGCGTGCTCGAGGGGTTGCCGAAGCGCGAGCCGTAGAACGGCTCCATCGCCTGGACGACCTCGGGCCGGACCGGAGTGGTGGCCGCGTGATCGAGGTAGATGGGCTGAGGCATGCCGAAAGCTAACGCGGTTCCGGGAATTTGGGTAAGAGACGGGGCTGCGGGCCCGAGACGCGGCTGCCGGTCATCGGCTCTCGGCTAGTGCACACGCCGAGAGCTCTCCACACCGCGCGGGTAGCCTGAGCCTGAGAGCTGATGGCCGACAGCCGCGTCTCCGCGCGCGCCGGGGGCCGGGAGCCCGGCCTCGGCGCCGTGTCCAGCCGTCTTCCCGCACTCGAATCGCGCCGCCGCCGCGCTGGCGCCGAGCGAGAGCGGCGGACCGAAGCGCACGCGCGAGTCGGTGCTCGTGGCGAGCGCGCGCACGGCGTACCAGGCGGCGTCGGCGGTGTCTGGCACGGCGATCCATCCGTGACCGGCCGCGCACAGGCTCGCCTGCACGCGGCGCGTCGCGCCCACCGCGCGCGCGGGATCGACGATCGCGCCCAGGTCGGGGGGGAGCAGCGGCGCCGTGCGGCGCCCGGTGGCGATGGAGAGGAGCGGATCGTTCTGCGTGAGCACCACGGCTTCGGCGGGGAGGGTACGCACCCACGCCACGACCGGCGCGTACAGTCGCGCCTCCCCCCACTGCGGCACGAGCCACCCGTCGTTGTGGTAGCCGCGAACGTTGAGGCGCGTGCACGCGCCGGCGGGCAGGAGCGCGAGGGCGAGCGTGGCGAGCCGCAGCGGCACGCGCGGGGCGGCGCGCCAGCCCCACACCACACCGAGCACGCCGATGATGGTGATGAGCGGGAGCACTCCCCAGAGAAACCGGTCGGGGTTCACGGGCCAGACGAGCACGATGGCGAAGTAGCCGGCGGTCCCGAGCGCCGCGAGGCGGCTCTCACGCGCGAGCCGCCAGAGCCCGGCGGCGCACGCGGCGAGCGCGATCACCGCGCCGGGCCCGGTCCAGATCCCTCGCGCGGTGTGCCAGAGGCTCACCACCTGGTGCGCGGCCAGCCCGAGCAGATCGCCCGCGTCATGCCAGCTCGCGCGCCACATTCCCGTGTACGAGCCGTAATTGCCGGCCCACGCGGTGGGGATCCCGGCGGCGTGGACGGACACGAACACCGACCACGCGATGCTCGGAACGAGCAGGAGCGCGACGAGCGCGGCGCGGCGCGCCGGGGACCACGTGCGCCTCGCGACCACGAGCAGCGCCGCGGCGATGGCGAACGGGAGGAGAATGCTGCGCGACAGCGGAAGGAGCCCGATCACCACGGCGGCCAGGGGGAGTCGTCCGCCTCGCGCCGTCACGACCGGCGGCGCGTCCGCTCCCTCGCTCTCCACGCTCGGCGAGTCGAGCGCCTCCCCGGCGAGCAGCGCGAGCCCCAGCAGCAGCCAGGCGAGCGGCTCCGAGAAGAGCGTGCTCGTCACGGCGCGCGCGGGGACGAGGAGCACGCTCGCCACCGCGCACCCCGCGGCGAGGAGCGGATGGAGATGCAGCCGCTTCGTCCCCCAGCGCGTCCAGGGGACGATCGCCAGGGCGGCGAGCAGCGCGTTTCCGAGCTTGAGCCACGCGAGCGCGCGCCACGCGGCCACCGGCGGGCGCAGCGCCGACCAGAGCGCGAGCCAGGCGGGATAGAGTGGCGGGTAGTGCACGCCCACCGGCGCGCCGGGGAGCGCGAGGTGGCGGTAGCCGTGACCGCCCGCGAGCGCGAGGGCGAGGTCGAGGTAGACGCCGTCGTCGTAGAACACGCCGACGGGCGCGGGTGCGCCGCGCGTGAAGCCGATCACGGCGAGCACGAGCGCCGCGGCGAGCCACGGCGCGAGCGTGCGCAGCGCGTGCTCGGCGGAGCGGTCGTCCCGCCTCACCGGGCGCGCAGCACCGCGCGCGCCGGCGCGGCGTCGGCGCCGTGCACCTTCACCGGAAACGCGAAGAGGTCGTACTCGCCATCGGGCACCCCGCGCAGGTCGAGGTTCTCGAGGTTGTACGCGCCGCCCTCGAACAGCGCGTGGTGCACCTCGAGTGTCGTGCTCTCGCGCGCATCGACCGACGGCGCGTCCACGCCGAGCAGGCGGAGCCCGCGCGCGAGGAGGGCGCGCACGACGTCGGGGGTGAGCGCGGGCCACGCGTGCGGGAAGATCCCCTCGGCCACCGAGCGGCCCGTGCGCAGCAACAGCCGCTCGATGCGCCCGCCGGGGAGCCCGGCCAGGTCGTCGAGTCCGAGCGGTCGCGGCTCACCCGGCACGCCGTACACCACGGCGTGGCCGGCGAACGCGTCGAGCGGCAGCTCGTGCGACGCGGGCCACCCGTCGCGCACGTGCAGCGGCGCGTCGGCGTGCGTGCCCACGTGTGGGCTGGCCGTGATCGCCGAGACGTTCACGCTCTCCCCGCGCGCGCGCTCCCACGTCCACCGGCAGGAGAAGGGCGTGTCGCCCGGCCACTCGGGGGTGCCGGCGGCCATGGCGATCGAGATGTCGCGCAGCATCAGCCGCCGGCACCGAAGAAGCGCGACCGCACCGCCCACAGCTCCGGGAAGAAGCGCTGCGACACGGTGCGCGCCAGGTAGCGCGCCCCGAGCGTGCCGCCGGTGCCGCTCGTGCCCGGGCCGATGATCCGCTCCACGAGCTGCACGTGCAGGAAGCGCCAGCGGGCGAAGCCCTGCTCGTACTCGAGGAGCGCCTCGGCGAGCATGAGCAGGGGGGAGGGCTCCGGCGCCGAGTAGATCTCCTCGAGCGACGTGCCCTTGGCGGCGAGCAGGCGCGTGAACAACGCCTGCAGCGTGGGGCGGTCGAGCCACTCGCGCACGATCGCCGGCGGCTCGCCGTGCTCGGAGATGGCGTGGAGGAAGTGCGCCTCGCGCAGCCCGGAGGCGGCCTCGATCGCGCGGAACTGCGCGCTCTGCGAGCCGCTGGACGTCCCGAGGTAGCCGCGGAACTCGGCGAAGCGCTGCGGAGGGAGCGTGTCGAGCGCCGAGAGCTGGTCGGTGACGATGCGCACGAGCGCGTTCAGCCGCTGCACGACGAGCACCGCCCCGAGCACGTCCCCGCTCTCGAGGCGGTCCACCAGCCGCTCGAGCTCGTGCAGCACCACCTTGAACCACAGCTCGCTCGCCTGGTGCACGACGATGAAGAGCAGCTCGTCGGGGTGCTCCGGGCGCGAGACGGGCGTCTGCAGCGAGAGCAGCTCGTCGAGGCGGAGATACGACGGATAGCTGATCGGGCGCTCGGACCGGCGCTCGTCGTCGGGTCGGGAGCTCAAAACGTGGATACCTCGAGCGTGGTGATGTCGTCGACGCGCATCGTCTCGGCGGTGTAGAACGGCTCGCCGTAGCGGACGCGAATGAGCGAGCCGTAGTGGGCGGCCTGGTGCCGCACCACGTCGGCCAGCGGCTCGCCCGTCGGATAGACCTCCCCGGCCTGCGTCACGCCCTCGAACTGCGAGGCGTAGGCGCGGATCGCCTCGAGCTTCCGCTCGAACACGTCGGAGATGTCGACCACGAAGGTGGGCTTGACCGTGTCCTCGCGGTAGGTGAGGCAGTGGACCACCTTGCGCGGCCGATGCTTGGGAACGGACGGCTCGACCTTGGCGAGCCCCGCGACGAAGCACGCATCGCGCACCAGCTCGGCGGCGACGCGGTGGTCGGGGTGCCGCCCGTTGGGCGCGGGGGCGATCACGATCGTGGGCGCGAAGCGCCGGATCTCGCGCGCCAGGGCGGCACGCGTGTCGGGGGTGTTGACGATGCCGGCGTCGGGGAGGCCAAGATTGATGCGCGCCATGACGCCGAGAATCTCGGCGGCGCGGCTCGCCTCCTCGGCGCGGATCTGGGCGGAGCCACGCGTGCCGGTCTCGCCCTGCGAGAGATCGATGATGGCGGTGGTATGCCCCTGCGCGACGGCGCGGAGCAGCGTACCGCCGCAGGTGAGCTCCACGTCATCGCGGTGAGCGGCGATGGCGAGGACGTCGACTGTTGTCATGCGGGGAATATACCCGCGCGCCGGCGCGCGGCGAGGGAACGCGCGCGTTCCCTCGCCGCGACGTGCGTCAGCGCTGGCGCGTGGGGGGCGTGCCTCGCGCGCCGGCGCGTCCCGCGGCGTGCGGCGATGCGGGGGCGGACGCCGGATGCGGCGTGGATGTGCGCGGCGCGGACGTGGTGCCGTGCGTGGCCGGCGGGCGCGGCGTGAGCGTGCGCGGCGGGGGATCGCGCCGCACGCCGCGGTCGCTCGACCTGGCGACCGACCGCACGCCGCGCTCGGCGACGCCACGCTGCGCCATGCGCGCCGCGAGATCGGCGGTGGCCATGCTGGTGGGACGCGGCAGCCGCGCGGCGAGCGCCACGCTCGTGCCGGGCGGGAGCACGACCCCTCCGCCCGGCGCGCGGCGGGCGATGACGGTCGTCGCGCGCAGCGCATCGCCCGGGCACGACGCGGCCTCGTACGCCGCGGGGATCACCAGCATGCGCCCGTTCTGGCAGCGCAGCACGCGCCACGCGAAGCGCGGGGCCATCGAGAGCGGGTTCGCCCCCCAATCGATGAACACGTCGGAGGCCCACTCGTCGTCAGCGATCTGCTCGGGGAGCACGGCGCGCGTGAGCAGGTCCATCGTGGCGAACGGCCGGTAGGACATGAAGCGCGAGAGCCCCATGTACCGGCGAAGCGCGCCGGGGCGCGTGTACGGCTGTACGCGGAGCGGCCGCGAGGACGCGACCACGTAGAGAAAGCGCGGCTCGTCCCACCCGGTGACGAACGGCGTGCCTGGCTGGTAGTCGGCGAAGCGGAAGGGGGTGAGGTACGCGAACCCGTACCCCTCGGAGAACTCGCGCCCGGTGCTCCCGATCCACGGGTAGAGGACGCGCGAGCCGCGGCCGGGGATCACCTCGAACAGCGCGACGTAGGCCGGGCGGTTGAGCACGAAGGAGAGGGAGCGTCCCTCGTCGGCGGGGAGCGGCGGGTGGAGGAGCACGCGGAGGGGCTCCGCCGGCTCGGGCGCGACATCGGTGGCCGGGCGCGGGGCGCACGCGGCGAGCGCGCACAGCAGGGTTCCAACCGGGACGAATGACCGCATGAGTCCTCCGTGTTCGGTGCCATCGACTCCTGCGCGATCCTACCAATGTTCCTCCCGTACCGCCGGAACGCAACGTTTGTTCCCCAGGGCGCTCCAACCAACCGCCCGCCGGGAGTGTCGAAACCGCATGTCCCACGGGGGCGTAGGGGCGTGAGGCCCGAACTCCCCGTACATGGCACCCGAGCCCACCTCCGCCCATGGACACGCTGCTCGAGGATGTCCGGCACGCGCTCCGCCGGCTGCGCCACGCTCCGGCCTTCACCACCGTGGTGGTGATCACCCTGGCCCTCGGCATCGGGGCCAACTCGGCGATCTTCAGCCTCGTCGACACGATCCTCCTCTCCCCCCTGCCGTACCGCGCGCCGGGAGAGCTGGTGACGATCCAGCATCACTATCCGAGCATCGGCCTGGACGCGCCGGTGTCGGCCCCGGGCTTTCGCGACTACCGCGACCGCACGCGGAGCTTCAGTCACGTGGCGGTGGAGCGGCAGTGGAGCGCGAACCTCACCGGGATCGGCGATCCGCAGCGGCTGCGGGGCGGCAAGGTGTCCGGGGACTTCTTCGCCGTGCTCGGCGTGGGCGCCGCGCTCGGGCGGACGATCCTGCCTGACGAGGATGCGGCCGGCCGCGACCACGTGGTGGTGCTGAGCGATGGGCTGTGGAAGCGGCTCTACGGGGCGAAGCGCGATGCGGTGGGGGCGACGATGTCGCTGAACGGCGAGCCGTATCGCATCGTCGGGGTGATGCCCCCGTCGTTCCGCGACTTCTGGAGCGCCGACGTCGAGCTGTGGACGCCGATCGCCCTCGATCCGGCGCTCTTCACCCCGGGCAACTACACCAACGAGTGGCTCGACCTCACGGCGCGGCTCAGGCCCGGCGTCACCGCGGACGCCGCGGCGCGCGAGATGCGCGCGTTCGCCGATCGGCTCAAGCATCAGTACCCGGACCAGTTCGCGCCCGACTGGACGCTTCGCGTGGTGTCGCTCGACCAGCTGGCGACCGGGAAGATCCGCCCCGCGCTGCTCGTGCTGCTCGGCGCCGTGGGGTTCGTGCTGCTCATCGCCTGCGCGAACGTGGCCAACCTGCTCCTGGCGCGCGCGGCGGCGCGCGGGCGGGAGGTGGCGATCCGCACCGCGCTCGGCGCGCGCCGCCGCGACATCGTGCGGCAGCTCCTCACGGAGAGCGTGCTCCTCTCGCTCGCCGGCGGCACCCTCGGGCTGGCGCTCGCCTACTGGACGGTGCGCTCGCTCGTGGCGCTGAATCCCGGCAACATCCCGCGCGTGGCGGAGCTGCGCGTGAACGGGACGGTGGTGCTGTTCACGCTGGTGGTGTCCGTGGCCACCGGGCTGCTCTTCGGGCTCGCGCCCGCGCTCCAGGCGCCCTCCGGCGACCTGCGGCGGACGCTCAGCGATGCCGGCGGACGCGGGGGTACCACCGACCGCGGTGGACGGCGGCTGCGCCGCGCGCTCGTCGTCTCCGAGATCGCGCTCGCCCTCGTGCTGCTCACCGGGGCGGGGCTGCTCATCAAGAGCTTCGCGCGGCTCTCGGGGGTGGATCCCGGATTCGATCCGCGCGACGTGCTCACGTTCAACCTGTCGCTCCCCGCCACGCGCTACCCCAACGACACGGTGCGCCGCGTCTTCTTCGACCGCGTGATCCCGGCGATCGCCGCCGTCCCGGGCGTGAAGGCGGTGGGGGGGACGTCCGGGATGCCGTTCAGCGGCTCGTGGTCCACCGGGAGCTACAACGTGGAGGGGTATCAGCCGCCGCCGAACGGGAACGGGCCGTGGGGGGACATCCGCATCATCACCCCCGGCTTCCCGCAGGCGCTCCACCTGCCACTCCGCCGCGGCCACCTGTTCACCGATCTGGAGGCGTCGGGCGCCGGACGGGTGGCGCTGGTGGACGAGGAGTTCGTGCGGCGCTATTACCGCCACGGAGAAGACCCGATCGGGCGCCGGATCTGGTTCGGGCCGAGCACCCCGGACACGAGCACCCGCTTCATCACGATCGTGGGGGTGGTCGGGCACTCCAAGGAGGAGGCGCTCGACGCGGAATCGCGCCCGCAGCTCTACCTGCCGTACGCGCAGACGTCCGACATCGACTTCCTGGACATCGCGGTGCGCACGTCCGGGGATCCGATGCGCTACGTGGGGGCGATCCGGCGCGCGGTGCAGGGGGTGGACCCCGACCAGCCGCTGGCGCGCATCCGCTCGCTCGACGAGATGGTGTCGGCGTCGATGGGGCAGCGGCGCCTGTCGGTGGTGCTGCTCGGCGTGTTCGCCGGGATCGCGCTCCTGCTGGCGACGATCGGGATCTACGGGATCATGTCCTACTCGGTGACGCAGCGCGCGCGAGAGATGGGAATTCGCGTGGCGCTCGGCGCGCGCACCGCCGACGTGCTCGGCCTCGTGCTGCGGCAGGGGATGATGCTCGCGCTGGTCGGCGTGGCCGCCGGCCTCGCCGGCTCGCTCGCCCTCACGCGGCTGATCGCGAGCCAGCTGTACGCGGTGCGCGCCACCGATCCGGCCACCTTCGCGACGGTGGCGCTCCTGCTCTCCGCGGTGGCGTTCGTCGCGTGCATGCTCCCCGCCAGGCGGGCGACGCGGGTGGATCCGGTGGAGGTGCTTCGCGATGAATGAGGCGCCGGGTGCGGGGCGCGGGGTGCGGGGCGCGGGGCGGGTGGAGTATGGAATGCGACACGGGGACCGGCGAAGGCCGGTCCCCGTGTCGCTCAGTCTCTGCTCACACCG
>DASUXC010000153.1:0-18310 GCA_036378095.1 Gemmatimonadaceae bacterium | reverse complement strand
GTGCGCCGCCTCGCGGATCTCGGCCATCGTGGCGCCGGGCTTGGAGAAGGCGATGTTCTCGGCGATCGTGCCGTCGAAGAGGAAGTTGTCCTGGAGCACCACGCCGAGGTGCGCGCGGTAGTCGCGCAGCCGGAGCGCCGCCAGATCCTTCCCATCCACGAGAACGCGGCCTGATCGCGGCCGGTACAGCGCGAGCAAGAGCTTGCAGATGGTGCTCTTTCCCGATCCGCTCTGGCCTACCAGCGCCACGGTCTCCCCCGCGCGAGCGCGGAAGCTCACGCCGTCGAGCACGGGCGCGCCCTCCGCGTACGCGAAGTACACGTCCTCCATCTCCACCTCCCCGGCGACCCGGAGCACGGGCGCGCGGAGCTGGTCGCCGGCGGTCTCCGATGGGAGCTGAAGCAGCTCGCGCACGCGGAGCAGCCCCGCCCCCGAGCGACCGATCTCGCCGCTCACCGCCGCGAGCTGCACGAGCGGCGCGGTGAGGAGCGCCACGAGCGAGGCATAGAGCGCCAGGTCGCCAACGGTGAGCCGCCCGCTCGCTACGGCGCCGGCGCCGAACACGAGGAGCACTACGGTCACCGCTCCGGTGCCCGCCGTCATCCCCGCACCGAGCACGGCGATGCGGCGCACGACGCCCGTAGCCGCGTCGAGAACGCCCCGCACCTCGCGTGCGAACGCGCCCGCGTCGCGCTGCTCGGCCGCGTACGCCTTGACCACCACCGCGCCGCTCACCGACTCGGTGAGCCGCGCGCTGGCGCCCGCCGTTCGCGCGCTCAGCTCCCGCGCCTCGGCGCGGAGCCCGCCGAGCGAGCGCGCCACGCCGAACGCGAGGAGCGCGAGCAGCGCGGTCACGATGGCCGTGAGCCGCCAGTCGAGGGCGACGAGCACGCCGAACGCGAGAATCGCCGTGAGCGCGCCGCTCGCCATCTGCGCGAGCCCGGTGCCGAGGAGCTCCCGCACGCCTTCGACGTCCGCCATGATCCGCGACACGAGCGCGCCGCTCCGCTCGCGCTCGATGCGCGCCATGGGCGCGCCGAGGAGGGACGCGTGGGCTCGCACGCGCAGCTCGGCCATCGACCGCTGCGCCGCGACGCCCATGAGGAGCGTGGCGCGCCGGCTCGTGGCCGCTTCGATGAGCACCGCCGCGCCGCAGGCGAGGGCGAGGGGGAGCAGGAGACCGGTGCGGTGACGCCCGACCACGTCGTCGAGCGCCACTTTGGCCCCGAGTGGGAGCACGAGCGCGACGCCGCGGTTCACGAGAACGAGGGCGAGCCCGGCGCCGTATGCGCGTCGCTCCCGGAGCACCAGCGCGGCGATCTCGCGCAGCGCCGGCATGCGGCGCGACGCGCGGGTGATCGCGGCGGCGAGCGGTCCCTGGCGCATCAGTCCGCGCGCTCCACGAGCGACGACCGCGCCATGCGCTCGAGCAACGTCGAGACGTCCGCCGCGATCACCTCGGCGGGGGCGTCGTACTCGTTGGCGAGGAGCCGGACGATGTCGGGCACCGCGCAGCCGTCGGCGAGCAGCGCCCACACGCGCCCGCCGACTTCGTTGAGCGTGTAGTACTGGCCGCGAGCGAGGTCGAGGAGGACCGTGTCCTCGCCGGCTCGCGTGGCGAGCACGCGGGGGGCGGGGCGGAGGTGCTCGCCAAGCGGCCGGGGCCGAACCGAACGTCGCCGGAGGATCCTGAGCATGTGCCGATCCGGTCAGGGGAGGAGCCGGCGTGCGGCAGTGCACTCGGCATGGCATCAGAATTCTGCGGCGAGCATCGATCGCGCGATGTTCACATGCGCATCAATTCGGTTGGGCGCGACGAGCCGTTCGTCGCATGACTCGCCATCGGGCGGTCGCGCGTGACACGACGGCAGCGGAACGGCATCGGAGCACGGATTGGCGGATGTAGGGTAGCTCGGCGCCGTGGCCGTCACATCGGCGTGCCCACCACGCAGCGCCCCATTGGGACACCGTCGCGAACCACGGGCACACCTGACCATCGACCGCGGCTCGGTGGTGCCGCGGCACTACCGGGTCATACCACACCACGGGACCGACCGGCCCTGGGCCGGAGGCACATCCATGAGGGCGGATCCATGAGGGAAAGCGTGGTGAGAATCGTGGTTGTGATCGTAGCATGCATAGCGGCGCCCGCTGCTGGAGCGCAGAGGGGGGCTGGGGCGGTAGCGGCGGCCGTGAGCCTCGGGTCCGTGGCACCCACACCGGTGATCGCGGGAGGCGCGCGATCGGGTGCCGTGACGCTCGATCTGCACGAGGTGACGCTGCGGGATGCGTTGAAGGAGATCAGCGGACAGAGCGGAGTCGAGTTGCTGTACAGCGGCTACATCGTACCACTGGGGCGTCGCGTAAGCGTGACGCTTCGAGGGGCGACGGTGGAGGAAGCGCTGCGGGCGGTGTTGAGGGGAACTCGCGTGGGCATCCGTCGCGCGGGGTCGGGCGCGATCATGTTGACACTGGAGGAGGAACGGCGGACCTCCAGCAATTTGGCCGCGGCGGGAGCGATCACGGGGCGCATCACGGATGCGGGCACCGGGGAACCGGTGAGCGATGCCACCGTGAGCGTCGATGACGCGTCGCTGGTCACGCGCAGCGGCAGCGACGGAACGTACCGGCTGGCCCGAGTCACCGCCGGGACGCACCGGCTCGTCGTCCGCCGGATCGGTTACGCCAAGGTGTCGCGCGACACGGTGGTGAAGGAGGGGGAGCAAGTGACCATGGACTTCGCGCTCCAGGCGAGCGCCAACGTGCTCGATCAGATCGTGGTGACCGGAACGGTGGCGCCGACGGAGCGCCGCGCGCTGGCGAACCCGATCACGGTGGTCGGCTCGAAGGAGATCGAGGAGCAGAGCATGCGCCGGGTGGACCAGATCTTCCGCGGTATCGTGCCGGGGAGCATCGCGTGGCAGGAGCCCGGATACGAGTTCGCGACGACGGTCAGCTCCCGCGGCGCGAGCTCGCTCAACGGGAGCACGGTCAAGACCTACGTGGATGGAATCGAGGTCGCCGACGCGCCGTTCATCGCGTCCATTGATCCGAACAGCATCGATCACATCGAGTTCGCGCGCGGCCCTCAGGCGTCCACCATCTACGGCTCGGATGCCGATGGCGGCGTGCTGCAGATCTTCACGAAGAAGGGGCACGCCGGATCGGCGAGGCCGGAGGTGGACGCCAAGGTCACGTTCGGCGCGATGCAGAGCGGGTATCGCGACGGCGCCGCGCTCCGCCAGGATCACTCGGTCGCCCTGAACGGTGGTGGCGAGCGCTTCAGCTACAATGTCGGGGGCTCGTATCAGGGGACGGGCGAGTTCGTGCCCGGCTACACGTCCAGGACACTCGGCGGGTTCGGGGGAGCCTCGATGACGCAAGGGCCGGTCACCGCCTCGTTCAGCGTCCGCTATTCCAACCGGCGGTGGGAGAAGCCACAGCTGCCGATGCTGTCGAGCTACCCATACTACGCGAAGCCGTGGAATCGCATCGACGACATGAGCGACCAGGCATATGCGATTCACCTCGAGTATTCACCCACGACTCGCTGGCATCATTCGCTCACTCTGGGGCAGAGCGGGTTGGACTACGAGTACTACAACTTTCGCGCGCGGTACACGACGCCGGCCGACTCGCTGCGCGAGCTCTTCTCGTCGCACGAAGTCCGATCGCAGCTCGCGTACAACACGACGCTCGACCTCTCGCTCGGCCGCGACCTGTCGTCGACGCTCACGGCGGGGGTCGACTACTACCACATGCAGGCGAACTTCATGTATTCGTCGACGCTGCCCGATGCGGAAGGAGCGCTCGCCGGGCTCGTCGGACAACGGTTGCCGTGGAACAACACCGGGTACTTCGCCCAGCTCCAGACCGGCGTGCACGACCTCATCTACATCACCGCAGGCCTGCGGGCCGAGCGCAACGACAACTTCGGGGACGACTACGGGCTCGCATACTCGCCGCGCGTCGGGGTGTCGGTCGTGCACGACGTCGCCGGAGCTACGGTCAAGCTCCGCGCGTCCTACGGCGATGCGATCCGCCCTCCGTTCCCCACGCAGAAGTCGGACTATCGGACTACCAGCTACGTGCAGTTGCCGAACCCGGAGCTCGGCCCCGAGCGGCAGTTGGGGTGGGATGGAGGGTTCGATCTCTTCTTCGGGAAGCGCGCGTCGCTGAGTGTCACCCACTACGATCAGACTGCCCGGAATCTGATCGATCAGGTGCTCATCCCCGACAGCACGTCCGCTCCCACGTACCAGTACCAGAACGCCGGGCAGATCGCGAACCGCGGGTGGGAGTTCGAGGGGCACCTCCGTACGCAGCGTGTCGATCTCACCGCCACCTACTCGATCGTGAGCAGCCGCATCTCGCGCCTCGCGCCACACTACTCCGGTGACTACGACATCGGCGATCGCGTGCTGGGGATTCCGGGACGGTCGGGAGGCGTGACGGTCGCCTATCGCCCAACGCACCATACCACCGTCACGGGCAACCTCGTCTACATCGGTCCGTGGACGAACCTGGATGTACGCAGCTACTACGGGTTCATCTACGGTGGAGATGCCTACCTCGGCTCGGGGAGAGCGTACTGGATGCGCTATCCATCGGTGACCAAGGTCAACCTGGGCGTCGCGCAGGAGATCTCCTCCTCGCTCACGGGGTTCGTGCGGGTCGAGAACGTGGCCAACGAGCAGACGTTCGAGAACTACAACACGAGCCCGCAGATCGGGCGAACGACGCTGGTCGGCGTCCGCCTGAGGTACTGAGGGCATGAGAGGGACTTTCTCTGGCCGGATGATGCGCGCGGGGCTCCTCGCGGCCATCGCCACCGCTCTGCTGCCGCGGATGGCCGCCAGTCAGGTCTCGAGTGGCGCGATTGCCGCGCGGGCGGGGAAGCACGCGATGACGATCGACGACCTGTTCATCGCCGAACAGCTCGGTGACGTGGCGCTCGCGCCTGACGGTGCATCGGCCGCCGTGGTGGTGCAGCGGCCGATGGGACCGCGGGAGAACCCCGCCTGGACCTTTCTCCTCGGCAATGGCCGAGCGGACGTCTGGCTCGTGTCCACGGATGGACGCCACCGGCGCCGCATCACGGATGGCCGTCGGGATGGCGCGGGGTACTGGATGCCACTCTGGTCACCGGACGGCGAGCGGCTCGCCATGCTCTCCACCCGTGGCGGGGACAACGTTCACCTCCTCGTGTGGGACCGTACGACAGACAGCATTCGCACGCTGAGCGGCGACGGGGTCGACCTTTTGGCCGAGACCCGCTCGGAAGTGACCGGGATGTGGTACCCCGCCGCATGGGTCGACGACACGACGCTGCTCTGTGCGTTCATGAGCGGCGGCGATCGGTCCAGGTTACTCGACCCCGACGTCCACATGCAGCGCACGGCCCCCGCGCTCTGGCGCGCCCAGGCTACCGGAACGACGGCGACGGCGAGCGTGCTTCGAAGTGGCACGGCGGCCTCTCTGCCGGCGGGCGCCGACTCGACTCCCTCGGAGAGCACGCAGCGGGGGTACGTAGCTCTGGTGGATGCGAGGACCGGACGGATGACCAGCCTCGCCGATTATCCCGTGATCGGGGAGACGAGGCGCTTCGCGCTGTCACACGACAGGAGCACCGCAGGCGGGCGGCTCGCGATCGGTGTAGCCGTGGCGCTGCGAGAGCCGCAGGCCGGGGTGACGATGTCGAACGAGAGCTGGGCCAGAACGCGCCTCGGATTCGTGAGGCTCGCCGCGCCCGGTCGGGTTCACTGGATCGACACGGTCGAGGTGGTGCAGGGTCTCTTCCAGTCGCCCCTCCACTGGTCGAGCGATGATTCGCGATTGGCGGTCGTCGGCCGCTTCGCCGGCGAGAGCGGAGACAGTGCCCGCGTGCTCGTCCTCACGCCGTCGACCGGGGCGGCCGTCGAGATCTCGCCTCCCCGGCTCGTGGCCGAGGAGGTGAGCTGGGTGGATCCAGCCTCGCTACTCGTGCGGGCGAGCGTGCGCGGGAAGTGTGAGAGATCCAGCGTTCGGGCAGCGTGCGACCGGCGCGGATGGTGGCTCTTCGACGCGCGGGGGCGGATGCCGGCGCGCCAGGTCGGCACTTCGCTCGCGTCCGGGCTGGAGGAGGCGATGCCGAGCGGGCGCGCGGGAGAGCTGCTGGCGGTTGCCGGCGGCGCCCTCTGGCGGCTCCGGGATGGCCGCGCCACCAGGCTGCTCGGAAGCGTGAGGGACAGTGTCACCGGCATCGCCTGGCTGTCGCACAGCGGTATGCCGGCCGGCCACCCCGGCAGGGTGATCGTCTTCGCGACGGCTGGCGGCAAGCGCGCGCTCGTGCGTGTAGACGTCGGCGCGTCCGGAGGTGCGCCCGCGAGACTTCCCACCCCGGATTCACCCGTGCGCGTGGTGGGGTACGATGTACGGAGCGAGCGGCTGCTCGTCGCATCCGCGGGTGAGTTGGGCTTCCCACTGGCGCAGGATGGCCCCGACCTGTGGGCGATCGAGCAAGGGAGATCGCCCACCACGCTCATCGCGCTCAACGAGCAGCTGGCCGATGTGATCGATGCACCACGCCGGCTCGTGCGCTACCGGGGGCTCGATGGCGATTCGCTCACCGCGCTGCTCATCCTTCCTATTGGATACGAGGCGGGGCGCCGCTACCCGCTGGTGGCGTGGGTCTATCCCGGGACGATGATCACCGATACGCTCTTCATCGACGTGAACAAGAACCTCGCCGAGGCTCCCCAGTTCAACCTGCAATTGCTGGCGGCGCGCGGGTACGCGGTGCTGGTGCCAAGCATCCCGGTGCGCGGCCCCGGACGAGTCGACGGCTTCCTCGACATCCCGAAGGGCGTGCTCCCGGCGCTTGATTGCGTGGTGGAGCTGGGAGTCGCCGACGAGAATCGGCTCGCCGTGATGGGGCACAGCATGGGCGGCTACGCGGCGCTCGGGTTGATCGGCTTCACGCACCGTTTCCGGGCAGCGATCGCCGCCGCCGGACCGGTGGACCTCGTGAGCGAGTACGGCACCTTCGACCGCCGGTTCGCGTACGACCACGATGCGGACAAGCGGATGAACGGAGCGCACCTCCTGGAGTTCGGCCTCATGCTGCGCGTCGGTGTGCCGTGGAAAGACCATTGGCGTTACCGATTGAACAGCCCACTCTCGTACGTGGAGCGCGTGCAGACACCTGTGATGATCGTCCAGGGCGACGCCGATTACGTCCCGATCATGCAGGGGGAGGAATTCTACAGCGCGCTTCGCCGCCTCGGGAAGACGGCGGAATTCGTGAGGTACTGGGGGGAGGGGCACATCCTGTACTCGCCGGCCAACATTCGCGACTGGTGGTCGCGCGTGTTCGGCTTCCTCGATCATTACCTCGCGGAGCCGCGGCAGGCTCAGAGGGCGAGCAGCAACTGACGTACGCTCGCGGTGCACGGTGGGGCCCCACCGCACACCGCGAGCTGGTTCGGCCGGTGTCGTGCGACGGAGTAGGTCGCTACTTCCTCGCGCCTTCCATCAGTCGTGCATGGTAGTCACGGTCTCGAATCTCTGTGTCCCGCCGAAGCGGGTCTGTTCGGCGACCTCGCCCAGATCCACGAGGGTCGGGGCGGTGTAGCTCTTCTTACGCATGATGCCACCTCCTGAGGGTCAGGGTCACTGCGCCTGCTTTCCGGCGACCGGCTCGGGGATGAGGTTCCCACCACCGAGAGTCTCTCGCGTCACGCTGCCCAGGTCGACCAGCGCCGGCGCGGCATAGCTCTTCTTCTCCATGTTCAATCACCTCCTCGTGTCGCCGGGCGTGCCCGAGATGCCGGCGGGCACGCCACGGTCGGGATGCTCCGGCACGGTCCACCGGCCGGACCGGACGTAGAACCAGGTCTCCAGCGCGAGCGCGCACATGAGCGGAACGAGCGCCGTCGAGCTCCCCCGTGCGGCGGCACCGACCGCGGCGCGAAGCGCCGGAGGATCCACGGCCCCGATCCGTCCAAGCACGGGATCGCGCAGGATGTCCTCGAGCCTGCGTCGCTCGCGGCCCAGCGACCAGGCAATTCGCGAGTCGATGCCGCCCTTCCCCTGCCGCGTGCGGATCTCCTCGGGCAGGATGCCGCCGAGCGCCTCGCGCAGTACCCACTTGGTGGCGCCCGGGCGCGAGCGCGCGCTCAGCGGAAGCCGGAGCCCGAGCCCGGCGAGCGGGCGATGCAGGAACGGGTATCGCAGGTCGATTCCGGCATCGTGAAAGTCTCGCATCAACCAGCCACCGAACACGCGCACATCCGCGGCGGTCGTCTCCACGAAGGCCCGACCGCGAGGCACGGCTGCTTGCCGGGCCACAGGAAACCGTGCGGCGAATTCCATCCGCCGCGCGAATTTTCGATCGATCCAGGCCGGCGTCCGCTGCGCGGGATCACACAGGTGCGGGCGCAGCGGGCGTGGGACGCGGGGCAAGAGGAGCTCGTCCACGCACGTCCGCCACACGGACCGCCGGGAAGCCACGGCCCAGTGGGCGAGATCCGCGAGCACGGCGCGATACCGGCCATCGGCCAGCCAGTCGGACAGATAGCCGCGCTTCGCGAGCAGGTAGAACTCGGCGCCAAGGCCGCTGAGCAGCACCTCGCAACCGGCGTCGCGCAGCACTCGCATCACGCGCCGCATCCGCGCGAAGAACGGGTAGTGCAGCCGCGGCTCGTCGGTGCACGGCGGCTCCTCGCCGTCGTCCTGCCACGCCCACGCATTGGCGATGATCTCGTTCCGGAGGGCGAGGTGGGTGGCGAGCAGGTCGGAGTAGCGCCGCTCGTCACCCGTGCCGAGCTCGTCGAACAGCGTGATCGTGCCATCCAACGCGCGGGGTGCCTCGCCTCGAGCGGCGAGCGAATGCGCGAGCGTCACGATCGACGACGAGTCGAGGCCGCCGGACATCTCCGCCCAGGTGGGGCGGGCATCGTCGATGTGCACCCGGACCGCCTCGCTCAGGGCGGCACCGAATTCCTCGACGTGCGATCGCCGCGCGGGTTCCGTGGAAGGCTCGAACTCCGCCGCCGACCAGAACTCGCGCACCGACAGCACGCGTCCGCGGACGGTGAGCGTGTGCCCGCCGGGCACCGTGCACGCGTTCGCCCAGATCGTCCGGTCCGACGAGATGTCACCGCCGGCGAGGAAATCGGCGACGTAGCTCTCGTCGATCGCGCGTTCGTCGGCCACGAGCGAGAGGTGCGAGGCGATCACGATGCTCCGGGCCGAGGCGGCGTAGAAGAGCGCGCGCACCCCGAACGCGTCGCGCGACGCGGTCAGCACGCCGGTCGACTCGCTCCAGAGTACGAAGGCGTAGTCGCCGACGAGATCGCGCACCGAGCCATGTCCGATCAGCCACCTCGACGCGAGCTCGAGGTCCGATCGCACGGGTGCCGACGAGAGCAGCTGCAGCTGGAGCGCCGCGCGATTCGTCAGCCGGACGTCGCCGACGCCGATCGCTCCTCCGTGCACGATTGCCTGAGACGCCGACGGGGACGTGCCGGCGCATCCAACCCGGCTCGCGGCGAGGGCGCCGAAGGGTCCGCGGTTGACCGAGACGGTGATGTGCCCGCCCGCCCGGGACATGCGCTGCCGGAGGTCCAGGAGATCACGCTCATCGAGCGGGCTCCCGTCGATGCGCAGAACGCACACGAACATGGTCACGACCCCGGCATCGGGACGCGAACGAACCCGTGGAGTGTGTCCGTGTTCTCCAACACCGGTAGCCCGTCCACTTCGACCCAGGCGTGCGCAATGAATGGGAAGGGCTGAACACCCAGGCACAGGTCGGCGGCGACACCCAGCCGCCGAAGGCAGGTGAAGAGCGCCAGCGACTGCTCGAGGCAGAGCGCCCGGCCCGGGAAGAACGCCGCGGCCAACGAAATTCGCCGGGCGGCGTCCCGAATCATTGACCAGTCCATGGCAGGCCCGGGCACTCGATGGCGGCTCCAGCGCCGAGCCAGAGCGTAGGAAACGCGAAAGCCGAGGAGCCGCAGCGACAGTGTCGAGAACACGAGCGTTGCGGCGCAGTACACGACGCCAGGTGCGCGATGACCGCGTCGCGCGGCACCTGCTTCGACGCGCGCAGCCGCGTGCGCGGTCTCGAGATTCCCGCCTCTCACTGCCATGTCGCCAACCCCGCTACTTGAAGCTGTCGCAGGAAGGTCCGTACGTCGCGATCGATAAGCTCGGGTGTGGCGTCGTACTCGTCGCCGATCGCGCGAACCATCTCCTCGACCGAGGCGGCGCTCTCCACGAGCGCCCAGAGCCGCGCGGCGACCTCGTCGAGCCCGTAGTAGCGCCCGTGCCGGAAGTCGACGACCACCGTCCGGCCGCCCTGTCTCACACCGACGACTTCGGGCGCGGGGTGCGGCCGGCTCGAACCTCGTGGAACTAAGGAGCTCGACATCTGGCGATCTCACCGTTCGTGCAGGGTCGGCGACGAAGCGTTCTCTCCTGGCACCGCTCGGATCGCAGTCACCGTCCATCCGGCGAAGAAGACCGCCATCGCGACCCGTCGGGTGCTTCGGCTCGAAGGTTCGCGGCCCACGGCCAGATGAGCGATGCTCCAAGGCGCACCTATTCGGCCGCGTGCGAACACCGAACGCCCTGGCCCGTCACGGCCGGGGCTCTCCTGGCCCGGGCTGCCCGCGCATCAGCCTCACCTGGAGCCGCGTGAGGAGCTGGTCCACGGCGCTCGCATGCCTCACGTGGCTGGGCCGCGCGCCCGCATAGCGTTGGAACCGCGCACTCACCGCCGCCGAGTCGGGGAAGGGGAGGAGCGCCACGATCCGCTGCAGCGTACTTCTCGGATCCTGCAGGAGCACGGCTCCCCGCACGACCATGATGCTCCAGAACAACGCCCTCGCCGCGGGAAGCCCATCGCGCTGCAGGTGCTTCTCCAGCGTGCGCACGGAGAAGCCGAGCCGCTCCGCGACCGCGCCCACGCTCGACACCTCGCGCGGCACGGTGGCGGAGTGGGCGACGAAGCGCCGCACGAGCGGGTCCGCCCCGGGGCGCGCCTGCTCGAGCAGGGCGAGCAGCCGCCCCGCCGCGCTGCGCGCCACCCCCTCGCGCACGAGCGCGTCGAGCACGGGCGCGGGATCGTGGAGGTGGAGCGGGGATGTCACAGTAGCGGCGATTGCCGAGCTCAGCCGCCGAGCCAGATCGAGCGAGACACCGGTGGCTGGCGCGACGAGCAGCGGAAGGTGCGGGAAGCGCCGGTGCACGCTCTCGAGCTGCGCCAGTACGGTCGCGCTCTCCCGTCCAGTGGCAGCGTACACGACCACTCCCATCTCGAGACTCGTGGCCTGACGAAGAAGCGTGTGCACGCCGTCCACATGACGCATCGCTGCAACACCCGTCAGGCAACGCTCCAGCAGGGCGCGCAGACGCTCATCGGGTGCGCACGACACCGCCACGGGGAGGGAGGCGAAGGCGGGATCGGGTCGGTGCATGCTAGCGGCGGCCGGCGGCGCGATCGAGGCGGCGAAAGGCCCCACCGCGCAACGAAAGGATGTCGCCATCCACACTACGCGGCGCGCACCGTTCCTACCCATACACCGTGGGACATCGGCATACGCCAGGGGACAGAACGCCGGTCCGCCTATCGCGAAGCGCCGGTCCTCACTATTTTCGGCCTACCTCCGCCTAGCGAGGCGTGGATCCGTGCTCACGATGCACCCACCGCTCGAGGCGTACTACAGCGATCTCTCGGCGCTCCCCGCGCGGTCCGCGCTCGGGGGGGACGACGATGCCTGGATCGTCGTCGCGTCCGGCTTCTGGCGCCTGTCGGAGATGCCCGCGGCGGAGCGCGCGCGCTACGCCCGGTCGCATGCGTCGGTGATTCACTCGGTGATCGCCGCGGGCGTGGAGCGCGACGACGGGGAGCACGACCGCTTCATCGCCGGGCGCATCGCCGCCGCGCTCTCCCGCTGGGGCGAGCCCGAGGCGGCCGAGCAGCTCGCCCGTCTGACCCGCGACCTCACCGAGCGCCAGGAGGATGTGGCGGCGTTCCGGCTCGCCTACTGCACGCTCGGCTCGCTGCGCCGCGCCCTGCCGGACGCCGGCCCGCGCATCGCCTCGATGCTCCTCGTGCGCCAGGGGCGCGTCGTGCGCCAGCTCGGCGACGAGGTCACGGCCGCCGAGCACTACGCGCTCGCCGAATCGCTCGCGCGCATGGCGCGCGACCGCAGGCTCCGGCTCGAGGCGCGACTCGGGACGGGGGTGCTCGCGAACGTGCGCGGCAACTACCCGGAGGCGCGCAGGATCTTCCGGCAGGTGCTGTCATCGGCCAGGCGAAACCGGCTCCCGGACGTCGTGGCCGGCGCGCACCAGGGATTGCTCGGCTGCGCGGTCGCGGCGGGGGATGCGGACGCGGCGCTGCGCCACGGGTGGGAGGCGCTGCGCGGCGTGGAGCACACACCGCGCAGCCGCGGGACCCTCCTCGCGAATCTGGGCGAGGCGTGCGCGCTCGCCGGCGAGTGGAACGCCGCGCTCCGCGCCTCTGCCGCCGCCTCGGCCGCGTCGCACCTGGCGCGCGTGCGCCTTCCGGCGCTGGGGCGGGCGGCCATCGCCGCCGCGCGGCTGGGGCACCAAGCGACGCTCGACTACTTCGCGCGCGAAGCGGAGCGCGAGATCGGTCGCTCGCAGCAGCCGCACGAGAACGCGTCCACGCTGATCGACCTGGCGGAGGCGTACCAGGTGGCCGGAGACGCGGCGCGGGGCGAATCGTACCGCGCGCGCGCCGCGGAGCTGGCGCGCGCGCGGGGATACAACGAGGTGCGGCATCGAGCGGAGATGCTGGAGCCCCTGCTCGCCTCCTCGCCGCCCGCCCCGGCGGCGCGGCCGGAGCGCGCGGAGCTCACCTCCACCGGCCGCGACGTGGTCCGCTTCATCGAGTCGCTGGAGCTGGACCCCGTCGCGGCGCGGATGGGGTGAGGTCGGTTCTAGTACCAGGGCATGATCGCGCGACAGCTCTCGTCCAGCGTCGCGTCGCACTCGTCGGCCGAGGATGAGGTCTCCTCCGCGGCGTCGAGGGTCGCCGGCGAGTCGCCGGCGGTCGCCGCGCGGGTGGACGAGACGCGGGGGTGCGTGGAGTGGCCGGCGTCGCTCGGGACCGCCGTGGGAGAGGTGCCGCACGCGGCCAGGGAGACGAGCGAGACGACCGCCGCGACGGCGATGAGCCGGTGCGTGATGTGGATACGCATGGGACGCTCCTGATGAAGGGAGCGCCATCAATTATTGCGACATTGATCGCCGCCACACACGCCATGGGACAAAGGCATACACGAGGTGGCGGAGCCGACACGGAGGTTCACCCAGGTGCTGGCGGCGCTGGTGATCGATCGAGTGGGGAGGGCACGCGTGCAGGAGGCGCTGCGCTCGTTGGACGAGCCGCGCTTCTGCGAGCGCGCCCCGGAGCTCATCGACGCCGCCGCCGATCCGGCGGTGCGGGGCGTACTGGCCGAGCCGTTCGACCGCGACGGCTGCTCGGTGCTCCCAGCGCTCCGCTCGCTGCGCCGCGACTATCCCACGCTGCCCGTGGTGGTGTACGGCGTCATTCGACCCGGCGCGTGGGGGGAGATCGTGCGGCTGCACGGGATCGGGATTCACGACTTCGTGATCCGCGATCACGACGACCACCCTTCCGCGTTCCGCACCGTGCTGGACCGCGCGATCGCCCGGTCGACGGCCGAATACGTGATCCGCGAGGCGGGGGAGTGGATCCCGGGGGACGCGCGCCCGGTGATCGAGCTGTGCCTGGAGCGCCCCGCTCGGGCGCTCACGGTGGCGGAGCTCTCGCGTCTCCTCGGCGCGCACCGGAAGACCATCGTGCGCCGCATGCGGGCGGCGGGACTCCCGGCGCCATCGCGGCTCGTCGGATGGTGCCGGCTGCTGCACGCCGCGCGAATGCTGGAGGACCCGGGTCGCACGCTGGAGGCGATCGCGCTGCACCTCGACTTCGCGTCGGCGAGCGCGCTCCGGAACATGCTCTCGCGCTACACGGGGCTGAGCCCCACGGCGGTGCGGGAGCGCGGCGGGCTCGCGTGCGTGCTGCCGCTCTTCCTGCGCGCGCTCGCGCATGGAAATGGCGTAAAGAACACTTGACGATGTGACGAAGGAGGGCGCCGGGTACCCCAACGAGGTGGAATCACCGGCCGACTCGCTACACCTTTCGGCCAGCGAGATGACCGCCCACCCCTCGACAGGAAACCCGTTCGTGACCCCGACGCCCGATTCGCCCGAGCTGCTCCCGGATCCCGATGCCGACGCGGTGTTCGGCACCGAAGCCGACGCCGACGCCGCGCCGTCGCCCAGGACGCGCCGAGCCTTCCTGCGCCAGGCTGGCGCGCTCTCCCTCGTCATCCCCGGGATCGGCGCCGCGCTCACCGCGTGCTCGCCGGAGCAGGGGGAGCGGCAGGAACGCGGAGAGCGCGATCACCGCGCCGACTCCTCCCGCGCGCGCGCCGACTCGGCACGCATCCACAACCCGGACAGCAAGCTCGACACCGCGCTCGAGCGCGGCGGACATCATGCTCCCACCTCGGCGACTGGACAGGCCACGGAGGGGGCCGAGTCGGTCGAGCTGGAGCGGTTCGACCCCACGCTCCCCCCGCTGAACGGGAAGCGCACGCTCGAGCTGCACTTCCACGCCCGCGAGGCGCCCGTGCGGATCTCCGCCAGCACGGTAGTCGCCGGATGGACGTTCGAGGGGAACATTCCCGGCCCCGTCGTGCACTGCCGGGTGGGGGACACGGTGAAGTTCACCCTCACCAACGAGGCCGACATCCCGCACTCCATGGACTTCCACGCCGCGCAGGTGAACCCCAAGGTGGCGTTCCGCTCGGCGGTGAAGGGGGAGTCCGTGTCGTACACCTTCAAGCCGCGCTATGCCGGCGCCTTCCTGTACCACTGCGGCACGGCGCCCGTGCTCATGCACCTGGGATCGGGGATGTTCGGCGCGATCATCGTGTCGCCGCGCGAGCCGTTGCCGAAGGCGAGGGAGTTCGTGCTCATCCACAGCGAGATGTATCTGGGCGAGGGGGTGAACGGAGTGCGCCCGTTCGACTACCGGAAGATGCTCTCCACCCTCCCCGACATCGTGACGTTCAACGGCCGCCCCGACCAGTACAGCCGGGAGCCGATCCGGGTGAAGGCCGGGGAGCGGGTGCGCTTCTGGGTGGTGAACGCCGGCCCCACGCAGCCGTGCGCTTTCCACGTGGTGGGGGAGCAGTTCGACACCGTGTACCTGGGCTCCCCGCCGGCGAGCGCGATCCACGGCGTGCAGACGTTCTCGGTGGCGGCGGGCGGGGGGATGGGGTTCGAGCTCGTGTGCGACCTGCCCGGCGAGTTCCCGTTCGTGAACCACGCGTTCGGGCACGGACAGAAGGGGGCGATCGGGTACCTGGTGGTGGAGTAGGGGCGGCGCGCGCAGCGCGGGCGCGCTCGAGGTGGGTCTTCTCGAGAGGTCTACATCCGTTCTCGCCGATTCGGGGTGCCTGGCACCGACGCTCCTGTCACACCGCCCGGATCGGCTCCGTCAATGCTTCGACGGAACGAGACGACGAGGATGTGACCGATGGACGAGCGCGATTTTCTGGCGGAGCGGTTCGAGGAGAACCGCGCGCACCTGGGGGCGGTGGCCTACCGGATGCTCGGCTCGCTGAGCGACGCGGAGGATGCCGTGCAGGAGGCCTGGCTCCGCCTCAGCCGCGCCGATGCGAGCGGCGTGGAGAACCTGGGCGGTTGGCTCACGACGGTCGTCGCGCGGGTGTGCCTGGACATGCTGCGCACGCGCGCGGCGCGCCGCGAGGAGACGTTGAGCCCGCACGGCCCCGGCCCGCTCGCGAGCCACGGCGATGACACCGACCCCGAGAGCGAGGCGGTCCTCGCCGACTCGGTCGGCCTCGCGCTGCTCGTGGTGCTCGACACGCTGAGCCCCGCCGAGCGGATCGCGTTCGTGCTGCACGACACGTTCGGCCTCCCGTTCGACGAGATCGCGCGCATCGTCGGACGCTCCCCGGCCGCGACGCGGCAGCTCGCGAGCCGCGCGCGGCGGCGGGTGCGGGGAGGGGGAGGGGCGACCATGCCCGACGTCGATCGCGCCCGGCAGCGAGAGGTGGTCGACGCCTTCCTCGCCGCCTGCCGCCACGGTGACTTCGAGGCGCTGCTCGCGGTGCTCGATCCCGACGTGTTGCTGCACGCCGACCGGAGCGCCGTCCCGGCGGGGGCGCCGACGGAGCTCCGCGGCGCGGCGACCGTGGCCAGGAACGCGCTCACCGCGTCGCGAGGCGCCCGGACCGCGCGCCCGGCGCTCGTGAACGGGTCGGTGGGGGTGATCGTGGCGCCCGGGGGGCGGCTGTACCGGGTGCTCGACTTCACCATCCGGAACGGGAAGATCGTCGCGATCGACGTGGTGGCGGATCCCGAGCGGCTACGGCGGTTCGAGGTGGGGGTGCTCGAAGCCTGACGAGGAGGGAGATTCTCGCCACCGAGGCGAACGTCCGGCTCCTGCGCACGCTCGCGGAGGCTGGTGCACCGGCCAGTCCGGCGGAGCTCGCGCGTCGCGCGCAGCTCCAGCGCTCGACGGTTTCGCGCGCGCTCCGTGCGCTGGGGACGACGGGAATCGTCGAGACGGTGGGCACCGGCACGTCGGTCCTGGTCGCGCTGCGGGAGAATCACCCTCTGGCGCCCGCGCTCCGGCGGTTGTTCGAGGCCGAGAGCGCCCGCGTCGACCGGCTCGTCGCCGGCCTGCGTGCGGCGGTCGCCCGGCTCGCCCGCCCACCGGTAGCCGTGTGGATCGAGGGGCCCGTGGCCACAGCGGAGGATGCGCCTGGCGACGTCATCGCGCTGCGCGTGGTCGACGATGCGGCGGCACTCCCGGGCACGGTGGAAGCACTCCACGCGGCCCTCGAGCCGCTCGAGCGGGAGTTGGACGCCGCAATCGAGGTTCGGGGCGCCACGCGCGCCGATCTCGACGCGTTGCCCGCAGCCGATCGTGCCATCGTGCGCACGGCACTGCCGATCTCGGGGCTGCCGCCCGGCGCGCTCGTCGATAGTGGGGCGGCACAGCCGCCTCGAGTGCGTACGCACGCGGACCACGACGCGCGCGCGCGGGCGCTCGGCGCGGCGATCGCTGAGCGACTCGCGCGCGACTCCTCGCTCGTGGAGCGCGCTCGCCGTCAGATCGCGCGCCGAATGTCGGAGGCTTCACCCGGCGAGCGGCGCGAGCTCGCGGAGTGGGACCGGCTGTTACGGACGCGATCGACGGCGCAGCTACGGCGGCTCCTCGTCGACCCGGGCGAGCACGCCACGCGGCTACGGCACATGCTTCCGTTCCTGAGCGTGCTCACGCCGGCCGAGCGCGAGGCGGCACTCGCGTCCGCGGGTGACACGGCCGGTGTCGGTCGTGCCGGCCGGCGGACGGCGAAGAGGCGCTCGCCAGCCAAGCGGGAGGCTGGCGGGCGGCGCACCAAGCGGCGGAGCGGCGTGCACGACAGGACCAGAGAGTGACGCGCGCGGAGCTGGAGCACGCGATCCGGGCGGCCTGTGACCTCGCTGGCGACACGGAGGTGATCGTGTTCGGCTCTCAGGCGATCCTTGGCTGGTGCGTCGAGGCGCACGACCTCGCAGCGAGCAAGCTGGTTGCGTTTCGGGAGAAGGATCGAGACTTCGTTCGTACCCTGCTGGCCGAGATGCTAGTGAAGCCGACGAAGCTGCGGACGCGGATACGCCAGTTACGACCGACGCCGGACGATGTCGAGCGCGAGGCGCGCCTGATCCGGTGGGTGGACCGGACGGCGCGCGAGCTGTCCGCCTGATCGGCTGCCGGAACGTGCCGAGCCTCGACGTCGTAGCATAAAAAATAGCACATCGTGTGTAGAACCTCTGTGCTACATCAGCGCCATCGACCTCATCCGGGTGGAAGTCATGGTGAAGCGGGTTGCAATGCGCCGAGCCGGCGGCTCGGTCACCGTCACGATTCCGAAGGACATGGCCGACCGCTATCACATGACGGCCGGGGAGGAGGCGTTCGCGGTCGAGACAGATCGCGGAGTCCTGCTGACACCCTACGATCCGGCGTTCGAGAAGGCGATGCGGGTGTACCAGCGGGGGGCGCGCCGGTATCGGAACGCGCTCCGAGAGCTCGCGAAGTGACGCCGTCCCGGTGATGCCATCTCGTGGATGAGCCGATCTGGCGCGATGGGAACGAGCGCATTGCCTTCATCGCGATGTACACGTTCCTCGGCGTGAACGGGTTGGAGATCGTCGCGGCGGAGCCGGAGGTCGTGCAGCTCATGCT
>DASUXC010000152.1:0-1305 GCA_036378095.1 Gemmatimonadaceae bacterium | reverse complement strand
GGTGCCCCCCGGCTCGATCCTCGTGGCCGAGGACCTGGCGCCCTCGGAGATCGCGTCGCTCGATCGCGCTCGCGTGCTCGGCTTCTGCACGACGATGGGGAGCGCCACCTCGCACGTCGCGATCCTCGCGCGCGGGCTGGGGATTCCCGCGGTCGCCGGCATCGACCAGCGCGCGCTCTCGCTCCCCGCGGGCGCGCGCGTGGTGCTGGACGGCGATGCCGGCGTGCTCGAGACCGCGCCCGGCGCGGAGAAGGAAAAGACGATCGCCGAGCGGCAGGCGGCGGACGCGCGCAGGCGCGCGAGCGACCTCGCCGCCGCGGCGGAGCCGGCGATCACGCGCGATGGCCATCGTGTGGAGGTCGTGGCGAACATCGGGAAGGTGGACGAGGCGGGGCGCGTTCCCGAGGTGGGCGGGGAAGGGGTGGGGCTGCTCCGGAGCGAGTTCCTGTTCATGCACCGCCACGCCGCCCCCGACGAAGACGAGCAGGCGCGGAGCTACGAGGCGATCGCGCGCGCGCTCGGTCCCGAGCGCATTCTCGTGATTCGCACGCTCGACGTGGGCGGGGACAAGCCGCTGCCGTATCTCCCCGTGGGCGCCGAGGCGAACCCGTTCCTCGGCGAGCGCGGGATCCGGCTCACGCTCGGCCGCCCCGCGCTCTTCCGCGCGCAGATTCGCGCGATCCTTCGCGCGTCGCGGAGCGGGAAGGTGGCGATGATGTTCCCGATGGTCGCGACGCTCGCCGAGTGGCGCGCGGCGCGCGAGATGGTGGAGCGCGAGCGGGCGGCGCTCGGCGTGCCGCCGATCCAGGTGGGGATCATGGTCGAGACCGCGTCCGCCGCGCTGCTGGCCGACCAGTTCGCGCGCGAGGCCGACTTCCTGTCCATCGGCACGAACGACCTGACGCAGTACACGCTGGCGATGGACCGCACGAACCCGCGCCTCGCGCCGCAACTGGATGCGCTGCACCCGGCGGTGCTCCGCCTCATCGAGCGAACGGTTGCCGGGGCGCACGCGCACGGGCGCTGGGTGGGCGTGTGCGGCGCGGTGGCCGGGGACGTCGCCGCCGTGCCGGTGCTCGTGGGGCTCGGCGTGGACGAGCTGAGCGCGGACGTGCCGCTCGTGCCGGCGGTGAAGGCACGGGTGCGGACGCTGTCGCTCGAAGAGTGTCGCGCCACCGCCCGGGAGGCGCTCGATGCGCCCGACGGCGCGGCGGTGCGCGAGATCGTGAGGAGACATCATGGCTGAAGCGGCGACCATCGGGGCGACGCCCCGCCAGAGCTGGAGTGCCCGGAGCCTGGGGCGCG
>DASUXC010000151.1:0-20561 GCA_036378095.1 Gemmatimonadaceae bacterium | reverse complement strand
CGCCCCGCAAGTCCATCCCTGGCCCCAGGCCCCTGACCCCAGTCCCCTAGCATGGCCCCTGGCCCCCGACTTGCGCCCCCGGCCCGCATGCGAAACGAGACCGTCTACGACGTCGCGATCGTCGGCGGCGGGCCGGCCGGGCTCTCGGCGGCGGTGTGGCTCGGGCGCTACCTGCGCTCCGTGGTCCTCGTCGACTCCGGCGACCCGCGCAACTGGGAGGCGCGCGGCATCAACGGGTTCCTCGGGCTGCCGCGCGTGACGCCGCAGGAGCTGCGCGCCATCGGACGCGAGGAGGCGCGCCGCTACGGGGCCAGGCTCGTGGATGGGGAGGTGACCACCGCGCGGCGAGAGGAAGAGGAGCGGTTCCGGCTCGAGCTCCGCGACGGCGGCACGGCCCTGGCCCGGCGGGTGCTGCTCGCCATCGGGATCAAAGATGTCTGGCCCGACATCCCGGGGCTCGAGCCGTGCTACGGCGACACCGTGCACCACTGCCCCGATTGCGACGGACACGAAGCGCGCGGGTGCCGCACGGTGGTGGTCGCCAGCGGGCGCAAGGCGGTGGGGATGGCGCTCGACCTCACCACGTGGACGCGCGAGATCATCATCTGCACCAACGGCGCCGCTCCGGACATCTCCGCCGAGCACCTCGCGAAGCTCGACGCCCTCGATATTCCCGTCCTCACCGAGCCGATCGCGCGCGCCGTGCACCGCGATGGCGTGCTCCAGGCGCTGGCGCTCCGCAACGGGCTGCAGCTCGACTGCGAGCGCCTCTTCTTCGCCTTCGGCCACTACCCGGCGGACGACCTCGGCGTGCAGCTCGGCTGCGAGCGCGACGACGAGGGGTTGATCGTGATCGACGCGCACTACCATACGTCGGTGTACGGCGTGTACGCCGCCGGCGACATCGTCCCCGGCCCACACCTGGCGATCGCGGCCGCGAGCGACGGCGCGATGGCGGCGCTGTCGATGCACCGCGGGTTGGTGCCGGGGGAGCGGAAGCTGGAGGTTGGGGGTTAGGGGCCGGGGGCCGGGGGGGATGAGGCGGGAATGGGGACGAGGGATCGGGAACGTCCACGACAGGGAGCGGCGGGACGAGGGCCGTCGGGGTGTGCCGTCCCGCCGCTCACCACCCCCGCCGTTCCCCCCTGGCCCCCGGCCCCCGACCCCCGGCCCCCATCCCCCCGCATCACCACCGCAGTACCAGCTTCCTCTCGCTCCGCTTCCGCACGATCTGCAGCGCGACCTCGCGATCCTCGCTCCCGTTCATCACGCGCGCGAGCGAGGCGGGTGAGGTGATGCGGTGGCCATCGGCGCGGAGGATCACATCGCCGCCGCGGAGGCCGGCGCGCTGCGCGGGAGTGCCGGACACCACGCGAAGGACGAGCAGGCCGTCGGAGACGCCGAAGTAGTCGCGCAGCTCCCCCACGCGCTGGAGCTGCGCCCCGGCGATCGGACTCGTTCCGGCGCCGCCGATCTCCACCCGCACCACGCCGTCCGGCATGACCTGCACGTCCGGCATCGGGGCCATCGGCGCCACCATCGCCGGCGGGGCCGGCACGACGCCGACTGGCGACGCCGGCTGCGCGGGTGTCACGATCGCGGGAGGAGTGGGCGCCATCGGAGGGAGCGGCGCGCGCACCCCCCAGTCCGGCCAGTCGCTCTCCGGGCGTCGGCCGACGATCACCATGAGCTTCTTCGTCTGCCGGCCGCGGCGCACGGTGACGGGGAGATGCCGCCCCGGCTCGAGCAGGGAATTGAACGGCTCCGCTCCCTCGAGCAGGTCGCGCCCGGCGAGCGCCACGAGCCGGTCGCGCGCCTCGATCCCCGCCTGCTCGGCCGGCGACTCCGGGTCCACCGCCTCGACCACCGGGTACTCGGAGAAGCGCATGACCGGCTTGCCGTCTTCCCGCGCCATCGTGTACGAGCCGGAGAAGGTGACGCCGAGCCACCCCTTGGGCTCGGCGCGCGAGTGCATCATGCGCAGGTGCAAGGCCATCTCCCGCGCATCGCGCCGCGAGGCGGCCATCTCCTCCCGCATCATGCGACCGAGCGCCTGACGATAGCTCTCCTGCGCCCGCTGCAGCTCTTCCACCGCGCGCGCGAGCGCCGCCCGCGCTTCATCGCTGCCGTCGCCCCCTCCCCCTCCCCCCGCGCGCCAGGCATCGCGCTGGGCGGCGAGCGCGTCGGAGGCGCGCTCGAGCGCTCCCTGCGCGCGCTCGAGCGACCGCTCGGCCTCCGCGCGGGAGGCCGAGTCGCACGAGGCGCAGTCCCCCGGCGGAGCCGGCGGTGGCGTGCGCCGCTGGGCGAGCGACGGCGCGGGCAGCGCGACGGCCGCCGCGATCGCCGAGGTCGTTGCCAGGATCGTTCGTGCCGCGAATCCCATCATGGTCACATCAGTAGCTCGTGAGAGAGACGCCGGCCGGCAGCGAGTTGTTCAACTGCTGGAGCGTCACCGCCCGGGCCGTCCGAGCGGACAACAGGTACTGGTTGATCACCGGGTCCGCGGGCGCCTCGTTCACCGCCTCGAGTGCGGCGTCGGACACGCGGTCGAGCGCCGCGAGGCGCGCGCGGTACAGGTCCACGCCGCCGCGCGACGCGGAGGCGCTGTCGTGCGCGGCCACGTACGCGGCCGCCAGCCGGTAGTCGCGCTCGGAGCGGCGCATCAGGTCCACCGCGTCCTCGAGCGAGACGAAGGCGCGCGCGCTGTCCGCATCCGTCACCGCGCTCCCGCCGAGCGATGCCACGTCGCTGGAGCCGCCGACCGGGATGCCGGCCGTCGCGCGCCCGATGATCCCGCCTCCCAGCACCAGCAGCACCGCCGCCGCCGCGCGCATCCATGGGCGCACGCGGAAGCGCGAGCGCGTGCCGCCACCCATTCCCTCCTCGCCAGCCCGACGCAGCACGCCCTCCTCGGCGAGGCGCGCCGAGAGCGTGCTCCAGTCGGCGAGCGGCCGCGGGAGCACCGCGTCCCGCTCCCCCAGCGCGAGCGCGAGCAGCTCGCGCTGCGCCGCGCGCTCGCGCGCGCACGCCGGGCAGTTGGCGAGGTGCGTGGCCTCGTCCGCCGTGGGCTCGTCGTCGGCCAGGGCGGCCAGCCGTTCAGGATCGAGGTGCAGCATGAGTCTGTTCCGTTGCCGGCGTTGGTCCATCGACCAGGTGCGCGAGCAGCCGGCGAAGCTTCGCGCGTGCCTTGAACAGTTGAGACTTCGAGGCGCCCGTGGTGATCCCGAGCTCCCGGGCGATGTCCTCGTGCGTGTATCCTTCCACGTCGTGCAGGAGGAAGACCGTCCTCGCCCCCTCCGGGAGCCGCGCCGCCGCCCGCTCGATCGAGGCGGCGAGAAAGGCGCGGTCGCTGTCCTCCTCCACCACCGCCGTGTCGTCCTCGATCTCCACCTCGCGCTTGCCGATCCGCCGGATGCGGCGCAGGGCGTTGAGCGTCCGGTTGACGGCGATCCGGTGCGCCCACGTTCCGAACTGCGCGTCCCCCCGATAGCTCGGCAGCGCGCGGAAGATCTGGATCCACACTTCCTGGGCGATGTCGGCGGCGAGATCGGGATCTCCAGCGAGCCGGAGCACCACCGCGTCGATGTGCGGCGAGTACCGCGACCACAACTGTCGCAGCGCTCGCTCATCGCCATCGATGGCGCGCCGTATCAGGAATCGATCCGTGTTCATGCCGTCGCTCATTCAGTCACATCTCGCATCGGGAGGGTTGCCGGCGCCGGAGGCGGGACGCGGGGCGCGGGACGACGCGCGGGCGATGCGCGGGCGCGGCGAAACCGCGGCGTCGATGCAGCGGATGCCACGCGCCCCGCGCTCCGCATCCCGCACCCCGAGCAGTTCGCGCCCCGCGTCCCGCGACCCGCGCCCCGAGCAGTTCGCCCCCCGCGTCCGGCGCCGAGATCTCGCCAGGTGCTAAAAAAGTTGCCGTCTCCCCTGTAACTCGTCTTGCCAATGAGCCCCCGGCCTTCGATAATGCGAAGGTCGGTTCCCGACAGCACGACGTTTCTCCGTAGGTCCCTACGTTGGAACCTCCCGCCGGGTTCGTCGGTCCCATCATCCGCGTCACTGCGCTCGTTCTTGCATTGCAGGCAACGTAGTGGCTGTACCCCAGCCCCTCGGCAACGTGTCCACGCCGAGCGGGCGGTTTCGCCGTTTCGAAGGGGTGTGCCGTGTTCACACTGCTGCTCGCCGCTCTGGCCATCGCAGGAGGGGATGGTCTGCCCGTCAAGTCGCCCGCATCCGTCGGCATGTCCGCCGAACGATTGCGGGTGATCGATCGCGTCGTCAGTCGCGGGATCAGAGCGGGCGGATTCCCGGGCGCGGCGGTCGTGGTCGGGCGCAAGGGCGCGGCGGTGTGGGAGAAGGGCTTCGGCCGGCTCGACTGGCTCTCGTCCTCCCCCAAGGTCTCCGCCACGGAGACCATCTACGACCTCGCCTCCCTCACCAAGGTCGTCGGGACCACGACCGCGGTCATGGTCCTCTACGATGAGGGGCGCATCGGGCTGGACGACCCGGTCTCCAAGTACATCCCCGAATTCGCCGGCGGTTACAAGGATTCGGTCACCATCCGTCTCCTCCTCGAGCACCGCTCCGGGCTCCCCGCGGATCGCCCCCTGTGGCGCCTCGCGAGCTCGCCGGCCGACGCGCGCAGCCTGGTCATCTCCACGCCGCTCGACTACAAGCCCGGGACGCACTACGTCTACTCCGACCTCGGGGCCGACGTCCTCGGCTTCATCGTCGAGAAGGTGACCGGGGAGACGCTGGACCAGTACCTCCACGAGCGTGTGTACGCGCCGCTCGGGATGACGAACACGTACTTCCGTCCCGCCGACTCGCTGAAGGATCGCGTCGCCCCCACCGAGGTGGCGCCCCCGCGCGGGTACCCCCTGCAGGGCGAGGTGCACGACGAGAACGCCTACGCGCTCGGTGGCGTCGCCGGGCACGCCGGTCTGTTCAGCACCGCCGCCGACCTCTCGATCTTCGCGCAGATGATCCTGAACGGGGGGGAGTACAACGGCGTCCGCATCATCAGCGACTCCACGATCGACCTCTTCACCCGCCGCGCCGCGGGCAGCCGCGCGCTCGGGTGGGCGATGGCCGACGGGCAGTGGGGGTCGGGAAAGTTCCTGAGCGACGAGGCGTTCGGGCACGTGGGATACACGGGCACCTCGCTGTGGATCGATCCCGATCGCGAGATGTTCGTCATCCTGCTCACGAACCGGGTGCACGCCGCGCGCGCCCGCCGCCCCGACAAGGTGATCGCGGACGTGCGCGCGGACCTCTCCGACGCCGCGGCGCTCGCCGTCACCGACGACCCCGACCAGCTCCTCGCGATGCCGGCGTCCTTCCGCGCCGACCTCGCGCGCGGGTGGAACAAGCCGGAGCGCCGGGTTCACCACACCCGCCACCGCCGCACGCGCCATCACTCGTCGCACGCGTCGAGCTCCCACACGTCGAGCGCCAAGCACCACGCCTCGACGCACTCGAAGAGCTCGGCCAAGAGCTCGGCCAAGAGCTCGTCGCACCGCACGAAGTCCTCTGCCAGCCACGCGTCCAGCTCCAAGGGGACGAAGAGCTCGGCCCGGCACTCCAGCGGCTCCCACGCGAAGAGCTCGGCGGCGAAGAAGCGAACATCACATTGACGATGTCTCGCCGACGCGACGGGGCCCGGCTCGCACCAGCGCCGGGCCCCGCGTGCATCGTACCCTCGGCCGCTCACTTGCCCTGCCGCCCCCGCCTCGTGATGTTGCGATAGCACCCTGGAGCAGACATGAGCGACGACACGACCACATCGGACACCCCCACGCACGCGCCCTCCCAGCCGACCCCGCCCGCGCCGGCCGGCGACGCACCGGCGGCTCCCGGAGCGGGCGCGCGGGCGCCCTCCTCGATCACCGAGGACATGGTGAAGGCCTCGCTCCGCCGCGTGAAGGACCCGGAGCTGAACCTCAACATCGTCGACCTCGGTCTCGTGTACGGGATCTCCGTGGACGGCGACCGGGTGAACGTCGACATGAGCCTCACCTCACCCGGCTGTCCGTCGGGCCCCGAGATCATGACCAACGCCGAGCAGCAGCTCCGCACGCTGCCAGGGGTCGGAGACGTGGTGGTGAACCTCGTCTGGACTCCGTTGTGGAGCCCGGACCGGATCGAGCCCAGAATCAGGGCGTATCTCGGGTTCTGAGACGGCTCGTGGTGGGCGGGGCGTGCTACGCCCCGTTCACCACACGAAGCAGATCGTCGCCGAGCACCCCGACCTGCCACTTCCGGACGTCAGGGATCTCGAGCAGCTCGTCCACACTCCTCGGCCTGCTCCGGGCGATCGTCTCGAGTCGCTCCCGCGACATGAGGAAGCCCGGATCGAGATCCAGCCGCTGCGCGGCGGCATCGCGCACGGCGCGGAGGCGGCTCACGCGGGCGTCGAAGTCGGGGTCGCGCTCCCAACGCGGCGCGCGCGGGAACCTCGGGAGCTTGTCATCGGGGATGGCGAGCCCGCGTCGCACCGCATCGAGCACCTCCTCGCCCCGCCGCTCGACGATCCCGCGAGGCACCCCCTTGATCTGCCCGAGCGCCTCGATCGTGCGCGGCGCCTGACGCGCCACCTCGAGGAGCGCCTCGTTCCCCATCACGCGGAAGGTCGCGCGGTCCAGCTCGCGGGCCACGCCGTCCCGCCAGCGCACCAGCTCGCGGAAGAGCGCCAGCTCCCGCCGACCGAGGTCGCGCGCCCCCTTGATGCGCATCCAGCCGTTCTCGTCCTCCTCCTGCGCCCAGCGCGTCCCCTCGAGGCGGGAAAACTCCTCGCGCGCCCACTCCCACCGCCCGGCGCGCTCGAGGTCCGCCTTCAGCCGGTCGCGCAGGTCGAGCAGGAACATCGTGTCCTGCGCCGCGTAGTCGAGCATGTCCTGCGGCAACGGCCGCATCGACCAGTCGGCGCGCTGGTGCTTCTTGTCGAGCTTCACCCCCTCGTACCGCTCGAGCAGCGCCGCGAGGCCGAACGCGCGAATGCCGAGGAGCTGCGCCGCGATGCGCGTGTCGAACAGGTGGTTGGCGTGCCAACCGTAATCCTGGTGGAGGAGCCGCAGGTCGTAGTCCGCGTCGTGGAACACCACCTCCACGTCCGATCCCTGGAGCAGTCGCCCCAACCCCTCGGGCTTCCCGATGGCGAGCGGATCGAGCACCGCGGTCACCGACCGGGTGCTCAGCTGTAGGAGGTAGATGCGGTCGATGAAGCGGTGAAAGCTGGCGCCCTCCGTGTCCACCGCGACCGACGGTACCTCGCCGATCGACGCGAAGAGCCGAGCGGCTTTCTCGGGTGAATCGATGTACACGGGCGCATGCGCGGGCGACGTTCGCGGCACTCGGAATCCTCTGGCGACGACTGCTTCAGTTGTCTCGGGCGACGGCTGCTCGAATTCTCTCACCATGCGCGCGATGACAGAAGGGGTACGCGGGTGGGGGAGGACGCTGGACGCCGCGTGCCGGGGTGGACGGGGGTCGGCGGCGGCGGAACGGCATCACCCTTGCCCTGACCGCTCGCATGACCGAGCGAGCCACCGGCGCGCCGCCGGCTCCCCTTCCGGACGACGGGCGGGACAGGAACGCCGCGCTGCCCCCGCCCTCGGCCCCCTCCCCCTCCCCCGCCCCCGCTCCCGTGCTGGGGCCACCCGGCCCGCCCCCCGAGGGGGAGCGCCGGCGGCGGAACGTGGGGTGGCGAAACCGGGACATCCTCCGCGTCCTCGCGCTCACCGCGGGCTTCTACGTCCTGCTCAGGGTCCTCTGGTTCGCGAACGACCTGGTGCTCGTCGCGTTCCTGGGGGTGTTGTTCGGGCTCGCGGTGTCGTCGGGGGTCGACCGCCTCGCGCGGTTCCACGTCCCCCGCGGCGCGGGCGCGGCGTTCATCGTGCTCAGCTTCCTCGCCGCGCTCTACGGCGTCGGGGCGCTCATGGCCCCCACCATCGCCGAGCAGTCGCGCGAGCTCAAGACCAAGCTCCCCGAGGCCATCGACCGCGTGGAGGGGTGGCTCGAGCAACGGCATGGCGGGATCTTTCGCCTGATCGCCGGCGGCGCGGCGGCCGGCGCCGCCGACACGGCCGCGGGAGCCGCCGACACCACCGGCGCGGCGCGAGCGCCCGCCGCCACCCCCGATACGACGGGGAAGCCGGGAGGCGACAGCACCGCCGCCAGGGCGCCGGCGAGCCCCCTCCGCGAGGGACTCAGCCGGCAGCTCCGCAGCGCGTCGCACTATCTCTTCCCCTTCCTCACCTCCACCATCGCGGTGTTCGCGGGGTTGGCGGTCATCCTGTTCGTCGCCATCTACGTGGCGGCCGATCCGGACCTGTACCACCGGGGGATCATGCACCTCTTCCCCCACCGCTCCCGCCCCCTCGCCGGGAAGATCCTGACCGAGATGGCGACAGTGCTGCGCAAGTGGCTCGTGACGCAGCTCATCGCCATGCTCGTCATCGGCGGCGTCACCACCGTCGTCCTGCTCTTTCTCGGGGTCAAGGCGCCGTTCGCCCTCGGCATCATCGCCGGGCTGCTCGAGTTCGTCCCGACCGTGGGACCGATCCTGAGCGCCGTCCCCGCGATCGCGATGGGCTTCCTCGACTCGCCGGAGAAGGCGCTGTACGTCGTGATCGCCTACTTCGCCATCCAGCAGCTCGAGAACCACATCCTCATCCCGCTTCTCATGAAGGGCGGGATGGACCTCCCCCCGGTCCTCACGATCCTGACGCAGGCGCTGATGGCGCTCCTCTTCGGCTTCCTCGGCCTCATGGTCGCGGTGCCGATGCTCGCCGCCACGCTGGTGCCGATCAAGATGCTCTACGTGGAGCGCGTCGTCGGCGACGACATCGAGGTGCGCGAGGAGGAGGAGGACTGAAAGACACGGCTGTCGGCCATCGGCCATCGGCTCTCGGCTGAAGCCCCGCACTGAGAGCTCTCGGGGTGTGCCGTAGCCGAGAGCCGATGGCCGAGAGCCGAGAGCCGATGGCCGCCCCTCAATCTCTCGCCCGCTGCAGCCCCTCGATCGCGTCGCCGACCTCGTCGAGCGCCTTCCACACCGTCTTCAGCAGCTCCATCAGCTCGGCCCGGCTCACCGGCTCCCCATCGTCCCCCTCCCCCAGCCGAAGCCGGGCCTCGATCTTTCTCACTTCTCGCGCCGCGTGTCGGACGTAGTCCACCGGATATCGCATGGTCGATCCCTCCCACCGCAAGACTATTCGCGCCTCCGGCGTTTCGCCAATCGCGGCGGGCGGTGACGAGCCGCCGCGCGTGGCCGGACACGCGGCAGCGCCCCTTCGCACCCACCCCGGCGATCCCGGCGCCGGCGGCGCCGGCGGCGCCGGCGGCGCGATCCCGCTCGTCCGCCGATTTCCCGCGCTGGCCGACCTCCCCCGCGCGCGGCTCGGGCGTTTCCCCACCCCCGTGGAACGCGCCGAAGCTCTCTCCGCGCGCGGGGAGCTCTGGCTCAAGCGCGACGACCTGAACGCCCCGGCGTACGGGGGAAACAAGATCCGCGCCCTCGAGTTCCTGCTCGGGAGCGTCCGCGCCGGAGACGAGGTGCTCACCCTCGGCGGCGAGGGCTCCACGCACGTCCTCACCACCGCCGCCGCCGCGCGCGCCCTCGGCGCCCTGGCGACCGCGGTGCGTTGGCGGCACGAGATGAACCCCGTGGCGCGTCGCGTGGCGGAGCGCGCGCGCGAGGAAGGCGCACGCATCCTGCTCACCGCGCCGGGCGCGGTGAGCGGCGTGGTCGCCGGGGCCCTCCTTCGCCGCGCGCGGCACGCGTGGTGGGTGCCGCTCGGCGGGACCTCGCCGCTCGGCATGCTCGGACACGTGAACGCCGCCCTCGAGCTGGCGGAGCAGGTGGCGCGCGGCGAGCTGCCGGCGCCGGATCGAGTGGTCGTCCCCCTCGGCACCGGCGGCACGGCGGCGGGACTCGCGCTCGGCTTCGCCGTCGCGGGGCTCGACACGATCGTGGTGGGCGCGCGGGTGGCCCCGCGCGTGGTGTGCAACCGCCGGCGCGTGCTCGCGCTGGCGGGCAGGGGCGCGCGTTTCGTGAAGCGCATCACGGGAGAAGCGATCCCGTCCCCCGCGCCCTGGCGCGTCCAGGTGCTGCACGACGTGTACGGCGGCGCGTACGGCCGCCCGCACCCGGACGCGCTGGCCGCCGCGGAGCTGGCCAGCACCGCCCTCGGGCTCTCACTCGACGACACCTACGCCGCCAAAGCGCTCGCCGCCGCACTGCGCCTCCCGGGCAGAGTGCTGTTCTGGGTGACGTTCGACGGGCGGTGGCTGCGGGAGTCGAAGGAGCGCGGGAATCGGGACTCGGAGCTCGGGACCCGAGGGCGCGAGTGACGACTCGGCGATCTTCGATTCCCGATTCCCGATTCCCGATTCCCGACCCCGGTACTGGCGAACGGCCGCCTGTTGCGCCAGACTGGGGCCGGAGAAAGGTCGATGGTGCCTGTGGGTTCCGGAAACGGGAGTCGGGGGCGAGGCATGATCGCGGACCCGTGGACGAGGCCGGAGAGCGCGGCCGGCGAGCGGTCGAGAGGGCGCAGCGTGCGCGTCAGGGCTGGGGACATCGCGATGAGCTACGACGACGTGGGGAGCGGCATGCCGGTGGTGCTCATCCACGGCTTCCCGCACAATCGCGGGTTGTGGGCGCCGCAGCTCGCCGCGCTCTCGCAGGTGTGCCGGTGCATCGCGCCCGACCTGCGCGGCTTCGGCGACAGCGACGGCGGAGCGCCGTACTCCATGGACCGCTACGCCGACGACGTGGCCGCCCTGCTCGATGCGCTCGGCGTGGAGCGCGCCGTGGTGGGCGGGCTCTCGATGGGCGGCTACATCACTCTCGCGTTCTGGCGGCGTCACCGCGAGCGCGTGCTCGGTCTCATCCTGGCCGACACGCGCGCCGCCGCCGATGATGCCGCGGGGCGCGAGCGGCGACGGGCCATGATCGCCCTCGCCCGGCGCGAGGGTCCGGAGGCCGTGGCCGGCGCCATGATCGAGAGCACGCTCGGGAAGACCACGCGCCAACGGCACCCCGAGGTGGTCGGAGCGGTGCACGCCATGTTCGCCGCGGCGTCGGTGTCCGCGATCGTCGGCGCGCTCGAGGCGATGCTCGATCGCCCCGACTCCACCCCCACGCTCGCCACCATCGACGTGCCCACGCTGATCGTGGTGGGCGACGAGGACGCGATCTCGCCGCGCCGGGAGGCCGAGGCGATGCGCGCGACGATCGCCGGCAGCCGGCTCGAGGTGATCCCCGGCGCGGGGCACGCGAGCAACGTGGAGCGCCCCGCCGCGTTCAACGCCGTGGTCACCGACTTCGTGCGGTCGCTCGTCCCCCTCGCCTCGTGATGCAGGTCCCGCCAGGCCGGTCGCTCCTGGCCGGAGGAACGAACTGGCCGCTCTGGCTCGCGGTGCTGGCCATCGTCGCCGGCGTGACCGCGCTCGCCTCGATCTGGCTCGGTCGCCACCACTCGCGGAGCGCCAAGATCGTGTGGACGATCGTCGTCCTCGTGCTCCCCATCATCGGACCGCTCGCCTGGTTCGTGCTCGGCTTCGAGCGGCGGTCGCCCGGATCGTGACCCACGGAGTGGCATCGCCGGCGAGCGCCGGCGCGCCGGCCGCTTGAGCGCCCCGAACCGCTACTACCGCGCCGTGTGCGCGACGATCGCCGCGCTGTACTACCGGCGCGTGGACGTGCTGCACCGCGAGCGGATCCCGGCGCGGGGCCCGGCGCTCTACGTGGCGCTCCACCGCAACGGCGCGATCGACGGCGTGCTGTACGAGCGCGTCTTCCGCCGCGCCGCGTTTCTCGTGTCCACGCAGCTCACCCGGTCGTGCCTCGGCCGCCTCTTCTTCACCGGGATCCCCGTCACGCGCGCCAAGGATGCCGGGGATCGCGGCGGCAATCGCGAGGCGATCGCGCGCTGCGTGGCGGAGCTGGTGCACGGCGGCGAGCTCGCCGTCTTTCCCGAGGGCACCAGCGACCTCGGCCCACGGCATCTCCCCTTCAAGCCGGGCGCCGCGCGCATTCTCGAGGGCGCCCTCGCCGCCGGCGCGCCGGTGTCGGTGATCCCCGCCGGGATCTTCTACATCGCCCCCGAGCGGATCGGGAGCGACGTGGTGGTGGTCATCGGCGAGGCCGTGGACACGACGCTCGATCCGGCGCTCGACGCCGGCGCGCGGGTGCGCGCCCTGGAGCACCGCATCGCCGCGGCGCTCGAGGCGCTCGGCGTGAACGTGGCCGACGCGGCGGCGCTCCGCCGCATCGAGCGCCTCGCCCGGGTGCGCGCCGGGGAAGACGCCTCCACGTACCACCGCGCGCTCGTGCACCTGCAGCGGGTGCGGCTCCCCGCCGAGATCGCCGAGTCGTGGTGCGCGGTGGAGCGCGCGATCGAGCGCGGGGCGCTCGCCACGGAGTGGGACGCGCCGGTGTTCTCGGCGCGCGGCCCGCTGTGGAGCGCGGGCTGGCTGCTCGTGCAGGCGCCGGTCGTCGCCGCCGCCATGGCGTGCAACGCGCTCCCCCTCGCCGGCGCGCTCGTCGCCGGCCGCCGCCTCGCCGATGCGCGCAACACCATCGCGCTCTGGCGCTCGCTGGTCGGGCTCCCGCTCCTCGCGCTCTGGGTCGGCGCGCTCATCGTGTACGCCGTCGTCGCGCGCGCGTGGTGGATCCCGCTCGCGTGGCTGGCCATCACCGCGCTCGGGCTCCGGCTCTGGCCCGAGCTGCTCGCCCGGCGCGCGCGTCTCCTCAACCACCGCGAGCGCGCCCGCGCCCTCCGCCCGGCCCTCGAGCGCGTGCGCGACTGGCTGCGCGCGGAGATCCCCGATGCGTGAGCGCCTCCGCGCGCTGCGTCGCGCGCTCCTCCCGCACGAGGTGGCGTTCGTGCTCCTCCTGCTCGCGGTGTGGTCGTGGCTCGCCGCGGTGCAGGGGGTGCTCGGACGCGACTCGCTCATCTGGCTCGCGCTGCTCGCGGCCGATCTGCTCGTGCTCGCCCTCACCGTGCCGCGTCCCACGATCCAGCGCTGGCGCGTGCGGCTCTCGTGGTCGCTGCTGCTCATGAACGCCGTGTACTTCGAGCTCGGTCCGGTGATCCGCGCGCTGCGCGGGGGGCGCGAGGACGCGCTGCTCCAGCGGGTGGACACCTTCCTCTTCGGCGCGCCGCTTCCGCTCCTCATCGACCGGTGGTCGCACGCGCTGTTCAGCGACGTGCTGAGCGCGTGCTACATGGTGCTCTTCCCGTACATCTTCCTGAGCTGCGCCCGCCAGGTCGTTCGCGCCTCGCGCGACCTCGTCACCGCGCAGCGCTTCTTCACGGGACTCTTCCTGGCGTACGCCATCGGCTTCGCCGGGTATCTCGCCGTGCCCGCGCAGGGCGCGTGGCTCGACATTCCCGGCGCGTTCCACACCGTCATTCGCGGCGGGTGGCTCACCCGGCTGAACGCGCGCATCGTGCTCCAGGGGAGCAACCGCGTGGACGTGTTCCCGAGCCTGCACGTCGCCGCGAGCGCGTTCATGCTCTTCTTCGACCGCATCCACGCCCCGTGGCGGTACCGCGCGTATCTCCTCCCCGCCATCGGGCTCTGGATCTCGACGATCTACCTGCGGTACCACTACGGCATCGACGTGATCGCCGGGTTCGCCCTCGCCGCGGTCGCGCTGGCGGTCGCCGAGCGCGTCACCCCGCGCGCGGTCGTGAGCGTCCTCCCCACACCCGAACCCGCGCCGGCTCCCACGCCCGCGCCGACGCCATGAGCCTCCTCCTCGATTTCGCCGATCCCGCGCTCGCCGATGTCGCCGTGGGCGGCGGGAAGGGCGCGAGCCTCGCGCGGCTCACGCAGCGCGGCTTTCCCGTTCCCCCCGGCGTCGTCGTGACGCCGGAGGCGTACCGCGTCTTCGCCGCGCCGGCGGCCGGCGAGGTGGCGGCGCTCGCCGGGCTCGGCGCCGGCGACCTCGCCGCCATCCGCGCGGCGAGCGAGCGGCTGCTCGCCACGCTCGCCGCGCTCCGCATCCCGTCCCCACTCGAGCGCGCGGTGCGCGAGTGGCACGCCGCCAGCGGCGGCGGCCACGCGTTCGCCGTGCGCTCCTCGGGCACCATGGAGGACCTCGCCGGCGCGGCGTTCGCCGGGCAGCACGACACCTTCCTCAACTGCGTGGGTGCCGACGAGATCCTCGCGCGCGTCCGCGACTGCTGGCTCTCCCTCTGGCACGAGCGCGCCATCGCCTATCGCGCGCGGATGGGATTCGACCACGCCGAGGTGGCGATGGCGGTGGTCGTGCAGCGCATGGTGCGCTCGGACGTGGCGGGGGTGGCGTTCAGCATGAACCCCGTCACCGGCGCGCTCGACCAGGCGGTGATCGACGCCAACTTCGGCCTCGGCGAGTCGGTGGTGAGCGGCGATGGCGAGGTCGACCACTTCGTCGTGGACCGGAGCACCGGGCGCGCGATCGAGGCGCGGATCGCGCCCAAGCGCACGCGCGTCGTTCCCGGCGGGCGCGGCACCGAGGAGCGGCACGTGAGCGACGAGGAGGCGCTCCGTCCCACGCTCGGCGCCGGGGAGCTCGCGCGCATCACCGCGCTCCTCGGCGCCGTGGAGGAGAGCTTCGGGTGGCCGCAGGACACCGAGTGGGGGATCGAGCGCGGGGAGCTGTGGCTGCTCCAGTCACGCCCGGTGACCACCATCCCGCCGCGCTGGACTCGCGACGAGTCGGCCGAGCGCTTCCCCGATCCCGTGACGCCGCTCACCTGGGACTTCGTGGAGACGGGCTTCCACCGCTCGCTCAACCACTCGTTCGCGCTCATGGGACTGCCGCCGTACGACGGCAAGTGGTTCGCGCTCTTCGGCTGCTACGTGTACGGCAACCAGAACGCGGTGGAGCTGTACGCGCGCCGCTCGCCGGCCGCGGTGCGCGCGCTCGGCGAGCTCGAGGCGCTGCTCCCGTCGCTGCTCCAGCGCTTCGCCTGGGTGGCCACGCTCCCCGAGCGGTGGCGCGCCGCGCTCCCGGGGTATCTCGCCGCGATCGACGCGTTGCTCGCCGAGCCGCTGGACGGGCTGGATGTCCCCGCGCTCTGGGCGTACATCGAGCGCGTGAACCGCCTCGGCACCGAGTACTTCCTGCCGAACATCGCGATCTCCATCGGGCACGGGCTGCTGCACCGCTCGCTCCACGCGCTGCTGCGGATGGCGATGGACGAGGCGGACGCCGAGCGGACGCACGCGCTGCTCATCGCCTGCGACACGATGACGACGCGCGTGAACGCGGAGCTGCGCGCGCTCGCCGCGCTGGCGCGCGCCGACGACGCGCTCGCGCGCCGCCTGCGCGAGACGGACTCGCGCGCGCTCCTGGCCACGGCGCCGGACGCCGGGACGAGCGACCCGTTCTGGCGCGAGCTGCACCGGTTCGTGGAGGCGCACGGGCACCGGGAGACGGACTTCGACGCCTACCACCCCACGTGGCGCGAGGCCCCGTGGGTCGTGCTGGACCACGTGCGCGCGCTCGTGGACGCGCCCGATGCCGGCGCGACGGTGGGCGCCGCCGCCGAGCGCGCGGCGGCGGAGGCGGCGCTCCTCGCGCGCACCCCGGCGCCGATGCGCGAGTTCGTGGCCACGGTCGTGCGGCTCGCCCGGGAGTACACGGCGCTCGACGACCTGGAGCACTATCACACCACGCGGCTCGCCCTCCCCATGCGCCGCGGCGTGCGCGCGCTCGGCGAGCGGCTGGTGGCGATGGGCGTCCTCGCGGATCCCATGGACCCGTTCTTCGCGCGGCGCGACGCGCTCGCCAGGGCGGTGGCCGCGGGATCACCGGACGAGTGGTCGAGGCTGGCGCGTGCGATCGCCGACGCGAAGGAGGAGTATCGGGCCGCGCGGGAGCGCGCGCCGGAGTGGGTGCTCGGCGAGCGGGAGCCGGAGCCGGTGACCGGGGATGTGCTGGAGGGGATCGCCGGGAGCCCGGGGGTGGCCGACGGGCCGGTGTTCATCGTGCGCGGCGTGGAGGACTTTCCACGCTTTCCGCGCGGCGCGGTGCTGGTCGCGCGCACGACCAATCCCGCCTGGACGCCACTCTTCCACGGTGCCGCGGCGGTGATCACGGAGAGCGGCGGGCCGCTCTCGCACGGCGCGGTGACGGCGCGCGAGATGCGCATCCCCGCGGTGATGGCCGTCCGCGGCGCGCTCGGCGCGCTCGCGGATGGGGAGCGGGTGCGGGTGGACGGAACGGGGGGGCGGGTGGTGCGACTGGACGTGCACGGCGCGGCAGCGCGGTAGCGCGGGACGTGGGGCGTGGGGCGCGGGATGCGTGACCATGGAATGCGACGCGGGGACCGGCGAATGCCGGTCCCCGCGTCGCTCAGTCCCCATTCATACGCGTCCCGCGCCCCGCGTCCCGCCCCCCGCGCCGCGCGCTACCGCGTCGGCCGCGCCGGCGGGGCGTCGCTCTTGAAGACGTCGCGGTTGATCTGGATGTACTGCTTCAGGTTGGCCGGGACGTCTTCCTCGGGAAAGATCGCCGTCACCGGGCACTCCGGCTCGCACGCCCCGCAGTCGATGCACTCGTCGGGGTGAATGAAGAGCTGATCGGCCCCCTCGTAGATGCAGTCCACCGGACAGACATCCACGCAGGCCTTGTCCTTGACGCCGATACAGGCTTCGGTAATTACGTAGGGCATCGGTTCGCCTCGATGATACGCTGCGATCTCAGGGTGATGCCGGTAATACTAATGCGAATGCGCCGGCAGGATAAGGGACCCGCGACCGGCGCCGGACCGAGTCCGCGACCCGACGACCTCATGGCCTGGAGGACCGATGACGACCATGGCGATTCCGCGACCCACCGAATCCGAGTACGCCCCCTTCTTCCAGGCGTACGTGTCCAAGGTGCCGACTGGCGACGTTCTCGCCATGCTCGCGCGACAGGTGGAGGAGACCGCGGCGCTGGTGGACGGTCTCTCGAACGAGCGGGCGGAGTACCGCTACGCCCCCGGGAAGTGGAGCATCAAGGAGGTGGTGGGCCACATCGCCGACAGCGAGCGCATCTTCGTCTACCGCGCGCTCTGCGCGGCGCGTGGCGAGCGCGCGGAGCTTCCCGGCTTCGACGAGAACGCGTACGTGGACACGGCGCGCTTCGATCGGCGCACGATACAGGACCTGGTGGCCGAGCTGCGCACCGTGCGCGCGGCCACCGTGTCGTTCTTCGATGGGCTGAGCGACGACGACCTCGCCCGCGCCCTCGTGGCCAACAAGAAGCCGTACACCGTGCGCGCGCTCGCCTACGTCATCGCGGGGCACGAGCGGCATCACCAGGAGGGATTGGTGGAGCGGTACGGATTGAACGGCCGGGGCGCGTAGTGCGGGGCGCGGGGCGCGGGTGAGTACGGAATGCGACGTGGGGCCGGCATTCGCCGGCCCCGCGTCGCTCAGTCCCTGTCCTCACGCGCCCCGCGCCCCGCGCCCCGCATCCCGCGCTGTTCCGCCCCGCGCTTCTCACGGAGCTCCGGATTCTCCCGGTACAACGTCGCCGTCCTCCCGATGACCTGTACCACATCCGCCGCCGTGGCGGCGGCGAGGTCGCGCGCGGTGTCGCGCACGTCGAGGTCGGCCTGGCGCCCGAGCTGGATCTTCACCAGCTCACGGGTGCGCAGCGCATCGTCCACCGTCTGGATGACCGCGGGCGTGGCCCCCTGCTGGCCGATGTGGACCGCGGGCTGCAGGTGGTGCGCTTGGGCGCGAAGCTCGGCGCGCTGCTTGGACGTGAGTGTCACGGCGTGGGTCGAATGTGGGGTGCGGCGCGCCGGTGGCCGCCGGCGGCGGCGACGGGGGCGGTGGGACGGCGCACCGCCGCCCGTCAGGGCGCCGACCGTTTGGGCGGCCTCAGGATCGGGGGCACGGCGCCCGCCGGATTCGGCTTCGAGCTACTTCGCGTGGCCAGGGTGGCGGCCCCCGCCGGAACGTACTCGGACGGATAGTAGAACCGGAAGGCCCGCCGGTCGCACTGCACGACGGCGAACGGATCGCCGCGGCGCGCGAGCTTCTCGAGGTCCTTGCGGCTCGGTTGGCAGCTCCACGCGTTGAGCCCACCAGCCACGCACGTCTTCACGTCATCGCCGGCGCAGGTGCTCGGCGTGTGCGTGTGCAGCTCGGGCACGCCGTCCGGGCACTCGAAGTCCACCGTGTTCGGCCCCGCGCCGTTCACGTTGGCCGGCTTCACCGCGAACACGCGGAAGATCGTGTCATCCTGGACCGGCTGCTCGCGCGAGACGTGATACGCGCCCGTGGAATAGTTGGTGACGCAGTACGCGCGCTCGACCTGGCGGGGATCATCGCTCCAGAGAGAATCGAGGGTGACGCGCGGCCGGTCCATCACGACGCCGTAGCGCACGGTCTGCGCACCACCGGGAGCGGAGAGCAGCGGCACGAGGGCCAGCGCGGCGATGACGGCGATCATCCACTCGCCGCGCCGCGCGTGGGTGCCGGGGGTGCGCTCCGATCGCGCCCCTGGCGCGCCCACGCAACCGATCATGCCGGCGCACGCCCGGCCCGCCCCCGCGAGCCCCGCCGACGCCACCTCGACCGCCAACCGCATTGTCCGAATCATCACTGCTCCTGCCTCCATCCGTGCCGCAAAGCACCATGCATGCCACGCGTCGGCACCCACGTGATGCCCTTCCGAACTACGCCAAGATGCGGACGAGCGAGGCGCCCACGGGATACGGTGGCCCGCCTTTCGCATTGTCGGAGTACGACGTGTGCCGAAAATGAGAACGGGCTCACCCGGTGAGGGTGAGCCCGTTCTCGTGCTCCCGTCGCACCGCGGTCAGTCGCCCTGCGTCACCGCCAGCTCGCGCCGCGACGTGGATTCGGAGGTGGCGTCGGCCGGTGCCAGCCCGGCCTCGCGCGCCATCGCCGCGATCCCCTCGTCGATCGTTCGCGAGTGGTGCATCGAGCAGAACTTCGGTCCACACATCGCGCAGAACTCCGCGCTCTTGAAGTACTCCGCCGGCAGCGTCTCGTCGTGGTACTCGCGCGCCCGCTCTGGATCAAGCGACAACCGGAACTGTTCGTTCCAGTCGAACGCGTAGCGGGCGCGGGAGAGCGCGTCGTCCCGGTCGCGCGCGCCGGGGCGCCCGCGGGCCAGGTCCGCGGCGTGCGCCGCGATCTTGTACGCGATCACCCCCTGGCGCACGTCCTCGGCGTTGGGGAGGCCGAGGTGCTCCTTCGGCGTCACGTAGCAGAGCATGTCCGCGCCGTACCAGCCGATCATCGCCGCGCCGATCGCGCTCGTGATGTGATCGTATCCCGGCGCGATGTCGGTCACGAGCGGCCCCAGCGTGTAGAACGGCGCCTCGTGGCAGATCTCCTTCTGCTTGCGCACGTTCATCTCGATCTCGTGCATCGGGATGTGACCCGGACCTTCGACCATCACCTGCACGTCGCGCTCCCATGCGCGGCGAGTCAGCTCACCCAGCGTCTCCAGCTCCGCGAACTGGGCGCGGTCGCTCGAGTCGTGGATGCTCCCGGGGCGAAGCGAGTCGCCCAGCGAGATCGTCACATCGTACTGGCGAAGGATGTCGAGCACGTCGTCGTAGTGCTCGTAGAGCGGGTTCTGCTTGCGATGCGCCATCATCCAGACGGCGTGCAGCGATCCGCCGCGGCTCACTATTCCGGTCACTCGCCCGTAGACGAGCGGCAGATGCTCCAGCAGTATGCCGGCGTGGAGCGTCATGTAGTCCACGCCCTGTCTCGCCTGGTGCTCGATCATCTCGAGGAAATCGTTGATCGTGAGCTCCTCGAGCTCCTTCCCCATGAGCACCGCCTGGTAGATCGGCACCGTGCCGATCGGCACCGGCGAGGCCGCGATTATCGCCTCGCGTACGGCGTCGATGTCCTTGCCGGTGGAGAGATCCATCACGGTGTCGGCGCCGTAGCGCACGGCCAGCCGCAGCTTCTCCACCTCTTCATCGATCGAGGAAGTGACGGCGGAGTTACCGATGTTGGCGTTGATCTTGACCTTCGCCACCTTGCCGATGCCCATGGGCTCGAGGGAGCCAGCGAGGTGGTTGATGTTGGCGGGGATCACGAGCCTTCCGCGCGCGACCTCGTCGCGCACCAGCTCCGGCTCGATAGCTTCGCGCTCGGCCACGAACTTCATGGCGTCGGTGATCTCGCCGTCGCGCGCGTGGCGCATCTGCGTGCGGGCGGCAGGCTGCACGCGATCGCGGCTACGAATATCCATTTTCCTGACTCCCTACGCCGGTATGAGCCGGATCAGGTTCTAAGGGACTCTCTCAGCCAGCGACCCCTGTGCCGCAGGCACCCCTGTCATTGCGGAACGTAGCGGGGGGAGGTGGGGGGTACAACGGGGGTCGGGGGGAGAGGAAGCAGGAAGCAGGAAGCAGGAAGTGCCAGGGTTCAGGGTTCAGGGACTTCCTCGGCTTGGAGATCTTCCCCCGAGGTAGTTGCTGCTTCCTGCTTCCTGCTTTCTGCTTCCTTCCCCCGACCCCCGCCTCCCCCGTACACCTCCATATATCTCCTCATCACCCTTCCCGTCT
>DASUXC010000150.1:0-101485 GCA_036378095.1 Gemmatimonadaceae bacterium | reverse complement strand
CTCGCCAGCAGCCGCTCCTGGCGCCGCCACATGGGTGACGCCGTCCGATCCGATCCCTCCGGGTGATCGTGCCCGAGCACGTGCAGCGTGCCGTGCACCACGAGACGCGCGAGCTCCTGGCGCACCGGCGCGCCGTGGCGGCGCGCGTTCTCGCGTGCCACCGCGGGCGCGATGTAGATGTCGCCGACCACCGGCGCCCGGCGCCCCGCGGGCGCGAAGCCGAACGAGATCACGTCGGTGGGCCCGCGATGCCCCAGGTGCCGCGCATTCAGCGCGGCGATCTCCCGTGGCGACACGAACGCCACCGAGAGCATGGCGTCACGCCCGCGCTCGGCGCGCAGCACGCCCGCGGCGATCGCCGCCACCCGGGAGCGAGCGAGCGGGATGCGCCCACCATTCACCGTCACGTGCACGGCGACGCTCATATCGCGGCGAACTCCGCGCTCACACCGCCGCTCGATGCCGGATAGTCGATGCGGCTGTGGTACATGCCGATCAGCACCCGGGCGAACTGCTCCTTCACGATGTCGAGCTGGCGCAGCGTGAGCGGCGCGTCGCGGAGCTGCCCCTGCTCCATGCGCTGCCGCACGATGTGGTCGACCACATCGCGAATCCGCTGCGGCGTTGGATCCTGGAGTACCCGCACCGACGCCTCGACGCCGTCCGCCAGCATGCACACCGCCGTCTCGGCCGACTGCGGGATGGGACCCGGATAGCTGAACTCCGCCGGATTGGGCGGCGCGGACGAGTCGCGCTCCCGCGCCTTCTCCAGGAAGTACGAGATCGACGCCGTGCCGTGGTGCTCCGGGATGAACGCGGCGATGGCGCGCGGAATGTGATACTCGGCGGCCAGCTCCATCCCCTCGCGCACGTGGTTGCGGATGATCGATGCGCTCGTGCCCGGCTTGAGCTTGTCGTGCGGGTTCCGCCCGCCCGCCTGATTCTCCACGAAGTACTGCGGCTTCTTGAGCTTGCCGATGTCGTGGTAGTACGTCCCCACGCGCGCGAGCAGTCCGTTGGCGCCGATCGCCGTGCACGCCGCCTCGACCAGGTTGGCCATCGCGATCGTGTGCGCGTACGTCCCCGGCGCCTCGAGGCTCAGCCGCCGGAGGAGGGGGCGGTTGAGGTCCGAGTACTCGATGAGGGTGAGGTGCGTGGTGATCCCCGTGAACTTCTCGGCGAGCGGCACGAGGAACGTCGCGAACACCACGGAGACGATCGCGTTCGCCACGCCGAGCCCCGCGCTCGTCGCGATGTCCGACGCGTGCCACCCCAGCGTGAGGCCGATGGCGAGCGCGGCGAACAGGTAGGCGATCCCGATCGTGATCACGTACTGGTACGACTGCTCGCGGCGCAGGATGACGCGGACGCTCAACGCCGCGGCGGCGCCGCCCACCAGGTTGATGAACAGCGCGTTCGTCCCGCGATAGATGCTCTGTCCGCCCACGAGCACGGCCAGGATCATCGCCGCGATCATGCTGATCCGCGGATCGAACAGCACGCTCAGGATGATCGCCGCCAGCGCCACCGGCACCAGCTCCGGGTGCACCGGTGTCCACTTGGCCGCGAGCGCGGCGACGATCAGCACGAGCAGGTAGATGACCGCGAACAGCGTGAGCGAGCGGAACGCGCCGTACACCTGCGGGCGGAAGAGCACGATCGCGATGCCCAGGATGGCGAGGACGAGCGCGTTGTAGGCGATGCTCCCGAGCACGCGGCCGATGGCCCGCTGGCCGCTCGCCCGGCTCTGCATGGCGTCGTGCAGCGCCTTCATCTTCTCGAACTCCGGCCGCCCCACCACCTCGTGCTCCCCGACGATCTTCTCGCCGGTGCGCACGCGGTAGCGGTTCACGTCCACCGACGCGCGCAGGTCCTGCCGGTGCCGCTCCGTGGCCACCCGGTCGAGCGTGACGGTGGGGTGGAAGAAGGCGCTCAGCAGCTTGAGGTACAGCCCATCGGCCACCGACGAGTTCGGGTCGGGCTGGAAGTGCCGCGCGCGGCTGAGGAGCGAGCCGAAGGTGAGCAGGCTGTCGACCAGCATGCTGCGCTCGTCGTCGCCGCGCCGGAGGATCACCTCGCCGCGCAGGTCCTCGATGGCGCTGCCCGACACGATTCCCTGGGAGAGCCAGCGGCCGAAGGCGCGGCGGATGGCATCCTCCATCGCGCGACGGCGCGCGCCCGAGGCGAGGTAGTCCGCCTCCGCCTGCGACAGCGAGACCCCCTGCGAGGCGGCCGCCTGCTGGATCGCCGTGCGGACGCGCGTCGTGCGCGACGGCTGGGTGTCGCGTGCCGCCGGGGCCGCCCCGGCGCCGCGCGCGGCGGTCGCGGGGGCTTCCCCGGCGGCGGCCGCCGCCTCGCCCACCGTGTCGGTGAACGTCCGGAGCTGGCGCTGCGCCGAGTCGAGCGCCGCCGGCACGAACACGAAGATCGGCTTCGCCGAGCGCGCCAGCTCCTCGCGCTCCTTCGCCAGCTCGGCCTCCGACTTCGGCACGTCGAACGCGAACGGCGCGATCACGTTCTCGGTGGCCACCGAGCCCACCTCGAAGATGGGGGAGTCCACCGCCGGCGCGTTCGGGAAGAGCACGTACGTGAGCACGGCGAGCGCCACCAGCAGCGCGATGCGCGCTCCGTGATACGCGAGCTGGTCGCGCCCCGTGGTCGGCACCTCGTCCGCCGGACGATCGAGCGGCTGGCGCGCGCCCATGCGCTACTCCGCCCCCGAGTCCCGCGCGTACGCCTTGATGATCTCGCGCACGAGCCGGTGTCGGATGACGTCCGCCTCCGTCAGATACTGGAACCCGATCCCGTCGATCCCCTTGAGGATGCGCTCGATCTCGATCAGCCCCGACTGCTCGCGCGCGGGCAGATCGATCTGCGTCTTGTCCCCGGTGATCACGGCCTTGGAGTTCACGCCGAGCCGAGTGAGGAACATCTTCATCTGGGCGCTCGTCGCGTTCTGGGACTCGTCGAGGATCACGAACGCATCGGCGAGCGTGCGCCCGCGCATGTAGGCGAGGGGCGCGATCTCGATGGTGCGCGTCTCCAACGCCCGCTGCACGCGCTCCGGCGGCATCATGTCGTCGAGCGCGTCGTAGAGCGGGCGCAGATAGGGATCCACCTTCGCCTGCATGTCTCCCGGCAGGAAGCCCAGGCTCTCCCCCGCCTCCACCGCCGGACGGGCCAGCACGATCCGCCGTACGCGCTTCCGCGCCAGGGCGTCCACGGCCATCGCCACCGCCAGGTAGGTCTTTCCCGTACCGGCGGGACCGATCCCCACGACGATGTCGTTGTCGGCGATGAGCTGCATGTACGAGGCCTGACCCGGGGTCTTGGGCTGGATGATCCGGCGCACCCCCGGAAGAACGAGCCGGGTCTCCCCCGGCGCCGTGCCGTTCCCGCCCCCCCCGGCCACGTCCGCGCCATCCTCGCTCATCCGGAGCACGTCATCCGGCGTCAACGGCAGCTGCTGCTTGGCGGTGTCCACCATGCGCTGCGCCACCGCCGTCGCGCGCTCCACCGCGCCGAGCGGTCCACTCAGCGTGAGCAAGTCCCCACGAAGCGTCACCCGCACCCCCGCCACCCGTGACAGCTCGATCAGGTTCGCATCGTTCACGCCGGCGAGCGTCAGCAGGTCGGCGCCCTCCGTGTTGAGGCGATGCGTGACGGTGTCGTCACTCACTGCGGTCGACTCCTGAGCCCTGGTCAATCGATGAGGCGCACGTGCAGCTCGCGCAGGTCCTCCGGCGGCACCGGGCTCGGCGCGCCCTCGAAGAGCGCGCGCGCCCCGGTCGTCTTGGGAAACGCGATCACGTCGCGAAGCGAGCCGGCGCCGGCGAGCATCATGGAGAGGCGATCGAACCCGAGCGCGATCCCGCCGTGTGGCGGCGCGCCGGCGCGCAGCCCCTCGAGCAGGAAGCCGAAGCGGCGCTCGGCCGTGTCGTCGGCGATCCCGAGCAGGGTGAAGATGCGCCGCTGCAGCTCCGGATCGCCAATGCGGATGCTCCCACCGCCCAGCTCGGTGCCGTTCAACACCACGTCGTACGCGAGCGCCCGGGCGCGCTCCGGCGCGCGCTCGAGCAACGGCAGATCCTCCGGCGCCGGCGAGGTGAACGGGTGATGCACCGCGCCGAGCGCGCCCGTCTCCGGGTCCCTCTCGAAGAGCGGGAAGTCCGTCACCCAGAGGAAATGCAGCGCGTCCGCGGGGATGAGCCCGAGGAGCCGCGCCGCCTCCTGGCGCACGCGATCGAGCGCCGGGCTCGACACCCGGTCCGGCCCGGCCACGAACAGCGCGAGGTCGCCGTCCGCCATCCCCCAGCGCTCCGCCACCGCGGCGTCGAGGAACTTGGCCACCGGTCCGGTGAGGGCGCCGTTCTCCCGCTTGAGGCGGAGGAGCCCGCTCGCCCCAGCTCCCTTGGCGAGCGCTTCCAGCTCATCCACCTGCTTGCGCGACAGCGCCGCTCCCCCGGGGAGGCGGATGCCGCGCACCCGGCCGCCGGCGTCGAGCGCGGCACGCGCGATCGAGAAGTCGGTGGCGCGGAACACGTCGCTCGCGTCGAACAGCTCGAGGTCGTAGCGCGTGTCGGGGCGGTCGATCCCGTAGCGCTCCATCGCCTCCGCGTACGGCATGCGCGGGAAGGGCGTCTCGATCGTCCGCCCCCCCTCCCGCCAGAGCGTGGCGAGGAGCCCCTCGGTCATGGCGTAGATGTCCTCGGGTCCGATGAACGACGCCTCCACGTCGATCTGCGTGAACTCCGGCTGCCGGTCGGCGCGGAGATCCTCGTCGCGGAAGCAGCGCGCGATCTGGAAGTAGCGGTCGAATCCGGAGACCATGAGGAGCTGCTTGTAGAGCTGCGGCGACTGCGGGAGCGCGTAGAACTCGCCCGACTGCACTCGGCTCGGCACGAGATAGTCGCGCGCCCCCTCGGGCGTGGGCTTGGTGAGGATCGGCGTCTCGATCTCGAGAAAGCCGCGCTCGGAGAGATAGTGCCGCGTGGCCTGCATGAGCCGGTGGCGCAGCACGAGGTTGCGCTGCAGCTCCGGCCGGCGCAGGTCGAGATAGCGGTGGCGCAGGCGCTGCTCCTCCGATGGGAGCGCCTCCCCCTTGGCGCGCGCGACGGGGATGGCCGGCGTGACCGCCGGCCCCACGACGCTGAGCGTCCGGGCCTTCACCTCCACCTCGCCGGTGGCCAGGTCGGGGTTGCGCCCCGCCGGGGGGCGCGCGACGACCTCCCCCTCCACCAGCACCACGCTCTCCTTCCCCACGGCGCCGGCGGCGTCGAGCGTGGCGGCATCGACGAGCGCCGGGTCGAACGACACCTGCACGATGCCGTCCCGGTCGCGAAGGTCGAGGAAGACGAGGCCGCCGAGATTGCGCTTGCCGTGCACCCACCCGCCGAGACGGACGTGCGCACCGATGTCGGTGGCCCGGAGCGCGCCGGCGAGGTGCGTCCGATGCGCGGTGACGGCGCGGGATGGCGCGCTCACGCGTTCTCCTCCACGCGCAGGGTGAGGAGCGCGCTCCACGCGCCGGTGAGCGCGCCGAGCGTGTCGGCCATCCAGTCGAAAGGATCCATGGAACGACCAGGTATGAACTGTTGATGCCACTCGTCGACGGCGCCGAACAGCGACACGCCGAGCACCACGAGCAGCGCGATGCGGGCGACCGGCCGCTGCCGCCCCAGCGAGCGCGTGCTCAGCCAGGCGAACGTGCCGTACAGAAGGAAGTGCACGAGCTTGTCGATCTCGCGCCAACTGACGTGCGGGAGCTTCGAGCCCGGCAGCGATGTGAGAAGCAGTATGAATGCCGCCCAGACCATGGGCGGCACCCATCGTCGAGCGCTCACGCGGCCTCCGAATCCCGAACGATGCGCAGGAAGTCGGCCGGAGAGCCGGCCGCGATGAGGTCGGCCCGGAGCTGCTCCCGGCGCAGCAGGCGGGAGATCCGGCTCAGCGCCTTCACGTGCGCCCCGGCGGCGCTCTCCGGCCCGACGAGCAGGAAGAAGAGCTGAACCGGGCGCTCGTCCAGCGCGTCGAAGTCGATGGGCGCGGGCGCCACGCCCGCGGCGAGGATGAGTTGGTCGACGAACGGTGTCTTGCCGTGCGGGATGGCGACGCCGCCGCCGATGCCGGTGCTGAGCACTTGTTCGCGCTCGCGAACCGAGCCGAGGATGGACTCGGTGTCCACGCCACGGCGCGTATCGGCGACGAGCTCCACCAGCTCTCGTAGGACGTCGTTTTTCGTGCGGCTGCCGAGCGGCACCTTGATGCGCTCCGCCGACAGCAGCTCAGAAAGCAGCACGCGGGCTCCGGAGTGAGCGGATGAGAACCGTTGAAGTTATAGCGGACCCACCGGCTCCGGTAGAACGCCGTCTGTCCGGCCCGGTCGACTGCACAGGGGTCATCTTCATGTATCGCTTGAATTTAACCGGGTGACGCGCGATCGGCCATGCGCGACGCCCGAGCGGGTTACATTTCATGGGCGCCCGCGGCCGGCGGGCCTTCCCCGTACCGAGTGCCACGACCGTGACCGGAACCCCGACCGGAAAGCTCAATCTCCTCGACCTCACCCCCGAAGACGCCGAGCGCACGCTCCGCGACTTCGCCGTGGCCAACGGCCAGCCTCCCTACCGCGGCGGACAGGTGGCGCGCCGGCTGTGGACGAATCCGGCGAGCGACTTCGCGTCGATGACCGAGCTCCCGGCGGCGTTCCGCGCGCTGCTCGACGAGCATTTCACCATGCCCCGTCTGGTGGTGAGTGCCCGGCAGCGCTCCAGCGACGGGACGCAGAAGTTCCTGTTCGCCCTCCCCGACGGCCAGGGGATCGAGACGGTGGCCATCCCCGAGGGGAACCGGGTCACGCTGTGCATCTCGTCGCAGGCGGGGTGCGCCCTCCAGTGCGCGTTCTGCGCCACCGGCCGGATGGGGTTCCAGCGCAACCTCCGGACGTGGGAGATCGCCGGGCAGGTTCGCGAGATGCGCCTCATCGACGATCCGATCCAGGTCACCAACGTGGTGTTCATGGGGATGGGGGAGCCGCTCATGAACTGGAAGGCGGTGGACCCCACGCTCACCATCCTCAACGATCCGCGCGGGCTCGGGATCGGCGCGCGGCACATCACCGTGTCCACGGTGGGGGTGCTGCCGGGGATCGTGGCGCTGGGCGCGCGCCCCGAGCAGTTCCGGCTCGCCATCTCGGTGCACGCCCCGAGCGACGCGCTCCGGCGCGAGCTCATGCCGATCAACACCAAGTACCCGCTCGCCGACGTCATCGAGGCGGCCAAGGCGTTCGACCGGCGGGTGACGTTCGAGTACGTGATGCTGGGCGGCGTGAACGATGCCCCCGAGCACGCCATCCAGCTCGCCCAGCTCGCCCGGGAGTGCCGGGCGTTCGTGAACCTGATCCCGCTGCACCCTGGCGGCGCGCTCGAGTTCCGCGCCACGCCGATGCCGCGCATCGTCGCGTTCGCCCGCGAGCTGCGCGCCGCCGGGGTGGAGGTCGCGATCCGAAAGAGCCGCGGCAAGGACATCGCCGCGGCGTGCGGGCAGCTACGGGTAGAACGGCTCGGTCGGCGGCCGCCAGGAGGCGCCGATGAGCACGGTCACGTCCACGTAGCGTGAGCTGTCGGGGCGCGAGACCACCGCCGCGCCCCCCATCGCCCGCGCCACCAGCCGCGCCCACTCCGGGTGCCCCGACCGGTCGAGCACGAGCGTGCTGTCGCGCCGCTCGCGCGCGTTCCCCGACTCGACCACGTCGAAGCCGCGATCGCGCAGGTGGAACGTGGCCCGCCGGGCGAGCCCCTGCACGCGCGTGGCGTTGAGCACCTCCACCTCGATGCGCACGTTCGCCGGGGCGTGCGCGTCCACGCGATGCAGCGACGCGAGCGCCCCCCCCTCGCCCCCGGATGGAGCGCCGATGCGCAGCCGCGGGAGGATCACGGCGAGCAGCACGGCGAGCGCGGCGAGCAGCGCCAGCACCAACCCGGCACGCCGCATCAGCGCACCGTGTTCCACAGCTCCACCGCGCTGGGGTACAGCTCGTGCCCCTCGCGCAGCACCCACTCCAGCCGGCAGCGCACCACCTGGCGGAAGGTGCCGTCGAAGTCGTTCGGCACCTGCCTGGCGAGGTACGCCCGATCGGCGCGCAGGAACCCGCGTCCGGGCTCGAGGAAGTCCGCCATGTAGAGCGCGCGCCCGAGGCGCCCCCATCCCGCACACCCGATGGTGTGCCAGCGGATCGCCTCCAGGAGATCGGCGCGCGTCTCCCCGTCCATCGTCAGGCGGGCGGCCGCCGCCGGGCCGTGCAGCAGTCCCGCGGGGAGCCGCGCGTCCGGCACGAGCGCGCGCAGCTCCTCCTCCGGGGCATCGCGGAGCGCGTCGTGCAGCCGTCCGGCGTCGCGCCAGGCGGCGCGCGCGGCCGCATCCAGCTCCATCGTCGCCGCCCACTGCTCGAGCAGCGCCGTCACGCGCGCGATGTGCGCGCGGCGGCGCTCGCCCACGCGCGCCCAGGGGGGCAGGTCAATCGAATCCACGTCGGACATACGGCTCCAGCACGGCGTGGTTGCGGATGCTCGTCCGCGCGACGTAGTTCCACCCCTTGAGCTCCACGCCGCGTCCGATGGTCCCCTCGACGATGCGCGTGTACGGCCCGATGACGCACTCGCTCCCGATCTCCGTGGCTCCCTCCAGCACCGCGCCCGGATAGATCACCGTGTCGCGGCCGATGCGCACGTCGGCGTCGATCCACGTGGTGGCCGGGAGCACGAACGTCACGCCGTTGGCCTCGTGCTGGCGCACGAGACGGTCGCGCATGGCGACGGACGCATCGGAGAGCGTGTGCCGGTCGGTGACGCGCAGCAGCTCGTCCGCCGAGGTGGCGGCCACGCGCAGCACGCCTTGCGGGTAGCGCGGGTCGTCCGCCGAGGCGAGCGCCGGCCCCTCCCCGCCCACGGCCAGGTAGCCCGACTCCTCGCGCCGGTCGGGGAGCGCGGCCACGCCGCCCTCGCCGGCGCGCAGCAGGCGCGCGAAGGTGGAGGGGGTGACGAGCGGCGCCGCGCCGTCCACGAGGATGCGCAGCCCCGGCGGCGTGATCGCGGCGCGCAGCGACACCAGCTCCACGCCATCCTCCACGGGCTCGGCCACCACGGGCACCGGTGCCGTGTCGGGGAGCGACATGGGGCTGGACGCGCGATGCAGCACGCGCACCTCCTCCGGCGCCGGACTCACCTCGCCGAGGGCGCGCACGACGTGCCACACGATCGGCCGCCCCGCCAGCGGGTGGAGGTACACGCTCACGCGCGAGCGGAACGTGTCGCCGTCGTCCAGCGCCGCGACGACCGCGCTCCAGCTCACGACTCCCCGAGGATGACGTTGTCGATGAGCCGCGTGCCGCCCACGCGGGCGGCGACGGCGACGATCGTCCCCTGCTCGGCCACGGCCACCGGCTCGAGCTTGACCGGATCGACGATGGCGAGATAGTCGACCTGCACGTCCGGCTCGGTGGCCAGCGTCTCCCACCCGAGCTGCTCGAGCACGACCGCATCGTACTGCCCGGCATCGAACGCGCTGGCGATCGAGCGGAGCGTTCGCGGGAGCACCAGGGCGCGGCGCCGGCTCTCCGGCGTGAGGTACACGTTGCGGCTGGAGAGCGCCAGCCCATCGGCGTCGCGCACCGTCGGCGCGACGACGACCTTCACGGGCATGTCGAGCTCGCGCGCCATGGCGCGGATGAGCGTCGCCTGCTGGATGTCCTTCTGCCCGAACACCGCCACCTGCGGCTGCACGATGTTGAACAGCTTGGCGACGACGGTCAGCACGCCGGTGAAGTGTCCGGGCCGCGCCGCCCCCTCCCACCGGTCGGCGAGGGCGAGCGGCGTGACGATCACCGTGCGCTCGCCGGGCGGATACATCTCGTCCACGGCGGGGGCGAAGAGGATGTCCACGCCGCGGCGCTCGGCCTTGCGGGCATCGCCGTCGGGGTCGCGGGGGTAGCGGGCGAAGTCCTCGTGCGGCCCGAACTGCATCGGGTTCACGAAGAGGCTGAGCACCACCACCCCCGCCAGGCGGCGCGCCTCGTCCACGAGGCGGAGGTGCCCCTCGTGCAGCGAGCCCATCGTGGGCACGAGGGCCACCGGGATGCCGCGCCGTCTCGGCTCGGCCAGCGCGGAGCGCAGGGCCGAGATCCGATCGATCGTCTGCATGCTAGAAGCTATGGTCGTCATCGGGATAGCGTCCTTCGCGCACGTCGTCCCGGAACCGGGAGACGGCGCCGCGCACCTCGTCGGCGAGCGACGCGTAGCGCTTGAGGAATTTCGGCGTGAATCGGTCGTTGAGACCGAGAAGATCGTGGAGCACGAGCACCTGGCCGTCGCACGACCGGCCGGCGCCGATGCCGATGGTCGGGATGGACACCGCGGCCGTGATCTCGGCCGCCAGCGTGGCGGGGACCAGCTCGAGCACGATCGCGAAGGCGCCCGCGTCCTCGAGGCGGCGTGCCTCGTCGAGCAGCCGCGCCGCGACGTCGGGCTCGCGTCCCTGTACCCGGGCGCCGCCGAGTCCGTGCTCCGACTGCGGGGTGAAGCCGAGGTGCCCCATGACCGGGATGCCCACGCCGGTGACGGCGCGCACCGCGCGCAGCACCTCGGCGCTCGCGCCCTCGAGCTTCACGCCCTGCGCCTCGCTCTCCTGCATCACGCGGCCGCAGTTGAGCAGGGCGCGTTCCACGCTCACCTGGTAGGTGAGAAAGGGCATGTCCACGAGCAGGAGCGCGCGCGACACGCCGCGGCGCGCGGCGCGCGCGTGATAGATCATGTCGTCGAGCGTGACGGGGAGCGTGGTCTCCCTCCCCGCCACCACGTTGGCCAGCGAGTCGCCCACGAGGACGGCGTCCACGCCGCTCTCGTCCACGAGCCGACCGAACAGGGCATCGTACGCCGTGACGACCACCAGCTTCGTCCCGCTCCGCTTGCGCGAGACGAACTCGCGCACCGTCATCCGCTTCACCGCCTGCGTACTCGCGCTGCTCATCCGTTCCCCTTGAGTTCGGCCAGCTCCCGCTGCCAGAAGTCCCGGTGCGGCAGCTCCGGGTGTGGCACCATCAGATCGGGCTCGTCCACCCGTTGGTCGTCGAACATCACGATGTCGAGGTCGAGCGTTCTCGGCCCCCAGCGCACCGTGCGCACCCGTCCCGCGTCGCGCTCGATCCGGTGCAGCGCCTCGAGCAGCTCGCGCGGGGTGAGGGCGGTCTCCAGCGCGACCATCTGGTTGAGATACGGATCCTGGGGCACGTTGCCCAGGGGCGCCGTCTCCTCCACGGAAGATGCGCGGAGGAGCCGGGTCCGGGGAAGCGCCGCGAGCGCGGCGCGCGCCCGTTCGAGGTGGGCGGCCCGGTCACCGATGTTGGAGCCGAGCGCGATGTAGGCGATGTCGCGCATCCGTTGACAGGGGCGGAACGTACGGGCATCGTGCGCGCGTGTCAAACACCATCCTGCCGTGGACAGCCTGACCGCGCGCCATCTGGCGCGCGAGCTGGACGCGCGCTGGCGAGAGGGGCGCGTGAGCGGCGGGGCGCTGGACCGCGACCGGCGCATCGTGTCGCTCGCCGTGGAGGGGAGCGCGCCCGTGTGCTTCGACCTGGCCGACCTCGAGGTTCCGGTTCGCGAGGCGCCCCCGCCCCCGCTGCGCGCCGGTGGCGTGATGCAGGGGTGGATCGTGCGCGGCGTGTGCGCCCCCGAAGACGATCGGCGGCTCGTGATCGAGCTCGCGCGCCCGGGAAAGTTCCGCGGCTCCGCGGAGCGCCGCGCGTGGCTGGAGATCAGCGCGCTCCCGACGGCGCGCGGCGCCCTGCTGCGGGACGCGGGGGGCACCCGCCTGGCGGCGGTGGGCGGCCGGCTCCCCCCTCCGGCGCGGCCCAGGCCGCTCGCCGAGCCCGGGGAGATCGAGCGCGCCGTCGCGGCGGGTGCGCTGGACGCCATGCTCCGCTTTCGCTGGATGAGCCCGGCGGTGGCGGCGTGGCTCGCGGCCGAGCCCTCGTGCGCGGAGGAGCGGTACCGCGAGCTCGCCGGCGACGGGCCGGCGCGACCGGCGTGGTGCGGCGACCGGCTGCTTCCCTTCCCGATGTGCGACGGCGCGCGCCCCGCGGCGTCGCTCATCGCGCCGGCCGCATCGGCGCCCCCGGCGGAGAGCGCGCCGCCCGGCGCGCCCTCGGCATCGCGCAACGCGCGGGCGATCGAGCGCATGCGGCGCGAGCTGGAGCGCGCCCGCGCCGCGCCGCGCCTTCGCGCGGTGGCCGACGCGCTCATGGCGCTCGGCGACGCCCCCGCTCCCGAATCGGTGGCGCTGCCATCGGGCGCCCGCGAGGCGGTGTCGCCGCGCCCGCTCCCCGGCGAGTCGGCGGTCGCCGCGGCGGAGCGGGTGTACGCCACCGTCCGCTCGATGGAGCGCGCGCTCGAGCGACTCCCCGCGCGGATCACCCGGCTCGAGCAGCGCGGCGAGGAGCCCGACGCGGCGCCCGCGGAGGCGGCGTCGGGCGGCCGGCGAGGCGACGGCGCGGGCGCGCTCCCCTACCGCGCGTTCCAGTCGTCAGGCGGGCTCGAGATCTTGGTGGGGCGCGGCGCGAAGGCCAACGACGCGCTCACCTTCCACGCCGCGTCGCCCGAGGACGTGTGGCTGCACGCGCGCGACGCGGCGGGGGCGCACGTGGTGCTGCGCTGGTCGCGCGCGGAGACGCCCCCGGCGCGCGACCTGGAGGAGGCCGCGCTGCTCGCCGCCTGGCACTCGCGCTCGCGCGGCTCCACCGTGGTGCCCGTGGACTGGACGCGGCGCAAGTACGTGCGCAAGCCGCGGGGGGGCGCTCCGGGGCTCGTCCTCGTGCAGCGGGCGGAGACGGTGTTCGTGCGTCCGGATCCGGCGGCCATCCGCCGCCTCAAGGAGCGGCGTTGATCGCCTCGCGCATCGCGCGCACGAGCGCCGCGGCGCGCTCCACGCTCTCCTCCGCCGCCCGCACCACCGCGCTCCCCACCACCACGCCATCGGCCAGGCGGCTCACCGCGGCCGCCTGGTCGGGGCGGGAGATCCCGAATCCCACGCAGATGGGGAGCGTCGTCGCGGCGCGCAGCCGCGCCACCGTGGCCGGCAGCTCGCGCGGGACGTCCTCGCGCACGCCGGTCACGCCGAGGCGGCTGATCAGGTACACGAAGCCGCTCCCGTGCCTCGCGATCTCCGCCATCCGCGCCTCGGGGGTGGTCGGCGCGACGAGGCGGATGTAGTCGAGCGGCCCGGATCCCAGCCGCGCCTCGATCTCCGGGTCGGCGCCCACCGGCAGGTCCGTCACGAGCAGCCCGCGCGCGCCGGCGGCCGCCGCGCGATCGAGCGCGTCGTCGCCCGCGGCGAGCAGCGGATTGAGGTACGTGAACAGCACCACCGGCGCGCGCACGCGCGCGCGGGCGACCAGCTCGAGCGCGCCATCGAAGCTCATCCCCCCCTCGAGCGCCCGCTGCGAGCTGGCCTGGATGATCGGGCCATCGGCCAGTGGATCGGAGAACGGGACGCCGAGCTCGACGACGTCGGCGCCGCTCTCCGTGACCGCGGCGAGCAGCTCGAGCGAGCGCGCCGCATCCGGGTGCCCGGCGGTGATGTAGACGACGAGCGCCCTGGCGCCGCCGGCGCGGAGCGCGGCGAAGCGGGTGGCGATGGGCTCAGACGAAGTAGTCGCCGACGCGGATGCCATAACGATCGGGATCTGCAACCTTGATGATGGTGCGGCGGAATCCGCCGGAGGGGTCGCGCTCGGTCAGGTCGGCCAGCACGCCGGGGAACAGCACGTTGCCGCGGTCGTCGCTGATGATCCGCACCATCGGACGCGAGATCGCCGCCGGCTCGGGGCTGGGGGCGTGCACGAGCGCGAGCTCGAAGGTGTCGAGCACGACCAGCGTGCCCACGGGATAGTGGCCGACGAGGCTCATGAACGCCTTCACCACCACCTGGTCCATCCCGCGGCGCGGATTCACCCGCATCTCCTGCAGCACGTCGGCGGGGGTGAGCGGCGTGGTCTGGTAGCTGCGCCGCGAGGTCGCGGCGTCGAAGCTGTCGGCCACCGCCACGATCTTGCTGTAGATGCTCATCTCGCGCGGCCGCACGTGCTTCGGGTAGCCGGTGAGATCGGTCTTCTTGTGGTGCTCGAACGCCACGATCATGGCGCGGTACGGGATCTCGTTCTGCCCGCGCATCTGGAAGAGCTGGAGGACGCCCATCCACGGATGGGCGCACACGGTGCGCCACTCGTCGTCGGTGAGCCCGCCCGCCTTGTTGATGATGTCGAGCGGCACGCGCGCCTTGCCGATGTCGTGCATGAGCGCGCCCACCCCGAGATCGTAGAGCTGCAGCCGCGTGAGCCCGAGCTTGCGCCCGAGGGCGACGGAGAAGATGCACACGTTCACGCTGTGGGTGAACGTGTACTCGTCGTAGTCGCGGAGGGTGGTGAGCCCGAGCAGCGAGGTGTCTTCGTTGAGGATCTGGTCCACGATCCCCTGCACCACCCGCTTGATCTTCTTGATGTTCGGGCTCTTCCCCATGCGCACCGAGGCGATGACCTCCCGCGTCACCGTCACGGACTGCGCGTACGTGCGCTTCGCGGCCTCGCGCGCCTTCTCCTGGTCCTCGTCGTCCACCTGCGACGGCGGGCCGATCTCGAACACCGTGATGCCGGCCGCCGCGAGCTTCTCGGCGAGCGCGCGCGCCCGGTCATCGGGCTCCCCGGACGGGGGCGACTGGAGGAGGGAGAGGAACACGATCCAGTCGCGCGCCGCCGAGCTCTCGAGCACCCGGCACAGCCCCACCCCCGCCTCGCGGAACACCGAGATGATGCGGCTGAAGCTCGCGTAGTTGTCGAGGTCGAGCCGGAGCCGCGTGGCGTTGATGAAGATGAACTCGCCCGAGACGCGCACCTCCAGCTCGCGCTCGCGCCGGAGGAAGTCCGTGGCGATGCGCGCGATCTCGTCGAGCGTCTTCTGCACGACGGGATTGTCGGGGGGGTAGAGCTTCACCGTGCGGAGCGCGCCGTAGATGGCGAGCAGCAGCTCGCGCCCCACCTTGCGCACGTAGCCATCGCTGCCGCGCTCCTCGATCGCCGGCGGGTGCGGCGTGGTCGGCGCGCGCATGGTCGGCGCGGTCATGCGGCACCTCCGCGCAGCGCGCGGTTGATCGCGCTGCGCACGCGCACGTCCTTGTCGTCCGAGGCGCGCCGGAGCGCCGCGAGCGCGGCCTCGCTGCCGATCCGGCCGAGCGCCATCGCCGCGCAGGCGCGGGTCTCGGGATCGATGCGGCGGCGGAGGAGCATGCTGCGTCCGTTGAGCAGCCCGTCGAGCTGCTCGATGCCCGTCGAGCCGGCGAGGAGCGCGTACGCCTCGAAGTAGGCCATCTTCTCGGTGAGATCCGCGTCCCGGACCGCCTTCCCCGTGACCACGGCCTCCACCTTGGGGAGCGCCGCGCGGTGGCCGCGCGCGCCGAGCGCGCGCACGGCCGTCACGCGGACGTCGCGGTCGGCATCGTCGAGCGCCGCCTCGAGCGCGCGCATGGCGCCGGGCGAGGCGATCTCCGTGAGCGCCTGCGCCGCCCCCTGTCGCGCCTCGAGCGGGCCCGAGGCGAGCACCTTCGCCAGCGGCGCCACCGCCGCCGCCGTCTTGAGCTCCGCGGCGCGCCGCATCGCCTCCAGCGCCACCGTCACGTCCTCCGCGGCGATCAGCCGGATCAGCTCCGCGGTGTTCACCGACGCCATCCGCGCCGCGGTGCGCTCGAGCGCCGTGCGCAGCTCCCGGTTCTGCGCCTGCTTGAGCCAGCCCAGCACCGTGCCGAGGGTGGAGGGGAGGAGCTGCTGGAACAGCGCATCCAGATCCTCCTGCGGCGGGATCGTCTGCGCGTCGTCGAGCGCCTGGAGCAGCTGCGGGAGCACCGTCGGGCCGCTCAGCCCCTCCGGGAGCCGCGCCAGCCGCTCGCGCGCCTCGGGGGACAGGTCGGGGAGCCGCTCGCGGATCGCGACCGCCTCGCGCAGCAGGTACGCCACCGCCGCGTAGTCGGCGGCGGCGAGCAGGTGCAGCAGCAGGTGCTCGAAGATGCCGACCACCTCGGTCCGCACCGCCGCGGTGCCCTGCACCTCGAAGATGTCGAGGAGGATGGCGAGCACGTTGCGGCGCAGGTCGGCGCTCTGCTCCTTGTGCACCTCGGCGCGCAGGTACTCGATCTCCTGCTCATCGAGAAAGTAGAGCGTGCCGTCCATCTCCTCGAGCCGCACGAAGCCGGGGCGGTCGGCCTCCTGCTGCTCCTCCTCCACCTCGTGGCGCACCTCGACGAGCGGGATCGTGCGCGACTCGGCCGCCGCCTCGCTCGCCTGCGGGATCGCCGCCGTGTCCATCGAGATGTCGATGAAGCGGTAGCGCAGGTAGGCGAACTCCTGCTCCCAGAGGAGCGTGAGCAGGTCGTCCTCCTCGGGCGAGGTCTTGCGCACGCGCTGCAGGATGTCGAGCAGGACGACCAGCTCCTCACCCTCGACGCCCTGCATGAACGTCAGCTCGCGAATCCCGTCCTTGTAGAACACCCACGGGAGGCTGTCGGCGCGGGAGGGCTCGTGCAGGACGCTCCGGCCCAGCCAGCGGAACTCGCTCTCCGAGATCTGCAGCACGACCTCGCCGATGGAGGGCCAGATGGCCGCGAAGGCGCCGCGCAGGTTCTCGATCGCCCGCTGGTAGATCGGGTTGTTCGGCAGGTAGAGCTGATGCGTCTTGATGGCGCGGGCGAAGTGACGCAGCAGCTCCTCGATGAGCTGCGGCGACACCGGCGCGTCCGGAAGCTCGCTCGCCTCCGCGGCGATGGGGGTGGACGTGGGGAGGGACACGCTCACGGGGCGGCGGCGCGCAGCTCGCTGACCTGCACGACATCCTTGTCGCCGCGCCCGCTCACGCACAGGAGCACGCTCGCGCCGTCGCGCCAGCGGCCGCGCTCCGAGGCGATCCACGACACGGCGTGGGCCGTCTCGAGGGCGGGGATGATTCCTTCCAGCTTGCTCAGCATCTCGAATCCCTGCAACGCCTGCTCATCGGTGACGGACACGTAGCGCGCGCGCCCGGTGTCCTTCAGGTACGAATGCTCCGGTCCCACGCCCGGGTAGTCGAGCCCCGCGGACACGGAATGCGCGGGGTGCACCTGCCCGTGCTCGTCCTGCAGCAGGTAGCTGAGCGCGCCGTGCAGCACGCCCGGCGTCCCGCGCGACAGGGACGCCGAGTGCCGCCCGCTTTCCAGCCCCGATCCCGCCGCCTCCACGCCCACGAGCTCCACCTCCCGGTCGCCCACGAACGGGTGAAAGATCCCCATGGCGTTCGACCCGCCTCCCACGCACGCCACCACGGTGGACGGCAGCCGGCCGGTGCGCTCCAGCATCTGCTCTCGCGCCTCGCGCCCGATCACCGCCTGGAACTCGCGCACCATCCGCGGATACGGCGCCGGTCCCACCACCGATCCGATGATGTAATGGCTGTCGGTGACGGTGCTCACCCAGTCGCGGATCGCCTCGCTCGTCGCATCCTTGAGGGTGCGCGTGCCCGCGGTGACGGCACGCACCTCCGCGCCCAGAAGCCGCATGCGGAAGACGTTCAGCGCCTGGCGCCGCATGTCCTCCTCACCCATGTAGACGACGCACTCGAACCCGAAGCGCGCGCACACGGTCGCCGTGGCCACGCCGTGCTGCCCCGCTCCGGTCTCGGCGATGATGCGCCGCTTCCCCATGCGGCGGGCGAGCAGCGCCTGCCCCACGGTGTTGTTGATCTTGTGCGCGCCGGTGTGGTTGAGGTCCTCGCGCTTGAGGTACACCGGAGTCCCCACCAGCTCCGAGAAGCGCGGCGCGGTGCTCAACGGAGAAGGACGACCCACGTAGGTGCGAAGCAAATCATCCAGCTCCGCGATGAACGCCGGATCGGCCATCGCCTGGTCGAACGCCTGCTCGAGCTCCTCGAGCGCCGGGATGAGCGTCTCGGGCACGTACCGCCCGCCGAACGCCCCGAACCGGTCGCGCGCCTGCTGCACTGTCGTCATCGCTCCATCGAATGGCGCCGCACCGCGTCGGCGAACGCGCGCATGCGGTCGTGATCCTTCACCCCGGGCGCGCGCTCCACGCCCGACGACACATCCACCACGTCCGGCGCGAGCGCGGAGATGGCGGCCTGTACATTATCGGACGAGAGCCCGCCCGCCGCCACCACGCGCGAGCGGCGAGGACGAGCGTCGGCCGTGAGCAACTTCCAATCGAACGTCCGCCCGCTGCCGCCCAGCCCCCCTGCTACGAGGACATCCAGAACGATGGCATCCGCCACACCGTCGAGCGCGGCGAGCGCCGGCGGCACCGCGGCGCCGATCCGCACCACACCCCAGACCGCGCACCCGGTCTCGCCGGCCACCTGGCGCACCACCGACGCGTCGGGCTCCGCGTGGAGCTGCACGACGTCGAGCGCCAGCGCGCGCGCGATGCGGGCGATCTCCGCCGCGGGCGTCGCGCCGAACACGCCCACGCGCCGCACCGGCGCCTCGACCGCGTCGAGCACTCGCGCGGCACGCGCCGGCTCGAGGCAGCGCGGCCCGCCGGCGAAGATCACCCCGGCGTACGCGCCGCCGAGCGCGGCGACGCGAGCGGCGTCTTCGGGGCGCGTGAGTCCGCAGAACTTGATCTCAACCACGCGCCACCTTCGGCACGCCGACGAGCGCGCGCACGGCGGCGCGGGGATCGACGGAGCCGGAGAGCACCGAGCCCACGAGCACGGCGTCCGCGCCCGAGCGAGCGGCGCGCCGCACGCCGTCCACATCGCGCACGCCGCTCTCCCAGAGCGCGACGCACGCGCCGGGGATGCGCGGGACCAGCCGCTCGCTCACCGCTGGATCGATGGCCAGCGTCTCGAGATCGCGGCTGTTCACCCCCACCACCCCCGTCCCCGCGGCGAGCGCGCGGTCCAGCTCCGCCTCGTCGCGCACCTCGATGAGCGCGTCGAGCGAGAGCCCGAGGGCGAACGCGGCGAGCCGCTCGAGCACCGAGGGCGAGATGGCGCGGGCGATGAGGAGCACGGCGGAGGCGCCGGCGGCGCGCGCCTCGAGAAGCTGCACCTCATCCACGATGAAGTCCTTCCGGAGGAGGGGGACGGACACCGCCGCCCTCGCCGCGCGCAGGTCGTCGAGCGAGCCGCCGAAGTCGTCGGGCTCGGTGAGGACCGAGATCGCCGACGCGCCTCCGCCGGCGTACGCGGCGGCCTGCGCGGGTGCCGACAGCGCCCGGTTGATCTCCCCCTTGGACGGCGAGCGCCGCTTCACCTCGGCCACGACCGCGACGTCCGCACGGCGTAGCGCGTCCTTGAAGGAGGGGGGGATGGGGGCACCGGCGGCCGTGCGCTCGAGCGCGGCCACGGCCGCCGGGCTCGAGCGCGCGGCCGCGGCGCGCTCATTGGCGCGCGCCACGATGCGTCCGAGCACGCCCCCCGGAGGGGTCCAGGTATCAAAAACTTGCACTTCGGTCGATCTTCGGCTATAGTGTCATTCGGAGAATTTTCGGGAGCGAACCAGGTTCATCCGTTCCCCATCACACCTCTCACGAGGGCGACGCATGGCGCTCACGAAACGACAGCGGGAGATCCTCAGCTACCTCGGCACCTACTCGGAGGAGAACGGGTACGCGCCCAGCTTCGAGGAGATAGCCCGCCAGTTCAACTATAATTCGCTCGCCACGGTCCACGAGCATCTGAGCAACCTCGAGCGGAAGGGGTACATCCGCCGCGCGTACAACGAGAGCCGCGCGATCGAGATCCTCCCCTCCGAGGCGTACCCGCGAGCGGTCGAGCTTCCGCTGCTCGGGAGCGTCGCCGCCGGCATGCCCATCGAGGCGCTCGAGTCGAACGAGACGATCTCCGTTCCCGAGTCGTTCATCCGCCGCGGCGGCAACCACTTCGTGCTCCGCGTCCGCGGGAACTCGATGGTCGACGAGCAGATCCGCGACGGCGACTTCGTGGTGATCAACGAGCGTCGCGCCGCGGACAACGGCGAGACGGTCATCGCCCTGGTGGACAACAGCGCCGCCACGGTGAAGAAGTTCTACCGCGAGCGCGACGGGCGCATCCGCCTGCAGCCGGCGAACGAGACCATGGCGCCGCTGTACGTTCACGAGAACGACGTCACGATCCAGGGCGTGGTGGTCGGCGTGCTGCGGCGCTACTGAGCGGCTCGCGTCGCGCCGGACGCGGCGGGCCGGGCCCTCGTGATGCCCGCTCACGCCGTGGCGCGTCGCAGCCGCTCGAGCGCCTCCAGCGCCTTTCCCTCGTCGAGCGAGCGCGTGGCGCTCTCGAGCGCCCGCTCGTAGTCCATCCCGGCGCCGCTCACGTAGATCGCCGCCGCCGCGTTCAGGAGCACCGCGGCGCGCGCTCCATCCCGCCGCCGCCCCTCCAGCACCGCCACGATCACCCGGGCGTTCTCCTCCGGCGCTCCGCCGGCCAGCTCCGCGGCGCTCGCCGCCACGAGCCCGTACCGGCGCGGATCGATCTCCCACTCGCGCACGTCCCCGCTCCGCACCTCGCACACGCGGGTGCAGCCGAGCGGCGAGACCTCGTCCATTCCCGGCTCGCCGTGCACGACGAGCGCGTGCACGCTCCCCAGCGCCGCCAGCGCGCCGGCGAGCAGCGGCACCCGGTGCGCCTCGGCGACGCCGACCACCTGCCGCCCCGCCGACGCGGGGTTCGCGAGCGGGCCGAGCACGTTCATCATCGTGCCGATCGCGAGCTCGCTCCGCACCGGCCCCACGTGCCGGATCGCCGGGTGCATGAGCGGCGCGAACATGAACACGATGCCCGCCTGCTCCAGCGTGCGCCGCATGCCGTCCACCGGCATCTCGATGCGCACGCCGAGCGCCTCGAGCACGTCGGCGCTCCCGCAGCGCGTGGAGAAGGAGCGGTTGCCGTGCTTGGCGATCCGCACCCCCGCGCCGGCGGCGACGAGCGCCGCCGCGGTGGAGATGTTGAACGACGGCACCGTGCCGCCGCCCGTCCCGCACGTGTCCACGAGCATCTCCGGCGCGTCGGCCGGGAGGTGCACCATCGCTCGCCGGAGTGCGCGCGCTCCGCCGGCCACCTCCTCCGGCGTCTCCCCCTTCACGCGCAGCGCCATGAGCACGGCCGCCACCTGCGCGTTCGTCGCCTCGCCGCGCATGATCACGTCGAACGCCGCCGCCGTCTCGTCCGCGGTGAGGGAGCCGCCCGCCGCCAGGCGGCGGATGGCGAGGGTGAGCGCCTCAGCGGACACCGATCGTCTCGAGCAGTCGCTCCGGGAGCGCGGCGTGCGACGCGATGAGCGAGATCACGAGCGCGAGCAGGCGCACGCGCTCCACGTCTTCCTCCACGAACACGCCGCGCTGCGCGCGGTTGGTGAGGTTCACCACCCCCACCAGGTCGCCGTGGTACACGAGGGGGAAGCTGATGAAGGAGCCGGAGGTGAAGTACTCGTCGCCGAGCAGCGGGTGCCCGCGCGCCTCCACGACGTCGGTGACGAGGAGCGGCTGCCGGCTCGCCGCCACCTTTCCCGCCACGCCCTTGCCGATCGGCGTCCGCTGCCCCTCGATGATCTCCGGCGCCAAGCCCTTGGCGGCGGCGATGTAGAGGTCGCGCGTGTCGGGGACGCGGAGCATGAGCGAGCAGCGCTGCGCCTGCATGTCGTCGCCGACCAGGGCGAGCAGCCCGTCGGCGAGCTGCCGGGGATCGGCGGTGGTGGCGTCCAGGGAGAGGACGCGGTCGATGAGGTAGAGCGTGCGCGTGCGCTGCCGGAGTGCCTCGCTGCGGCGGTGCAGCTCGACGTGCGCCTGCTCGAGCTGTCCCACGGCGGCCGTCACCTGCCCCTCGACGGCGTCGGCGCGGCGGGTGGCGCGCCGCGCCTCCTCGCGGGCGCGCGCGGCCTCGGACTCGAGGGCGAGCAGGCGCTCGTGGGAGATCACCGGCTCGTTGGAGAGCGGCGTGTTGCGCGCGCTGGCGAGCTCCTGCTCGAGGGCGGCGAGGTGCTTCACGTACTCGCCGTGCACGCGCTGCGTGACGTCCTCGAGGGTCCGCACGGCCTCGTTGCGCGCCTCGCGTTCGGCGAAGCGGGCGTAGGCGAGCTCGAAGAGGGCGACGTACGGGGAGAAGCGCTCCATGACGCGCGTGCCGAAGAAGCGGCGCGGCTCGTAGAGCGCGATCACGGCGGAGAGGTGCCCGTCGGTGGGGATGCCGCGGAGCGCGAGCAGCCCTTCCTCGCCGAGCGCCGTCTCCAGGCTGAACATCCGCGCGTACTCGTCCGACTCGTCACCGACGTCGGCGAACGCGCCCCCGGCGGAGATCTGCGCGCGGATGCGCGCCGGAAGGTGATCGAAGGTGGTGTCGATGCGCGCGCGGGCGACGCGGCTGCCATCCGGGGTGAGCTTGTCGCGCAGCATCTGCCGGCGCGCATCGTAGCCGAGCAGCGCGAGGTGCGCCGATCGGTCCACCTCCGCGAGCGCCTCGCCGAGCGCCACCAGGGCGGCGTCGAGATCGGAGGCCGCGCCCAGGGCGTGGGCGAGCGAGGCGAGGGTGCGAGGAGGCACGGGAACGGGTGAACGCCGGATGGATGGGCACAACGAGGGAGTGTGAATGTAGAGGCGTAGGTATCGTACTGTCAATCGGTTCGGCCGCCCCACCTTGCTTGACACGGAAGGGTGCCGGGGTAAGTTCCGGGTGATGCTTGAGCGCACCGTGCAGCTCGTGCTGCACTACGATGGCGCGGCGTTCGCGGGGTGGCAGCGACAGCCCGCGCGACGCACCGTGCAGGGGGTGCTCGAGGCGGCGCTCGCGCGGCTCTCGGCGAAGCCGGTGGCGGCGCTCGGATCGGGGCGTACGGACGCGGGGGTGCACGCGCGTGGGCAGGCGGTGGGGGTTCGAGTGGCCGAGCGGTGGACGCCGTCCGAGCTGCGCCGCGCGCTGAACGCGGTGCTCCCCGACGACGTCTGGGTTGCCGCGGCGCACGCGATGCGTCCCGAGTTCCACGCGCGCTACGACGCCACGTCGCGACGCTACGCGTATCACATCGGCACGGACGACGAATCGCGCTCGCCGTTCCGCCGGCGGTGGGAGTGGGCGTTGGGGGGCGGGCGCGAGCTGGATCGCGGCGTGCTCGACGCGAGCGCCGCGCTGCTCGTGGGCGAACACTGCTTCCGGGCGTTCGCCGTGCGGGGCACCGCGCCGGCCCACGATGATCACCGCTGCCGCGTGATCGAGGCGACGTGGCGCGAGCGTCCGGGCGGGCTGGTGTTCGAGATCGAGGCGAACCGCTTTCTGCACCACATGGTGAGGTTGCTCATCGGAACCATGGTCGATGCCGCCACCGGGCGTCGCGATGCGCGGAGCATCGCGACGCTGCTCGGCGCGGCCGACAACGGCGGGACCTCCGCCCCGGCGCCGCCGCAGGGGCTCTTCCTGGATGCCGTCCGCTACCCGAGCGACCTCTACCTGACGGGGGCATGAGACTCTTTCTCGACAGCGCCAATCTCGCCGAGGTGCAGTGGGCGCAGAGCCTCGGCATCGTCGACGGTGTGACGACCAATCCCACGCTGCTCGCCCACGAGCTGTCCGATGGGGACCACCGCGCCCATCTCGCCGCCATCGCGGGCCTCGTTCGCGGCCCGGTCACGGCGCAGGTGATGGCCGTGGATGCCGAGGGGATCTACCGCGAGGCCAAGGAGCTCGCGCGCCTGGCCGACAACGTCGTGCCGGAGATCCCGATGATCGAGGAAGGGCTCGTGGCCACGCGCCGCCTCTCGGCCGAAGGGGTGCGCGTGGACATGACGCTCGTCTTCAGCGCCGCGCAGGCGCTCCTCGCGGCGAAGGCGGGCGCCGCCTTCGTGAGCCCGCACGTGGGGCGCCTCGACGACATCGGCGCCGACGGTGCCGCCGTGGTCGCCGACGCCCGCGCCATCTTCGATCGCTTCTCGCTCGATTGCGAGATCATCGCTTCCTCCATCCGTCATCCGCGCCGCTTCGCCGACGCCGCGCGCCTCGGTGCCGACGCGGTGACCGCGCCGCCCGCCGTGCTGCGCGCGCTCCTGCTCCACCCGCTCACCGATGTGGGACTCGACCAGTTCCTGAGCGACTGGAGCAAGCGCCACACGAAGCCGCGCCCGGGCCTCTGACGCTCATCATGAAACGATACACGCTCGTTCTGCTGGCCGCCGCACTCGGGTGCGGCGGCTCGTCCCCGGATTCGTCCGGCACCCTCACCGTCTCCGTCGCCGAGGCGGCGACGCGCCCCTCGCGAACGCCCTCGCCGGTGGACCCGCGCCGCCGCACGGTCATCACCGATGCCGTGGCCAAGGTGTCCCCCGCGGTGGTCACCGTGCAGACGGAGGTCGTCCAGCACACCACCGATCCCTTCGAGCAGTTCTTCGGCCGGGGCGGCGACCGCGTGCTCCCCGGCCTCGGCTCCGGCTTCGTCGTGCGCGCCGATGGCGTGATCGTCACCAACGCGCACGTGATCGCCGATGCGAACACGATCTCCGTCGCGCTGCGCGACGGCACCACGTATCCGGCCAAGCTCCTCGGCAAGGACGAGATCAACGACATCGCGGTCCTGAAGATTCCCGCCAAGGGGCTCCCCGTGGCCACCCTCGGCAGCTCGGACAACCTGCTCATCGGCGAGTGGGCGATCGCCATCGGCAACCCGTACGGCTTCCTGCTCGGCAACTCGGAGCCGAGCGTCACCACCGGCGTGATCAGCGGCACGGGGCGCAACCTCGCCGCGCGCTCGGAAGGGAACGCCACGTACGTGGACATGATCCAGACCGATGCGGCGATCAACCCGGGGAACTCGGGCGGGCCGCTCGTGAACGCGCTCGGCGAGGTGATCGGGATGAACAGCTCGATCTACACGCCCACGGGCGGCTCCGTCGGGCTCGGCTTCGCCATCCCGATCGACCGCGTGAAGCACGTGACCGACGACCTCCTGCTGCACGGCCAGATCCGCCGCCCGTGGATCGGCGTGAAGCTGGAGCTGCCCGACACGCAGAACCCGCGGGAGGCGCTCCGGTCGGGAGTGGTGATCCGCTCCGTGGTGCCGGGCTCGCCGGCGGCGCAGGCCGGACTCCGCCCCGGCGACAAGCTGGTGCGCTCGGGTGACCGCGTGCTGCGCAATCCGTTCGACTGGGAGGCCGAGCTGCTCGACCTGCGCGTGGGTACGCAGGTGCCGCTGCTCGTGCGCCGCGGCTCGCGCGAGTTCCCGGTGAAGGTCACGGTGGCCGATCTTCCCGAGGTGAGCGCGCCGAAGGTGCAGGTCTTGAAGGAGCTGGAGGTCGTGACGCTCACGCCGGCGATCCGGGCGGAGCGCGGCATCCGCAGCCAGCACGGAGCGCTCATCTACAACGTGAGCCAGCGCGTGGCCGACGACATCGGGATCGAGAAGGGGGATGTCATCGTGCAGATCAATCGGGCGTCGATCGACGATGCGCAGGACGTGGCGAAGGCGCTCGACGCTTTCGCGGACCGCGGCATGATCCGCATGTTCTTCGAGCGGGGCGGCCGGATCTACTTCACCGACTTCATGATCAAATGACCGGGCAGGCCCGATATTCCTCCCCGCTCGCCGAGCGCTACGCCTCCCGCGCGATGCTCGAGCTCTGGTCGCCGCAGCAGCGACACGCGCTGTGGCGCCGGCTCTGGCTCGCGCTCGCCGAGGCGGAGCGCGAGCTCGGTGTGTCGGGGATCACCGACGAGGCGCTGGCGCAGATGCGCGCCCACCTCGACGACATCGACTTCGAGACCGTGGCCGCGTTCGAGCGGCGCTTCCGGCACGACGTGATGGCGCACGTGCACGCCTTCGGCGACGTGGCCCCGCTCGCCAGGCCGATCATTCACCTCGGGGCGACGAGCGCGTTCGTCACCGACAACGCGGACCTCATCCTCATGCGCCGCGGCATGGAGCTGCTGCGCGACAAGGTGGTCGATGCGCTGCGCGCCCTCGCCGTGTTCGCCCGCCTGTGGCGGGACGAGCCCACGCTGGCGTACACGCACCTGCAGCCGGCGCAGCTCACCACCGTCGGGAAGCGCGCCACGCTCTGGATGCAGGACCTGGTGCTCGACCTCGCGGACCTCGAGCACCGCATCGCCGCCCTCCCCCTCCGCGGCGTGAAGGGGACCACCGGCACGCAGGCGAGCTTTCTCGAGCTGTTCGGGGGGGACGACGCCAAGGTGAAGCGGCTGGAGCAGCTCGTCGTGGCGAAGATGGACTTCGACCGCGCGCTCCCCGTGACCGGGCAGACGTACTCGCGCAAGCTGGACGCGCAGGTGCTCGGGGTGGTGGCGGGGATCGCCGCGAGCGCGTCGAAGTTCGCCGCCGACGTGCGCATGCTGCAGTCGTTCGGTGAGATCGAGGAGCCGTTCGAGAGCGAGCAGATCGGATCGTCGGCGATGGCGTACAAGCGGAACCCGATGCGCGCCGAGCGCATCAACTCGCTCGCCCGCTTCGTGATGTCGCTCGAGGAGAACGCGAACCAGACGCACGGCGTGCAGTTCTTCGAGCGGACGCTCGACGACAGCGCGAACCGGCGGCTCGTGATCCCCGAGATGTTCCTGGCCACCGACGCCATCCTGGTGCTGCTCGGCAACATCGCCGGCGGCCTGGAGGTGCACCCCGCGCGCATCCGGCGGCGGATCATGGACGAGCTGCCGTTCATGGCCACCGAGAAGCTCATCGTGCGCGCCGTGCGCGCGGGGGGCGACCGCCAGGAGGCGCACGAGATCATCCGGCGGCACAGCATCGCCGCGGCCCGCGCCCTGAAGGACGGCGCGGACCACAACGACCTGCTGGAGCGGCTCGCCGCCGATCCGGCGTTCCACCTCTCGCTCACCGAGATGCGCGACATCACCGACCCCGCCGACTTCGTGGGACGCGCGCCCGCGCAGGTCGACGACTTCCTCCGCGACGTCGTCGACCCGATCCTCGCCCGCACCCCCGCCGCCACCGCCGAGCGGGAGGCGCTGCGCGTATGACGACGATGACGGCCAGCGCCCTCCCCCTGCGCCGCCTGGGGCGCGGGAAGGTGCGCGACCTGTACGAGGTGGACGCCGAGCACCTGCTGCTCGTGGCCACGGACCGGGTGAGCGCGTTCGACGTGGTGATGCGCGAGCCGGTGCCGCTCAAGGGCGCGGTGCTCACGCAGATCAGCGCCTGGTGGTTCGAGCAGATGGCGGACCTCGTGCCGCACCACATGGTCAGCGCCGACACGGCCGAGATCGTGGCGCGCGTGCCGGCGCTCGCGCCGCACCGGCGGGAGCTGGCCGGGCGGGCCATGCTCTGCCGCCGCGCCACGGTGTTCCCGGTGGAGTGCGTCGTGCGCGGTTATATTTCGGGGTCGGCCTGGAAGGAGTACGCCGCGCGCGGCACGCTCGCCGGCGAGCCGCTCCCCGACGGACTTCGGGAGAGCCAGCGCCTGCCGGCACCCATCTTCAGCCCGGCCACGAAGGCGGAGGCGGGGCACGACGAGAACATCACCGTGGCGCGGATGCGCGAGGTGGTGGGCGCGGGGACCGCCGCGGAGCTCGAGCGGCTCGCGCGCGCGATCTACGCGCGTGGGAGCGAGATCGCGGAGCGGCGCGGCATCATCGTCGCGGACACGAAGTTCGAGTTCGGGCGCGACCCGGACGGACGCATCCTGCTCGTCGACGAGGTGCTCACCCCGGACAGCTCGCGCTTCTGGCCCGCCGACGCGTATCGCCCGGGCGGCCCGCAGCCGAGCTTCGACAAGCAGCCGCTGCGCGACTACCTCGACGCGGAGCGTCGCGCCGGCCGGTGGAACGGCGAGGCGCCGCCGCCGCCGCTCCCCGAGGATGTCGTGCGCGCCACCACCGACCGCTACCTCGAGGCATACCGGCGCCTCACCGGCGCCGAGCTCGATCTCACGGAGTCACAGTGAACTTCGCGCGCGAAGGGCTCGTCTTCATTCTCACCGCCGCGGCGATCGCCGCGGGGGCGTTCGCGCTGGCACTCGCCCGGCGCTCGTGGGGGCTCTGGCTCCTCGCCTTCGTGATCCTCCTGCTCGCCATCTGGGTCGCGTACTTCTTCCGCGATCCCGAGCGCACCGGCGAGCGCGGCGACCGCCTGGTCGTCTCCCCCGCCGATGGCCGCATCGTGCAGATCGTCGAGGTGGACGAGCCGGCGTTCATCCAGGGCCGGGCGATCCGCATCTCGATCTTCATGAACGTCTTCAACGTGCACGTCAACCGCTACCCGGTCACCGGCACCGTGGGCTACGTCCACTACAACCCCGGGAAGTTCATCAACGCCGCGCGGGAGAAGGCGAGCCTCGAGAACGAGCAGATGTCCGTGGGGATCGACACGGGGCGGGAGAAGGTGCTCGTGCGGCAGATCGCCGGGCTCATCGCCCGGCGCATCCGGAACTACGCCACCGTGGGCGCCCACGCCGAGCAGGGCGCCCGCATGGGGATCATCCGCTTCGGGTCCCGCGTGGATGTCTTCGTTCCGCCGGACACCCGCGTCCTCGCCGCGCTCGGCGACCGGCCCGCCGCCGGCACCACCGTGCTCGCCGAGCTGCCGAAATGAGACCAGCGATCCCCCGCCCCACGATGCGGCGCGCCGTGGTGCTCCTCCCCAACGGCTTCACGCTCGGCAACCTGCTCTTCGGCATCTTCGCCATCGTGTCGGCGGCGCGCGGGGACTTCGTGTGGGCGGGGTGGTGCGTCGTGCTCGGCGGCGTGATGGATGCGCTCGATGGACGCGTGGCGCGCGCCACCCGCACCGGGAGCGCGTTCGGCGTGGAGCTCGACTCGCTGGTGGACGCCGTGAGCTTCGGCGTCGCGCCGGCGCTCATCACGTACTTCGCCGTGCTGAGCCACGAGGGACCGGCGTGGCTGTTCGCCTTCGTGTACGTCGCCTGCGTCGTCATGCGGCTCGCCCGCTTCAACATCGAGCAGGGCGGGCGCGCCAAGACGCACTTCCACGGGCTCCCGAGCCCCGCGGCGGGGATGACGCTGGCCACGTACTACTGGTTCAGCCAGACCAACCTGTACACCCAGACGTTCATCGGCACGTGGCCGTGGCACACCGTGCTCCCGGCGGTGATGCTCACGCTGAGCTTCCTCATGATCAGCCACGTGCTCTACCCGGCCATGCCGACGATCAGCTTCCGCAACCTGCGGAGCGTGCTCGCGACGATCGTGTTGCTCGTCGTGGTCGCGCTGGTGCTGATCCACCCGCTGGCGTACGCCTTCCCGGCGCTCGTGCTCTACGTGGCGTACGGGCTGCTGCGCACGTTCCTGCTGGGCCTCCTCGACCGGCTCCCCGTGGGGGACCCGTTGCTGGACGAGGAGGACGATGAGGACGAGTTCGCCGAGGGGGGCGTGCCCCGCCCGGTGGAGCTCGCCGAGACCCCGATGCGCGAGCGACGCCGCCGGCGGCGCGGCCGTCGGGCCTCCGATTTCGACGAATCCTTCAACCAAGAGAGCGAGGGCGGCGAATGAGCCGGTTCCGCGTGTCCGTACACATCGTGCCGCGCAAGGGCATTCTCGATCCGCAGGGGAAGGCGGTCACCGAGGCGCTGCACACGCTGGGCTTCTCCGACGTGGCCGATGCGCGCGTGGGGCGCCACGTGCTCCTCGACGTGGCGGCCGCCGATGCCACATCGGCCGGCGCCGTGGTGCGCGAGATGTGCGACCGGCTGCTCGCCAATCCGGTCACCGAGGACTACGAGATCGCTGGCGTGGAGGGCATATGAAGTTCGGCATCATCAGGTTCCCCGGCTCGAACTGCGACGAGGATGCGTACCACGCCGTCGCCGACGTGCTGGGGGAGACGGCCACGTACCTCTGGCACAAGTCGCACGACCTCGAGGGCGCGGACGTGCTCCTGCTCCCCGGGGGATTCAGCTACGGTGATTACCTGCGCGCCGGCGCGATCGCGCGCTTCAGTCCGATCATGCGCGAGGTGGCGGCGCACGCGCGTCGCGGCGCCCCGGTGATCGGGATCTGCAACGGATTCCAGATCCTGTGCGAGGCCGGGCTCCTTCCCGGCGCGCTCCTCCGCAACGCGGGGCTGCAGTACGTCTCCGAGCCGGTGCGGCTGCGCGTGGAGAACGCGGACACGATGTTCACCAACCGCTACGAGCGCGGACAGGTCCTGCGCATGCCCGTGGCGCACGGCGAGGGACGCTACGTCGCCGACGCGGCGACGCTCGACCGGCTGGAGGGCGAGGGACACGTCGTCTTCCGCTACGTGGACGTGGAGGGCGCGACCACCGATGACGCGAGCCCCAACGGCTCGATGCGGGGGATCGCCGGCATCGTGAGCGCCGAGGGGAACGTGCTCGGCATGATGCCGCATCCGGAGCGCGCGGTGGAGGAGGTGCTCGGCTCCACCGACGGGCTGGGGCTGTTCCAGTCGATGCTGGCGGGGGTGTCCGCGTGAGCGCGCGTCCCCGCCCCGGCGATCCCGCCATCACCCCCGCGCTCGTCGCCGAGCACGGGATCACCGATGAGGAGTACCGTCGGCTCGTGGCGATGCTCGGACGCGAGCCCACCTTCACCGAGCTCGGGATCGTGAGCGCGCTCTGGAGCGAGCACTGCTCGTACAAGCACTCGCGCCCGGTGCTCCGCACCCTCCCCACCACGGCCCCGTGGGTGCTGCAGGGCCCGGGGGAGAACGCCGGCGTGATCGCCATCGGCGACGGGCTCGCGGTGGCGTTCAAGATCGAGTCGCACAACCATCCGTCGGCGGTCGAACCGTACCAGGGCGCGGCCACCGGCGTCGGTGGGATCCTGCGCGACGTGTTCACGATGGGCGCGCGCCCGATCGCCATGCTCGACTCGCTCCGCTTCGGCTCGCTCGAGAATCCGCGCGTGCGCTACCTGTTCGGCGGCGTCGTGAAGGGGATCGGCGACTACGGCAACTGCGTGGGGATCCCGACCGTCGCCGGCGAGGTGATGTTCGATCCCTCGTACGAGGGGAACCCGCTCGTCAACGCGATGTGCGTCGGGCTGCTCCACGAGCGGGACCTCATCCGCGCGGCCGCCGAGGGGGTGGGCAACCCGATCATGGCCGTCGGCGCGCGCACGGGACGCGATGGCATTCACGGCGCGTCGTTCGCGTCGGAGGATCTCTCCGAGGCGAGCGAGGCGAAGCGCCCGCGCGTGCAGGTCGGCGATCCGTTCACCGAGAAGCTCCTCCTCGAGGCGAGCCTGGAGCTGATCGGGAGTGGGCACATCGTGGCGATCCAGGACATGGGCGCGGCGGGGCTCACCAGCTCCTCGGCCGAGATGGCCGCGCGCGGCGACGTGGGCGTGACGATCGACGTGACGAAGGTGCCGGTGCGCGAGGAGGGGATGACGCCGTACGAGATCCTGCTGAGCGAGTCGCAGGAGCGGATGCTCGTGGTGGCGAAGCGCGGGCACGAGGCGGCGGTGCGCGAGATCCTCGGCAAGTGGGACCTCACCGCCGAGGTGATCGGCGAGGTGATCGCCGAGCCGGTGTATCGCGTCACCGAGGGCGAGCGCGTGGTGGCCGAGTTTCCCGGCTCACGGCTGGTCACCGACTGCCCGGTGTACGAGCCCGACGCCAGGGAGAGCGACGCGGTGCGCTCGCTCCGGGAGCGCGACGTGCACGCGATTCCCGAGCGCGCCGAGGAGCGCGACCCGGCGTGGACGCTGGAGCGGCTCCTCTCGTCGCCGACCATCGCCAGCAAGCGCTGGGTGTACCGGCAGTACGACACGACCGTGCGCACGAGCACGGTGATGCTGCCGGGACAGGGGGACGCGGCGGTGATGCGGATCCGCGGGTCGCGCAAGGGGATCGCGCTCAAGACCGATGGGAACGGCCGCTACGTGTACCTCGACCCGCGCGAGGGCGGTCGCATCGCGGTGGCCGAGGCGGCGCGCAACGTGGCGTGCGCGGGCGGCCGTCCGCGAGCGATCACCAACTGCCTGAACTTCGGCAATCCGCGCCGCCCGGAGGTGTTTCACCAGTTCCGCGAGGCGGTCGCCGGGATGGCCGAGGCGTGCGCGGTGCTCGAGACGCCGGTGACGGGTGGCAACGTCTCGTTCTACAACGAGAGTCCGACTGGCGCGGTGTACCCCACGCCGGTGGTCGGGATGGTGGGAGTGCTGGATCGGCTGGAGCACGCCACGCGCAGCGCGTTCCGCGAGGATGGCGACGCGATCGTGCTGCTCGGCGAGCCCACGGACGAGCTGGGCGGGAGCGAGTACCTGGCGCGCATCCACGGCGTGGTGGCGGGCGCGCCGCCGCGCTGTGACCTGGCGCGGGAGCGGGCGACGATCGACGCGCTGCTCGAGGCGATCGCCGGTGGGCACGTGCGCTCGGCGCACGACTGCAGCGAGGGCGGGCTGGCCGTGGCCCTCGCGGAGTGCGCGATCGGCGACGCGGAGCGGCTGGTGGGCGCGGAGGTGGACCTCGGTGCCTGGGCGTCGCTCCCCGTGCGCGCCCTGCTCTTCGGGGAGGCGCAGGGGCGGATCGTGGTGAGCACCCCGGTGCCGGATCGTGTGCGGGAGATCGCGGCGCGCCACGGCGTGCCGGCGCGCCGCATCGGCACCGTGCGCGCGGCGGCGTCCACGCTCGTCCTGCGGCTCGGCGACCGTCGCGTGGAGGCGCCGCTCGCGCGGCTCGCGGCGGCGTACCACCAGGCGATCCCCCGCCTCATGACGCGGACGGCGGGGGAAGCGGCCGTCCTCGAGCAGCACCCTCAACCAGCGGCAATCTGACATGTGCGGCATATTCGGCGTGCACGGCGTCCCCGATGCGGCGTCGCTCGTGCACCTGGGTCTCTATTCGCTCCAACACCGCGGGCAGGAGTCCGCCGGGCTGGTCGCCGTGGACGATGACGGCGTGGCCCGTGCCCACCGCGGGATGGGGCTCGTGTCCGAGGGGCTCCCTCCCGACGCCCTGCGCGGGCTCGTCGGGCGGACCGCGCTCGGGCACACGCGATACAGCACCGCGGGATCGTCGACGATCGAGAACGCGCAGCCGGTGATGGTGCGCTTCCGCGGCGGCTACATCGCGCTCGCGCACAACGGGAACATCATCAACGCCACCGAGCTGCGCGCCGAGCTCGAGGCGGAGGGCTCGATCTTCGCCTCCACCATGGACTCGGAGGTGCTCGTCCACCGCATCGCGCGGTCGAGGGAGTCGGTGCCCGAGCACCAGCTCGCCGACGCGCTGCGCGGAGTGGAGGGCGCGTACTCGCTCGTGGTGGCGATGGGCACCTCCCTGCTCGCGGCGCGCGATCCCCGCGGGTGGCGCCCGCTGGTGATCGGCCGGCTCGGCGACGCGGTGGTGTTCGCGTCCGAGACCTGCGCGCTGGACATCGTCGGCGCGACGCACGTGCGCGATGTGCAGCCGGGGGAGATCGCCGTCGTGGACGGGGACGGCGAGCTGCGATCGGTCCAGGCCCTCGAGCCGCTTCCCATGCGGCGGTGCGTGTTCGAGTACGTGTACTTCGCGCGCCCGGACAGCCGCATCTTCGGCGGCGGCTCGGTGGACCGGGCGCGCCGCGCCCTCGGCCGGCGGCTCGGTCGCGAGGCGCCGGCGCCCACCGCCGACCTCGTGTTCGGCGTCCCCGATTCGGCCAACGCCGCCGCGCTGGGCTACGCCGAGGAGACGGGGCTGCCGCTCGAGCTGGCGCTCATCCGCAACCACTACGTGGGGCGTACCTTCATCCAGCCGTCGCAGGAAGGACGCAACCACAAGGTGAAGGTCAAGTACAACGCCGTGCGCGAGGTGCTCGAGGGGAAGCGCGTGGTGATGATCGACGACTCGATCGTGCGCGGCACCACCACGCGCGGCCTGGTGGCGCTCGTTCGGGCCGCCGGGGCGCGCGAGGTGCACATGCGCATCGCGTCCCCCCCGGTCACCGGTCCGTGCTACTACGGCATCGACACGCCATCGCGCGAGGAGCTGATCGCCGCGAACCTGTCGGTCGACGAGATCGCCCGCCATGTCGGCGTCGATTCGCTGGCGTATCTGTCGCTGGATGGTATGCTGGAGTCGGTCCCCGGCGGCCCGCACGGCTTTTGCCACGCCTGCTTCTCGGGAGACTATCCCACCCCGCCACCAACGGACCCGGACAAGCTGCGGTTCGGTTGCGGGTGCTGAGCCGCGCGTGCGGCGGCGGGGCCGAGTGAGTCGGTGAGTCGGCGGCGGACGACGATGACATGGAGACTCGCGTGAACCAGGTCGTGTATTTCTTCGGGAACGGCAAGGCGGACGGCACCCGGGAGATGAAGGCGCTGCTCGGCGGCAAGGGCGCCAACCTCGCCGAGATGACGAACCTCGGCGTGCCCGTCCCGCCGGGATTCACCATCGCGGCGCCCGTGTGCATCGACTACCTGCGCGCCGGCACGGTGCCGGACGGGCTCCGCGAAGAGGTGGCGAGGCATCTCCGCCGGCTCGAGGAGGTGTCCGGGCGGCGGTTCGGCGACCCGGCCGCTCCCCTGCTCGTCTCCGTCCGCTCGGGCGCGGCCGTCTCGATGCCCGGGATGATGGAGACGATCCTCAACCTCGGCCTCAACGACCGCACCGTCCTCGGCCTCGCGCAGCAGAGCGGGAACGCGCGCTTCGCGTACGACTCCTACCGCCGCTTCATCCAGATGTACGGCGATGTCGTGCTCGGCGTCCCGAGCAACGATTTCGAGAAGCTGCTCGCGGCCAAGCGGCTCACGCGCGGCGCCGCCACCGATGCGGACCTCGGGGAGGAGCCGCTGCGCAACCTGGTGGAGGAGTACAAGGCGCTCGTGCGCAACCGGACCGGCGATGAGTTCCCGATGGATCCCGAGGTGCAGCTCTGGGGGGCCATCGAGGCCGTGTGGCGGTCGTGGATGCTCAAGAAGGCGGTCGACTACCGCCGGGTGAACGGGATCCCCGAGACGTTGGGGACGGCGGTGAACGTCGTGGCGATGGTGTTCGGGAACATGGGGGACGACTCGGGCACCGGGGTCGCGTTCACGCGCAATCCGAGCACCGGGGAGAAGCGGTTCTACGGCGAGTTCCTCGTCAACGCGCAGGGGGAGGACGTGGTGGCGGGGATCCGCACGCCCCTCGAGATCGAGGAGATGGCGCAGCGCCTCCCCGGCGCGTACGAGGAGCTGCTCGCCACGCAGGAGCGGCTGGAGCACCACTACCGCGACATGCAGGACATCGAGTTCACCGTGGAGCGCGGGAAGCTCTACCTGCTGCAGACGCGCACGGGGAAGCGGACGGCGGCGGCCGCGGTGCGCATCGCCGACGAGATGGTGGCGGAGGGGCTCATCAGCCGCACCGAGGCGGTCCAGCGCGTGGAGCCCGGGCAGCTCGACCAGCTCCTCCACCCGATCATCGATCCCGGCGCGCGCGCCACGCCGATCGCCACGGGGCTGCCGGCGAGTCCGGGCGCGGCGAGCGGGCGGGCGGTGTTCGACCCCGACGTGGCCGAGCAGCGCGCGGCGCGTGGGGAGCGCGTCATCCTCGTGCGCGAGGAAACCACGCCGGAGGACTTCCACGGGATCGTGGCGGCGCGGGCGGTGCTCACCGCGCGCGGCGGGATGACCAGTCACGCCGCGGTGGTGGCGCGGGGGATGGGCAAGTGCGCGGTGGTGGGGTGCAAGGAGATCCACGTGGACCTCGAGCACCGGCGCTTCACGGTGGACGAGCGGGTGGTGAACGAGGGGGACTGGATCACGCTCGACGGCGCCAGCGGTCGCGTGTTCGGCGGCGACCTGCCCACCATCCCGAGCGAAGTGGTGCGCGTGCTGTCGGGGCAGATGCGCGGCGCCGACTCGCGGGTGTACCTCTCCTTCGCGCGCCTGCTGCAGTGGGCCGACGAGGCGCGCGTGCTGCGCGTGCGCGCGAACGCCGACACGCCCGGTGACGCGCGCGTGGCGCGCGCGTTCGGGGCCGAAGGAATCGGGCTCTGCCGCACGGAGCACATGTTCTTCGAGGGCGATCGGATCACCGCGGTGCGCGAGATGATCGTGGCCCGCGACGAGGGAGGGCGCCGCCGCGCGCTCGCCAAGCTGCTCCCGATGCAGCGCCACGACTTCGACGGGATCTTCGAGGCGATGGATGGCTACCCGGTCACCATCCGGCTCCTCGACCCGCCGCTGCACGAGTTCCTCCCGCACGGCGGCGAGGACACGCAGCGGCTCTCGCGCACGCTCGGCATCGGCCGCGATGAGCTCAACCGAGTCGTGGACTCGCTCCGCGAGACGAACCCGATGCTCGGCCATCGCGGGTGCCGCCTCGGCATCACCTATCCCGAGATCACCGAGATGCAGGCGCGCGCGATCTTCGAGGCCGCCGTGCGCGTGAAGCGGCGCGGGATCGACGTCCGCCCCGAGATCATGGTGCCGCTCGTCGCGTCGGCGCGCGAGTTCGAGAACCAGCGCGCGATCATCGACGACGTGGCCCGGCAGGTGCTCGGCGGGATGGGCGAGCCCGTGCCCTACACCGTGGGGACGATGATCGAGCTGCCCCGCGCGGCGCTCACCGCCGACGAGATCGCGCGGAGCGCGGAGTTCTTCTCGTTCGGCACGAACGACCTCACCCAGACCACCCTCGGGATGAGCCGCGACGACGCGGGGCGGTTCCTGCCGGCGTACGTGGAGCGCGGGATCTTCCCCGAGGATCCGTTCCAGGTGATCGACGCCGCGGGCGTGGGGAAGCTCGTGCGGTGGGCGGTGACGGAGGGGCGCCGCGTGCGGCCGGACCTCAAGACGGGCATCTGCGGCGAGCACGGCGGGGAGCCGCGCTCGGTGCACTTCTGCCACGATGCGGGGCTCAACTACGTGTCGTGCTCCCCGTACCGCGTCCCGATCGCGCGATTGGCGGCCGCCCGCGCGGCGCTCGCCTCAGGGGACTGACGCCGGCGGGCGCGCGGGCGCGGACGCCGGCGCGCCGGGGATGGCGATCTCGTGGAGCAGGAACATCCGCCCGAGTCCGTCGCGGCGGAGCAGCGGGAGCGACACGTTGAACACCGGCACGCCCCCCGGCGTCTGCCCGCGCGAGGTGCCGGAGTGCGCGTGCCCGTGGAACGCGACCGTGGCGCCGTAGCGGTCGAGCGGGTCCGCGAGGCGGTCGGTGCCCAGGAAAGGAAGGATGAACTCCGGCTCGCCGGCCACGGTGGCGGCGATCGGCGCGTAGTGCAGCACCACCACGCGCACCGGCGTCGAGATGCGGCGCAACGCGAGCTCCAGCGCCTGCACCTCGGCGAGCGTCGCGTTCACGAACGCCTTGGTCGCCGGCTCGCCGAAGGCGGTGAGCGTGCCCCGGCCGAACCCGCCCATGAATCCCTTCACGCCGGCGAACGTGACGCGGTCGTCCAACTGGAAGGCGTCGCCCTCGAGCATGTGGATGCCGCGGGCGCGCAGAATGCTCAGTCCTTCGGCGCACTCCCCGGCCTCGTAGTCGTGGTTGCCGAGCACGGCGACGATGGGAATCTTCACGTCCGCCAGCTCTCCGACGACCACCTTGAACTCCGTCGCCAGGCCGCGGCGGGTGAGGTCGCCCGTGAGCACGAGCACGTCGGCGCTCGCGTTCGCCTCGGCGAACAGCTCGCGGTACGCTCCCACCTCTTCGGCGCCGCAGTGAAAGTCGCCGACCGCGGCGATCCTGAGACGCGTCTCGCGCCGCCGGTCTCCCCCGCTCCGCCGCTCCCCCGTTTCCTGCGCGGCGCCAGCCCCGTCGCCAGGATTGGGGCCGCCGCCCGCGCGCGCGCCGCCGTCCACGATGTGCAGGTCAGGCGACTCGGGCATGGTACGCCTCCACCGCGCGCGAGCGCTGCTGCCAGACATCGCTCTCCACGATCTGCCGGATGATCGGCGCCCGCTCGAGCGCCGCCACACGCTCGGCGCGGAGGTCGCGGAAGCCCCACTCGTGCACGTCGATCGTGAAGCTGAATCGCGAGACGAGGGTGCCGCGCGTCACGCGCTCGCCACTCCGCTCCCGATGCTGCTCCACGACGGCGCGCTGGAGCAGGTCGGCCATCACCCAGCGCGGCACGGCGCCGGGATACTCCGGGTAGACGTAGTTGAACATCTGCAGTTGGGCGAGCAGCAACGGCCAGTTGTCCGCGGTCTTCTCCACCAGCCGCCTCCAATCCATGAGCGGGCCGACGCTGGCGATGAGATGCACGATGTCCGCCATGTCCTGCCGGTGCCGCTCGTTGATGAAGAGGCGGTGCCAGATCAGCTCCTCCGGCGGCGCCACGCGCACGGGCGTGGCGGCGAGGATCGCCGGGCGGCTGTGGCGATACCAGTCCTCGTCGATGAGCGCCAGGCCGTTCCCCATCCCGAAGATGATGTCGACGAAGTGGCGCCCCTGGATCGCCTTGGCCAGCCAGTGCGCCTGCTCGAGCCGCGTCGTCATCCCGAGTCCGGCGAGCACGCGCATCGCGGCAACCACGCGCGAGGGCTCGACGAACACGTCGAGGTCCTTGGTCTCACGGTAGATGCCGGTGTGCTCGTAGATCGCGTACGCGCCGGCGATCACGTAGGGGACGCCAGCTTCGTTCAGCGCTCCGAGCACCTGCTTGTACAGCTCTCGCTCCGCCTCGGGTATCCAGAAATCCCCGTGCGTGATGGACCGCTTTTCCAGGCTGGAGACGTCCCCCAGTCCACGGGAGCGCCGAGCGCTCCGTCCGATGCCGGTCATCAGCCCCTCGTCGTGGAGACTCCCCTCACCCGGCAATTCGGGGGCCATCCGCGCCGTAGGCGTTGCGGACCATCGCCGCGATCTCGGCGGCATTGGTGGTGCCGTAGTTCGCGTAGCAATTGTTCATGATCACGTGCGTCGATCGCGCGCGCTCCGCCGCGGCCTCGATGCGCGGCACCCACTCGGCCAGCTCCTCCCGGTCGTACAGGTAGCGGAACTTCTCGGCCACGGACACCCCCGGCTTCTCCCAGTTGGCCGCGTTGCGCCCGTGGAATCGCACGACGACGAGACGCGCCGACGTCACCGCCTCCAGCGGCGGCACGCTGCTCCGGAACCCCTGCGGCTCGTCGACCATGACGAAGGGGAGATCGTGCTCGCCGAGGAAGCGAAGCGTTTCCTCCGTGTTGCGCGCCGTGAACCAGAGCGCGTTGCGCAGCTCCACGGCGCATTCCACGTCGCCGAGCCGCTCGCGCGCCTCGAGGATGCGCTCGCGGCTCGCGAGGCCGGGGTTGAACCACTTCGGATACTGGAGGAGGACTGAGCCCAGCTTGCCCGACGACCGGAGTGGCTCCAGGGCGTCGAGGAAGATGCGCCAGACCTCGTCGTACAGCTCGGGCGGGAGATCGTGGCCGTAGATGCGGGTCTTCTCGGCGAGCGAGGGAGGAAGCTCGTCGCGCAGCTCGGGCGGGAGGCGCCGCACCTCGCTCGGCTGCCCCGTCATGAGGGCGTGCGCCTTCACGTCGAAGGTGAAGTGCGCGGGCGTCCGCTCGCGCCAGAGCTCGGCCATGCGGCGCGCCGGGAGGGCGTAGTAGGTGGAGTCCACCTCCACGAGCGAGAACCGGGACGCGTAGTAGCGCAGCCTGTCCTCGGGCGAGTCGACGCCCGGCGGGTAGAACACGGCGCCGCGGGTGATCGTGGGGTCGGTCCAGGACGCCGTTCCGAAGCGGATCTCCCCGCCCCCTCGCGCGCGCACCGGCTCCGCCGCTGGGGCGAGCACGGAGGCGCGATCGCGGCTCGCGGCGGCTCCGGGATCGTGCCGGGCGTCTGGGGCATCACTGGCGAGTGTCACGATGGCCTCCGGAGATCGAGACGCGGCTGTCGGCCATCGGCGCTCGGCGAACTGCCCAGCGTGTAGAGCTCTCGGGGTGTGCAGCAAGCCGAGAACCGATGGCCGAGAGCCGAAAGCCGTGTGGTCCCGACCGGCGTAGTGCAGAAAGCACTCCCGGGGAACGCCACGAAGGGCTGGTTCAGCGCGCTGAACCAGCCCTTCGCGATGGAGGCGCGGGGAATCGAACCCCGGTCCGAGACCAGATTCACCACAGCGTCTACGTGCGTAGCCCACCGATTGGTGTCTCCAGCCGCTGGCCAGTGGGCGGCCCACTGCTGGACGAGTCTTCTGAAGCTTCGCCCGATGTCGGAAGACGCGGCATCGGACTATCCCGATTTTGCGATACCCGTCAGGCCGCCTCGGGCGGGCTACCTAGCGGGCAGGTGCGTGAACCGAAGTTACGCAGCCAGGGCCAAGTTGTTGTTGGCAGTTGTACGATTTCCCGAGGGTTTTACCAGGACCCGAGACCTGGGCACGCGGCCACGGCTTCACTTGCCCCGTCGAAGCCAGTCGCCCCCTTCCGACCGCAATCTAGTCGGAGCCGGCCCGCCGGTCAACCACGGCTCGACTGTAGAAAACACTGTAGAAGTGGTGCCTCAAGCGACGACGCCAGAATGTTTTGCCTCGCTCGCTCTCACGCAGTTTCTACCGGCCCCTTTGGCCGCGTACAGCGCCTCGTCGGCGAGGGCGAACAGCTTCCCGCTCGTCGGCGTGCTCTCCGGGTAGCACGCCACGCCGAACGACATCGTGACGCGGAGCCGCTTCCCCCGCTCCACCTCGATCTCCAGCCCCTCGACCGTGCGCCGCAGCCGCTCGGCCACCTCGCGCGCCGCCGCCAGCGGCGTCCGCGGCAGCACGACCGCCAGCTCCTCCCCGCCGTACCGTGCGGCGAGGTCGAAGGCGCGCACCCCTCGCTCGAGCGCGCGCGCCACCGCGACCAGCACGGCGTCCCCCGCCGCGTGCCCGTGCTCGTCGTTCACGCGCTTGAAGTGGTCGATGTCGGCGAGGACGAGGGAGAATGGCTGCCCGTACCGGTCGGAGTCGTCCACCTGCTTCCGCAGCTCGTCGTCGAACGTGCGACGGTTGCCGAGCCCGGTCAGCGCATCGCGCTTGGATTGCTCGCGCACCGTCTCGAACGCCCGCGCGCTCGTGAGCGCCACCGCGGACACCGAAGCCAGAAGGAGAAGCAGCGACGCCTCCACGTGCGTGAGCTGTTTCTCATCTTCGCCCTCCACCGCGACCGCCCCGAGCGACCGTCCGTCGTGCTGCAGCGGGACGACGATGATCGACCGCACCGCTCGCGCCGGCTCCGCGGGGCCGAACAGCGGGTAGTCGGAGCTCCGGTAGTTCTCGCGGATGGTGAAGCGCGTGCCCTCCAGGCACGCCGTCCCGACGAACGACCGTGCCGCCACCTCGAACCCGGTCGGCAACGGGTGTCTGCCGGACACGCTCACGACCTCCCCGCGCTCCCGCTCCTCGTCCCACTGGACGAAGGCGGCACGCGTGCCGCCGGTGACCTGGAGGCTCGCCTCGGCGATCGCCGCGCCGAGCGAGTCGAGGTCGGTGCTCGCCTGGATGCGTTCGGCGGCGCGGGCGAGCACCTCCGCCTTGCCGCGATACCGTCGCGTCTCGCGGCCGTCCTCGAGCAGGTCGAGCAGGGCGGCGAGGCGTGACGCGTGGCGCGGGAGGAGCGCTCGCGCGCGATCGCGCGCGAGCTGCCGACGGTCCGATGCGAACAACCCCACGGCACCGTGCGGACGATCCGGCGTCCCGACGTGCGCGGCGAGGAAGAACGGCGCATCGCCGTCGTGGTTCGCCGCCGGGATCCGCTGCTCGGCGGTCCACCGTACGAGCGACTCGACCGGGGGAGATGTCTCGATCGGTGTAACGCGCCCCCCTCCGAGCGACGATGCGGCCACGGTCGGCTCTCCATCGACGCTCACCGACCAGTAGACCACCGCCTCCGCGCCGAGCGCGTCACGTACCGCGATCAGGTAGCGCTCGACCAGCTCCTCCTCCAGGGGCGCCGTCCCCTCCCCCTCTCCCTCCCCCTCACCGGCCTTCGGCGTTGGCGCCCTGGTGGAGTCGGACCGCGGGGCTGGGGTGAGCCTCGGCGCGTGCCGTGGCTCGAGCGCCGCGGCGGCGGAGCGGCGGCCGAGGCGCCAGGCGATGGCGCCCGCGAGGCACACCGCCGCGCCGGCCAGGAGGGAGTGGAGCGCCAGCCCCGCGGCGATGGCGATCGTGGCGCAGAGCGCGAGCGCGGCGCGGGACGCTCGGCGCGCGGTTGGCTCGGGAGGCGTCGTTCGGAGGGTCAGCGATGCGTGATGCGCGACGCGGCGAACGCCGCGCCGAAGCCGTTGTCGATGTTGACGACGGTCACGCCGGAAGCGCAACTGTTGAGCATCGCCAGGAGCGCGGCGATCCCCCCGAAGCTCGCGCCGTACCCCACGCTCGTCGGCACGGCGATCACCGGCACGGCGACGAGGCCACCCACGACGGAGGCGAGCGCTCCCTCCATTCCGGCGACGACGATCACCACGGAGGCGTCGCTCAGCGCGTCGGCGCGGGAGAAGAGCCGGTGGATTCCGGCGACGCCGACGTCGGTGAGGCGCGAGACGGTGTTGCCGAGCGCGCACGCGGTGACCGCCGCCTCTTCGGCCACGGGGAGGTCGCTCGTGCCGGCGGTGACGACGAGGATCGTCCCGCGCCCGGCGGGAGGCGGGGTCTGGGGCGCAAGGTACGCGGTGCGCGCGACCTCGTTGATCTCGACCTGGGGGAAGCGGTCGCGCAGCGGCTCCGTCATCCCCGGGAGAAGGCGCGTGGCGAGGAAGCCCTCCCCCTGCTCCGCCACGCGCTCGGCGATCCCGACCACCTGCTCCGGCGTCTTCCCCGAGGCGAAGATGACCTCGGGGTAGCCCTGCCGAAGGGCGCGGTGATGATCGATGGTGGCGAACGGAAGCGACTCGTCCACCGGCATGGCGAGCCGACGGAGCGCGAGCTCGGGGTCCAGCTCACCGTCCGCGACCTGGCGCAGCAGCGCCAGAGCGCGCTCGCGCATCACGCCGCGGCCACCGAGGCGGACGCGTCCTCGCCGCCGTCATCGGCGCGCAGCGTCCCGCGCCGCATCGCATCGAGGTACTCGCCGAAGATGTCCTCCACCGCGGCGAGCGACTCCACCTGGTGGAGCTTGCGACGCAGGTCCGCGGAGCTGGGGAGTCCCTTGACGTACCAGCCCAGGTGCTTGCGGAACTCGATGGCGGCGCCGCGCGGGTCGTTCTCGTACGCTTCGGCCATGCGCGCGTGCTCGACGGCGATCCGGAATCGCTCCTCCACGGGCGGGGCCGGCGGCATGGGGCGCCCCTCGAGGAGCGCTCGCGCCTGGGTGAAGATCCACGGCTGGCCGAAGGAGCCGCGCGCGATCATCACGCCCGCGCACCCGGTCTCCTCGCGCATGCGCACCACGTCCTCCGGGGTGCGAATGTCGCCGTTGCCCAGCACCGGAATGTCGAGCGCCCGGGTGACGGCGGCGATCTCGTCCCACCGCGCGTTCCCCGAGTACATCTGCGCGCGCGTGCGCGGGTGCAGGGTGAGCACCCGCGCGCCCGCGTCCTGGCAGCGGAGCGCGATGGTCACCGGGTCGCGCATCTCCTCGCTCCAGCCGCTCCGGATCTTCACGGTGACGGGGAGGTGCGTGGCGCGCGCGACCGCGCGGATGACGTCCGCGACGAGGGCGAGATCCTTCAAGCACCCGGACCCGCCGTTCCGCTTCACCACCTTCTTGACCGGGCAGCCGAAGTTGATGTCGATGAACTCGGGGGCGAACACGTCGGTGACGAGCGCGGCGGCCTCGCCCATGGCGTGCGGGTCGGCGCCGAAGATCTGCACGCCGATCGGGCGCTCGTCGCTCGCGAAGCGGAGCTTGGCGATGGTCGCCTGGTTCTCACGCCGGATTCCCTCGGCCGAGAGGAACTCGGTGACGACGACGTCGGCCCCGAAACGCCGGCAGAGGCGGCGGAACGGCATCTCCGATACCCCGGCCATGGGCGCGAGGTAGAGCGGGACATCGTACGGGAGGGTGACGGGGAAAGCCATCCGGGAAACCTAACGGCCGTGGCAAGTCCATGCAACGTAGGCATTTGACAGCGTTCGCCCCGTTGGGTAAGTTCGGAGGTTGGATTCCGCCGAGCTGAAGTTCGTCGAGGCTCACGAACCTGAGGACATAGATGGAATTACGTCAATTCTTCACCGAGGACGCGATCAAGCTGGAGCTCGAGGGGACGACGAAAGACGACATCCTCAAGGAGCTCATCTCGCTGCTCGATCTCGACGAGAAGTCGGAAGGGATGTTGTACAAGATGCTAAAGCGCCGCGAGAACCTGGGCTCCACCGGGATCGGGCGCGGGATCGCGATCCCGCACTGCCGATCGCTGGTGGTGAACAAGCTGCGCGTCGCGTTCGGCCGCAAGACGGACGGCGTCGACTTCAAGGCGATCGATGAGAAGCCGGTGAACTTCTTCTTCCTGATCGTCGCACCGCCGCTCGAAGTGTCCAACCAGTATCTTCCCGTGCTCGGGAAGATCGCCCAGTTCAGCAAGGAGCCCGATGTGCCGCAGCGGCTGTTCTCGCTGACGGAGCCGCAGCAGTTCCTGGCTCTGCTGGAGGAGAAGGGCGTCTGATGCTGCACCCGGAATTGGAGATCCTGCTGGAGATCCAGGACTTGCAGATGCTGCGCCGGGACATCGGCGCGGCCGACTACGCGGCGGCGGGCGTGCCGGTCCCGGGAGGGCACGCGGAGCAGTACGCGGAGCGCCTCGCGGAGCGAATCGCCGAGCGTGAGGCGCAGCTCTCGCGCCGAACGCAGAGTAGCTACCAGCGCATAGCCAGGCGGCACGAGCGCGTGGTGGCGCCGGTGCTGAACGGCGTGTGCTATGGCTGCTTCGTGCACGTCCCCACGAGCAAGGGGCACGATCAAGACCGCAACTCCGAGCTGCGTAACTGCGAGAGTTGCGGTCGTTTCATTTACTACACCGATTAGGGGTCGGGGGCTGGGGGCTGGGGTGAGGGGATGACTGCGAGGGGGCCGGCGCGAATGCGCCGGCCCCCTCGCACAATTGAGCGGGGCGCGGGGTTACGGGTTCTTCGACTCGGCTGGCTCTCGCAGGTCGAGGCCGGTGACGCGCTTCACTTCGGTGATCGAGTCGTAGGGCAGCCCGATGGCCTCGTGGGCTCTGCGAATGGCCTCGACGTCCGGCCCCGCGGTGAAGCAGAACGCCTTGCCCTCCGGCAGGTTGACGTGCGCCCCGAGGGCCAGACCTCCCTCGCTCTCGCATGCCTGTTCGAATCCGCCGTACGTCGCGATGAATTCGGCGCCGCTGAGTTGCTGCTTGGGAAAGCTGCCCTTGGCGTGGTCGTGGGTGTCGATGAAGTACTTCATGGTGCGTTCCTCCGGTGAAGATGGGTGACTCGTGTACATGCACGACACGACGCGCGCACGACGTCGCTACGACGCTCGCGCGAGACGATCGAGCGCGCGGCGGGTGGCGCTCCACTCGCGCTCCCCGAGCTTCCGCCGGATGGACTCCTGAGCCCGCTCCCAGAGGGGCAACGCCTCGCGCAGACAGGCGCGCCCCTTCCGCGTGATCTCCAGCGTTCGGCTTCGGCGCCAACCTTCGGGCCCGACGGTGAGCAGGCCGGCCTTCTCGAGCGGACCGAGGTTTCGGCTGAGCGTCGTGCGGTCCATGCCCAGGAGCTCGGCGAGCGCGGTGATCGAGACCGAGCCCTCGACCCCGACGGCGGTGAGAACGGTGAGTTGAGTCGCTCGAAGACCGACGGGACGAAGCGCCTCATCGTACGAGCTCGTCACCGAGCGGGCCGCCGTGCGCACTCTGGTGCACATGCAGTCCGCCAACATCTCTCGCGGCGTCGTCACCGAAATCCCTCGATCAATAGAGTGCATATACACTATTCGCGCGGAGCGGGATGTCAATGGCCCGCCGCCGGCTCTGCCACCGGGGCGGCCGCGAGCACGACCGTGGGGCGCGCTCGCGGCCGGCGGCGACGGACACCGCGGGACATTCTCGGACGGGCCCGAATCACTCCCACTCGATGGTCGCCGGCGGCTTGCTGCTCACGTCGTAGACCACCCGGTTCACCCCGCGCACCTCGTTGATGATCCGGTTGGAGATGCGGCCGAGGACGTCGTGCGGGAACGGGAACCAGTCCGCGGTCATCCCGTCGGCGCTCGTCACCGCGCGGAGCGCGACCACGTTCTCGTACGTGCGGTAGTCCCCCATCACCCCCACGCTGCGCACGGGGAGCAGCACGGCGAACGCCTGCCAGATGTCGTCGTACAACCCGGCCTCGCGAATCTCCTCGAGGTAGATCGCGTCGGCGCGGCGGAGCACGTCGAGCTTCTCGCGCGTCACGTCGCTCAGGATGCGAATGGCGAGCCCCGGCCCGGGGAACGGGTGCCGCCCGACCATCTCCTCGGGGAGCCCGAGCTCGCGCCCCACCTGGCGCACCTCGTCCTTGAACAGCTCGCGCAGCGGCTCGATGAGCTGGAACGTCATCCCCGGCTTGAGTCCGCCCACGTTGTGGTGCGTCTTGATCGTCACCGACGGTCCTCCCTTCGGCGACGCCGACTCGATCACGTCGGGATAGAGCGTCCCCTGCACCAGGAACTTCACGTCCCCGCCCACGGAGCGCGCGGCGTCCTCGAACACGTCGATGAACGTGTGCCCGATGCGCCGCCGCTTCTCCTCGGGGTCCTCCACCCCCTCGAGCTGCTTCAGGAAGCGCTCCCCGGCGTCCACGGTGATCAGGTCGATCCCGAGGTGCGCGCGGAACGTCCGCTCCACCTGCTCGCGCTCGTGCAGCCGCAGCAGCCCGTGGTCCACGAAGATGCACGTGAGCTGATCGCCGATGGCGCGATGCACGAGCACCGCCGCCACCGACGAGTCGACACCGCCGGAGAGCCCGCAGATGACGCGCGCCGACCCCACGCGCTCGCGGATGCGCGCGACCTCCTCCTCGATGAACGCCCCGGCCGTCCACGTGGGCTCCGCGCCGCACACGTCGAAGAGGAAGTTGGCGAGCATCTCCCCGCCGCGCGGGGTGTGGTGGACCTCCGGGTGGAACTGCACGCCGAAGATCGGCCGCTCGCGGTGCCGGAACGCGGCCACCTCGGAGTTCGTGCTGTGCGCGGTGACCTCGAAGCCCGGCGGCGCGGTGACGACCCGGTCGCCGTGGCTCATCCAGACCGGCGTCTCCTCGCCGGGAGTGAAGCCGGCGAACAGGCCGTCCGCGCGGTCCACCACCAGCTCCGCCCTCCCGTACTCGCGCTGCTCCGCCGGGGTGATCACCCCGCCCTGGAGCTTGGCGACGAGGTTCATCCCGTAGCACACGCCGAGCGTGGGCGCCACGTCGAAGATCTCGGGGGGCGCGGTGGGCGCGCCCTCATCGTACACCGAGCTCGGGCCGCCGCTCAGGATGATGCCCGTGGGTCGCCAGGCGCGGATCCACTCGATGTCGCGCGTGGGCGGGTGGATCTCGGAATAGACGCGCGCCTCGCGCACCCGGCGCGCGATGAGCTGCGTGAACTGCGAGCCGTAGTCGAGGATCAGGATGCGGCTGGACATGTCGAAGGCGTGTGCGGGCGGGGGGGCGTCGTCAGGTTCTCCACTCCGGGCCATCGAGAGTGATGAACTCGACCTGCTTGGTGTCGAGGTCGAGCAGGGCGGCGCTGGGCGTGCCGTGCAGCCAGCCGCACCCCTCGCCGGGGTTGAGGATGAGCGAGTCGCCCCACGTGCGGAGCTGCTGCTTGTGCGAGAAGCCGTGGATCACCACGCCGTGCCCCGCCACCGAGCGCTCCCCCACGTCGGCGATGTCGTGCACGAGCAGGATGCGCGTGCCGTTCACCTCGACGCTGTGCGGTCCCTCGTACAGCTCCGTGCCGAGCCCCTTCGCCGCCTCGGCGCGCAGCCCCTCGCGGTCGCCATCGTTGCGCCCGAACACGCCGGCGAGGGCGAGGTTGGCGGCGATGATCGGCCGGAGGGACCAGGCCGCGCAGTAATCGCCGGCGTGCAGCACCATCCCGACCGCGGCCTCCCGAAACCGTCGCGCGAACTCGGCGATCGCCGGAAGGCGATCGTGCGTGTCCGCCAGCACGCCCACGCGCATCAGCCCATCCTCCAGTCGAGGTGCCGCGGCTCGTGCCGCACGAGGTCCTCGTAGCGTTCCCGCTCCGAGGCCAGGGCGAAGCGGTCGCCGTCGACGAGCACCTCGGCGGGCCGCGGCCGCGAGTTGTAGGTGGACGCCATCGAGAAGCCGTAGGCGCCCGCCGAGTGGATCACGATCAGGTCGCCGGGGCGCACCGCGTCCACCTCGCGCTCGAGCGCGAAGAAGTCGCCGCTCTCGCACACCGGACCCACGATGTCGGCCACCACGCGCCCGCCGCGCGGCCGCACCGCCTCGATCCGGTGGTAGGCGTTGTAGTGCGACGGACGCAGCAGGTCGTTCATCCCCGCGTCCACGATCACGTACTCGCGCTCGCCGCTGCGCTTGGTGTACAGCACGCGCGTGAGCAGCACCCCGGCGTTCCCGACGAGAAAGCGCCCCGGCTCGACGAGCAGCGTGAGTCCGGACTCGGCGATCGTCGGGAGGATCGCCGCGGCGAACGCCTCGACGTCCATCGGCTGCTCCGAGTCGTACGTGACGGCGAGCCCCCCGCCGATGTCGAAGTACCGGATGTCCCGCGCGCCCTCGCGCGTGAGCCGCTCGTACAGCGCCATCACGCGGAGCATCCCGTTCCGGTACGGCTCGAGCGCCGCGATCTGGGAGCCGATGTGCATGTCGAGCCCCGCGAGCCGGATGTGCGGCAGCGACAGCGCGAGCACGGCGACGCCATGCGCCTCGTCCATCGGGATCCCGAACTTGTGTCCGCGCTCGCCGGTGCGGGTGTAGTGGTGCGGCGTGTGCACGGTGACCTCGGGGTTCACGCGCAGCGCCACCGGCGCCGCCACCCCCATCTCCCCCGCCACGCGGTCGAGCAGCCGGAGCTCGCCCTCGGACTCCACGTTCACCAGGAGGATTCCCGCCGCCAGCGCCTCGCGCAGCTCGCGCGCCGTCTTCCCCACCCCGCTGAACACGATGTCGGCGCCGCCGAAGCCGGCACGGCGCGCGCGGTACAGCTCACCGCCGGACACGATGTCCACCCCCGCGCCGAGGCCGCGCAGGAGCGCGAGCAGCGCCCCGTTGGCGTTGGCCTTCACGCTGTAGTGCAGCCGGTGCGGCACCGGATCGAGGGCGCGGTCGAGGCGAGCGTACTGCTCGCGCACGAGCGCCGATCCGTACACGTAGGTGGGGGTTCCGACGGCGTCGGCGATGGTCTCCAGCGGAACCCCCTCGCACGCCAGCGCGCCGTCGAGGCGCTCGAACCCGCCGGTCAATACGCTTTCGCCCACAGCGCCTCGCTCACGGACGGCCTCCCGCACTTGAGACAGGTGGTCGCGGGCTCCGCCGAGCGGAATTCCTCGTCGGGGAGCACGCGGATGGTCGCCTTCGTCTCCTCCTTGATCGCCGTCTCGCACGCCGGGTCGCCGCACCATCCGGCGTACACGAACGCGCCGTCCCCGTCCATGATCTCGCGGAAGCGGTCGTACGTGATGCCCCCGCGAATGCTGTTCGCCTCGCGACGCTCCCGCGCCGCGTCGAGCATGGCGTCCTGGATGGTCTCGAGCAGCGTCTCCACTTCCTCGCCCAGCGTGTCGAGCGACACGGTCTTCTTCTCTCCCGTGTCCCGCCGCACGAGCACCGCCTGGTTGCGATCGAGATCGCGGGGACCGAGCTCCATGCGCACCGGCACGCCGCGCAGCTCCCACTCGTAGTACTTGGCGCCGGGCTTGAGGTTGTCGCGCGCGTCGAGGTGCACGCGCAGCCGGTTCGGCTCGCGCCGCTCCCAGTCGCCGAGCAGGCTGCAGATGTTCTCCGCCGCCTGGAGCACGCGGCTCCGCTCGTCGTCCGTGCGCCAGATGGGGACGACCACGATTTCCGTGGGCGCGAGCAGCGGCGGCACGCGCAGCCCGCGGTCATCGCCGTGGGTCATCACGAGCCCCCCGATGAGCCGCGTCGACACGCCCCAGCTCGTGTTCCAGGCGTACTCCGTCCCGCCCGCCTCGGTCTGGTACGTGAGGTCGAAGGCGCGCGCGAAATTCTGCCCGAGGTTGTGCGACGTGCCCGCCTGCAGCGCCTTGTTGTCCTGCATCATGGCCTCGCAGGCGTAGGTGCGCAGGGCGCCGGCGAACTTCTCCGAGTCCGTCTTCTGCCCCGTGACCACGGGCATCGCCATCCACCCCTCCATGAAGTCGCGGTACACGCCGAGCATCCGGCGCGCCTCCTCCTCCGCGTCATCGTGCGTGGCGTGCGCGGTGTGCCCCTCCTGCCAGAGAAACTCCAGCGTGCGCAGGAAGAGCCGCGTCCGCATCTCCCACCGCACCACGTTCGCCCACTGGTTGATGAGCAGCGGCAGGTCGCGGTAGCTCTGCACCCACTTGGCGAACATCCCGTAGATGATCGTCTCCGACGTGGGGCGCACGACGAGCGGCTCCTCGAGGAGCTTCCCCCCGCCGTGGGTCACCACCGCGGTCTCCGGCGCGAAGCCTTCCACGTGCTCGGCCTCCTTGCGCAGGAAGCTCTCCGGGATGAACAGGGGGAAGTACGCGTTCCGGTGGCCCGTGGCCTTGAACATGTCGTCGAGCGCGCGCTGCATGCGCTCCCAGATGCCGTACCCGTCGGGGCGGATGACCATGCACCCCCGCACGGGCGAGTAGTCCGCCAGCTCGGCGCGGAGAACCACCTCGTTGTACCAGGCGCTGAAGTCCTGCGCGCGGGGGGTCAGCTTCTTCTCGTCTGCCATGGTTCTCGTGGTCGGTGCGTGTGGGGCGCGGTGGTCGAACAGGGGTCGGCGGTCGAACTCGCCGCGTCAGGGCCGGTCCAGCCAGGGATCGAGTTGCACGCGCCGTTCCTCGCCATCGCTCATGCGGCGCAGCACGGCCTCGCCGCGCTCGGCGTCGGCCGGGAACAGGATGACCGCCTCGCGCGCCCCCGCCGCGGCCGCCGCCTTGAGCTGGCGGGCGAGCTTCTGTCCACCGAGCGCGTACTCCACGCTGCGCCCGTGGGCGCGGAGGCGCGCGGCGGCCCGCATCGCGCTCGGCAGCAGGGCCTCGTCGGCGTAGGCGACCCAGACGTCGAGCGCGGGCTCGGTGCCGGGCATGAGGGCGCGGGAGCGCAGCAGCTCGCCGAGCACGACGTCGCCCATCCCGAAGCCGAGCGCGGGGAGATCCACCCCGCCCAGCGACTGGAGCAGGTTGTCGTACCGCCCGCCCCCGCAGATCGCGCGCAGCTCCCCGCGCGCGTCGAACAGCTCGAACACGATGCCCGTGTAGTACGCGAGCCCGCGCACGATCGAGAGATCGAAGCGCACGAAGTCGCCGGCGCCGAGGGCGGCCAGGTACTCGAGGTAGCGGGCGAAGTCGTCGACGTGCTGGCGCTGTGGCGAGGCCGCGAGCGTCCGGCGCACCTGCTCGAGCCCGGTGCGCGGGATGTCCAGCACCGTGCGCCGGGCCGCCGCGTCCAGCCCGGCCGCCGCGAGCTTCTCCTCCGACACCGCCACCGGCTGCCGCTCCAGCTTGTCGATCACCGCGAACACGGCCGGCATCGCGTCCGCCGCCACCCCGGAGCACTCGAGGTAGCCCTGCAGGATCCGCCGGTCGGACACCCGCGCCACCACGTCCGTGGGGCCCAGGCCGAGCACCTTCACGATGTCCACCGCCGCGGCGAGCAGCTCCGCATCGGCGGTGACGTCCGGCTCCCCGACGATGTCCATGTTCAGCTGGAAGTGCTCGCGCAGCCGCCCGCGCTGCTGCCGCTCGTAGCGGAAGAGCTGCGGGATGGAGAACCACCGGACCGGCTTGCGCATCGCGTTCGCCCGCGCCGCCACCATGCGCGCGAGCGTCGGCGTCATCTCGGGGCGGAGCGACACCTCGCGCCCGCCCTTGTCGGTGAAGTTGTAGAGCTGCGCGACGATCTCCTCGCCGCTCTTTCGCGTGTAGAGCTCCAGCGGCTCGAGCGGAGGGCCGTCGTACTCCGCGAAGCCGTACCGGCGAGCGATGTCGCGCCAGGCGGAGAAGATGAACCCGCGCTCCGCGAGCTCGCCGGGATAGAAGTCGCGGAAGCCGGGAAGTGCGCCTTGGGGCATCCCGGGAATCTATCCGACCAGCGGAGAGACCTGCAAGCGCGCCATCGCATCGCCGACCGTGTGGAAGGAGCCGGTGATGAGCGTGGTCGCGGCACCGTCGCGCGCGAAGGCGAGCGCGCGGTCGAAGTCCGGCTCGGCCACCGCCGGCCACCCGTGCTCCCACGCGAACTCGGCGGCCTCGGCCAGCGTCCAGGCGCGATCCGCGGGGACGCTCGGCGGCGCGCTGAACACGAAGCGGTCCACGTGCGCGGCGAGGATGGTCATCATCGCGCGCCAGTCCTTGTCGCGCAGCACGGTGAGCAGGCAGACCAGCGGGCGCGCGGGGCGCACGGCGTCGAGCGTCTCGCACAGCACCTCGGTACCGGCGGGATTGTGCGCGACGTCGTAGATGATCTCCCCGCAGCGCTGGAAGCGTCCGGGGATCGCCACGCGCGCCAGCGCGTGCGCGGCGTCCGCGCCCGCCGCCGCGTACTCGCCCCCCGCCAGCTCGAGCATCGCCAGCGCGGTGGCGGCGTTCTCCGCCTGGTATCGCCCGACGAGCGGCGTGCGCAGGGAGCGCGACCCGGTGCGCCCGCGCAGCGTGAACGAGGTGCCGGCGGGATCCACCACGACGTCATCGAGCTGCCAATCGTCCGCGACGACGAGCACCTCGCTCGCGCCGGCGCCCCGCGCCAGCGCCGCGAGGTGGGCGCGGATCTCCGGGTCTCGCTCCCCGATCACCGCCGGCACGCCGCGCTTGAAGATCCCCGCTTTCTCGCGCGCGATCAGGTGCCGCGTCCCGCCCAGGTACTGCAGGTGATCGAGCCCGATCGACGTGACGCCGGCGACCACGGGCTCGAGCACGTTGGTGGAGTCGAGCCGCCCGCCGAGCCCCACCTCCACCACCGCCACATCCACGCGCTCGCGCGCGAAGTGGTCGAAGGCGAGACAGGTGGTGGCCTCGAAGAACGTGGCGCCCAGCTCCTCCACGCGCGGCGTCCACCGCTCGATGAACGCCACCACCGCATCCTCCGAGATCGGCACGCCGTTCACGCAGATGCGCTCGCGGAAGTCGATCAGGTGCGGGGACGTGTAGCGGCCGACGCGGAGCCCCCGGGCGCGCAGCAGCGCGTCGAGCGTGGCCACCACGCTCCCCTTCCCGTTCGTGCCGCCCACGTGCAGCGACGGAAAGCGCCGATGCGGGTCGCCGAGCGAGGTGAGAAGCGCGCGCGTCGTGTCGAGTCCGAGCTTCCACCCCCCACTCACCCGGGCGAACAGGTAGTCGAGGGCGGCGCCGTACCGCGTCAGGGAGAGGTCCACCCCGTCGCCGCCGGCTGGCCGCTCATGTGCCGGAGCAGTTGTCCGAGCGTCCCCTTGAGGTCACGCCGGTGCACGACGGCGTCCACGATCCCCTTCTCCAGCAGGAACTCCGCCGTCTGGAATCCCTCGGGAAGGTCCTGCCCGATCGTCTGCTTGATCACGCGCGGACCGGCGAAGCCCACGACCGCGCCGGGCTCCGCGATGATCGCATCGCCGAGCATCGCGAAGCTCGCGCTCACGCCGCCGGTGGTCGGGTTGGTGAGGATCGACACGTACGGGATGCGACGCTCGGCGAGCTGGCCCAGCACCACCGAGGTCTTCGCCATCTGCATGAGCGAGAGCACCCCCTCCTGCATGCGCGCGCCGCCGGACGCGCTCACGATCACCAGCGGATACTTCCGCTCGAGGGAGCGCTGCCCGATGCGGGCGATCTTCTCGCCGACCACGGAGCCCATGGAGCCGCCCATGAACGCGAAGTCCATGACGCCCACGTTCACCGGCATCGCGCCGAGCGTCCCGGACACCGTCATGATCGCATCCGCGTCACCGGCGTTCACGGTCGCCTTCTTGATCCGCTGCGGGTACTCGGGAAAGCCGAGGGGGTCGACGGAGCGGAGGTCGACGTCGAGCTCCTCCCAACTGTTCTCGTCGAGGAGGATGTTCACGTAGTCGCTGGCCCGGATGCGCCGGTGGTAGTCGCATTGCGGGCAGACGTTGAGGTTGCGCAGGAACTTCTCGCGCAGGTCCGTGTGTCCGCACGCCTCGCACTTCTCCCACGTGTCGGCGGGGATCTCCAGCTTCTCGCGGCGCGGCTGCCGCGGCTTGCGCTCCTTTCTGAACCAGGCCATTCCGGAAATGTGCCGTCGCGCCGTCGTCCGGGCAAGCGGGGTGATCCGGATGCTCAGATGGCCAGCTCCCCGACCCGCGCCCCCCGCCCCTCGCTCGAGATGCGCATGAGCAGGCCGATCGCCAACCAGCAGGCGAGCATGAACGAGCCGCCGTAGCTGAAGAACGGCAGCGGGATCCCGGTGATCGGCATGAGGTTCAGCGTCATCCCGACGTTCACGATGACGTGCACGAGCCAGCTCGCCGCGAGGCCGAACGCCACCAGACTGCTGTACGAGTCGTTCCCTCGCTCGGCCACGCGCACCGCGCGGAGCAGGAGAAAGAGAAAGAGCGAGAGCGCGACCGTGACCCCGATGAAGCCCAGCTCCTCGCCGACCACGGCGAAGATGAAGTCGGTGTGCTGCTCGGGGAGAAAGGCGAGCCGCTTCTGCGTCCCCTCGAGGAATCCCTTCCCGAGCCACCCGCCGGACCCGATCGCCACCTGGGACTGGATGACGTGCCACCCCGACTTGCGCGGGTCGATCGAGGGATCGAGGAACACGAGGAGCCGGTGCCGCTGGTACGGCGCCAGCCGCTCCCAGAGGACCGGGGCGACGACGCCCATGACGACGTTCGCCGTCATGAGCCCGATCCCCTCCAGCATGAACGGCTTGTACCAGAGCACGAGCGCGAGCAGGAGGAGGAACCACGCCCCCCAGAGGCTCGTGTTGAACGCCAGGATGAGGCTCACCGCCGGCGACGCCAGCAGGATCAGGAGCGGAAGCGGCACCCCCGACCAGTACAGCATCGCGAAGAAGATCCCGATGAACACGATCCCCGTGCCGAGGTCGGGCTGCATCATGATGAGCAGCCACGGGATCCCCACGATCAGCGCCGGCTGCCAGAGCTCGAGGAGCGAGCGCGGCGGCTCGCGCCGCGCGGCGAGCACGCGCGCGAGCATGAGCACCACGGTCACCTTGGCCAGCTCCGAGGGCTGCCCGAGCCGCACGCCGCCGATCGCGATCCAGCTCTTGGTGCTCGCCGCCGTCCCCGCGCCCGTGCCGATCACGAGGAGCGCGGCCAGGAGGAGGAGCGTGAAGGCGTACGCCGGCAGCGACACCCATTCGATGAACCGCACCGACATGCGGCTCACCCCCCACGCGGCGATGATGCCGAGCACGAGCCACTTGAGCTGCGACACCCACGCGTGCAGCGCCGCCGTCGGCACGTCCGTCTGCCCGGCCGAGTAGACCATCGCCACGCCGTAGAGCGAGAGGAGCAGCGCCGAGAAGGCGAGCGGAAAGTCGGTCAAGACGCGCCGCATCGTCAGCCGTCCGTGTTCAGGAGCGTGGTCGGGGCCACCTTGAGGTACGCCTGGATGATCTTCGAGGCGATGCGGGCCGCGCGCGTGCCGTGGCCGCCGAACTCCAGCATCACCGCGACCACGATCTTCGGGTCGTTGGCCGGGGCGAACCCCACGAACCAGGCGTGGTGGTGCAGCGGATCCTGCGCGTTCTGCGCGGTGCCCGTCTTGCCGGCCAGCACCACCCCCTGGATCGCGGCGCTGCGGGCCGTCCCCTGCGACACCACGCCGGCCATCGCCGCGCGGATCCCCTCCATCTGCTCCTCGGAGAGCGCGAACAGCCGCGTGCGGCGCGGCGCGTGGCGCGCGATCTCCGGTCGCGCCGCGGAGCCATCGGTGGCGAGCGCCGTGTAGAAGCGCGCCATGTTCACCACCGTCTGGCCGTTCTCGCCCTGCCCGATGGAGAGGTTGAGCACCACCGCCTGACTCCACCCGCGCTTGCCGTATCGCCGGTCGTAGTACTCCTCGGCGTCGGCGTACGGGAAGATGGGCCGCGACTCATCGGGGAGGTCGATCCCCGTCTTGTCGCGGCTGCCGAGCCGGATCCCGCCGGCCACCAGCCGCGACAGGCCGAGCTTCAGCCCGAGCTGGTAGAAGTACACGTCGCACGATTGCTCGATGGCCCCGGCGAGCGTGACGTCCCCGTGTCCCCTCGGGTCCCAGCAGCGGAAGTACCGGTTGCCGAACTGGAACCCGCCGGTGCACGGCACCGGCATCTTGTCGTCGAGCGTGACGAGGCCGTCCTGCATCGCGATCGCCGCCGTGGCGAGCTTCCAGGTGGAGCCGGGCGGATACCGCCCCTGGATCACCTTGTTGTACAGCGGGTGGCGCGGGTCCTCGTTGAGCTGCTTCCAGAGATCGGTGGGGATGCCGCCGATGAACCGGTTGGGGTCGTAGCTCGGCGCGCTGTAGAGCGCCAGCACGCCGCCGGTCTTGGGGTCGATGGCGATCGCGCCCCCCTGGAGGGAGTCCGCGAAGAGGGCGGCCACGTAGCGCTGGAGATCGAGGTCGATGTTGGTGTACAGCGGCGGGCCGGCCTGCGGCAGGAGATCCTGCCGCGCGCCCGCCTCGCGCACCACGCGCCCGCGCGCATCCACCTCCACGAAGCGCACCCCCTCCTTCCCGCGCAGCGAGTCCTCGTACTCGCGCTCGAGCCCCGCCTTGCCGATCTGCTGCCCCGCCTTGTACGAGCGGTAGCGCGGCGTGGCCAGCTCGGCCTCGGTGATCTCCCCCACGTACCCCACGAACGACGCGACCGCGGCGCCATCGGGGTAGTAGCGCTTGGGGGCCGACTGGATGATGAGCCCGGGGAACTCGATGCGGCGCTCCTCGAGCACCGACACGACGTCGAACGGCGCGTCGGAGAGCACCACCGTCGGCCGGTTGGGGGCGCGCTTGTACCGCCGCACCGCCAGGTCGATCTCGTCGGCGCTGAGCGGGATGATCGTCGCCAGGCGCTGCAGCGAGGCGCGCAGCGAGTCCGACGTGGGGCTGAGGAGCGACACCGAGTACCCGGGGACGTTCTCGGCGATGACCTGGTTGTGCCGGTCGTAGATCACGCCGCGAGGCGCCGGGAGCGGGACCTCCCGCAGCCGGTTCTCCTCCGACTGGAGCGCGTAGCGCGAGTTCTGGACGATCTGCGTGCGGAAGAACGCCGAGAGCAGTACCGTGAACAGCGCGGCCAGGGCCCACGACGCTATGCGCGCACGGCGAGCAAGGTCGTTGGGGTGGAAGCTCACGTCGGCGATGACCTGAGAATCGGGCGCAGGATCAGCAGGGTGACGAGCCCGAAGACGGCGGTGACGATCCCCTTGAGCGGCGACCAGACGAGGATCTCCACGAGTAGTTCACCGCCACCCAGCCGATGTTCCGCGAGGAGGAAGACGAGGTCGAACGCCCACTTCCCGAGGAAGAAGAAGAAGGCGTTGAGGAACACGTCGTCGGCGAAGAACACCGCCTTGAGCCACGAGGCGCCGAAGCCGACCAGCGTCATCCCGAGGGCGCCGGCGCCGAACGCGTGCGGCTGGAGCGAGTCGGCCACGACGCCCATGACGAGTCCCACGAGCGCCGCGGTGCCCGGGCGCACGCGGATGGCGATCAGGAGCAGCGCGATGATCAGGAAGTCGGGGGACGCGCGCCACCCGAGGAGCGGGCGCAGCGTGTAGTGCAACAGGACGAGCACGACGAACGCGACCAGCGTGCGCACGAGATCGGTCGGTCTCACGGGCGCACCGGGGCCGAGGTGTCGGGCGTGGCCGGCGGCGCGCCCTGCGGCCGCGCCGCCGCCGCGCGCACGCTGTCGCGCCGAGCGCCGTCACGGCGCACGCTGTCCGCCGCGGCGGCCCGGCGCTCGGCATCGGCGCGCTGCAGCGAGTCCCCCGCGGCCACCACGGCGCGCGCCGCGGAGTCGAGTCCCCGCCCCGTCTGCCACACGCCCTCCACGCCCGAGGTCGATCGCCGCGGGGTGAGCACCATCACGCTGTTCATCTCGGCGGGCATCACCGCGGGGCGCAGCAGGTAGGTCCGCGCCCACAGCTCCGAGGTCTTGATCTCGCCGAGCACCGTCCCCACCGGGATCCCGCGGGGGAACGTGCTCCCGAGCCCGGAGCTGACGATGAGCGTGCCGGGCTTGAGCGTGCTCCGCACCGGTACGCCGCGCATCTCGAGCAGGTAGCGCTCCGGCTCCGAGCCCAGGTGCGCGGCCACGATGCCGAACGCGCTGCCGTCGGCGGCCATGGCGCTCACGCGGAAGTCGGGGTGGGCCCAGACGATGGCGATGCTCATGGTCGGATCGACCGTCTTCACCATTCCGACGAGCCCCTCCGGCGCGACGACGGGGCTGAACGGCTGCACGCCGGCGCGCGCGCCGGCGGAGAGCGTCACCGAGTACTCCTCGCCCACCCCACGTCCCTGCAGCACCTCGGCGGGGATGAAGCCCCACTTGAGGCGCGCGCCGAGGCCGAGCAGGAGACGGAGGCGCCGGTTCTCGGCATCCACGGCGTTCAGCGCCATGGACCGGAGCGCGACGCTGTCGCGCGCCGCGGCCCGCGCCTCGCGAGTGACCCAGGCGCGCCGGCTCAGCTCCGCGTTGCGCTGGAGCGAGACCAGCGGGGCGAGCACGCTGCGCCGGAGCGATGCCGCCAGCGGATCGCGCATGCGGTCCGGCAGACCGAGCGCGACCAGCGAGAGCACGATGCAGGCGATGAGGAAGATCGTGTCCCGGCGACCGTAGATCCGTGCAGCGGGATGCACGAGCGCCTCAGTCCTGCAGGACCGACCAGTACTTGTCCTCGTCGTCCAGGATCCGGCCGGTGCCCCGCACGACGCAGGTGAGCGGGTCCTCGTCCACGTGGATCGGGAGGTTCGTTTCCTGGCTCAGGAGCAGGTCGAGGCCCCGGATGAGGGCCCCGCCGCCGGTCATGACGATGCCGCGGTCCACGATGTCGCTCGCCAGCTCGGGCGGGGTGATCTCGAGGGCGCGGCGCACCGCGTCGACGATCTGCTGGATCGGCTCCTGGATCGCCTCGCGGATCTCGCTCGAGTGCACCCGCACGGTTTTCGGGATGCCGGAGACGAGGTCGCGTCCCTTGACCTCCATCTCGCGCTCCTCGCCCACGGGCGCCGCCGAGCCGATCTGGATCTTGATCTGCTCGGCCGTCGGCTCCCCGATGAGGAGGTTGTAGTTCTTGCGCATGAACTGCACGATCGCCGTGTCCAGCTCATCGCCGCCCGTGCGGATCGACGTGTCGCTCACGATCCCGGAGAGCGCGATGACGGCGATCTCGGTGGTGCCGCCGCCGATGTCGATCACCATGTTGCCGGTGGGCGTCTCGACGGGGAGCCCCACGCCGATCGCCGCCGCCATCGGCTCGGCGACCATGAACACTTCCTTGGCGCCAGCGCCGAGCGCGGAGTCGCGCACCGCGCGCTTCTCCACTTCCGTGATCCCCGACGGCACGCACACGATCACGCGCGGCTTCACCTTGAAGATGTGATTGTCGATGATCAGCTGCAGGAAGTAGCGCAGCATCTTCTCGGTGACGTCGAAGTCGGCGATCACGCCGTCCTTCATGGGACGCACGGCGATCACGCCTTCCGGTGTGCGTCCGAGCATTCGCTTGGCTTCGAGGCCGACGCCCTTGATCTTGCCGCTTCCGCGATCGATCGCGACCACCGATGGCTCGTTCAGGACGATGCCTTCGCCCTTCACGTAGATGAGAGTGTTCGCGGTACCGAGGTCGACGGCGATCGCGTTCGCGGGAAAGAGCGATCCCGCTTTGAAGAGGGGCCAGCGCATCAAGAAGTCAGGCTGACGTTCCGAGCGGAACGTGGTGGGCGGCAGGTGGGAGACGGCACGGACGCGATGAACCTAGCCGTGCGCCGAGGCGCCGGCAAGGTATTGGCTTGACATGACGTAGCATGCTCGAATAATGTCGCTCGCATGAGCGTTGCTCGCGCCTCCGAAATCGCCGTCGTCGATCATCAGTTGTGCGACGCGTGCGGCCTGTGTCTTCCGCTCTGTCCGCCCATGGCGATCCAGATGCGTCGCGAAGGACTCCTGATTGACGATTCAGTCTGCACGGGGTGTCGGAAGTGCATCGCCCCGTGCCCGGTCGGGGCGCTGGCCATGATCCCGGCCCCGGATGCCGGAGCGCGCTCCGCCCCCCCGCTCGCTCCCACGTGACCGTCCAGCACCGGGACGTTCTCGTCGTCGGCGGCGGGCCCGCGGGGCTCATCGCCGCGCGGGAGCTGTGCGCGCGCGCGCCGGGGGCGGACGTGCTCCTGGTGGAGCGCGACCGGGCCATCGGCGCGCCGGTGCGCTGCGGCGAAGGGGTGGGGAGCGCCGGGCTGACGGAGTTCATGGACCCGGCGGGGGCGAGCTGGGTCTCGCGGCGGATCACCCGCGTCATCTTCTGGGCCCCGGACGGGACGGAGGTGCGGGTGGCCGAGGGGGACGTGGGCTACGTCCTCGATCGCGCGCGCTTCGAGCCGGCGATCGCCGCCCAGGCGGGGCGCCTCGGGGCGGAGATCGCCGTGGGGACGGAGGTCGTCTCGCTCCATCGCGACGGCGACGGGTGGATGGCGCTGACCCGCGGTCCCGCCGGCGAGCGGCGCGTTCGCGCCCGTCTGGTGATCGGCGCCGACGGCGTGGAGGGGATGGTCGGGCGCTGGGCCGGGCTCGACACGCGCGTCCCGGCGCGCGACATGGAGAGCTGCGCGCAGTACGTCGTGGCCGGGATCGACTTCGATCCCGACGCCATCTATCTCCACTTCGGCGAAGCGATCGCGCCCGGCGGATACGCGTGGGTCTTCCCCAAGGGGCACGGCGTGGCGAACGTGGGGCTCGGGATCGTGGCGCTCCGCGCCCGGCCGGGGCTGAGCGCCCGGGGGTACCTGGACCGCTACCTGGACGCGTACTTCCCCACCGGCGTGCGCACCGGATACACGGTGGGCGGCGTGATCGTGCACCCCACCGTGAAGCGCACGGTGGCGGACGCGCTGCTCCTCTGCGGCGACGCGGCGCACATGATCAACCCGCTCTCGGGGGGCGGGATCGTGAACGCGATGAAGGCGGGACGCCTGGCCGCCGAGGTGGCGGCCGAGGCCCTCGCCCGCGGCGACACCTCGGCGGCGCGCCTCCAGCGCTACCACGACCGCTGGATGGCGCTCCTGGGGGACGACCACGTCCGCTTCCACCGCCTCAAGGACGCGCTCGGGAAGTTCGACGACGCCTTCTTCGACGCCCTGGCGCGCAGCGTGAACGCCGTCCCGCTCGAGAAGCGAACGCTGCGGCGCATCTTCGCCACCGCGCTCGTCAGGCATCCGGGGTTGATGCCGGTGGTCGTCAAGTACTTCGTCTAGAGGCTGGGGGGCGGGGAGCGAGGCGGTCCGGGGATTCGGTGCGCGCCAGGGAAGCTGCTCGCCCTGGAGCTGGCGCCGCGATGGACGAGTTCGCCGGTGGTCTGGCACCCGCGCCGGTCTCCGCCTGGCTGCTCACGCCGCGAGCTCGGCGGCGACCTCGCGACCGAGCGCCACGACACGGGTGACGAGGAGGTCGAAGTCCTCCCGTCGACTCCGGTGATTGGTGATCGCGCAGCGCAGGCCGAACGCCCCCGCGACGCGGCCGCTCGTCGGCACCGCGGTGCCCTCCTCGTGGAGACGCATGAGGATCTCCCGGTTCACGGCATCCAGGTCGGTCGCGCTGCCCCGGTCGGCCGGCCGGAAGCGGAAACAGACCACGTTGAGCGGCGCCGGGGCCAGCAGCTCCAACTCGGGGTGTGCCTCCGCGAGCTGCGCGAGATAGGCGGCCTGCTCGACGTTCTGCTCGATCTGTCGGCGGAACGCCTCGACACCGTAGGCCTTGAGCGAGAGCCACACCTTGAGCGCCCGGAAGCTGCGCGAGAGCTGCGGCCCGAGCTCGTTGAAGCGGTACTCGTCCGCCTCCGCCCCACGCAACGCCTCACCGAGGTACGCAGTCGCGCCGGTCGAGAAGGCCGCCCGGTGCGACGCCGCGTCGCGCACCAGCACCGCGCCGACGTCGTAGGGCATGTACATCCACTTGTGCAGGTCGAAGGCGACCGAATCGGCACGCTCCAGCCCCGCGAGGCGTGCGCGCAGGCTCGGCGACAGCGCTGCCCACGCACCGAACGCGCCGTCGACGTGAAGCCAGAGGCCGTGGCCGGACGCCACGGCGGCGAGCGCCTCGAGGTCATCGGTCGCGCCGGTGTTCACCGTGCCCGCGTTGCCCACGATGGCCATCGGCCACCGGCCCGCGGCACGGTCCTCTTCGATCGCGCGTTCCAGGGCGTCCACCAGCACGCGGAGATCCCCGTCGACGGGGATCTTCCTGAACGCGGCGGCGCCAAGGCCGAGGAGCGAGAGCGCGCGAGTCACGGAGTTGTGGCTCTCCACCGAGCCGTAAACGACCGGCGCGTGCGGCAGGGCGACGATGCCATCGCGCGTCACGTCGGTCCCTGCGCGCCGCGCCATCGCGTGGCGCGCCACCGTGAGGCCGACGAAATTTGCCGCCGACCCGCCGCTCACCAGGATGCCGCTCGCCTCGCGCGGCATGCCGAGCAGCGTCTTGCACCAGTCGAGCACCTGCCCCTCGACGTGCGAGGCGATGCTCGCCAGCCCCGACGCGTTCGTGTTGATGCCGCCGCTCAGCATCTCGGCGAACATCCCTACCACCGAGCCCGTGCCCTGCACGCGCCCCCAGAAGCGGGGATGCACGTTACCGAGGCGATACGGGAGAACCAACTCGCGAAAGTCCTCGTAGGCACGCACCGGGCCCTCGGCCGCCCACGGCACGTCCGCCCGGAGGCGAAGGCGTACGTCCTCGGGAACGGCACGCCACGCGGGCTCGCCCCGGAGGCCACGCAGGAAAGCGAGCATGTCATCCACCATCCGGTGCCCCAGCGCGGCCATGGCGTCCCACTCCTGTGCATCCAGTGGATCGAGGCTCGTTTCCGAGGTGGACGCGGTGGCTACGGCGAACGTGTCGAGCGAGGAGGTCGGTGTCATGGCAGGTGTGAGATGGGCGTTCGGGAAGCGGCTGGCTGGTGTGCAGCCGAGGGCGGCGGGGCGCGCTCGATGCCCGCTGGCGCGTGCGCCGCCTGCCTGGTAAGCTCCGTCACACATGCCACCGCACACAATCACACAAGATGCCGATGTATGACCGCGCGCCTCGGCCTCCCGAGTGGAGGCCGCGCCTCCCCGGCCGACGCACGGGGAGCGTCTACGTCGCTCTCGCCGACGCGCTCGCGCGCGACATCCAGGATGGGCTGCTCGCGCCGGGCACGCGCCTCCCGTCGCGGCGTGCGCTGGCCGCGCTGCTCGGGGTCAACCTCACCACGATCTCGCGCGCCTTCGACGAGGCGCGGCGGCGAGGACTGGTAGCCGGCCGCGCCGGGCGCGGCACCATCGTCATCGGGCGGCCGACGCACGCCACGCCCGCGCCATCGCTGGACCGCGGAGCACGCGGCAAGGAGGTATCGGACGCGTTCGTCGATCTCACCTTCAACACGCCGGCGTTGCCGGCCGAGGCGCGCGTCGAGGAGCACCTGGCGACGGCGCTCATGGCGCTGGCCCGGAACCGAGCCACCCTCCGCGATCATACGGGTTACCAACCCACCGGTGGCACGGAGGCCGACCGACGCACCGGCGCCCGGTGGCTCGATCCGCGCGGTGTCCCGGCGCCCCTCGAGCGCGTGCTCGTCTGCGCCGGCGCGCAGCACGCGCTCGCCGTCGCGCTGTACACGATCGCGCGGCCGGGCGACACGGTGTTGTGCGAGACGGTCACGTATCCGACGTTCAAGGCGCTGGCCGCCGCCTATGGCGTGCGACTCGCCCCTGTCGGGATGGCCGATGGTATCCTGGACCCGGACGCGCTCGATCGCGCCTGCGCCGGCCATCGCGCCACGGCGCTCTTCTGCATGCCGACGGCACAGAACCCGACGGCGGCCGTGATGCCGCTCGCGCGCCGCCGCGAGCTCGCCGCGGTCGTGCGGCGACATCGCCTGACGGTGATCGAAGACGACATCTACGCGCCGCTCCTCCCGGATGCGCCCCCCGCACTCGCGTCACTCGTCCCCGAGCTGACGTGGTACATCACGGGCGTGTCGAAGGCACTCACTCCCGGTCTTCGCGTCGGCTATCTGGTCGCGCCTTCCGATGCCGCCGCGATGGCCGCAACGTCGACGCTCCGTACGTCGATGTGGATGGCGCCCCCGCTCGATGCCGCCGTGGTCACGCAATGGGTCGCCAACGGGACGGCGGCGCAGATGACCCGCGCGCTGCGTGACGAGGCGGCCCTCCGCCAGGCACTCGCGCGCCGGGCGCTGGGCCCGCGCAAGCGCCCCGCGTCGGGTACGGGACCCCGGCGGTCGAGCGCAGTGTGGCACCTCTGGCTCACCCTCCCCGCCGACATCCGGAGCGCCGCCTTCGCCGAGGCGCTACGCCGTCGGGGCGTGGGCGTTTCTCCCAGCGATGTTTTCGCTGTCGCGGCCGGCGCGCCCGCGGTCCCCTCCGAATTGCCCGGGCCGCCGAACGCGATCCGCCTCTGCCTGGGAGGCGCGGTCGACAAGGCGACACTCCTTCGCGCTCTGGAGGTCGTACGAGGACTTCTCGAGCAACCACACGAGGTCGAGCCCACCCTCATCTAACGAGCGTCAGGGGAGCTTGCCGACTTGGGGCCGGTGCCATGGGCGATGGGAGTCGAGACGGCGCACCCCGCAGTCCCGGTCCCGCCGTTCCCTACCTTTCGGGTGTCCCCTGCCCCAGACTCCGGGGGCCTGGTCCCCCCCGACCCCCGGCCCCTGAACCCAAGCCTCTGACCACCGATGTCCCCACGGCGCACCGGTTAGCCATCCAACCCGCGACCCGCTCCGCGCCCGCCAGGCGCCCCACGCCCGGCAGCGGCGGGGCCCAGACGTACACCGGGGCCCGGGGGATCGCCAGGGCGTCGCCGGTCCAGCGGCGCGCCAGCGCGAAGGCGGTGCGATACCCCTCGGCCGCGGCGAGACGACGCTCGCGCGCGCCTGCGGCCCCGAAGGGATAGCTCAGCGCGTCCGTGGGCTCGCCCAGCGCCGCGGCGAGGGCGCGGCGCGACTCCGCCAGCTCCCGCGCCACCGCGCGCTCCGCGAGCCAGGTGAGGCGGGGGTGCGTGGCGGTGTGCGAGGCGAACTCGATCCCGCGCGCGCGCCAGCGCAGGACATCGCGCCACGCCAGGTGCGCGAAGCGCCGCCCGCCGTACGCCACGTCCCACCGGTTGAGCCGTCCGGCGTACGCCGTGATCACGAAGCAGATCGCGCCGAAGCCGTGCGCCTCGAGCACGGGGAAGGCGTGGTCCCTGAGCCCCCGGTACGCGTCGTCGAAGGTGATGGCCAGCTCGCACGGCGCGGCCGCGCGCTCCCCTCGCGCGCACGCCGCCACCTCGGCCAGCGTGAGGGTGCGCCACCCCGCCCGCGCCAGCCGCTCGATCTGCCGCGCGAAGCGCCTCGGGGCGATGCGTGTCACTCCCAGCTCGCGCCGCGGCTCCACCTTGTGCCAGCACAGGATGGGCGGGAGACGGGGAGTCGCCGGCGGGGCGGAATGCATGGCGAAAAAAACTACGGGGGAGCGCGACCGCCGCCAGGGCGCCGCGCTCCCCCGTGAACGCCTTCCGCGCGAAGGCGTCGCTGGCCGCTCGTCAGGCCACCTGCTCCACCGGCGTGTACGGCATGCCGAACGCCTCGGCCACCGCCTTGTACACCACCTTCCCGGCCACCACGTTGAGCCCCTTCCGGAGCGCCGGATTGTCGCACACCGCCTGCTTCCACCCCTTGTTCGCGAGCTGCAGCGCGTACGGGAAGGTGGCGTTGGTGAGCGCGAGCGTGGACGTGCGCGGCACGCCGCCCGGCATGTTGGCCACGCCGTAGTGGATGATGCCGTCCACCGTGTACACGGGATTCTCGTGCGTGGTCGCCTTGATCGTCTCCACCGAGCCGCCCTGGTCGATGGCGACGTCGACGATCACCGAGCCGGGCTGCATGAGCTTGAGGTCCTCGCGGCGGATGAGCCGCGGGGCCTTGGCGCCGGCGATGAGCACGCCGCCCACGACGAGGTCCGCCGTGGCGATCTGCTCGAGGATCGTGTGGCGGTTCGAGTACACCAGCGTCACGTTCGCCGGCATGACGTCGGCGAGGTAGCGGAGCCGCTGGAGCGAGATGTCGAGGATCGTGACCTTGGCCCCGAGGCCCGCGGCCATCCGGGCCGCGTTCGTCCCCACCACGCCGCCGCCGAGGATCACCACCTTGCCCGGCGGCACGCCCGGAACGCCGCCGAGCAGCACGCCGCGCCCGCCGTGCAGCTTCTCCAGGTACTTCGCCCCCTCCTGCACCGCCATCCGCCCGGCCACCTCCGACATCGGCGTGAGCAGCGGCAGCTCACCGTCGGGGAGCTGCACCGTCTCGTAGGCGATGCAGATGGCGCCGCTGTCGATGTGCGCCTGCGTGAGCTTCTCGTCGGCCGCGAAGTGGAAGTAGGTGAAGAGCGTCTGCCCCTTGCGCATGTGCTTCCACTCGGGCTCGATCGGCTCCTTCACCTTCATGATCATGTCGGCGTCGCGCCACACGGTGGCGGCGTCGGGCGCGATCTTCGCGCCCGCCTTCACGTACAGGTCGTCGGGGAAGCCGCTCCCCTCCCCCGCGTGCTTCTCGACGAGCACCTGGTGCCCGTTCGCCACGAGTGCCTCCGCGCCGGCGGGGACCAGCGCGACGCGGTTCTCGTTGGTCTTGATCTCCTTCGGAACGCCGATGAGCATGTTGTTCGGATTCGCAGATTGGGTGTGAGATGGTGCGGAGCGCGACGGCCGCGCTCAGGAGCCGTCCGGTCCGAGACTGACCACCGTCTGACCGGCGGGAGCATAGAAGTCGCGGCACACGGCCGCGACTTCCTCCGGGGTGATCGCGTCGATGAGCGCGAGCACCTCATCCAGGGTGCGGTACGGCTCGCCGTACAGCGCCACGCCCGCAGCACGATACATCCGCGACGAGACGCTTTCCAGGGAGAGGGTGATCTGTCCGGCGAGCTGGCTCTTTCCCATCTCGATCTCTTCCGGCGTGAGCCCCAGGTCGGCCACGCGCTGGAGCTCCTCCCGGATGGCCTCGCGGGCCCGCGTGGCGGTGCGCGGGGCGGTGCCCACGTACACGCCGTGCATCCCGGTGTCGGGGTGGAAGCTCTGGAAGGTGTACACGGAGTAGGCGAGCCCCAGCTCCTCGCGCACGCGCTGGAAGAGCCGTGAGCTCATTCCGCCCCCGAGGATGCTGTCCACGAGGACCACGGCGTAGCGCCGGGGGTCGGAGTGGGCGACGGTGGGGGAGCCGAACACGATGTGGGTCTGCGATCCCTCGCGCACGATGCGCCGCTCGGCCGGCGGGGTGACGGCGAGCGCCGGCGTGCGGAGCGGCGTGTCCTCCCCGCGCGGCATCGACGTCCAGCCGGTGCGATCGAGCACGTCGAGGAGCCGCTCGTGCTCCACGTTGCCGGCGGCGGCCACGACGAGCTGCGGGGGGTGGTAGGCGCGGTCGTGCAGCTCGCGCAGCTCGCGGACGCCGAGCGCCGAGACGGTCTCCCGGGTGCCGAGGATCGGGTAGCCGTAGGGGTGCTGCCCCCACACCGCCTCGTTGTGGATCTCGAAGACGAGATCGTCCGGGGTGTCCTCGACCATGCTGATCTCCTCGAGCACCACGTTGCGCTCGAGGTGGAGATCCTCCGGCCGGAGGAGCGGACGGAAGACGAGATCCCCGATGACGTCGGCCGCCTGCTCGAGGTGCGTGTCGAGCACGCGCGCCTGGAACGACGTGTGCTCGCGCGCCGTGTAGGCGTCGAGCGACCCGCCGAGGACCTCGAGGGAGAGGGCGATGTCGCGCGCGCTGCGCGTCTCGGTTCCCTTGAACACCATGTGCTCGAGCAGGTGCGAGACGCCCATGCGCTCGCGCGTCTCGTGCACCGACGCGGCGCGAACCCAGGCCCCGAAACTGACCGACCGCACTCCCGGCATCCACTCCGAGAGCACGGTCAGTCCGTTGGGCAGTACGGTGCGCCGGAGCCCGGATTCGGGCGACGACGACGAGACGCTCACCGCCGCGAACGACCTCCGCCGCGGCGGGAACGAGGACGTTCCTCTCCTTCGGCTGGCGCCTCCTCGGTGCCGTCGGTCTCCTTCGCGGGGGCCGCGGCCGCCGCGCGCTCGCGGTCCGTGCCGCGCCCGCGCGAGCCGCGGTCACGCTCGCCCCGCTCCCCGCGCTCGCCGCGGCGCTCTTCCTCCTCCGCCCCCTCGGGCTTCGGGATGAGCGCCTTCATGGAGAGCCGCAGGCGGCCGCGCTCGTCGCGGTCGATCAGCTTCACCTGCACGCGGTCGCCCTTCTTGACCACGTCCTCCGTCTTCTCCGTGCGGCCGTGCTGCAGCTCGGAGATGTGGACCAGCCCCTCGGTGCCGGGGAGGATCTCGACGAACGCGCCGAACGGCGTGGTGCTCTTCACCACCGCGTCGTAGGTGGCGCCGATCTCCGGCTCCTGCGTGAGCGCCTGGATCATCGCCCGGGCGCGCTCCATGGACTCGCCGCCCACGGCGGCGATGGTCACGAGGCCGGTGTCGTCGACGGTGATCTCGGCGCCCGTCTCGTCCTGGATCCCGCGAATCGTCTTCCCCTTGGGCCCGATCAGATCGCCGATCTTGTCCGGGCTGATGTTCATGGTGACGATGCGCGGCGCGTACGGGGAGAGGTCGGGGCGCGGCTGCGCCAGCACCTTGTTCATCTCGCCGAGGATGTGCAGCCGGCCGGCGTGGGCGCGGGCGAGCGCCTCGCGCATGATCTTGAGGTCGAGCCCCTCGATCTTGATGTCCATCTGGATCGAGGTGATCCCGTCGGCCGTCCCGGCGACCTTGAAGTCCATGTCGCCGAGGTGATCCTCGGTGCCCAGGATGTCGGTGAGGATCGCGTAGCGATCTCCCTCCTTGATCAGCCCCATCGCCACGCCGGCCACCGGCGCGCGGAAGGGAACGCCGGCGTCGAACAGCGCGAGCGAGCCGCCGCACACCGACGCCATCGACGACGACCCGTTGGACTCGAGGATGTCGGACACGATGCGGATCGTGTACGGAAACTCCTCGAACGGCGGGAGCAGCGCCTGGAGCGCCCGCTCCGCGAGGTTGCCGTGCCCGATCTCGCGCCGGCTCGTGCCGCGCACCGGGCGAACCTCCCCCGTGGAGAACGGCGGGAAGTTGTAGTGCAGCATGAACGTCTTGGTCGTCTCGGCGGGATCGTCGATCGAGTCGAGGCGCTGGACGTCGTTGGCGGTGCCGAGCGTCACGGCGACGAGCGCCTGCGTCTGGCCGCGCGTGAACAGCGCCGAGCCGTGCGCGCGCGGGAGCAGCCCCGTCTCGATGGAGATCGGACGCACCTCGTCGAGCTTGCGGCCATCCACGCGCTCACCGCGCTCGAGCACCTGCGCGCGCAGCGCGTCGTACTCGTGCTCGCCCACGAGGTCGGCGATGTCCTTGGCGTTGTCCGGGAACTCGACCGTGAGCGATTCCTGGATCTCGCGCTTCACGAGCTCCACGGCGTCGATGCGCTCGTGCTTCTCGGGGCGGTTGATCGCGTCGATGATCTTCCCCTGGGCGAGGTCCTTGACCTTGGCCACCAGCTCGTCGGGGTGCTGCACCTTCGTCCACGCCATCTTGGCGACGCGGACATCGGCGAGCAGGTCGTTCTGGATGCGCACGAGCTCCTGGATGGAGCGGTGGGCGATCGCGAGCCCCTCGACGACGTCCTCCTCCGAGACCTCGAGCGCGCCCCCCTCGACCATCACGATCGAGTCCCGGGAGCCGGCGACGATCACGTCCATGTCGCTGAACTCGAGCTGCTGGAACGTCGGGTTCACGACCCACTTGTCCTGCAGCCGGCCGATGCGGACGCCGGCGATCGGCCCGAGGAAGGGGATCTTGGACGCGTTCAGCGCGAAGGAGACGGCGAGGAGCGCCGGCACGTCGGCGTCGTTCTCCTGGTCGGCGGAGATGACGTAGACGAAGACCTGGACCTCGTTCTTGAACCCCTCCGGGAAGAGCGGGCGGATCGAGCGGTCGATGATGCGCGCGGAGAGAATCTCGTCGTCGTGCGGGCGCCCCTCCCGCTTGATGAACCCACCGGGAATCTTCCCGGCGGCGTATGACCTTTCCTTGTACTCGACCGTCAGTGGGAAGAACGGGAGTGGACTGAGATTCTCGCTCACGGAGACGGCGGCGAGCACCACCGTATCGCCGTACTGCACCAGGGCGGAGCCCGCCGCCTGCTTCGCCATCCGCCCGGTCTCGATGACCAGCTTACGGCCGGCGAACTCTGTCTCTACGCGTCGCATCATGTTTCGGTTCGTTGCGGGAACACAAAACGCGCGGGGACCGCAGATCGGGTGCCCGCGCGATTGAATGGGACCGGCGAATTAGTGGCGCAGTCCAAGCTCGGCGATGAGCTGGCGATACCCTTCGAGATCCGTCCGCTTCATGTACTCCAGCAGGCGGCGGCGCTGGCCGACCATCTTGAGCAGCCCGCGGCGACTGTGGTTGTCCTTCTGATGGACCCGAAAGTGCTCGGTCAGGTAGTTGATGCGCTCAGTGAGGAGCGCGACCTGCAGCCTCGTGGAGCCCGTGTCGCTCTCGTGCGACCTGTACTTCTCGATGATCGGTGTCTTGACGAACGCCATTATGTATATTCTCCGAACGTGCCGCTGCGCTGCTGCGCCGAATTCGTTGAAGCACAGTAATTTAGTGAATGCTCACCCGCCTGTAAAGGCTCCCCCGCGTGCCTGAGCGCTACCTGGGCCGCACCCTCGGCCGCTTCCGGATCGAGTCCATCCTGGGCTCCGGCGGGTTCGCCTGGGTCTACAAGGGCTACGACCCGGAGCTCGACATCCCGGTCGCCATCAAGGTCCTCAAGCCCCAGTACGCCGGCGAGGACACCTTCGAGACCCGATTCCGCCGGGAAGCCTCCACCGCCGCCAAGCTCCGCCACCCGAACATCATCCGCATTCTCGCCGTCGGCCGGGAGGCCGAGGCCGTCTACTTCGTCATGGACTACCTCCCCACCGGGCTCGACGACCGGCTCCGGATCATGGGGACGCTCCCCGAGTCGCTGCTCATCCGCCTCGGGATGGACGTCGCGGCCGCGCTCGCCTTCGCCCACCGCGAGGGAGTCATCCACCGCGACATCAAGACGGACAACATCCTCTTCGACGAGCACGGCAACGCCATCGTCGCCGACTTCGGCATCGCCCGCGCCGTGAGCGGCTACGTCGAGCAGACCGGAACGAACATGGTCGTCGGCACGCCGCAGTACTTCTCCCCCGAGCAGGCGCGCGGACAGCCGCTCGATGGGCGCGCGGACATCTACTCGCTCGGCGTGACGCTCTTCAAGGCGGCCACCGGAGTGCTCCCCTTCCAGGGGGACGACTGGTACGACATCGCCCGCCAGCACGTGGAGGAGCCGCCCCCCAAGCCCCGCGCGTTCAACCCCGCGCTCTCGCGCGGGATCGAACGGGTCATACTGAAGTGCCTCGACAAGGACCCGGCGAACCGCTATCCCACGGGGGACGCGCTGCACACGGAGCTGGTGCAGCTGCTCGGCAAATCGTCCACCCCCGATGGCGACACGACGGTCGTGATGCCCACGCCGGTGAGCGGGGAGCGGCACCCGGTGCCCGCCTCGCAGCACCGGAACGATGCGCGCGGCGCGGCGGTCGTGGCGGGCGTGGTGGGGATCGCCCTGATCGCCCTCATCGTCGCCGCCGTGCGCACGCACCCCGCCACCCCCGCCACCTCCGCCGCCCCGACCCCCGCCACTCGTCAGGCGGCCCTCGTCGAGCACGCGGCGGGAGAGGCGGAGCCCCCGCCCCCGCGAGCGAGCGCGCCGACGGCACGCACCACGGAGGGCCGGGGAGACGAGACGGGCGCCGACTCGGCGACCGCCCTCGCCGCGCCGCCGGCTCAGCCGCCGGAGCTCCGCGTGGACGTGCCCGACGACGCGGTGGTGCTCCTCGACGGCAGGCGAGTGGGGCGCGGCGGCTGGCACTCGCGGAAGGTGACGAGCGGCGCCCACAAGGTCTCCGCGCGCGTCAGGACGTTGGAAGGCTGCCCCACGGCGACCGTCTCGCGCACGGTGCGCGTGGACCCGGGAGACCCGACGGTCGTGGCGCTGGCCCCCCGCCCGTGCGGCATGCTCGCGCTCGACGTGCTCCCGCAGGGCGCCCACTGGTCGGTGCGCACGAGCGAGGGCGCCGAGGTGGCGAACGGCACCACCCCCGCCGCGAAACCCGTCATGCTCCCGGCTGGATCGTACATCCTGCGGGTCAGCTCGCGATTCTGCGCGGACTACCGCGGACCGATCGAGGTGGCCGCCTCGCACACCGACCGCGAGCGCGTGCGCCTCATCTGCGACTGACCGGGACGATCAGGACGCCCGCTCGCGCTCCTCGGCCCGGCACGACACGCACACCGCTCGCGCGCCGAGCTCCACCATCATGCGGCGCCCCCACGAGCCGTGCAGGTGCTCGTCGCACAGGATGCGCTGGCACCGCTCGCACCCCCCGCCCCCCGACGCGTCGAACCGCCGCCCACACGCCTCGCAGTCGGCGGTGACATCGGATTTCCGGAAGATGGGAAGGCCGAGCATCGTGGGCTGGGGGCTGGGGGCTGGGGGTCAGGGGACGGAGCGAGCCATCGAGGCGGGCCGCCACGCTTCACCGGCAAGGAACCTTCCACCCCACCACCGGCGATGCCGGCGCGCGCACGCGGCCATCGGCGACGAGCGCGGTGGCGGTGCCGCGGAGCGTGTCGCCGGCGGCGTTGCGCGTCGTGAAGTGCACGAGCACGCCGGCGGGCCACCAGGTGGGGTACAGCATCAGACTCGAGTCCGTGGCCAGCCCGGCATGCGACGCGTCGCCCCGCGGGCCACTCGGGGTGCCCGGCGGCGCGGCGAGCGGAACGCGGTGGCGCGCGGCCGCCCAGTCGAGCGGCGGGTCCCACGTGCCGAAGGTGAAGCCGAAGCACTCGTCCGGTCGGGGATCCGGACGGTCGGCATCCGCCCTGTTCGCCGCCGCCCCGGGTGCGGCCGCGGCGGAGTCCTGCGCCGCCAGCCGCGCCGGGGCGAGCGCCGGGGCGAGCGCCGGGGCGAGCGCCAGGGCGAACGCCGCCCCGAGCGCCAGGATGATACGCGAGCTCTCAGCGCGCGCCGCCGGTGGTGTCCGGCTCGGCCGCGGCGGGTTCGTCGCCGCTCTCCTCATCTCCGTTCGCCTCCTGCGCCGCCTTCATCTCCGCCCGCCACTGCTCCAGCTCCGCCTTGTGCGCGCGCACGAAATCGACGTTCTCCTTGGGCGTCCCCTTGGGCAGCTCCTTGAGCTGGAACTTCCCCTTGGCATCCATCAGCGCCGCGGCCATGCTCGCCTGGAAGAGCGACATCGTGGCCAACGCGTACTCGCGCGAGGTGAGCCCCGCGGCGTTGATCGCGCGCTTCGCCGGCGGAAGGGCATCGAACTGCGCGCCGATGTCGGCGATCGTCTTCGCGTCCGGCGTCCCATCGTTCTCCCGCTTCGCGAGCTCCTCCCGCACCGCCGGGTCCTTGTAGGCCGCCATCAGGTTGCGCGAGGCCTGGATGACCTTGTGCAGCGTCGTCTCGGTGAGACGATACCTGGCCAGGAGCGCCGCGTCGTCGCTCTGCTGCGCGTGTGCCGCAACGGGAATCGCGCTGGCGGAGGCGGCGATCGCGGCGATGGCGACCGTGCGAAGGATGCGGCGCATGCGTGACCTCGAGTGAGGGGTTCGTCGGCCCCAAGTGGACGACCAGGGACGACCAGGGACGACCAGGGACGACCACGCTACATGCGCCGTCGACCGGAGTCAACCATGGCGGCCACCCCCCGCTCCACCTGCCCCGCTCCGCTCGCGCATCGCGCTCCGGGTGCCGAAGGCGAGGAACAGCCCGAAGAGCAGTCCGAGCCCCCCGAACAGGAGCCACGTCTCCGGATCGCGCCACATGGTACTCCCCCCGATGAACTCCATCGGGATCGCGACCGAGAGCATGTACACCAGGGCGCACACGACGCCGGTGACCACGTCCCCGGCGCGCCCGAGCCGCCGGCGAAGAGGACGCCGGGCGATGGTGAAGGCCAGGCCGCCCACCGCGCCCACGTACGCCCCGGCGGCCGCTCCGAGCAGCACGATGGCCGCCATGCGCAGCGCGCCTCCCCCGCCCGCGCTCGTGGCGAGCGGGAGCACGCGGAGCGTCACCACCGTTCCCACCAGCGCCGCGCCGATGATCACCGGGCGCATCCAGGCGGGACGGCGCAGCAGCCACGCGAGCGCGCGCGCCGGCGCGCCGAGCGGGCGCGGCGGGAGCGGCGGAAAGTGCTCGTCGATGTACCGGGCGCGCGAGACGCAGGTGGGACACACCGCGGCGTGCGCCATGAGCGCCTGCTGCGCCGCGCGTCCGGGCGCGGGACCGGCGGCCCATCGCGCCACCCACCCGCACTGGGGGAGTCCGCTCTCGGCGAGCGCCCGCTGCCGTTCCGCCACGGCGGCGCGCCACCGGAGCAGCTGCGCGTGGCGCGGCGGCACGCGCACGCGCCCCTCCTCCCACGCGCGCACCACGTGCGGCGTGAGCGCCAGCTCCGCGGCGAGGTCCTCGGTGGTCGCGCCGAGCTGCTCGCGCACCGCCGTCACCTCCGCGGCGCTCATCGGCGGCTCGGTCATCTCCCTCCCCACGGCCGGTCGCGCGTCACACGCGCTCCTCGCCCCGCGTCGGCCGCTCGGTGGGAGCCGTCCACACGCCGCTCGACCGCGATGGGAGGGGCAGCTCGAGCTGCGCGGCGACCACCGCCACGAGCGTGTCGAAGTCGATGTTCGGGTAGCGACCTCCCGGCGCGGATGGGCGGGGCGCTCCCGGCGCCGGTGGACCGGAGAGGGATACGTCGTACCGGCCCTCCTCCTTGTCGCACGTGGAGATGATCACGACGCGGTCCGACGCCAGCGCGGGCGCCAGGCGCACCGCGCACAGGTCGTCGTCCCAGTACTCCACGACGTACCGCGCCGCGCCGAGGCGCTCGCGGAGGCGCGCCAGCACGCGCTCGATGGGAAGCTCTCGGCTCTGTTGGATGTCCATCGCGCTCGCCACCTCCGGGGCACGTCGGGCGGCCAAGCTTCAACCTGCGTCGGAGCACCGAGTCGCGCCAGGATCAGCGCCCGGCGATGAACGCCCCGATGGCGCCGCCGAGCACGGTCCCGATCCAGAACTCGCGGCGGGTGAAGAACCGGCCGCGCGGCCGATCCACGAGCGCCACGTGCTGGCTCGTGACGCGCGTCGTCGATCCCGTCACGAGCGCCGTCGCCCGCCCGTCGGACACGCGCAGGATCCGGAAGCGCGCGACGAGCGCGTCGCGCCGCACCGGGTCGACGGCGATGCCCTGCTGTCCCGCCTGCACCCACCCGTGATTGCCGATGTCGAAGGTGATCGTGCTGTCCCCCGCCTGCACGATCTCGAAGCGGTACGCGCTCTCCTGGGCCCTGGCGCCGCGCGCCGGTACCAGCACGGCGACCGTCGCAATGGCGAGCAGCAGGAGCGTGCGCACGTCAGAGGCCGAAGAGATTGCGCACCCAGTTCGTGATGTCGTTGAACATCACGATCACGAACAGGAGGGCCAGGGCCGCGAGCCCCGCGCGCATGAGATAGTCGCGGGTGCGCAGGCTCAGCGCGCTCCCCTTCACGCTCTCCGCCACGTTCATCACGATGTGCCCTCCGTCGAGGATCGGGATCGGCAGCAGATTGAAGATCGCCACGTTCACGCTCACGATGGCGAGCAGGTAGAGCACCGCGTCCCAGCCGCGCTTGGCCGCCGTGGCGCTCGCCCGTCCGATGGCGATCGGACCGTTGAGCTTCCGGACGGAGAGCTGGAGCGTGGCGAGCTGCTTGACCGCCGTCACCACCGCGCCGGCGATCCCCCACGTCTGGTCCCATCCCGCGGCGACCGCCTGAGCGAACGGGATCGGCACCCGCTCCTCGGACACGCGGCGCTGCGCACCGATCTTGCCGACGGTCTCCTGCCTCCCGGTGATCGGATCCACCTGCGGCGTGGAGTCGGGCGTGATCGTGAGCGAGACGTCACGGCTGCCGCGGCGCACCACGAAGGGGAGCGGGCGCCCGGGCGCCGCCTCGATGCGCCGGACGATGTCCGCCCACGACCCGGCCGGCTTCCCGCCCACCGCCACGATGCTGTCCCCGGGCTTCAGTCCGCCGCGGTCCGCCGGCGCATCCGGCGCCACCTGGTCGATCACCGGCGCGGCGTAGGGCTGCAGGGCGAACAGGAGCTGGTCGGTGGTGACACGGCCCGTACCCATGGGGACGCGCACGCTGTCCCGCTGCGTGCGCAGGGAGAGCACCCCGGCGCGCGCGGCGGTGCTGTCCGCTCGCTCGGCGAGCTCGTTCCACGTCCTCACCGGCGCGCCGTTCACCGCCACGATCGTGTCGCCCGGCGCGATCGCGGTGGCGAGTCGCGGCGCGGCGGGGAGCGGACGGACGTCGCCCACCACCCGCGTCCGGACCACCGCCTCACCGAGCGACATGGTGAGCCCGGTGAGCACGACGAAGGCGAGCAGGATGTTCATCACCACGCCGGCGCTCATGATCACGAGCCGGCCCCAGAGCGGCTTGGACTCGAACCACCGGTGCTCGGGCACCGGCTTGGGCCCGAAGGGAGCCATCCCCTCCGGGTCGTACCAGCGTGGCAGCGGCTCCCCCGAGGCCGGATCGGGCGCCGGGTGCTCCCCGCCCCCCTCGAGGAACGCCATCGTCTCGTCGTCGCGCGAGGCCATGCGGACGTAGCCGCCGAGCGGGATGGCGGCGAGCACGTACTCCGTCTCCCCCCACTTGCGGCTCCAGAGCGCGGGGCCGAAGCCGATGGAGAAGCGCGGCGCGTACACGCCGAGGGCCTTGGCGGCGAGGAAGTGCCCGAGCTCGTGAACGAAGATCACGAGCCCGAACACGAACACGATGGCGAGGAACGACCGGAGCACGTCTAGCATCGGACCATCTCTCTCACGAAGCGGCGGGCGCGCGCATCGGCGGCGACGAGCGAGTCGCGGGTGGCTCCCTCCACGTCGCCCAGCTCGGCGAGCGCCGCCTCGATCGTGCGCGGGATGTCGCCGAAGCTGATGCGGCCATCGAGGAAGAGCGCCACCGCCTGCTCGTTCGCCGCGTTGAACACCGCCGGGGCGGCGCCGCCGCGCCGACCCGCTTCCACGCCGAGGCGCAACGCCGGGAAGTCGTCGCTCCGCACCTTCTCGAACGTGAGCGGCGACACCTCCAGCGGATCGAATGGTGGTACCCCGGTGTCGGCCACGCGATCGGGGTGCGTGAGCGCGTAGAGCACGGGCAGCTCCATGCTCGGCATTCCCATCTGCGCGAGCACCGACCCATCGACGAACTCGACGAACGAATGCACGATGCTCTGCGGGTGCACCACCACCTCGATCCGGTCGTACGGGAGACCGAACAAGAAGTGGGCCTCGATCACCTCCAACGCCTTGTTGGCCAGCGTCGCGCTGTCCACGGTGATCTTGCGCCCCATCCGCCAGGTGGGGTGCTGGAGGGCGTCGGAGACCGTGGCGCGGTCCAGCCGCTCGCGCGGCCAGGCGCGGAACGGTCCCCCCGACGCGGTCAGCACGAGCCGCCGGATGTCCGCCGTCGTGCGCCCCGCCAGGCACTGCAGGATGGCGCTGTGCTCGCTGTCCACGGGGACGATCTCCCCCCCTCCGGCGTCGCAGGCGCGCTGGACGAGCGCCCCGGCCATCACGAGCGTCTCCTTGTTCGCCAGCGCGACGCGCTTCCCCGCCCCCACCGCCGCCAGCGTGGCATCGAGCCCCGCGGCGCCGACCACCGCATTCAGCACGATCGACACGTCGTCGCGCCGCACGGCCTGCACGAGGCAGTCGGCGCCGCACGACCACTCCGGGTGCGGCTCGGCGCCGTTGCGCACCACGCCGACGAACGCCGGGTGGAAGAGCTCCGCCTGCTCGCGCAGCAGCCCCGCGTTGGAGAACGCGGTGAGCGCGGCCACGCGGAAGCGATCGGGATGGCGCTGGAGCACGCGCAGCGCCGTCGTGCCGATCGAGCCGGTGGATCCGAGGATCGCGACGCCGCGTGGTCCGGAGCTCATCGGATCGCGGGAAAGAGGACGTGCGGGTACGTCAGGAAGAGATACGCGACCGGGAGCGCGAACAACATGCCGTCCAGCCGGTCGAGCACCCCCCCGTGCCCCGGGATGAGGTGCGAGCTGTCCTTCACCCCCGCCTCGCGCTTGATCAGCGATTCGACGAGGTCCCCGAGCTGCACGGCCACGCTGAGCACGATGCCGAAGAGGACGGCGGTGCCCGGACGCACCCCGAGCAGGGCGAGCGGAGCGAGCAGCCAGCGCGCGTAGACCCAGCTCAGGATCGCGCAGAGGACCAGGGCGCCCACCGCGCCCTCCACCGTCTTCCCCGGGCTCACGGCGGGGATGAGCTTGTGGCGGCCGACGGCCCGTCCCACCGCGTATGCGCCCGTATCGGAGATCCAGGTGAGCGCGAGAGGATAGAACAGGAGCACCGTCCCCGCGCGCGCGCCGACCGCGTACGTGTGATAGCGCAGCCCGTACGCGAACGCGAGCAGCCCGCTGGCGTAGGCGATGCCGAAGAGCGTGGTCGCGGCGGCGCCGATGGGGCGCCCCTCCGGCCCGCGGGCGAAGATGCTCGTCGCGAAGATCACGATGAGCACCGCCGCGCCGAGCGCGAGCGTGGGCGGCTCGAAGCGCCCCACCCGGTACAGATGCAGAGCGAGCGGAAGGAGGAAGGCGATCCCGATGCCGAGGGGCACCAGCGGCGTGTGCCCCGCCTCGCGCGCGATCCGGTAGTACTCCCAGGCGCCGAGCGCGCCGGCCGCGGCGAGCAGGAGCGCGAGCACCACGCCGCCCACCCACACGGCGCCGAGCACCACGGGGATGGCGACGACGGCGAAGAGGATGCGCGCCGTCAGATTCGACATGGCCACTACGCCGGCACCCGGCCGAAGCGGCGGTCGCGCCGCTGGAAGGCGACGATCGCCTCGAACAGGTGCCGCCGCGTGAAGTCGGGCCAGAGCACGGGCGACAGGTACAGCTCCGCGTACGCCGCCTGCCAGAGCAGGAAGTTGGAGATCCGCTGCTCTCCGGAGGTGCGGATGAGCAGGTCGGGGTCGGGGCAGCCGTGGGTGTACAACCGGCTGTCGAGCGCCTCCTCGTCGATCGCCTCGGGGTCGAGCCGCCCCTCGCGCACGTCGCGCGCGAGGAGGCGCGCCGCGCGCACGAGCTCCGCGCGTCCGCCGTACGAGATGAACAGGTTGAGCGTGAGACGGCGGTTGCGCGCCGTCTCGGCGACGATGCGCTCGGCCGCCGCGGCGGCGCCCGGCGCGAGGCGGGAGAGATCCCCGAGAATGCAGACGCGCACGCCGCGCGCGGACAGCTCCGCCGCCTCGCGCGCGATGTACTCCTCGAGGAGCGACATGAGCGCCTTGATCTCGAGCGGCGGGCGGTGCCAGTTCTCCTGCGAGAACGCGAACAGCGAGAGCACCGCGATCTCCGCCTCGATCGCGCCTTCGACCACCTCGCGCACCGCGCGCATGCCGGAGCGGTGGCCGAGCGGCCGCGGCAGATTCCGTTCGCGCGCCCACCGCCCGTTCCCGTCCATGATGATGGCGATGTGCTTGGGAAGCGCGCCGCCCGCGCGCAGGGCGGCGAGCAGGTCGGCGGAGCTGGCGCCGCTCGTGGGCATTCGCGACTCCATGGAATCGGTCCGAGCGATGCTCAGACCTCCATGATCTCCGCTTCCTTGGCCTTCACCAGCTCGTCGATGCGTCCGATGTGATCGTCGTGCAGCTTCTGCAGCTCCTTCTCGGCGACCTTCTTGTCGTCCTCGGACACTTTGTCGAGCTTCTTGATCGCATCGCGGGCGTGGGTGCGGGCGTGGCGGACGGCGATGCGCCCCTCCTCGGCCAGCTTGTGCACCACCTTCGCGAGGTCGCGCCGGCGCTCCTCGTTGAGCGCGGGGATGGGCACGCGGATCACGCCCCCCTGGTTGGCGGGGTTGAGCCCGAGGTCGGACTCGCGGATCGCCTTCTCGATCGCGTTGACGAGTCCCTTGTCCCAGGGCGTCACCGTGAGCAGGCGCGGCTCCGGCGCCGCGACGCTGGCCACCTGCGACACCGGCATCTGCTGGCCGTACGCCTCCACGCGCACGGTGTCGAGGAGCGCGGTGGACGCCTTGCCGCCGCGGATGGAGTTGAACTCGCGCTTCGAGTTCTCCACCGCCTTGTCCATCGCCGCGCGGCACTCCTTGATGATCTGTGGGATCGAGCTCATTGGACGAGGGTGCCGACGCGCTCGCCGCGAATCGCGCTGGCGACCGCGCCCGGTCGTTGAATGTTGAGCACGATGAGCGGCAGGCTGTTCTCCGCGCACAGCGTGATCGAGGTCTGGTCCATCACGCCGAGCCCCTGCACGATCACGTCGCGGTAGCTCAACCGCTCGTACATCTTGGCCGTCGCGTCCTTGCGGGGGTCGGCGGAGTAGATGCCGTCCACGCCGGTCGCCTTGATGATCACGTCCGCCTTCATCTGGATCGCGCGCAACGCGGCGGCCGTGTCGGTGGAAAAATACGGGTTGCCGGTGCCGGCGGCGAAGATCACCGTGCGCCCCTTCTCGAAGTGGCGCAGGGCGCGGCGGCGGATGTACGGCTCCGCCACCTCCTCCATGCGGATGGCCGTCATGACGCGCGTGTCCACCCCTTTCTTCTCGAGGATGTCCTGCATGGCGAGCGCGTTGATGACGGTGCCGAGCATCCCCATGTAGTCGGCGCCCACGCGCTCCATCCCCATCTTGGAGAGCTGGGAGCCGCGCACGATGTTGCCGCCGCCGATCACGAGACCGACGGCGACACCCATCCGCACCACCTCGCGCACTTCGTCGGCGAGGCGATCGAGCACGTCGAAGTCGAAGCCGACGCCCTTATCGCCGGCGAGCGCCTCGCCGGAGAGCTTCAGCAGGACCCTGCCGTACGAGAGCGCGGTCACGGCGCGCCTTACTCCTGCCCCATCTGGAAGCGCGCGAAGCGACGGACCACGATGTTCTCGCCGACCTTCGCCGAGAGCTCCTTCACGAGGTCGCCGATCGTCTTCTTCGGATCGCGGATCCACTCCTGCGAGAGGAGCGCGACCTGCTTGTAGTACGCTTCCACCTTCCCCTCGACGATCTTCGCGACGAGGTGCTCGGGCTTGCCGCTCTCGCGCACCTGCTGCTCGAAGATGCGGCGCTCCTTCTCGACCGCCTCCGCGGGGACCCCGCTCTTGTCGACGGCGAGGGGCGCGGCGCTGGCGATGTGGAGCGCGATCTCCTTGACGAGCTCCTTGAAGTCCGGGTTGCGCGACACGAAGTCGGTCTCGCAGTTCACCTCGACGAGCACGCCGATCTTGCCGTTGTGGTGGATGTAGCTGGCGATCTGCCCCTCGCTGGCCTCGCGGCCGGCGCGCTTCTCCGCCTTGGCGATGCCCTTGGCGCGGAGGAGCTCCACCGCCTTGTCCGTGTTGCCGCCCGTCTCCTCGAGCGCCTTCTTGCAGTCCATCATGCCCGCGCCGGTGCGCTGGCGGAGCTCCTGGACATCCTTCGCCGTGAATGTGGTCGTCGCCATGGTGGATCGTCCTTCACGCGTTCGCGTGTATCGAGTCTCGGGCTCGCGCCCGGGCGCCGTCGCCGCGTGCGCGGCGGGGCATACCGGGGCAGTGGCCCGGTTTCACGAGAACGCCGCCGGCGCGATGCCGGCGGCGTACCCAGTTTACTCCGGAATCGGGTCCGACACTACCCGCGGGAGGGAGCGGTCACTCCCCCGCATCCGCGCCGGCCTCGGAGCTCTCGCCGCCTTCCCCGCCCTCGCCCGCCTCCGCGTGCTCCTCGCCGCCCGTCTTGAGGCGCGCGGCGATCGCCTCGGGCTTGGCCCGGCGGCGGCGGGGGCGACGGCGGCGCCGCCGATCCCCTTCCTCGGAGGACTCGCCCCCGCGGTCGGTGCTGTACGTCGCCATCGTCTCCCCCTCCTCCTCCACCTCCTCGCGCTTGGGCGCGGCCAGCCGCGCCTCGGCGATGGTGTCGGCGATCGCCCGGGTGATCAGCTCCACCGAGCGGATCGCGTCGTCGTTCCCCGCCACCGGCACCGTGATGAGGTCGGGGTCGGCGTTGGTGTCGACGATCGCCACGAGCGGGATGCCGAGCTTGTTCGCCTCGGTGACCGCGATCTTCTCCTTCTTGGAGTCGATCACGAAGATCAGCCCGGGGAGGCGGTGCATGTTCTTGATGCCCGAGAGGTACTTGTTGAGCTTGTCGCGCTCACGGGCCATCATGAGCTGCTCCTTCTTGGTGTAATCCTGGAAGGCGCCGCCCTCTTCGCTGCCGGCCTCGAGATCCTTGAGGCGCCGGACCTGCTTCTTGACCGTCTGGAAGTTCGTGAGCAGCCCGCCCAGCCACCGCTCGGTGACGTACATGGCGCCGCACCGCTCCGCCTCCGCCTGCACGATCGCCTTGAGCTGGCGCTTGGTGCACACGAAGAGGATGTTCTCGCCACGCATCACGACGTCGCGGACGAGCTTCTGCGCGAGCTCGAGCTGGCGCAGCGTCTTCTGGAGGTCGATGATGTGGATGCCGTTGCGCTCGGCGAAGATGAACCGGCGCATCTTGGGATTCCACCGGCGCGTCTGATGGCCGAAGTGGACCCCGGCTTCCAGGAGCTGCTCGAGATTCGGTTGCGTCATTGCTGATGAGTCCTCGGGTTGTATCCGCCGCCCCGTTCACCGCCGCGATCGACCGTCCCTCTCGGACGGCACCCGTCGTGGCTCCCGGAGCGTGTGTGGTGAGCGGCGGCCGAGCCGCCGCGTGCGTCGGTGAGCCGGCGATACGGTGCATCGGGAGGCCGCGCTCTGCGCGCCGTTCCCGCTCACCGCCGTCCGGCTCACCGACTCACTCGAAGCGCACTAGCGCTTCGAGAACTGGAACCGCTTTCTCGCCTTCGGCCGCCCCGGCTTCTTGCGCTCGACCGCGCGGGCATCGCGGGTGAGCAGTCCGAGGTCGCGCAGCTTGCGGCGATGCGACTCCTCGATGGTCACGAGCGCGCGGGCGGCGGCGAGACGGAGCGCGCCGGCCTGACCGCTCAGCCCACCCCCCTCCAGCCGCGCCATCACGTCGTAGCGGCCGAGAGTGTCGGTGGCCGTGAACGGCTGCTGGATCGCCGACACGAGCGCCGGGCGCGGAAAGTAGTCGCCGAGCGTCCGGCCATTCACATCCCACTTCCCCGAGCCGGGGCGGATGTACAGCCGGCAGACGCTCTCCTTGCGCCGGCCAATCGTGTGCGTCGTGTTCCCGTCGGCCATTACTTGGTCTCGCTCTGCTTGAGGTTCAGCACCGTGGGCTGCTGTGCCGCGTGCGGGTGCTCGGCGCCCGGATAGACGCGCAGCTTGAGGCGCAGCTTCTGCCGCCCCAGCGTCGTCTTCGGCAGCATGCCGAACACCGCCTTCTCGATCACCCGCTCGGGGTGCTTCTCGATCATCGACGCGAACGGGGTGAAGCGCTCGTGCCCCATGTACCCCGTGTGGCGGAAATACCGCTTCTGCTCCGCCTTGCGTCCCGTGACCCGCACCTTGGAGGCGTTGATCACGATCACGTTGTCGCCGGTGTCCATGTGGGGGGTGTACATTGGCTTGTGCTTCCCCCGGATGATCTTGGCGACCTCCGCGGCCAGGCGGCCGAGGACCATTCCTTCCGCATCGACCACGAACCAGCGATGCTCGATGTCCGTCGGCGTGGCAGTGTATGTTCTCATGAGCGTCGTCGTATCTGACAGTAGAACCCAGGGGGCACCCCCTCTCTGGGGAGCCCTCAATGGGAATCGTCGCGGTATTTCCAACAGACTTGTAAGCTACGAAAGGAGTTAGACGTTGTCAACGGACACCGCCCCGCGCGCGACGTCGCATACGACGCCGCATGCGGCGATGCGTGCCGCCGTGCGTGCCGCCGTGCGCACCTCGCTGCGCGCCTCGCTGCGCGCCTCGCTGCGCGCCTCGCTGTGCGCCACGCTCCTCGCCGGCATCGCCGCCACCGGCTGCCTCGCGCGCCGCCCCAGCCGCACCATCGCCGACGTCTGCCAGGGGCGCACCGTGGGCGCCAGTCTCTCTCTCGTGATCGACTCCCTCGGCCGCGGCGCCAGCCCGGGGCTCCACCGCCTGCAGGGGGAGCGGTTCGCCGTCGCCCTCACCCTCGCCAACCCGATCAGCGCCGTGCGGTGCGAGGACCGCAGCGGCGACGCGTACGTGAACCGCGACGCCCTCCCCGACGCCCTCGCCGGCGCCACCTCGAGCCACGGGGGCAAGTGGATGGTGGAGGGAACCCGCGTGTCGGTGAACCTCAATCCCGGCGTCTTCGACGACAACCTGCAGTTCGTCCTCCCCCTCGATGGCGCGGCCGGGACGTGGAGCCTCTCCACCTTCGCCGGGCGAGTGGCGTGGGGGAGGCTGCTGATCACGGAGCGATGAGAAGTACGGCCATCGGCTGTCGGCCATCGGCTCTCGAGAAGACACGGCTGACACGGCTCTCGGCCCTCGGCTCTCGGCCCTCGGCTACGGCACACCCCGAGAGCTCTCTCTGCGGGGCTTTGGCCGAGAGCCGATGGCCGATGGCCGACAGCCGCGTCTACTCCCCCTCCCGCAATTCCACCAGCACCATCCCCTTCTCCACCGCCGTCCCCGGCTTCACGTGCACGGCGCTCACGACGCCCGAGCCGGTGACGCGCAGCTCGTTCTCCATCTTCATCGCTTCCATCGCGACGATCCCCTGCCCCGCCACCACCTCGTCGCCGGGCTGCACGCTCACCCGCACGATGAGACCGGGCATCGGCGCGATGAGCGGCGCCGGACCGGCGGGGCCGGCGGACGCCGCCGTGAGGTCGCGGATGGTGCGCGTCCGCTCGTCGAGTGCCTCGAGCTCGTAGGTGAACCCATCGAGCCAGAGCCGGTAGCGACCGCGTCCCGCGCCCTCGCGCCGGCGCACGACCACGCGGTGCACGTCGTCGCCGATCGACACCAGGTGCACCGGCGTCCCCTCCACGTCGGCGAGCGCGGCGCGCACGGGACGCCCATCGAGGGTGATCCCGTCCGGGGTCAGGTCCACGGTGTAGCGGCGGTCGCCGAGCGTGACGATGTACTTCATGCGCTCTCCGGAACGAGCTCGCACGCGGTCTCCACGTGCGCGGTCTGGGGGAACATGTCGAAGGCGACGAGCGACGCGATGCGCCAGTTGGGCATGCGGGCCACGTCGCGGGCGAGCGTCGCGGGGTTGCAGCTCACGTAGAGCACGGCCCTGGGCGCGGGGCGCGCCGCGTCGAGCGCGGCGGTCACGCGCTCGTCCACGCCGCGGCGTGGCGGATTGAGGATCACCACATCGGCGGGGAGCGCGCCGGGGAGCGCATCCTCCACGCGCGCGGCGAGCGCGCGCGAGCCGGCGGGGAGGCGGCTCGCCGCCCACGCCGCCGCGTCGGGATCGAGCTCGATCGCGGTGACGGAGCGGCCGCCGGCCGCCAGCGCGGCGGCGGTGTCGCCGACCCCCGCGTACGCGTCCACCACCGTGCGCGGCTCGTGCGCGACGGCGCGCGCCACCACGTGCTCCCGCAGCGCGGCCGCCACCTCGGCGTTGACCTGGGCGAAGGAGGCGCCGGTCGCGCGTCCCGTCCCCGTGCCGCGCTCGTGCAGGCGCACGCGCCCCCGCCCCTCCGGCACCCACCACACCGAGGCGAGCGACGGCGCGCGATCGAAGAACGCCGCGCTGCGCGGCCACCTCGTCCCACCCTCGAGCACGAACGCCGCGCCGTCGTCGGCCAGTCGCACGGCGCCGCGCAGCTCGGCGGCGCGCGGCAGCTCGGCGGCGGCGGCCATCACCTCCCGCCACACCGCGACCACGCGCTCGTCGGTGATCGGGCAGTCGTCGAGCGCGAACACGCGCGCGGGCGCGTCGTAGGGGTGAAGCCCGGCGATCCACCGGTCGCCGCGCCGGCGCAGCGCCAGCGTGAGCTTCCGCCGGTAGCGCCACGGCCGCCCCGGAGCGCGCACCTCCGGATCGGCCACGTCGCGCTTCCCGATGCGCCGCACCGCGTCGCCGATGATGCGTGCCTTGGCGGCGCGCTGCGCGTCGTCCGAGAGGTGCTGGAGCTGGCAGCCGCCGCACCGGTCGCGCACGTAGTGCGCGCACGGTGGATCCACGCGGAGCGGCGAGGGCTCGCGCAGCGCGGTGACGCGGCCGCGCGCGAAGCGCCCGCGCGACTCGATCGCGACATCGGCCACGTCGCCGGGCGCCGTGCGCGGCACGAACACCACCAGCGATCCGGCGCGCGCCACCCCGTCGCCCCCTGCGGCGATCGACTCCACGGTCACCCGCTCCACCGCCGTCACCCGCCGCGCACTCCCTCGCGCAGCGCCGCCAGGCGCCAGGGATCGAGCGAGCCGTTCGCCGCGGGAGCGCCGGCGCCGTTCGACGGCGGGAGCGCGCGGCGCGAGCGGTCGCGGTCGGCGAGCAGCGCGGCGGCGATCACCGCCGCCTCGACCCCGTCGGCCGGCGCGGGCACGCTCGTGAGCGAGGCGAGACGCCGCTCGAGCCACTGGATGCCGATCGCGCCGCGGCGGAACTCGTCGTCCTCCATCACGCGGAGATGGAAGTCGCGCGACGTCTCCACCCCTTCGACCGTGAGCTCGAGCAGGGCGCGGTGCATGCGCGCGATCGCCCGGTCGCGCGTGGGCGCCCACACGATGAGCTTCGCCAGCATCGGATCGTAGTACAGCCCGATCTCGCTCCCCACGCCGATCCCGCCGTCCCACCGGATCCCTGGGCCGCCCGGCAGGCGGAGATACGAGATGCGCCCCGTGGAAGGGAGAAAGCCGTTCGCCGGATCCTCGCTCGTGATGCGGCACTCGATCGCCCACCCGCGCGGCGCGATCTCCTCCTGGCGGAAGGGGAGCCGCTCCCCCGCGGCGACGCGGAGCTGCCACTCGACCAGGTCGATCCCCGTCACCAGCTCCGTGACCGGGTGCTCCACCTGGAGGCGCGTGTTCATCTCGAGGAAGTAGAACTGCCCGTCGGCGTCGAGCAGGAACTCGCACGTCCCGGCGTTGACGTAGCCGGCGGCGCGCGCGGCGCGCACGGCCGTCTCCCCCATGCGCGCGCGCAGCTCCGGCCCGACGGCGACGCTCGGCGCCTCCTCGATCATCTTCTGATGCCGGCGCTGGATCGAGCACTCCCGCTCGCCGAGCGAGAGCATGGTGCCGTGCGTGTCGCCGAGCACCTGGATCTCCACGTGCCGTGGCCCGACGATGTACTTCTCCACGTACACGGCGTCATCGCCGAACGCGTTCCTCGCCTCCCGCCGCGCGGTGTCGAGCGCGCCGGCCAGCTCGCCCGGCGCGTGCACGACGCGCATCCCCTTCCCCCCACCGCCGGCGGCCGCCTTGAGCAGCACGGGGTACCCGAAGCGCTCGGCGATCTCCGCCGCCTCGGCGGCGTCGCGCAGCGGCTCGGTGGTGCCGGGGACCACGGGGACCCCCGCCTCGATCGCCAGGCGGCGCGCCGCGGTCTTGCTCCCCATCGCGGCGATCGCCTCCGGCGGCGGCCCGACGAACACGAGCCCCGCGTCGCGCACGGCGCGCGCGAACGGCTCGCGCTCGGAGAGAAAGCCGTAGCCGGGGTGAATCGCCTGGGCGCCCGTGCGCCGCGCCGCCTCGATGATGCGGTCGCCGCGCAGGTAGCTCTCGCTCGACGGCGGCGGGCCGATACAGACGGCCGCATCCGCCTCGCGCACGTGCGGCGCGTGGGCATCGGCCTCGCTGTACACGGCGACGGCGCGGATCCCGAGCTCGCGGCAGGCGCGCACGATGCGAAGGGCGATCTCGCCACGGTTGGCGATCAGGACGGTGTCGAACACGGGGGCTGTGGCACGGGGGTCAGGAGCGGGATGCCTCGAGAATGCGCGGGATGGGCGCCCGGGCGAACTGCGAGCTGCCCACGAAGCAATAGCGCACCCGGCGCTCGCCGTCGATCAGGAACGAGGCCGGGTGCGCCGTGTTGAACGCGTCGATGCCGACGGGGTGCCAGACGCCCCATCGCTTGATCGCCGCGCGTTCCGGGTCGCAGAGGATCGGGAACGGATAGACGAGCTGGCGCTTGGTCAGCGCCGAGGCAATGCGCTCGCACGCCTGCGCGAGCACCACCGCCACGGCGATCCGGGCGCGCTCCAGCTCCGGCATCGCATCGCGCAGCTCCCCGAGCTGCCCGCGGCAGTTGGGTCACCACATCCCTCGGTGGAACACGAGCAGCAGCCCGCGCCGATCGGCGAGGAGGGTGTCGAGCGATGCGACGGCGCCCGAGGACGCATCGCGCAGCTCGAGCGCGGGGGCGAGGTCACCGAGACGGATCGTGCGGCTGGGGCGCGGCATCAGAGGGGGATGTTCCCGTGCTTCTTGGGCGGGTTGCGATCGCGCTTGGTGCGCAGCGTGTCCAGCGCGTCGATGAGCCGCGGGCGCGTCTCGCGCGGGTCGATGATGTCGTCCACGTAGCCGCGTCCGGCGGCGATGTACGGGTGGGCGAACTTGTCGCGGTACTCGAGGATCTTCTGATCCATGGCGCTCGCCGCGTCCTCGCTCTCGGCGATCTCCCGGCGGAAGAGGATCTCCACCGCCCCCTTCGGCCCCATGACCGCGATCTCCGCGGTGGGCCACGCCACGTTGAAGTCGCCGCGAATGTGCTTGCTGCTCATGACGTCGTACGCGCCGCCGTACGCCTTGCGCGTGATCACGGTGAGCTTGGGCACCGTGGCCTCGCAGTACGCGAACAGCAGCTTCGCCCCGTGCTTGATGATGCCGCCGTGCTCCTGCGCCACCCCCGGGAGGAAGCCCGGCACGTCCTCGAGCGTGACGATCGGGATGTTGAACGCATCGCAGAAGCGGATGAACCGCGCGCCCTTCACCGATGCGCCGATGTCGAGCACGCCGGCGAGCACGGCCGGCTGGTTGGCGACGATCCCGACCGAGTGTCCGCCCAGGTGGGCGAAGCCGCAGAGCAGGTTCGCGCCGTAGTCCCGCTGCACCTCGTAGAACTCGCCGTCGTCCACCACGCGGCGGATGACCTCGTGCATGTCGTACGGCTTGTTCGGGTTGTCGGGGACGATGTCGAGCAGCGCCTCGTCGCGCCGGTCGCGTGGATCGGTGAGCGCGCCGCGCGGCGGCTCCTCGAGGTTGTTCGAGGGGATGAAGCGGAACAGCTCGCGGATCGCGTTCAGGCACGCGAACTCGGAGTCGTGGGTGAAGTGCGCCACCCCCGACGTGCCGGCGTGCGTGTCGGCCCCGCCCAGCTCCTCCATGGTCACGTCCTCGTGGGTCACCGTCTTCACCACGTTGGGGCCGGTGACGAACATGTACGACGTGCCGCGCACCATGTACACGAAGTCGGTGATCGCCGGCGAGTAGACGGCGCCGCCGGCGCAGGGCCCGAGGATCGCCGAGATCTGCGGGACCACGCCGGAGGCGAGCGTGTTGCGCAGGAAGATGTCCGCGTAGCCGCCGAGCGAGACCACCCCTTCCTGGATGCGCGCGCCCCCCGAGTCGTTGAGGCCCACCACCGGCGCGCCGTTGCGCACCGCGAGGTCCATGACCTTGCAGATCTTCTCCGCGTGCGCCTCGGAGAGGGAGCCGCCGAAGACGGTGAAGTCCTGCGAGAAGACGTACACGAGGCGCCCCTCGATCCGCCCGTAGCCCGTCACGACGCCGTCGCCGTACACGCGCTTCTCGTCCAGCCCGAAGTCGGTGGAGCGGTGCGTCACGAACCGGTCGAGCTCCACGAAGCTTCCCTCGTCGAGCAGCACATCGAGGCGCTCGCGCGCCGAGAGCTTCCCCTTCTCGTGTTGCGCCGCGAGGCGCTCGGGACCGCCGCCAAGCTCCGACTCGGCGCGCCGGCGCTCGAGGAGCTCGAGTTTCTCTCGCATGGTCATGGCAGCGACAAGGTAACCCGCTGGCATGGCCGCTTCCAGCGGCGGCCCGGCAGTTGCACTTGCGGCGATGGCGGCCGGGGCGTCGGGGGCCGGGGGGCCGCGAGGTGGTGGCGTGCGTGCGGAACGCGGGGGAGGCAGGGCGGCATGAAGAAAGTATTCGAGATCGCGCTCGGCATCGTCACCAGCATCGGCGGCTTTCTCGAAGCCGGCTCGGTGGCCACCTCCGCCCAGGCGGGCGCCGGCTTTCGCTTCCAGCTCCTCTGGAGCGTCGCGCTCGGCACGCTCGCGCTGGTCTTCCTGGTGGAGATGGCCGGCCGCCTCTCCGCCGTGAGCGGCACCACGCTGGCGGGCGCCATGCGCGCGCGCCTCGGTTTCCCGCTCTTCGTGCTCCCCCTCGTCACGGTGTCGCTGGTGGCGTGGCTGGTGCTCGCCACGGAGCTCGGCGGGGTGTCGGTGGCGCTGGAGCTCGCGTCGGGCGTGAGCCATCGCGTGTGGGCGATCCCCGTGGTGGTGGTGGGCTGGCTCCTGCTCTGGCGCGGGACGTTCGGCGTCATCGAGAAGGGGGTGTCGCTGCTCGGCCTCGTCACGGTGGCCTTCGTCGTCGCCGCCGTCCGGCTTCACCCGGCGTGGGGCGCGGTGGCCCACGGGTTCGTCCCCACCCGCCCGACCACGAACGGCGCGCATTACTGGTACCTCGCGGTCAACATTCTCGGGGCGACGATCGCGCCGTACCTGCTCTACTTCTATTCGGCGGGCGCGGTGGAGGACGGGTGGGACGAGGGGCACCTCGGCGTGAACCGCGCCGTCGCCGCGATCGGAATGTGCTTCGGCGGCGCGCTGTCGTGCGCGGTGATGATCGCCGCCGGCGTGGCGCTCTCGCCGCGCGGCGGTCGCGTGGACTCGTACGCGCAGATCGTCCCCACGCTGACGTCCGTGTTCGGGCACTGGGGGCTCGTGCTCTTCGTCCTCTCCCTCGGGATCGCCTGCCTGGGCGCGGCGCTGGAGGTGGCGCTGTCGCTGGCCTACCTGATGGCGCAGGGGTTCGGCTGGAACTGGAGCGAGAACGCGAAGCCACGCGACGCCTCGCGCTTCGCCCTCGTGTACACCGTGGCGATGCTCCTCGCGGTGATCCCCGTCGTCGCCGGGGTGGACGTGCTGAAGCTCACGAACCTGTCGATGGCCTTCACCGCGCTGTCGCTGCCGTTCGCGATCGGGCCGATGCTCATCCTCATGAACGACGACGACTACGTGGGCGCGCATCGGAACGGGGTCGTCTCGAACACGGTGGTCATGCTCACCATCGCGGCGGCGTTCGTGCTCGCCGCGGTGAGCATCCCGCTCGTGATCGTGGGAGGGTGACGTGGAGCTCGGGCGCGACGTGCTGGACAAGCTGCTGGTGGACCGGCAGCGGCGCCCGATGGGGCGGGTGGACGGCCTGGTCCTCGTCTGTCCGCCTGACGAGCCGCCCCGGGTGACGGCCATCGAATGCGGCGCGGGCACGCTCGGCGCGCGGCTGCCGCGCTGGCTCGGGTGGGCGGTCGCGCGCCTGGCGCGTCGCTTCGGCGCTCGCGGCGGAGCGCCCTACCGGATCGAATGGAGTCGCGTGTCGCGGATCGGGCACCGGGAGATCGAGATCGACGTGGACGGCCCCCGGAGCGGCGCGCTGGCCACGGAGCGCTGGCTGCGCGACCACGTCGTGGCGCGCATCCCGGGGGCGTGATGGCGGGCGAGCTGCACCTCGAGCGGCTGCTGGGCCGTCGCGTGATGGACACGCGCGGCCGCTCCGCCGGGCGGATCGAGGAGGTGCGCGCCGTCCGGCACGGCATGGAGCTCGAGGTGCGCGAGTACCTGCTCGGCCCCGCCGCCCTCCTCGAGCGTCTCGTGCGCTCGACGCTCTCGCTCCCGCTCCTGCGCCTGGCGGCGCGCGGCCCGCTCGCGCCCACGCTCCGGCGCGTCCCCTGGAACCTGATGGAGCTCGCCGACCCCGAGCATCCGCGCGTGCGTTGCGCGCGCGAAGCGCTCCCGACGAGCGACGTCGGGCTCGACGGCGGGGTGGGGGGCGGCGATAACGCGCGGTGAAGACGCGGCTGTCGGGACACGGCTGTCGGTCATCGGCCATCGGCTCTCGGCTTGTGGCACACGCCGAGAGCTCTCTACGCTGGGCCGTAGCCGAGAGCCGAGAGCCGAGAGCCGGTGGCCGAGCGCCGATGGCCGGTGGCCCCAAACGCAACGCGCCCCGCCGGCTCACCGGCGGGGCGCGTCGTGTCGTTCTCCGGACCGAGCGGCTCAGGCCGTCGGCTCCGCGCCGGGGGTCATCAGGTGCCCCTCGTCGCCCTCCATGGGGATCACCTTGGACGGCGTCTCCGGACGCGGCGGCTGCTCCGCGGGGACGTGCGTCACCGAGAGCACGATGCGCCGGTGGATCGGGTCCACCTCGAGGATGCGCATGTCGAGGTTCATCCCCTCGTACACGACATCCGCCGGGTTCGTGACCTGCTTGCCCATGTTGAGCTGGCTGATCGGCACGAAGCCCTCGATGTCGTTGCCGATGTCGACCACGACACCCTTGTCCATGAGGCGCGCCACCGTGCCATGCACCTCGGTGCCGACCGGATACGTCTCACCGATGCGCAGCCACGGATCCTCGGTGGCCTGCTTGAGGCCGAGTGAGATGCGCTTGTTCTCGGCGTCGATGTTGAGGATCACGACATCCACCGTGTCCCCCTTCTTCACCACCTCCGACGGGTGCTGGACGCGCTTGGTCCACGACATGTCGGAGATGTGAATCAGGCCATCGATGCCCGGCTCGATCTCGACGAACGCGCCGAACGACGTGAGGTTGCGCACCTTGCCCGAGAGCCGCGTCCCCACCGGGTAGCGGAGCGGGAGGACCATCCAGGGATCCTGCTCGGTCTGCTTCATGCCGAGCGAGATCTTCTCCTCGTTCGGATCGACCTTGAGCACCACCGCCTCGATCACCTCGCCGATGGAGACCAGCTTCGACGGGTGACGGACGTTGCGCGTCCAGCTCATCTCGCTGATGTGCACCAGCCCCTCGATGCCGGGCTCCAGCTCGATGAACGCGCCGTAGTTGGTGATCGAAACCACCTTGCCGTGAACGCGCGTGCCGACGGGGTACTTCTCCGCCACGTCCTTCCACGGGTAGCTCTGGAGCTGCTTGAGGCCGAGCGAGATGCGCTCGCGCTCCCAGTCGATGTCGAGGATCTTGACCTCGAGCTCCTGGCCGATGTGCACGAGCTCCGACGGGTGCGAGATGCGCCCCCACGACATGTCCGTGATGTGGAGCAGCCCGTCGACACCGCCGAGATCGATGAACGCGCCGAAGTCGGTGATGTTCTTGACCACGCCCTTGCGGACCTGATCCTTCTGGAGCTCCTTCATCAGCTTCTCGCGCTTGCCCGCACGCTCGACCTCGAGGATCACGCGGCGCGACACGACGATGTTCCGGCGGCGCTTGTTGAGCTTGATGATCTTGAACTCGTACTTCTGCCCGAGCAGCTCGTCGATGTTCGGCACGCGGCGCAGGGCGATCTGCGAGCCGGGGAGGAAGGCGTCGACGCCCATGAGGTCGACCACCACGCCACCCTTGATCTTCTTGACGAGCGTGCCTTCCACCGGCTGGTCGCTCTCGTAGGCCTGACGAATGCGCTCCCACACGCGCATGAAGTCGGCCTTCTTCTTCGAGAGCACGACCGAGCCTTCCTGGTCCTCGAGGTGCTCGAGCAGCACCTCGACCTCGTCGCCCGGCTTGAGGTCGGGGTGATCCTTGAACTCCTCGAGCGGCACGGCGCCCTCCGACTTGAAGCCGATGTCGAGGATCACCATGTTGTCCCGGATCTCCAGGACCTTGCTCTTGACGATCTCCCCCTCGTCGATGGACGCGAGCGTACCGGCGTACAGCTCGATCATCCTCGCTTCATCTTCCGGGGAGTACTCGTCCTCGTCCCACCGGTTGTCGCCGTGCGCGAGCAGCCGGAGCGCACCCTTGTCCTGCGCGCCGCGCCGCATCATCGCCATGTCGGTGACGGTCTTCTCATCAAGCTCGGGCATACCGAAGTCAGTCTCCTGAACGCGCGGATGTTTAGGCTCGCCGCGCCGAGGTAAGGGGTGACGCTCCCCTCGGACGAGGGGAGAGCGCGAACCGTTAAGCATAGTCGAGGCTGGGGGTTAGCGCAATGGCGCGGGACTCGGGATCCGGCGGTCCGGAGCCGACCGCCCTACCCCGCCACCGCCCGCACCAGCGCCACGATCCGCTCGACCTGCTCCTCCTGCGTCAGGTAGGTGGTGTCGATCAGCACGGCATCGCTCGCCTGGACCGTCTGCGTGGCGTCGCGCGCGTCGCGCTGGACCAGCCGCTCGGTCTCCTCCGCGATCTCCTGGTCCGAGGGAGCCCGCCCGAGGCGCTGGATCAGGCGGCGGCGGGCGCGCTCCCACGGATCGGCCACGAGGAACACCTTGAGGTCGGCCTCCGGGAAGACCACCGTCCCGATGTCTCGTCCATCCACCACGACGCTCCGCCCGCGAGCCGCATCCCGCACGCGCTCGTTCACCCACGCGCGCACCCCCGGCATCCGCGCCACCCGCGACACCTGCTGCGTGACCGCGGAGCCGCGCAGCTCATCCTCGGCGGGCGCGCCGGCGAGGAGCGGCGTGAACGAGCAGCCGTCCGGACGCAGCGTCACCACCGCCGCCGACTCGAGCACCGCGCGTTCCTCCCACGTGGCGGCATCCGGCCAGCGGCGGAGCGCGGCAGCGGTGGCCGCGCGGTAGATCGCGCCGGAGTCCACGTGGTGGAATCCGAGCCGCCGCGCGACCCACTGCGCGGTGGACGACTTCCCCGACGCCGCCGGCCCATCGATGGCCACGACGAGCGGCGCACCCGGAGCGCGGAAACGGGGGACGAACGGAGGTGTGGGCTCGGCCATCACGACGGATGATGCGCCTCCCGGCGCTGGTGAGGGGACGCCGTGGGACCGATCACGGCGCGGTCACGCGACGCAGATCGTCCCAGAAGCCGGGGTACGACACGGACACGCACGCCGGATCATCGATCGTGACCTCGTTTCCGGCGAGCGCGCCGAGCACGCCGAACGCCATCGCGATCCGGTGGTCGCCGCGGGTGACCACCGAGCCGCGAAGCGGGCGGTCGGACCCGGAGACCACGAGCCCGTCGGAGCGCTCCTCCGCCTCCACGCCGAGCGCGCGCAGGTTCCCCACCACGGTGGCGATGCGATCCGACTCCTTCACGCGGAGCTCCGACGCCCCGCGCACGACCGTCGTGCCATGGGCCCGCGCGGCCACGCAGGCGAGCAGCGGGATCTCGTCGATCATCGAGGGAACCTCCTCCGGCGGGAGGGAGATCCCGGCCACCTCGGATGCCCCGGCGCGGATGGTGCCCACGTCTTCCCCTCCCTGCGTGCCGGCCGGCTCCACCTCGAGCCGGGCGCCCATCCGCGCGAGCGCGCGAAAGAACCCCGTGCGCGTGGGGTTGAGGCACACGTCGGGAAGCTCGAGCTCCCCCTCGTCCGCGAGCACGGCGAGCGCGGCGAGAAAGGCGGCCGACGAGGGATCCGCCGGGACCGACATGTCGAGCGGCGAGAGCCGGCGCGGCGGCGCCACGCGCACGGTGGTCTCGCGCACCTCCACCTCGGCGCCGAGCGCGGCGAGCATGCGCTCGGTGTGGTCGCGCGACCGCGCCGGCTCCCGCACCGTCACCGGCACGCGGCCGGCCACGCCGGCGAGCAGGATCGCGCTCTTGATCTGCGCGCTCGCCGTCTCGGTGACGTAGCTGATGGCGCGCAGCGGGCCGCCGTGCACCACCATGGGGAGGCCATCTCCGCGCTCCAGCGTCACGCGCGCGCCCATCTCCTCGAGCGGGCGCGCGATGCGTCGCATGGGACGCCGGCTCAGGCTCGCATCACCCACGAAGCGGCTGTCGAACGGGGCCGCGGCGGCGATCCCCGCCATGAGACGGGTGGTCGTGCCGCTGTTCCCGCAATCGAGGTCTCCGGCGCTCGCTCGGAGCCCGCCGAGCCCCACGCCGCCGATGCGCATGTCGGCCGAGAGGGGGGGCACATCCACGCCGAGCGCGCGCAGCACCCCCGCCGTGCTGTGCACGTCGGCCGATGGCAGGATGTCGCGCACGCGGGAGCTTCCCTCGGCGAGCGCGGCGAGCATGAGCGAGCGGTGCGAGATCGACTTGTCGCCCGGTACGCGGACGCGGCCGTGCACTCTCACGCGCGCCGCTCCCCCGAGCGCCGCCAGGCGCGCCCGCGTTCCCAGATCGCCTCCAGCTTGGCCGGCGCATCGTCGTCGAGCGCGGCGCGCAGCTCGGCGATCGCGCGCTCGAGGCCGGCCAGCGCGTCGCGCAGGTCGCGCGGCGCCCCGCGGAGCAGCGCCGGCCACGACCCGAGCGCGCTCGCCGCGAGCCGCGTGGCATCGCGCGCGCCCGTGCCCACCGCCCGGGCGTCGATCCCCCCGCCGGCGAGCGTCGCCGCGAGCGCGGTCGAGGCGAGCTGCGGGAGATGGCTCACCCACGCCATCAACCGGTCGTGCGTCTCCGCATCACGGTACTCCACGCGCTCGGCGCCCGCCACCCGCCACAACCACTCCGCGCGCTCGCGCGCATCCGGCGACGCGCGCCGCTCCACGCTCACCGTGCTCCCCACGAACAGGTCGGGGCGCGACGCGGCGAACCCGGTCTCGTGCGACCCGGCGAGCGGGTGCGTGCCGAGCACGCGCTCGTGCGTCGCCTCGTCCACGCCCAGCGCGGCCTGCCGCTGCAGCCCGCACGCGTGGAGGATCACCGCGTCGGACGAGGCCGCGCTCACGGCCACGCGCGACGCTTCGGCGTAGCGCTCGATGGGGACGGCGACGACGATCACCCACGCGCCCGCGCACGCCGCCGCGCCGCGACCGGTGTCGTCCCCCATGATCCGGATCCCCGCCGCCTCCGCCTGCGCGCGGTCCGCCGCGGAGAGCGCCCACGCGCGCACCTCGACGTCCTGCGCGACGAGCGCGCGGGCGAGCGAGCCCCCGATGCAGCCGAGCCCCAGCACGGCCACCGGCCCCTTCCGCTTCACCGCAGCCACTGTTCCAACGCCGTCGCCACGTTCGTCCCCTCGTCTCGGTACTTCACGATCACCGGTGCCTGTACCGAGAGCCCCTGCTCCGCCCCCCACCCGCGCGTCACCCGCCGCGCGCCGGGCACCACCACGGCGCCGGCCGGCACCTCGAGCGGCGCATCCCCATCGGCGCGGTGAACGCGCTCGTGCACGAGATCGAACAGCGGGGTTCCACGAGTGAGGATCACCCCGGACGCGAGCACCGCGCGCTCGCGCACCACCGTCCCCTCGTACACGCCACAGTTCCCCCCCACGAACACGTCGTCCTCGATCACCACCGGCGCGGCGTTCACCGGCTCGAGCACGCCGCCGATCTGCGCCGCCGCGCTCAGGTGCACCCGCTCGCCGATCTGCGCGCACGAACCCACGAGCGCGTGCGAGTCCACCATCGTGCCGGACGACACGTACGCGCCCACGTTGATGAACATCGGCGGCATGCACACCACGCCGCGCGCCACGTACGCGCCGCGGCGGACGGTGGAGCCGCCGGGCACGATGCGCACCCCCTGCGACTGCGGGATCGGCTGCGCCGGGAAGACGTTCTTGTCGAAGAACCGGAAGGACGACTTCCCGCCGAGCGACATGTCCACGACGTGCCCCACGCGGAAGCCCAGGAGGATTCCCTCCTTGACCCACGGCACCGCGCGCCAGCGTCCATCCGCGCCGCGCTCGGCGGCGCGCACCTCCCCGCGCTCGAGCGCGCCGAGGAGCGCCATCACCGCGTGCTCGGCATCGTCCATCGGCATGTCCTGGTCGCGCGTGACGTAGAGCGTCTCGATGCGCTCGCGCAGGCGGTCCAGGTCGAAGTAGCCGCCGGTGAGCGTCATGCGAGCACTCCGGCGATCACGAGCGCCTCCCGTACCACCGGCGCCAGCTCCTCGCGCAGGGGGACGAGCGGCAGCCGCAGCGTGCCGCCCGCGCGCCCGATCATCGCCATGGCCGCCTTCACGGGGATCGGGTTGGACTCGACGAAGGCCGCCCGCATCCATGGCGCCAGCCGCTGGTGCGCCGCGCGCGCCGCCGTGAAGTCTCCCGCGCGGCAGCAGTCGACCAGCCCGGCCATCGCGCGCGGCGCGGCGTTCGACACCACCGAGATCACGCCGTCCCCGCCGGCGGCCATGACGGCGAGCGTGAGCGCATCGTCCCCCGAGAGCACCGCGAAGTGCGCGGGGCGCTCGCGCAGGATGTCCATGATCTGCCCGAGATCGCCCGAGGCCTCCTTCACGCCGACGATGTTGGGCACCTCGGCGAGCGCCAGCGTGGTGCCCGCCTCGATGTTGCTTCCCGTGCGCCCCGGCACGTTGTACACGATCACGGGCAGCTCCGTCGCCTCGGCCACGGCGCGGAAGTGCGCGATGATCCCGCGCTGCGGCGGCTTGTTGTACATCGGGCTCACGTGCAGCAGGTGCGTGGCGCCCGCGTCGCGCATCTCCCGCGACATCGCCACCGCCCTGCGCGTGTCGTTCGACCCCGCGCCCGCGACGACCGGCACGCGCCCGGCCGTCTGCTCGGCGACGATCTCCACCACCCGCCGGTGCTCCTGGGGCGTCATCGTGGCCGCCTCCCCGGTGGAGCCGCACGGGACGAGAAAGTGCACGCCCTCGGCGATCTGCCAGTCGACGAGGGCGCGCAGGGCGCGCTCGTCGATGGCGCCGTCGGTCGTGAACGGAGTGATGAGCGCGGTGCCGCACCCGAACAGTCGTGTCGCCGGCGTCATGTGGTGGGGGTCTCGGTCAGAAGGAGATCGCGCATGGTGTAGATGCCGCGCCGGCCGATCAGCCACCGCGCGGCGATGAGCGCCCCTTCGGCGAACACGCGCCGGTCGCGCGCCACGTGCTCGAGCCGGATCTGCTCGAACGGCGCATCGAGCAGGAGCTCATGGGTGCCCGGCACGAAGCCCACGCGGAGGCTGGTCACCGGAATCTCGCGACCGAGCGCCGCCGAGCCAAGTCGGGCCAGCTCGATCGCCGTGCCCGACGGCGCATCCCGCTTGGCCGCGTGGTGCGTCTCGACGATGAGGGCATCGAACCCCGGCACGCGCGCCGCCAGCCGCGCGGCCATCTCGGCGATCTGCCAGAACAGGTTCACCCCGAGCGAGAAGTTCGGCGACCAGAGCATCGTGCCGCCGGCCGCGAGCACGTCCGCCTCCACCGCGGCGCGGTGGTCGTACCAGCCGGTGGTGCCCACCACCACGGGACAGCCGGCACGCGCGCAGGCGCGGATGTTCGCCGGCGCCGCCGCCGGCGTGGTGAACTCGATCGCCACGTCCGCGTCGCCGAGCGTCGCGCGCGTGATCCCCGCCCCGCCGCGCGCGTCCTCGGCGTCGAGCGTGGCGACCACCGGCCAGCCGCGATCGGTCGCGAGCTGCGACACGGCACGCCCCATCTTCCCCATCCCGATCACGGCGACTCGCGGCGCGGACATCACTCGGCCCCTCCGCCCTGAAAGAATTCGGCGTGCAGCGCGCGCATGGCCGGCGCGAGCTGATCGGCGTCCACGATGATCGTAAGATTGATCTCCGTGGCGCTCAAGGAGATCATGTGCACCCGGATGCCGCCGAGCGCGCCGAGCGCGCGCGCCATGGTCTCGCTGCTCCCGCCGAGTCCGGACCCCACCACCGCCACGATCGCGCGGTGGCGCTCGATGCTCACGTCCCCGAGCGAGCGCAGCTCCACCACCAGCGCGTCGAGGTGCGATGGGTCGTCGACCGTCACCGACACCGACACCTCCGACGTGGCCACGACGTCCACCGCCGTCCGGTGCCGGGCGAAGATGTCGAACAACGTGTGCATGAAGCCGTGCGCCAGGAGCATGCGCGAGGTGTTCACGCGCACCACCGAGATCCCGCCCTTCCCGGCGATGGCGCTCACCGCGCGACGCGGCGCGTCCGCGGTGATCCGCGTGCCCGTCCCCTCCGGCTTTCGCGCGTTGAAGATGAACACGGGGATCCCGCGCTGCACGGCGGGGGCGATCGTGCTCGGGTGCAGCACCTTGGCGCCGAACGCGGAGAGCTCGGCGGCCTCGTCGAAGCGGATCCGGTCGATGAGCTTCGCGTCGGGGACCACGCGCGGGTCCGCGGTGAGCATCCCGTCCACGTCGGTCCAGATCTCGATCGCCTCGGCGCCGAGCGCCGCGCCGAAGAGGGCCGCGCTGTAGTCGCCTCCCCCACGCCCGATCGTCGTGGGGATGCCGTGCACGGAGCGGCCGATGAAGCCGCCGAGCAGGGGCACGCGGCCGCGCTCGACGAGAGGGAGCAGGCGCGTGCGCGCCTCGCGGGCGATCGCGTCGAGCTGGGGCACGGCGCGGCCGAACTGGTCGTCCGTCACCATCACGTCGCGTGCGTCCACCAGCTCCACCGGAAGTCCGCGCGCGTGGAAGGCCGCGTGCACGAGGACGGAGGAGAGCAGCTCGCCGTAGGAGGCGATGGCATCGCGGCTGCGCGGCGTGGCGTGCCCGAGCACGGAGAGCGCCTCGGCGAGACTCGCCATCTCGTCGAACATCGCGCTCATCTCGCCGCGCACCTCGTCGGCGGCGTTGCCGGAGCCGAGGAGGGCATCGGCCTCCGCGAGGTGCCGCTCGCGCAGCCCCTCCACGCCGCGGAGCGCGCCGATGAGCTGTCCTCGCGCCGCGTCCTCGGCGATGGCGAGCAGGGCGTTGGTCGCCCCCGCCAGCGCGGAAATGACGACGACGGGGCGGCGCGCGAGGCGGCCGCGCACGATCGCCGCGGCGCGCTCGATCGCCGGCGCGTCCGCGACCGAGGTGCCGCCGAACTTGGCGACGATCATCGCGGGGCGCGACCGGCGCGGGGCGCGACCGGCGCGGGGCGCGGGGCGCGGGCTCGTGGCAGCCGGCGCATTAGCCGAGGAGCCCCCGGGCGACGAGGAGCTCGGCGTTGAGAATGGAGGCCCCGGCCGCCCCGCGCACGGTGTTGTGCCCGAGGGCGACGAGCCGGAGATCGAGCACCGGGTCCGCGCGCACGCGCCCCACGGTGACCGCCATCCCGCCCCCGGCCATGACATCGCGCCGCGGCTGCGGCCGGTCGGGGGCGTCGGTGACCACGAGCGGGGGCACCGGGGCCGAGGGGAGCTGGAGCTCGGCCACCCGGCCTTTCCACGCCCGGAGCACGGCCACGGCC
>DASUXC010000149.1:0-4867 GCA_036378095.1 Gemmatimonadaceae bacterium | reverse complement strand
GCAGCGCGTGCGCCGCGCCGGGCGCGATGTCGGCGTACCTGAGCGCGGCGGCGCGCGCGCGGGGGGCGAGCGCGGGGACGTCGTACGCGTGGATGATGTAGTGCGCGAGGCCGGGGTGATTCGGCTGCGCGGCCCAGAGCGCCTCCAGGATCGCGCCGGCCCGACGCTGATCGGCGTACGTCTTGTCCGTTGGCGGCGCCGCGGCGACGAGCGCGATCGCGTAGAAGATCTGCGCCTCGGTGTCGGCCGGCTGCCGCGCGACGAGATCGGCCATCGCGTGGGCGTACGCCTCGACGCGCCTCCGCTGCGGCACGTGCTCGGGGTCGTCGTACAATCTGGCCACGGCGGCGAGGTAGCCGCGCTCGCGCGCGGTCGCCGCGCGGGCGAGGCGCGCCCCCGCATCGCTGGCTTCCCGACCTTTCGCGAGCAACGACGGCGGGCGGGCGCCGGGGCTCATCGGATTCGTCCAGTACGCGAGCGCGATCCCCCAGTAGGCCATCGCGCACGTCGAGTCCGACGCCAGAACGTGTTCGAAGCCGCGGATGGCGGCGCGGAACTCGAACGAGTGGAGCAGCGCCACCGCGCGGTCCAGCTCCGAGGTCACCGCCGGGTGACACGACGTCGCGAAGTGCACCGTGCCGAGGGAGTCGTGAGCGCCGCGCGGATGGTGCGCCTGCGCCGGGAGAGGAGACGCGAGCACGGCGACGACGAGGATCGCGCGAGCCGGGGCGCATGCGGTGGCTGCCATTTGCGGTACGCGCGTGAGGGGCGGTCACCTGGTATGGAGCGCGCGCCAGCGCTTGGGCGTGACCCCGTGGATCGCGCGGAAGACGCGGGTGAAGTGACTCTGGTCCGCGAACCCGGCGTCGAGGGCGATCTGGCCGAGTGGCGCCGACGACCGGGCGAGCGCCTCGGCGGCGCGCCGCACGCGCGTCTCGCGCAGGTACGCGCCCGCCGTGGTGCCGTAGTGGGCGCGGAACGCCCGCGCCAGGTGCGCCGGGTCCACCCCAGCCAGTGCCGCGAGGTCGGCGATGCGGAGGGCACGCTCGGCGTAGCGGTCGTCGAGCGCCTCGCGCACGCGCCGCAGCCATGCGGGGGGCGGGCCCGGCCGCGCTGCTTCGCCGCGACGCCGGACCAGGGCGGCCAGCAGCTCGAGCGTGAGCCCCTCGAGCGCGAGCGCCGCCGCGTCGTCTGCCACGGCGAGCTCGCGCGAGATCCCGCGGCCGAGCGCGGCCAGTTGCGGCGCCCGCCACCAGGCCGGGACCGCGAGCACGTCGGCGGCCGCCGCCCCCATCGCCGCGACGCGATCCGGTTCGGGCGTGAGGAACAGCACCCGCGCGCCGTCCGCCCCCGCTCGACCGCCGTGCGGCGGGCCGGGGGGGAGCACGAGCGCGCCGCCCGCCGCACCCGCCTCGCACGAGAGGCGCCGACCGGAGGCGAATCTCACCTCGAGCGCGCCGCGCAGGAGCAGCGCGATGGTGGGCGTCTCGTGCGTGTGCGACGGGTGCGAGCCGAACGCCGCGTGGCGGCTCTCGATGTACTGACCGCCCCGCGTACGCACCTGTCGCACGAGGGTCCACGACGCGGGCCGGCTCGGCGACCGCAGCGACAGACGCTCGGCATGGGGCACCCCGTTCGGAGCCATCTCGTCCTGCGGAGCCAGTACGTCCTCCGGGCTCGGGTGCATGGCCGCCCTCTTCAGTGGCGCGGCGACGCACGCCCGCGCGACCATGCGCAAGAGTATCAAGATGTCAGCCCCGTTCCACGACCATCAAGCCCGTGCAGGATGGCGGCTCCATCCGCGCGCAGCTTTCTCGCGTTGCGAGCGTCCCGCGTGACTGCGGATCGACGCCCCCGACCGTTCCCAGCTACCACGAGTGTTTCGATGCGCGCTCTCCCGCTCCTCCATTGGCTCCTGCGCTTCCAGGTCATCCTCGGCGTCGTGCAGTTCATCGGGTTGTTCGCCGGCTTCGCCTGGCCGCCTTCCGTGTGGATGGCGCACCGGGTGATCGCGCTGGTGGCGCCGGCCGTGGCCATCGTCGCATTCCGCCGGAGTGCATGGGGGGGTGTGGAGCGGCCGGCGCCGCGCTTCGGGCCCGGCCTTCGCGTGGCGGCGCGCTTCGCCCTGCTGGCCCCGTTGGCGCTCGGGCTCTGCTTCAGCGTCGGCGTGCTCGGTGGCCGCGGGTGGGCGGCCGGGCACGTCGCGATCGCCATCGCGGCGATCCTCGTCGTGGGGCGGGGCGCGGCCGGCCTCCAACGGGCCCGTGTCGACTCCGCCGAGGGCCCGATGCCGCCCGACCGGCCGACGGCCGTTGGCGCGCCCGGCGCGTGAGCGGCGCTTCCACGATCCAAACAGAAGGACCTACAAATGACTCACGAAATCGCAGCCGCGAACAAAGGACTCGTCCGCCGCTTCTACAAAGAGGTCTTCGGCGACTGGAACATGGCGCTGGTGGACGAGGTCGTGTCACCCGGGTTCACCTCCCACGATTGGCCGGAAGGCGGCCCGACCGGTCCGCAGGCGTTCCGGCGCTTCTATTCAGAGATACGGTCAGCGTTACCGGACGCCCGATATGAAGTCGACGACCTGATCGCGGAAGGTGACAGGGTGGTGGTGCGGTGGAGGCTGCTCGGAACGCACGAGGGCGACTTCCGCGGCATCGCGCCCACGGGCCTGGCCATCGTGCTCGAGGGCATCGCCCTCTATCGGGTGGAGGCTGGTAAGCTGATGGAGCGCTGGGTCGTGTCGGACCTGCATGGCGTGGTCGAGGAAATCCGAGGGTCGTCATCACGCTAATAGCGATCGTGCTTCACGGGAGCGGGCAGGAAGTCTCCGGGAACTCGGCTCTCGACTTCGTGGACGCACCTGTGCCAAAGGCACCGCGCAAGACTGCGCTGCCATCCGGACTTCAGCCGGCTCGGATCCACGCGACGAGTCAGTTGATCGGTGACCGCGAAGTACTGGTGAGAAATGGAAGAGCTGCGGCCGGTATCCTGGGATAATGATAGGTGCCCCGCTCGCGGTAGGACCTGGATCTGCGCACGTTCGCGAACACGCGATCGAAATCGGCCCTCCTGAACTCGAACGTGCCGTGTGGAGTGACGACCTGGAACACATCGTCCGAATTCAGCGGTTCGATGACGTTCCGCTTGAAGAGAAGCCTCCTCGCGCTGTAGCTCGCGCGCACGTGTAGGGTCGAGTGCGGCGGCCCGCCGCGGTGACGGCCTACCGGAGGAGCAGCCTCAGAATTGGCGGTGCGCCTCCGTGCCCTGGGGTCCCGCGCTCGGCTATCCCTGAATGGCTCGTCCCTGGTCTTCCAGCGTCTTCCAGAATGCGAGGTTGTCGTAGAGTCCCCGACCGGTCACATCCGGGCGGCCGACGGGCTGCTCCGCGCTCGGGATGAATTCGCGAAGGGTGCTCCCGACGTGATCCCTGCTCAACACGACCATGCCGGCAAGGTGGCGCGAGGCCATCACGCACAGCCGGCCGGTCTCGAGGTCGAAAGCCGATGGGCGTACGACTCCCGAGAGCGGGTGGATGACGACCATCACTGGCCGCTCCAGCCCCTGCCACCGCTCGGGAGTATCCACCAGCACCTTGCCGCGCAGGTCGCGTGGCAGCGCGAGGTCGAGTGCACTGTTCATCACGCGATGCGTGGCGACTAGACCGATGTCCTTCGCCTCGAGCCGTCGCCTCTCTTCGCCGATCTGCACCTTCGCGCGGCGGGCGATGAGACGGCGAACGACGTCGGAAGCGAGCTTGGCCAGCTCCTCGTCATCTTCGAGCGGAGGTCCGGAATCGTCGGTGGGGATGGTCAGTGCCGCGACGGAGCCGGAGCGCAGGAGGTCTATCGCTCGATCGGCTGGGCTCTTCCCCTCTCGCTCGCTCAGCACCGCACGCTCGCCGTCGCGCGCCCACGAGCCGAAGTCGAAATCGTAGAACTGCTTCACCAGCCCCACCGCGTCGGCCGGAAGGCGGCGACTCGCCGGCAGCTCCCACTGCTCCGGGTGGAGGCGCGCGTCCTCGACGATGACCTGCGGAGCCGCCACGTGCGGCGGACGGGGAGACGTCTCCCACCGTGCGACATCGACGGTGACCACAGGCGGGATCTGCCCGGGATCGCCGATCATCACGAATCGCTCGGCCACCTGGCCGAGCAGCATGAAATCCGCCCAGGAGAGCTGCCACGACTCCTCGATGAACAGCACATCGAACGGATCGTGGATCGTCACGAGCCCCCACTTCGCCGCGGTCGCGACGACCACGCACCTGCCGCGCGGCAAGTTGGCGGTCTGGGTCTCCCACGGAGACGCTACGCGCACCGACCTGCCCAGTCATCAGTCGGACAAAGGTGCCCGCCCCCTACGACAGTCAGGGCCTCTCCCTGAACATGGATTGCGAGTGTCGAGAAAGACGGCAGAGCGAATCCTGACGCAGGATCGCTGTCCATAATAGACCGGCACTTGTTAGGGTGCAAACGGGCAGCTTTGGACGCCGCGGCCGCTCGAAGGCTCAGGCAACGGATGAGCTCGGCCGAGAACGCGAGCCGGACTGGTGGAGGAGATCGCGGCTCTCGAGGGTCGGAGAGCGCGGATCACGGCGGAGGCGGCGTCGTCCGTCGTTCTGTTCAGGCGGAGGCAGCGCACGTGTCCTTGCATGACTGGCATTCGGGTCTCCCTCGATTGCCCGAAAGGCATCGACACCGGGGGTCGCGTCAGGGACGCGGCCGTGCCGGCGCCTGACGGGCGCCCCGCTCGCGCATCAGCCCTTCCTGCGCGACGCTCGCCACGAGCCGCCCCTCGCGCGTGTACACGGCGCCGCGCACGAAGCCGCGCGCGCCGCCGGCGACGGGGCTGTCCATGACGT
>DASUXC010000148.1:0-13167 GCA_036378095.1 Gemmatimonadaceae bacterium | reverse complement strand
CGCTGCCGCGCCTCCGAGTACGTGTATTCCTTCATGAGCTCACCTCCATGACGTCGACTCCCGCCGCTGTCGCGGCACGCGCCAGGCCCTGGTCGAGCGTGAGGAGGGCGCACCGCTGGCGCACCGCGCACGCGATGAGATAGGCGTCGTAGGCGTAGATGCCGTGCGCGTCCAGGAGCCGCAACGTTTCCGCCAGGCTCACGTCGACGAAACGGATCGGGATCTGCTCGTACGCCGCCACCGCCCGCAGGATCTGCTCGAGCGTCGCCCGCCGCCGCTCGAGCATGGCCGCCAGCGCGGGGGTACTGTTTACACGGGCCATCGGGAGCTTGCGCCACCGTTCGACTGCACGTGGTATCGGCTCGGCGATTCGAGACTCCCCGGTACCGTGAGCGCACCGGCCAGGAACCATCGACGATCTACCGCGACTGTCCTCCCTCGCGATGTCACAGACGACCGGGGCTGTCTCGTCTCCGGGCCGAGAGTCGATTCCACAATACAGGAGAGTGATAGTCATGCGGGTGTTCGTGGCGGGCGGAGCGGGGATCGTGGGGCGGCGGCTGGTGCCGCAGCTCGTGGCCCGGGGGCACAAGGTGACGGCCACGACGACGAGCGCGGGCAAGGTGGGCTTGCTGAAGCAGCTGGGCGCGGATGCCGTGGTGATGAACGGGTTGGACGCGGTGTCGGTCGGTGAGGCGGTGGCCAAGGCCCGCCCGGACGCGATCGTGCACGAGATGACCGCGATCGCCGGCAAGCCCGACATGAGGCACATGGACCGGTGGTTCGCCACCACCAACCGGCTGCGCACCGAGGGGACGGACCACCTCCTGGCCGCCGCCGAGGCGACCGGCGTATCCAACTTCGTCGCGCAGAGCTACGCCGGCTGGAACGGAATACGCGAGGGCGGATGGGTGAAGACGGAGGAGGACCCGCTGGACCTCATGACGGGGACGTCGGCGCACCCGGTGATGGAGGCGATCCGCCACGTCGAGAAGGTGGTCGGCGAGGCTGGTGGCGCGGCCCTGCGATACGGCTGGCTCTACGGGCCGGGCGCCACCGACGATCTGGTCGAGGTCGTGCGCAAGCGGCAGTTTCCGGTCGTCGGGGGCGGCACGGGCCATTGCTCGTGGGTGCACGTCGATGACGCGGCGAGCGCCACTGTTCTGGCCGTGGAGCAGCAGGCGAAGGGCGTGTTCGACATCGTCGACGACGAGCCTGCCCCGGCCAGCGAGTGGCTGCCATATCTGGCTGCGTGCGTGGGCGCGAAGCCACCGATGCGGGTCCCCAAGTGGCTGGCCCGCCTGCTGGCCGGGGAAGTGGCGGTGATCATGATGACCGAGGGGCGCGGCTTCTCCAACGCCAAGGCCAAGCGGGAGCTCGGCTGGAGGCTGCGCTACCCCTCGTGGCGCAAGGGCTTCAAGGAAGGGTTGCATTGACGCGAGCCGAGGAGTTCGAGGAGCTGCGACCGCTGCTGTTCGCGATCGCCTACCGCATACTGGGCAGTGTGAGCGAGGCCGAGGACGCGGTCCAGGAGAGCTGGCTGCGCTTCGAGGCCTCCTCGACTCCACCCAGGTCGACCAAGGCCTTCCTCTCGGCCGTGGTGACCCGGATCTCGATCGACGTGTTGCGCTCGGCCCGCGTCCGGCGGGAGGAGTACGTCGGGCCGTGGCTCCCCGAGCCGCTGCTCTCCGACTCCTACGAGGACCCGGAGCGCTCGGCGGAGCTGGCCGACTCGGTGTCGATGGCGGCGTTGCTGTTGCTCGAGCGGCTCAGTCCGCTCGAGCGGGCGGTCTTCGTGCTGCGAGAGGTGTTCGGGTTCGGCTTCCCCGAGGTCGCGTCGGCGGTGGGGAGGTCGGAGGCGGCGTGCCGCCAGCTCGCGGTGCGGGCGCGACGCCACATGGAAGCGGGGCGCCCCCGGTTCGAGGCGGACCGCCGGGAGCGGGAGAAGCTGGCGGCGCGGTTCTTCGACGCGCTCCGGGAGGGCGACGTCGACGGTTTGCGGGATCTGCTCGCCGCCGACGTTCAGATGGTCGGGGACGGTGGTGGCAAGGCCCCGCAGTGGGGAGGGCTCGAGGGGATCACCGGCGTCGAGAACGTGGCCCGGGTGCTCGCCTCGACCGTCCCCTGGTTCATCCGCATCGAAGGGAGGATGGAGCCACACGAGGTGAACGGCCAGCCGGGCGCGATCTTCCGCGATCGGGACGGCAAGGTGCTCAGTACCTTGATGCTCGACGTACTCGGCGGGCGGATCCAGACGATTCGCTCCGTGCTCAATCCCGACAAGCTCGCTCACCTGGGTCCCCCGGGGGACGGTTGGGCCGTCCTCCGCGAGACGTACGAGGCTCGCCGGCTCGCGGATTGACCGGAAGCGCCGACCCTACCGCGATCGGCCGCCCGCCGCGGCCGGCGCGCCATCGCCGGCTTCCGCGAGCGGCAGCGCGTCGTGCACGAGGTGGACGAGGAACTTCCCGGGCTCCTCCATCATCGGGAGGTGCGCCGAGTGCTCGAACCAGACCGCGAGCTTCTTCGGCGCCGTGAGCCGCCGTAGCCAGTCGGCGGCGATCGACGATGGCGTGGTATAGTCGTGCGCGCCGAGGAAGAGGATCACGGGGACGTCGAGCTCGTTCAGGTGCTCGAACGAGACATCGCCGAGCTTCGGGAAGAGCGTCCTGATCGTGAACGCGCTGCCGTCGTCCCATGCTTTCAGGTCGGCGGGGCCGTACTCGGGCGAGAGGTGACCCGCGTCGAAGTAGAAGTCGGCGTTGTCGCGGTATGCCGCGAGCGCGCCGTAGTGAATCGACCAGTTGCGCTCCGTGGTCATCTTGGAGATGTCGAACGCGCCTGGGCCGGGGTAGGGGCGAAGCGCCTCGAGCTCGCGCACGGCCTTCGCGTTGCCATCCTTGCGGGCGCTGTCGAGCGTCCACTCGAAGCCCACGCGCTCGTTCTCCTGGAAGTCGATCACCTGGCCCACGCCGATGTAGGCGTAGAGCAGGTCGGAGCGCTTCGCCGCGACGGAGAGGCCGACGATCGATCCCCAGCTGTGCCCGAGCACGAACACCTTCCGCTTGCCGTACTTGCGGCGGAGCAGCTCGATCAGCTCGATGGCGTCATCGCGGTAGCGGTCCACGGAGAGCGTCGGCGCGAGCGTCGTGGTGTCCTCGAGGGGAAACGACCGTCCCGAGCCGCGCTGATCCCATTCGACGACGGTGAAGAAGTCCTCCCACGGCCGCTGAAACGCCCACGCGATCGGCATCTCGGGCGCGGCCGGACCGCCGTGAATGAAGAGGAGGATCGGGTTCGCGCGATCGGCGCCGCGCACGTTGACCACCTGACGAGTCCCGCCGAGCACCGCCGTGAACGTCTCCTGCACGCCGTTGGGCGTCACGATCCGGCCGATGTCGGCGACGACCTTGCGGCCGGGGGCGTAGAGGTCGGGGTGGGGCGCGGACTTGCCCAGCGCTGCCGCCGAGTCGGTGAACGAACGTGACTGAGTGGTGGACGATGCTTGCGCGGCGCAGACAGCGGGGGCGCCGAGCCCCACGAGAGCGAGCGCGAGGCCGATGACGGTTGGCGAGCGAAATCTCATGACGCAGTCGAGTCTGGAGCGAGCGGGGAGATGGGCGGAGCCGCGATCCCGGCCGGCGTCGTGCGCGGCCGCCGTCGGAAGGCAATACGGGGAGGAGGGGCGCGGAGGTTTCAGAGGAGGCGAGTGCTCCGCGCCCCACGAGCGGCCAGCGCCGCCCCCAGCCTCACCGCACGACCGCGAAGTGCCCCATCATCCCCGAGGCGTGGTGCTCGAGGATGTGACAGTGGTACATCCACTCCCCGGGCCGGTCGTCAGGCAGCCACGCGATGCGCACGCGTCCCTTGGGCGGCACGTTCACCGTGTCCTCCCACGAGAGGAACGACGGCCGCTCGTGGTTCACCTCGAGCACCTGGAAGAAGAAGCCGTGCAGGTGGAAGGGGTGGTCCATCATCGTGTCGTTGACGACGTCCCACACCTGCAGCTCGCCGACGGTCACCGGCTCGTCGCGGTGGTGCGGCTCGCCGTCGACGACGAACTCCACGCCGTGGCGGGCGCTCGGGCGCACGCCCAGGTGCACCTCGCGCGTGGGGGCGACGGGTCCGGTCACGAGCGGCTCGATGTGGCGCAACGTCTCCGGGATGACCGCGCGCGAGGGCGCGGCCGGGCCGACGCGCAGCGTCGCGAAGCGATCGGTCTTCACGCGCGCGATGCTCCGGCGATTGTACGGGAGCGACTCGATGCGCAGCGCCTCCCCTTCGTCGAAGGGGCCTACGGCGAGGTCCACCCGGTCCGCCGGCGTGAGCAGCACCTCGCTGACGGTGACGGGAGTGGGGAGCAGCCCGCCGTCGGTGCCGAGGATGGTGAACGGCCGCTCGCCGATGGAGAGGCGCACGTAGCGCGCGCTCGATGCGTTCACGATCCGCCAGCGCTCGACCTGTCCGGCGGCCATGGTCAGCTCGGGCTCTCGCCTGCCGTTCAGCAGGCGGGTGTCCCCCTCGCGCCCGTTGTGCTGCTCGATCCACCAGCCGGGCGGCCTGATCCGCCCGCGACGGTCGAGCGCCACGTCGTCGAGCACGAGCACCCGCTCGCCGTCGAGCTCGGGCTCGTTCTCGCCGCGCACGATGAGGGCGCCGTAGAGGCCCCGCTCCATCTGCACGGCCTCGTTGCTGTGCGGGTGATACCAGAACGTGCCCGCGTCGGGGAGCTTGAAGCGATACGTGAACGTCTCCCCGGGCTCGACCGGGCGCTGGACCATGTCCGTGCCGTCCATCGCCGCGGGGATCCGGAGCCCGTGCCAGTGGATGGTGGTCGACTCGGGGAGGCGATTCGCGAGCCGAACCTCGAGGACGTCGCCGACGCGCGCCTCGATGGTGGGGCCCGGTATCTGGTCGTTGTACCCCCACCCGCGAGTGGTGCGGCCGGGCACGATCTCCCAGTCGGTCTCGGCGGCGGTGAGGTGTACGGAGACCACCTCGCGGCCGGGATCGGGCTCGGCGGCGGCGCGGGCGCGGTCGTACGCGAGCCCCGCGTCGGGTGGAGGCGCGTGCATCACGGGGCCGTGGCCGCCGTGATGATGCTGCTGGTGGTCGTGCCGGCCGTGCCCGTGCGCGTGCTCGTGACGATCGGGCATTGGAGCCTCCTGCGTGTGGGGACCGACTGCGCGCGAGGAGTGCGGCGGCGCGGCGCTCTGACGGCGCGCGACGATCGAAGATCGCGAGCACGCGCGCCGACGCCAAGAAGGGAAACCCGCGCCGCCGCCTGTGTCCGCCGAGCGGCTCGGTGCCCGACGCCGGGCGACCGGCGCTACCCCGCTCGGGCGTCCGCCACGCGGCGCCCGCGACGGGCGGTGGCGAGCGCGAGGTACCAGGCGGTCGCCACCGTGGGGACCACCTGCAGCACGCCGGTCACCTCGAAGAAGACGTCGTTCGGCATCTCGTACGCGGGGGGCGGGAAGAGCCGCCGCATCTGAGCCATGGGCAGTCCGCCGAAGTAGAGGGCGTCCTTGGCGAGGTGGTTGTAGAAGCCCTCGAAGACGCCGAAGAAGAGGACGGGGACGAGCGCGGTGATCGTCCAGAACACCCACCACGCCACGGTGCCGGCGCGCGTCTCCGGAGCGCGGCGGTACACCCGGAGCGCGCCGGCCATGGCGGCGGTGACGAGGATGGCGACGATGGCGGCGTGGGCACGCCATGGCGTGTGGTACCGGAACGCCCCGTAGACGTGGTGGACGCTCGTGAGCGCGAGCGCCGCGACGCCCCAGCGGAGCGCGGCGTCCTCGGCGCGGCCGGCGATCCCAGCCGGCGCGGATTTGGTAAGAATACCAGTATGCATTGGTCAGAATACCAAATCCGGGGGCGCGCGCGCAAGGGGGCGCCCCTCGCGCCTCACCCCTCCTCCCACGTCCAGTCGCGGATCTGCGGCAGGTCCTCGAGGCGCTCGCGCGAGTAGCGGACCGCCTCGGCGAGGCTCGCGTCGCAGAACGCCATCACCTCGTCGGCGCGCGCGCCGAGTCGCGGGGCGTGGCGGGCGGCGAGCGCCGCGAGGTGGAACCGGCTCATCCCGTTGAGCACGACCATGTCGAAGGGTGTGGTCGTCGTCCCCTGCTCGTTGAAGCCGCGCACGTGGAAGCGCGATGGCTCCGGCCGACCGTGCACGAGCTGGTGCACGGCGCGCTGGTAGCCGTGAAAGGCGAACACCACCGGCCGATCGGCGGTGAACAGCTCGACGAAGCGATCCTCGCTCAGCCCGTGCGGGTGAGCATCGGGCGGAAAGAGCGTCATGAGATCGAGCACGTTCACGACGCGCACGCGGAGCGACGGCGCCAGCTTCCGGAGCCACCACGCCGCGGCCACCGTCTCGAGGGTCGCGGTGTCGCCGGCGCACGCGAGGACCACGTCCGGCTCGCCGCCATCGTCGCTGCTCGCCCACCGCCACACCGACGCGCCGAGCGTCGCGTGCTCGACCGCCGCGTCCATGTCGAGCCACTGGAGCTCCGGCTGCTTGTCGATGACGATCAGGTTCACGTAGCTCCGACTGCGGAAGCAGTGGTCGGCCACGGAAAGGAGGCAGTTGGCGTCGGGGGGAAGGTAGATGCGCGCCACGCTCCCCCGCTTGGAGAGCATGACGTCGATCAGCCCGGGCCCCTGGTGGCTGAAGCCGTTGTGGTCGTTGCGCCAGCAGGTGGAGGTGAGGAGGATGTTCAGCGATGCCACCGGCGCGCGCCAGGGGAGCTTCACCGCCTCCTCGAGCCACTTCGCGTGCTGCACCGTCATCGACGCGGAGATCATCGCGAACGATTCGTACGTCACGTACAGCCCATGGCGCCCGGTGAGCAGATAGCCCTCCAGCCACCCCTCGCACAGGTGCTCGCTCAGCACCTCCATCACGCGCCCATCCGGCGAGACGTGGTCGTCGATGTCGAGCGTGCGCTCGACGAAGCACCGGTTCTCCACCTCGAACACGGCACCGAGGCGGTTGGAGTTGGTCTCGTCGGGGCAGGTGAGGCGGAAGTTGCCCCGCCGCGCGTTGCGCGCGAAGACGTCGCGCAGCATGGCGCCCAGCACCCGGGTGGACTCGTGCCGCGCGCGCGCGGGCGCTGGGACGGGGACGGCGTAGTCGCGGAAGTCGGGGAGATCGAGATCGACGAGCACGCGCCCGCCGTTCGCGTGCGGGTTGGCGCCCATCCGGCGGTCTCCGCGCGGCGCGAGCGCGGCGAGGTCGCCGGCGAGCGCGCCGGCGTCGTCGAAGAGCGATGCGGGGTCGTAGCTCTCGAGCCATGCCTGGAGCATGCGGAGCTGCATCGCATCGGTGCGCACGTCGGGGAGCGGCACCTGGTGCGCGCGGAACGTCCCCTCCACCGGCACGCCGTTCACCTCCTCGGGGCCGGTCCACCCCTTGGGGGTGCGCAGCACGATCGCGGGCCAGCACGGGCGCTCGCCGGTCCAGCCGCGCCCCGACGCGCGCGCCGCGCGCTGGATGCCGAGAATGGCGTCGTGACACCGGTCGAGCGTGGCGGCGAACGCCTGGTGCATCACGAGCGGCTCGTCCCCCTCCACGAAGTGCGCGTCCCACCCGTGCGCATCGAGCAGCGCGCGCACGTCGTCGTCGCTCGCGCGTCCGAGGATCGTGGGCCCGCTGATCTTGTAGCCGTTGAGGTGGAGGATGGGGAGCACGGCGCCGTCGCGCGCGGGATTCAGGAAGCTCGTCCCCGACCACGACGTGGCGAGCGGTCCCGTCTCGGCCTCCCCGTCGCCGACCACGGCCACGGCGATCAGGTCGGGATTGTCGAACGCGGCGCCGAACGCGTGCGCGAGCACGTAGCCGAGCTCGCCCCCCTCGTGAATGGAGCCGGGCGTGGGCACGCTCACGTGGCTCGGGATTCCGCCGGGGGTGGAGAATTGACGGAAGAGGCGGCGCAAGCCGGCGATGTCCCGAGTGACGTCGGGGTAGATCTCGGTGTAGCTTCCCTCGAGGTAGACGTTGGCCACCATCGCCGGCCCGCCGTGACCGGGGCCGGCGAGGTAGATGACGTTCGCATCGCGCTCGACGATGAGCCGGTCGAGGTGCACGTAGATGAAGCTGAGCCCCGGCGACGTGCCCCAGTGGCCGAGGAGCCTCGGCTTGATGTGCTCCGGGACCAGCGGCTCGCGCAGGAGTGGATTGTCCTGCAGGTAGATCTGCCCGACCGTGAGGTAGTTCGCCGCCTGCCAGTAGCGGTGCATGCGCGCGAGGAGCGCGGGCGAGAGCGGGCCGTGCGCCGCGACCGCCGTGTCCGCCGGCGTGGCGCGCGGCGGCGCGGACGCGAGCACGGCGCTCGAGACGGACGTGTCGAACGCGAACATGCGAGACCTCCCCCGGAAGCGAAGCTAGGAGACGAACGTGATGACGGGTGCCGTGACGGAAGATTCGAACCAGGGCGAGCGAAGTCGTCCACGACTGCTCCTGCTCGGTGCGCTGGCGCTGCTCCTCGCCGCGTGCGGAGGGACGGAGGAGGGGACGACGGCGATTCAGCCGGCGCGCGACGGACGCCTTCCCCGCTTCTCGCACGTGATCGTGGTGGTGGAGGAGAACCGGAACTACGGGAGCGCGATCGGAGGGACGGAGATGCCGTACCTCGACAGCCTCGCCGGCGCGTACGGGCTGGCGACGCAGTACCACGCGAACACGCACCCGTCGATCGGCAACTACTTCATGCTCACCACCGGGCGGGTGGTCACCAACGACGACGGCTTCTCCGGCACGGTGAGCGGCGACAACATCGTGCGACAGCTCGTGGCCGCCGGGCTGACCTGGAAGGCGTACGCCGAGGACCTGCCATCGGTGGGGTACGTGGGAGGGGGGAGCGGCACGTACGCCCGCCGGCACAATCCGCTGTCGTACCTCACCGACGTGGTGAACGACTCGGCGCAGCGGCGGAACATCGTCCCGTTCACGCAGTTCGCCACGGACCTGCAGCGCGACTCGCTTCCGAGCTACGCGTTCATCGTTCCCAACCTGTGCAACGATGCGCACGACTGCCGGCTGAGCATGGCGGACGCGTGGCTGCACGCGAACATCGCCCCGTTGATCGCGAGCCCCACGTTCCAGCGGGATGGGCTGTTGATCATCACCTTCGACGAGGCGGGGAGCGACGACGCGGGGGGAGGAGGGCGCGTCGCGTGGGTGGTGGTGAGCCCGAAGGCGAAGCGGGGATACCGCTCGGCGGCGTGGTACCAGCACGAGAGCACGCTCCGGCTCACGGCGGAAGCGCTCGGTCTGACGCACTTCCCCGGCGCCTCGGCGACGGCATCGAACATGGCGGAGTTCTTCGAGGGGCAGTGAAAGACCCGGCTGTCGGCTCTCGGCTCTCGGCCATCGGCTTGCTGCACACGCCGAGAGCTCTCTACGCTGAGCCGTAAGCCGAGAGCCGAGAGCCGATGGCCGAGAGCCGACAGCCGCGTCTTTCCGAGCACCACTTCCCTGCCGAGCTGTGGCATTGCTCGTGCTCATGAACGGGCAACCACTGCACCAGGGAGTCGTACGTCATGACCAGCAGAGCACGTCGAAGCGGCGGCGCGGCCGCACTCATTATACTGGCACTCGGCGCGGCCGGGTGCGCGAGCCTCAACAAGGCGGAGAAGGGAGCGATCATCGGGGCCGGAGCGGGCGCGGCGGTCGGGGGCGCGATCGGGCACAACAACGGGTCCACGGCCAAGGGGGCGATCATCGGCGCGGCGGTGGGTGGAACCGTGGGCGCGATCATCGGCCACCAGATGGACAAGCAGGCGCGGGAGCTCGCGCAGAACATCCCGGGCGCGACGGTGGAGCGGGTGGGGGAGGGGATCCAGGTGACGTTCCAGTCCGGGCTCCTCTACGACTTCGACTCGTACCGCGTGCGCCCGGAGGCGGGGCGGAACCTGGAGAACCTCGCGTCGAGTCTGGACAAGTACCCGAACACCGACCTGCTCATCGTCGGCCACACCGATTCCGTGGGCGACCTCGCGTACAACCAGCAGCTCTCCGAGCGGCGCGCCATCGCGGCCGCCGACTACCTGGCGGCGCACGGCGTGTCGCGCGACCGGATCCACACGTCGGGGCGGGGGGAGTCGGAGCCGGTGGCCTCCAACGACACCGACGCGGGGCGGCAGAAGAACCGCCGCGTGGAGGTGGCGATCTATGCGAGCGAGGCGTACCGGAAGCAGTTGCTCAGCCAGAACCGGTAGATCTCGGGAATCGGGAATCGGGAATCGGGAATCGATGGCTGTGGAGGGCGAAACGGGGCCGGCGGATGCCGGCCCCGTTTCGCATCCCCATGGTACGAGTCTTTCAGCGGCGTGCGGCGCACTCATGCCCATCCGACGCCTCACGACTCGCACCGCGCCATTGGTGCTCTCGCTCCTCGCCGCCTGCTCGGCGGGGGGCGGGCGACAACCGCCAGCGGCGGCGCCCGTGCCCACCGCGACGAGCGAGCTGCCGAGCAAGCCCGTGTCGTTCGCCATCCTCGAGGACTACGACCTCGGCGACGATCTCCAGGACGTCGCCCGCGACTTCGGGCTCTTCCGCGAGCTCGGCGTGCGCACCTGGCGCGGGAGCATCAGCTGGCTCGAGGCGGAGCCCGCGCGCGGACGATACGAGCTGGCGTGGCTCGACCGCTTCGCGGCGCTCGCGGCGGACTCCGGGATCACGCTGCGCCCGTACATCGCCTACACGCCGGAATGGGCGGCGCGCGGCGGGCGGGATGCCGATGCGTGGAACGACCCGCCACGCGACCCCGGCGACTTCGCGCGCTTCGCGCGCACGGTGGCGCGCTCGCTCCGCCGCCACCCCAACGTGCGCTCCTTCGAGATCTTCAACGAGGAGAACACGGCGCAATGGTGGGACGGGACGCGCGCATCCTACGACTCCACCTGGGCCGCGGCGGCCGCGGCGATCCGCGCGGTGAGCCCGCGCGCGGCGGTGTTCCCCGGCGGGATGGTGTGGCCGGACGCCGAGTGGATCGCCGCCGCCTGCGATGCGGCGCGCGCCGACGTGGTGGCGTTCCACGCCTACCCCGAGACGTGGACCCCCGACTCGGTGACGGTGGAGACGTACCTGCACGACTTCGGGTGGGACGCGTTCCGCGCCGCGTGGCGCGAGCACTGCCATGGCGCGCCGGTGTGGGTGGACGAGACCGGCTTCGCCACCGTGCCGGGGAAGACGGAGCGCGACCAGGCGCTGTGGTGGGCGCGCGCGATCCCGACGTTCCTGTCGGTGCCGGAGATCCAGGAGATCGGGATCTACGAGATCAAGGACCTCAGGGCCGGCGCCCCCGCGATCGGCGGCGCGCCTAACTATCACCTCGGCCTCGCCGACGCGGACCGCCGGAAGAAGCTCGCCTTCGCCACCGTGCGCCTGCTCGTGCGCCTGCTCGACACGGGCACGCTCGCCGTCACGGACTCGGCGCTGGCGGTGACCGTGACCGCGGGGGCGGCGCGCGACCTCCACGTGCACGGCTTCCTTCGCCCGGACGGCACGCAGGTGCTGTTCGCCTGGGACCGCGCCGGCGACCCCACCCTCCGCATTCGCCTCCCGCGCTCCGGCCGCCGCGCCATCGGCTACGAGCTCGACGGCACACCGCATCCGCTCGACGGACTCGACGGCCGGACGCTCACCGGCGTACGGCTCGCGACGGGAGCGGTAACGATCGTTTCCGTGACGCCCTGAGCATCGGGAATCGGGAAGCGGGAAGCGGGAATCGCCCACTCGCTCCTCGCGCCGGCGATTCCCGATTCCCGATTCCCGATGCCATGGCACCCAAGCTGCTCCTCACGCATGGCACAGCGCGCCGGGGCGCGGCGGGCTCGGGAAAGGGTGCGGCGCCCGGCGGGCGCAACGTGAAGGAAGGAGGGAGTGATGAGCCAAGCAACGATCATTGCGATCGTGATCGCCGCGGTGGTGATCGCCGCCGTGGCGTGGTTCGCGTGGCGGCAGCGGCACACCGCCGAGCTGCGCGCGCGGTACGGGCCAGAGTACTCGCGCGCGGTGGACCAGATGGGGAGCCGCCGGCGCGCGGAGGCCGAGCTCGAGGCGCGGAAGGAGCGCGTGGAGCACCTCGACATCCGGCCGCTCTCGGCGGCGCAGCGCGATGACTTTCTGGAGCGGTGGCGCGCGGTGCAGGCGCGCTTCGTGGACGACCCGAAGGGCGCGGTGAGCGATGCCGACCGGCTCGTGGAGAACGTCATGGCGGCACGCGGCTACCCGCTCGCCGACTTCGACCGTCGCGCGGCCGACCTGTCGGTGCACCACCCGCGCGTGGTCGAGAACTATCGCGCGGCGCGCGACATCGCGCTCCGCCACCGGCGCGGGGAGGCGAGCACGGAGGATCTGCGACAGGCGATGGTCTACTATCGCGAGCTGTTCCGCGATCTGCTCGAGGACCGGGAGCACGAGGACGTGCGCGCCGACACCCGCGCCGCGGAGCGCAGCGCGGAGCGCAGCGCGGAGCGCGCGGTCGAGCGCCCCGTGCAGCGTGACGACGCGAGGGCGCGCGAGGCCGCGGAGGAGCGCGCGGCGGCGCGGCGCGAGGAGCGCGACATCGAGGCCAACAGGGAGGTGCGGCCATGACCGACCAGGACAGGAACGAGCGCGAGCTGTCGACCGCCGAGCTCGCGAGCGCGGCCGAGCACGCGGACGATCGCTCGACCTCCGAGCTGCGGGAGCGGATCGACGACCGCGAGGTGGCGCGGGCGCCGGAACGGGAGGGCGCGTCGGCTCCGCCGGGCGAGGCGCGCTCCACGCCGCTTCTCGCGTCCGACGTGGTCGACGAGTTCCACGAGAAGTGGACCGACATCCAGGCGGGCTTCGTGGACGAGCCCCGGCGCGCGGTCGAGCGCGCCGATGGACTGGTGGCCGAGGCGATCAAGCGGCTCGCCGAATCGTTCGCGAACGAGCGTGCGAAGCTCGAGGGGCAGTGGGACCGCGGCGGCGACGTCTCCACGGAGGACCTGCGCCAGGCGCTGCAGCGGTATCGGTCGTTCTTCTCGCGGCTGTTGTCGGTGTGAGCCGGTGGCCGGGGGCCGGGGGCCGGCGTGGGGGGCCGGGGGAGGACCCCGCGAGGGGGGCGGCGCGGTCGCGCCCCCCCCCGCGCGGGGTCCTCCCCCGGCCCCCAACCCCGGCCCCCCGCC
>DASUXC010000147.1:0-40809 GCA_036378095.1 Gemmatimonadaceae bacterium | reverse complement strand
GCGGCGCTCCGGCGCGGCGGCGAAGAGCATTCCGAGGCCCAACGAGATGAGCAGGGTGCGGATCATGGCGTCCTCCGGGCACGGGTGGAGCGGCGCGCGGAGAGCCACGTCGCCCATCCGCCGCGCCACGGAAGAGAGACGCCGCCCGGAATCGTGCTTGCACACGCCCGCGCGCGGGCGGTAGTTTCGGGGTGGCACCCCGGTCGCGTGTGCGGCCGCCTCCGCGCGCTCCACCCCGAGGACTCCGCGTGACTCTACCGGTGCTCGAACCAGTCCGACCGATCTTCCGCTCCCTCGCCGCGACGATCGTTCCGGACGCGGCGCGACTCGGTGAGCGCGAGTGGGCGGAGGTCGAACGCATCATCGAGGACGCGCTCGCCGCGCGCCCCGCGCGCATGCGCCGGCAGCTCGCGCTCCTCGTTCGCGCGCTCGACCTCCTCCCCGTCGCCACGCACGGCCGCCGGTTCACGGCGCTCGATGCCGAGCGGAGAACGCGCGTCCTCGGCGCCGTGGAGCGCGCCCCCTTCCTCCTCCTGCGCCGCGGCTTCTGGGGGCTTCGCACCCTGGTCTACATGGGGTATTACGCGCGCCCCGATGGTGCGCGGGCGATCGGGTACGCGGCGCACCCGGACGGATGGGAGGCGCGGCGATGAACGAGCGCGCCTACGACGTCGTGATCATCGGGTCCGGCGCGGGGGGTGGCACGGTGGCGCAGGAGCTCTCGCCGATGACGCGGAGCGGCGTGCGCATCCTCGTGCTCGAGCAGGGCCCCCGGCTTCGCGACGACGAGTTCACCGGCCGCGAGCTGGAGATGGCGTCGTCCCTCTACGAGGACGCGGGCGGCTTTCTCACCGCCGACGGCACGATGACGCTGGCCTTCGGCCGCGCGTACGGCGGCTCCACGGTCGTCTACACGGGGACGTCGCTCATCGCCCCCGAGCGCGTGATCCACGACTGGCACGTGCCGGGGCTCGACCACGCCGACGTCGCGCGGCGGTCGCGGAAGTTCATGGAGCAGAACGGCGTCCACCTGCTCCCCGCCGACGAGTTGAACGAGAACAACACGTTGTTCGTGACCGGCGCGCGAGCGGCCGGCTACCACCCCGAGCAGTTCCCGGTGAACGTGCGCGGGTGCCGCGGCTCGAGCCTGTGCAACCTCGGGTGTCCCAACGCCGCCAAGCAGGGCACCAACCGCGTGCAGCTCCCCAACGCCGAGCGGAACGGCGTGGAGGTCGTCACGCGCGCCGAGGCGCTGCGCATCGAGCATCGCGCCGTGATCGCGCGCGTGAGCGCGGCGCGAAGCGGGGAGAAGGGGCTCCCGTCGGAGTGGGAGCCCGGCGACTATCGCATCCGCGCCGGGATCATCGTCGTCGCCGGAGGCGCGGTGGGCTCGGCCGCCCTGCTCCTGCGCTCGCGCATCCGCGCGTCTCTCCCGCGCCTCGGGACCGGGTTCACCGCGCATCCCGCGCACATCCTCGTCGCCGAGCACCCGCGCCCGATCACCAACGACGTGGGACACCCGAAGAGCTTCTACGTGGACCACGCGGAGGAGGAGGGGTGGGTGCTCGAGACGTGCATGTACTTCCCGTTCACCACCGCCAAGAACCTCACCGGCTTCGGCGAGCCGCACGCCGCGCTCATGCGTGCCTTCCCCAGGTTGCAGATGATCCTCGTCCTCGCCTGCGACCGCGCGGTGCCGGGGAACCGCGTGGCGGTGGACGCCGCGGGGCGCCCGGTGGTGCACTATCGGTTCACCCGCGAGGTCATCGACTCGCTCGTGCGCGCCACGCGCGCCGCGGCGCGCATCTTCTTCGCCGCCGGCGCCGTCCGCGTGCACGCGCCGTCCGCCGACCCGCCGCTCATCGAGGCGCGCGACACCGAGCGCGTGCACGAGCGGATCGCGGCGCGTCACTTCCGGTCGGGACGGATCTCCGTGTCCGCGGCGCACCTCATGGGCGGCTGCGGCATGGGCGTGAGCCGTCAGGACTCGGTGACCGACGCGTGGGGGCGCGTGCACGGCGTGCCGTGGCTGCGCGTCGCCGACTCGTCGCTCTTTCCCGATGCGCTCGAGATCAATCCGTACGTCACCGTGATGGCGCTCGCCGACCGCGTCGCCGAAGCGATCCGCGCCGAGGCGCCGGCGCTCCTCGGCACGCCCGCGGAGGTACCAGCGTGAGGGCGGGCGGAGCCACGCTCGTCGTCCGAGCGCTGGAGGACGAGGGAATCCCCTTCACGTTCGGCATCCCCGGCACGCACAACATCGAGCTGTACGATGTGCTCGCCCGGTCGCGGCGCGTGCGCCCCATCCTCGTCACCGACGAGCAGAGCGCCACGTTCATGGCCGATGCGGTGTGGCGCGCCTCGGGACGCCTCGGCTGCGCGACGATCGTCCCCGGCGCCGGGCTCACCCACGCGCTCTCGGGGATCGCCGAGGCGTTCATGGATGGGATCCCGATGCTCGTCCTCGGGTGCGGGATCCGTCGCGACACCGGGATGGCGTTCCAGCTTCACGACGTGGACCAGCTCGGGATCGCCCGCCCCGTGACGAAGGGGGTGTTCCGTCCCGAGAGAGGCGAGGAGATCTACCGCGTGATCCGCGAGGCGTGCCGCCTCGCGCGCGCGGGCACGCCCGGCCCGGTGTTCGTGGAGATCCCCGCCAACCTGTATCTCTTCCAGCACGACGAGCAGATCCCCGCCATCACCGGGCGCTCGCCCTCCGCGCCGCTCCCCCCGACGGGGCTGGTCGAGCAGGCCGCGGCGCTGCTGCGCGACGCGCGCCGTCCGCTCATCTACGCCGGGCTCGGCGCCGCGAACACCAATCTCGTGGCGCTCGCCGAGGCGCTGCAGGCGCCGGTCGCCACCACGTTCCAGGGAAAGGGCGTCTTCCCGGAGTCCCACCCGCTCGCCCTCTGGCCGGGCTTCGGCGACGCCGCCCCTCCGTTCGCGCGCGACATCGCCCGCACGTGCGACGCGACGCTCGCCCTCGGATGCCGCTTCGGCGAGGTGGCGACCGGCAGCTACGGCGTGAGGCCGCCTCTCCCGCTCGTTCACGTGGACATCGCGCCCGAGGTGCTCGGGCGCAACGTGGAGACCACGCTCGCGATCGCCGGCGAGGCCGGGCCGTTCGTGGACGCGCTGCTCGCGCGCATCCCCCCACGCCCGGCCGACGCGGCGCTGGTCGCCCGGATCGCCGAGGGCCGCGAGGGCGTGCGCCGCGCCTGGCGAGAGGCGGCGAGCACCACTGGCGTCACGCCGTTCGCTCTGCTGAGCGCGCTGCAGCGCCACTTCGGCCCGCACACGATCTTCACCACCGACAGCGGGAACGGAACCTTCCTGGCCATGGAGCAGCTCGTGCTCGACCAGCCGGGGCGGTTCCTGGCGCCGGTGGATTACTCGTGCATGGGATACGCGATCCCGGCCGCGCTGGGCGCCAGGCTCGCCTGCCCCGAGGCGCCGGTGGCGGCGCTCGTCGGCGACGGCGCGTTTCTCATGACCGGGCTCGAGCTGCTCACCGCCGCCAGCCAGGGCGCGCCGGTGATGGCGTTCGTGCTCCGCGACCGCGAGCTCGCGCAGATCTCCCAGTTCCAGTCCGTGGCGATGAATCGCAAGACGTGCAGCGTGCTGCCCGACTACGACCTCGCCGCCATCTGCGCCGGCGTCGGCGTGGAGTGCCTCCCGCTGACGAGCGACGAGGAGATCGATGGCGTGCTCGCGCGCTGCGCCGCGATCACCGCCGAGGACCGCCCCGTGGCGGTGGACGTGGGGATCGACTACTCGGAGAAGACGTGGTTCACGCGCGGCGTGGTGAAGACCAACCTCCTGCGCATGCCCTGGCCGGACCGGCTGCGGTTCATCGCGAGGGCAGTGGGGAGGCGGGCGAGAGGCTAGGGGCCAGGGGTTGTGGGGCAGGGGCCGGGGGTTGGCGCGCGGTGTGGTGCATCGACACGGAAATGCCAGAATCACGCAAGGCGCCGCCGTCTCCCCTGTCCCGCCCTCCCGGTCGCGCAACATCGTGCAATTCCCCTTGCCCCTGATCCCTGGCCCCTGCCTCCTATGAAAGCCGCCCGCCGACTGCTCCGCGCCCCATCCTTCGCCTTCGCCGCCCTTCTCACGCTCGCGCTCGGGATCGGCGCGGCGACCGCGGTGTTCGAGGTGGTGGACGCCGTGCTCCTCAGCCCACTCCCGTACCCCGATGCCGGCCGTCTCGTCGGGCTCTCCCACACCCTCGCCGTGTCGGGGATCTCGGAGGTGGACCAGTCGGACGCGAGCTACCTCTACTATCGGGGAGCGAGCCACGTCTTCACCGACATCGGCGCCTACAGCGCCGGGGCGGTCAACCTCGGCGCCGTCGATGGCGCCGGTGCCGGCGATGATGCGCGCCCCGAGCGCGCCGGCGCCGCGCGCATCACGCCGAGCGTGCTCTCGGTGCTGCGCGCCGCGCCGATCCGGGGACGCGCCTTCGCCGCCGACGACGACGTCCCCGGCGCCGCCCCGGTCGTGCTCATCGGGGAGCGGCTCTGGAGAACGACGTACGGCGCGGATCCGGGGATCGTCGGCCGGCGCATTCGAGTGGACGGCGTGGCGCGCGAGGTGGTCGGCATCATGCCCGCCGCCTTCGCGTTCCCCGACGCGAGCACGGAGCTCTGGCTCCCCAGCGGAATTGATCCGATGCACACCGAGTCGGCGACCTTCGACTGGCAAGCGGTCGCCCGCCTGCGCGATGGGGTGACGCCGGCGTCCGCCGGGGCCGAGCTCACCCGCCTCCTGCCGCGCCTCCCCGAGTCGTTCCCGGGGCGGCTCACGGCATCGGCGATCGCCGTCACCCAGATGCGCGCCGTCGTGCGCCCACTGCGCGACATCGTCGTGGGGGACGTGGGGCGCGTGCTCTGGGTGGTGCTCGGCGCGGTCGGATTCGTGCTGCTCATCGCGTGCGCCAACGTCGCCAACCTGTTCCTCGTCCGCGCCGAGGGGCGCCAGCGGGAGATGGCCGTGCGGCGCGCGCTGGGTGCCGGGCGCCCGGCGATGCTCGGCGAGTTTCTCGGCGAGGCGGCGGTGGTCGCGGCGCTCGGCGGCGCGCTCGGCCTCGTGCTCGCCGCCCTGGGCGTGCACCTGCTGCGGACGCTCGGCGCGGGGATGAACGTGCCGCGCATCACGGAGGTCCACCTGAGCCTCCCGGTGCTCGCCTTCGCCGTGGTGGTGACCGCGCTCGCCGCGCTGCTCGTGGCCGCCGTCCCGGCGCTCCGCTCCGGCGCGATCTCGCCGGCCGCGGCGCTGGCCGGCTCCGGTCGCAGCGCCACCGTGGGGCGCGAGCGGCGCCGCGCGCGGTCCCTGCTCGTGGCGGCGCAGGTCGCGCTCGCGCTCGTGTTGCTCGCCGGCGCGGGGCTCATGGCGCGCAGCTTCGCGCGCTTGCGCTCCGTACGGCCGGGCTTCGACCCGGCGCACGCGCTCGCGCTTCGCGTGTCGCTTCCCGAGCCATCGTACCGCACCCCGGAGAGCGTGGCGGAGTTCGACATCCGCGCGGTCGACGGCATCGCCGCGCTGCCCGGAGTGGAGGCGGTGGGGATCGCCTCCAAGCTCCCGCTCGATGCCGAGGGGAAGCAGGACACCGCCGTCTGGGTGGAGGACCATCCGCTGCGCCCGCACGAGATGCCCGGCATTCACCCCGTCGCGTACGTCTCCGCGGGCTTCTTCCGCGCGATGGGAATCCCGCTCGTGGCCGGACGCACGTTCGACCGCGTGGACCCCGCGCGGGCTCCGCTCGACGTGGTGGTGAGCCGCGCGCTCGCCGAGCGGTACTGGAAGGGGGAGAGCGCGATCGGCAAGCGCATCCGCTTGAATCCGCGCAGCCCCTGGTCCACGGTGATCGGCGTGGCCGGCGACGTGCGCGGCGCCGCCCTGGAGCAGCCGCCGGAGCAGATGGTGTACTGCCCGCTCGTCGCCGCGCAGGGGGCGGGACGGTGGACGCCGCGCGACGTGGCGATCGTGGTGCGCGCGCGCGGCGCCGTGTCCTCCATCGAGGGACCGGTCCGGGCGACCGTGCGCGAGCTCGACCCGGCGATTCCCGTGTACCGTTCGCGGCCGCTGGACGCGCTCGTGTCGCGCGCGTCGGCGCGCACGTCGTTCACGCTCCTCCTCCTCGGCATCGCCTCGGCGATGTCGCTCGCCCTCGGCGCCGTGGGGATCTACGGAGTGATCTCGTACACGGTGAGCCTGCGGACGCGGGAGATCGGCGTCCGTCTCGCGCTCGGCGCGCGGCCGGCGGATGTGCGGCGGATGGTCTCTCGTCAGGCGCTGGCACTCGCCGCGGCCGGGGTCGTCGCCGGTCTCGCCGGCGCCGCCGTGCTGACCCGCCTCCTGGCCGCGCTGCTCTACGAGGTCAGCCCCACCGACCCCGTCACCCTCGGCGGGGCGGCGCTCCTCCTGCTCCTCGTGGCGGTCGCCGCGAGCTGGCTCCCCGCCCGCCGCGCCTCCGCCGTGGACCCGGGGATCGCGTTGCGCGGGGAGTGAGGCGGGGGCCGGGGGGGATCGGAAACGGCGGTGATGGGGAAGGGGGCGGATCGCACGCGAGAGCCGTCACCCAACCCCTCCCCAGCCCCGCCCCAGCCCCGCACGCCCCACTACCCACGCACCACCCTTACCGCCTCAGAATCTCCTCGAACAGGGAGACAGCCTCGTCTCCTCCTATCTGTCCCAGCCAGAACAACGCCTTCCCTCGCACCCCCGGATCCCGGTTCGTCCGCGCGATCCGGGTCAGCGCGGGCACCGCCTCGCGCTTCGGCTGCTGCGAGAGCGCGAACACCGCCGCTCCGCGAACGTCATCGTCGTCGGGCTGGTCGTGTCGGGGGTCCAGCAGCGTGGTGCCGTTCACCTTCGCGGCGGCGGCGCGCGACAGCCAGAAGAGGGCGCTCTCGCGCGTGCCGTTCGGCAGGTCGTGATCGCGCGCGATCGGAAGCAGCGCCGGCCAGACGGTCGCGCTGTCGGCGAGCACCGCGGCGAGGATCGTCTCGTCTCCCGAGCTCCCCGGTACGCGCCGCGCGAGCCCGAGCAGCCAGTCGGCGGCCTCGCGCGCCGGGACCACGCCCAGGTCAGTGGCGAGCGAGTCGTTTCCGTTCACGTACGTCCGCACGCGCTCCACCTCGCCGGCATGCAGCGTGAGCACCACGCGCACCGGGCCCGGTGCGCAGAAGGGACGGCGTCCGGCCCCGTCCACCGTGTAGCTGCCGAAGAACACGTCGCCGCCCGTGCCGATGGAGCCGCGTCCGTCGCCGCACACGCCGGGCCGCGAGGTGAAGCGAAGCTGCGCGCGCCCATCGCGCACGGCGGCCACTCGGCGGTCGAGCGACTGCGCGTGCACGGGGAACGTCGCGATCGCCAATGCCAGCGCCGCGACACCGACGCCGCCAGCCAGCGCTGTAGCGGTGCGCGCGCTCCGCGCACCGCCGCGCCGCCACACGGAGCGGCCTGAGACATTCTCGAGTCGCATGGCTCCCCTCCCCTACCGCTCGAGGAGCGAGCCGAGGAACTCGGCCGCGCGTGGATCGTGCTTCTGCCCGAGCCAGAACATTGCTCGCTTGCGCATCTCGTGGTCCGGATCGGTCCGCGCGATGTCGATGAGCTTGGTGGTGGCCGCCGAGTCGTCGCGCTGCGACAGCACGAAGATCGCCTGCTTCTTCATCTCCGGATCGCGCAGCTTCGCGTACAGGTCGCCGATGGCGCCCGTGGAGATGTCATCCCCCTGCCCAGCCCAGAAGAGCGCCTGCTTCCGCACGTGCAGATCGCGCGACTCGTCCGTGATGAGCCCCGCGAGCCAGCGCGCCGCCTCGGCGCCGCCGTTCTGGGCGATTCCCATGAGCGCCCGGTCCTGCAGGCGCGCGGGGAGCGAAGCGAAGTGCTCGCGCAGGAAGGCGATGTCCTCCGGCCGGTTCCCGTGCTGGCCGAGCACGAACACCGCCTGAGCGCGCACCTCCTCGTCGGCGCCGGCGTTCAGCACCAGCTCGCGCAAGGCGGCCGACGCGCGTGGGTCGTCCGCCTGGCCGAGCCAGAACGTCGCCTTCCTGGCGATGGATGGCTCGCTGCCGTCCCGCGTGGCGTCGATGAGCGCGGGGACGCCGGCGCCATCCGGGAACTGGGAGAGCACGAACAGCGCGTGCTCGCGAAGGGAGGCATCCTCGCTCCGGTCCGCGGCGATCGCGCGCACGGGCTCGAGCACCCCGGGCTCTCCCACCTGCCCCGCCCAGAAGAGCGCCGGCTTGCGTACGCGGAGCGGTCGTTCGCGATCGCGCGCGAGCGCGAGCAGCGACGGACTGATGGTGACGCTGTCGGCGAGCGCGGCCGGAGCGACCGCCTCGCGCGCCACGTCCTCGGGCGCGGTGCGGGCGAGCGCGAGCAGCCAGTCGGTCGCCTCGCTCGTGGAGACCGTCCCCAGGTCCGTCACGCCGCGCTCCGTCTCCCCACCCACGTGGGTGTGGAGGCGCGTGACCCGATGATCGGTCACGCTCACCCGCACCCGCACCGGCCCGTGCACGCACCGGCGGAGCCACTCGCCGTGCGACCCGTGGATGGTCGCATCGCCCATCGTGAAGTCGTCGTGGTGCCACGCCCACCCTTCGCCATCGCCACACACGTCGGGTCTCGACGCGAAGCGGACCTCCGCCTCGCCCGACACGGCGCGCACGCGCTCGGCGAGCGACTGCGCGCCGGCCGGGGTGACGGGGGCGGCGAGCGCGACGAGCGCCGCCACCCCGATCGTGAGCTCAGTTCGAGTCATTGCCGATCATCTCCTCGAGTAGCTGCCTCACCCTGGGATCGTCGCGCTGGCCGAGCCAGAAGATCGCCTTCTTGCGCATCTCGCGATCCTTGTCGTGCCGGGCGATGTCGATCAGCTTGTCCGTGGCCGCGGCGGCGTTGTTCTGCGAGAGCGCGAAGATGAGCTGCTCCTTCAGCTCGCGCTCCGGCATGCGGTCGTAGAGCGACGCGAGCTCCGTCGCGCTCCCGCCCTGCTGTCCCGCCCAGAAGATCGCCTTCTTGCGGATCTCCATGTCCGCCTTGGTGTTCGCCGCGAGATCGAGCAGCCACCGGCGGCTGTCCGCGTCCTCCTGCTGCGCGATCGACTGGACGACCTGCTCTTTCAGTTGCTCGCTCTGGAGCGTCGGGAAGAGCTCGCGCAGGTAGGCGAAGTCCTCGCTGCGCCCGCGGTAGTGGCCGAGCGCGAAGATCGCGCGCCCCTTCAGCTCCTCGGACGCCGTGGGCGACTGGACGAGATCGCGGAGGATCTTGCTGGCGCGAGGGTCGTCCTGCTGCGAGAGCGCGAACAGGGCGCGCTGCTGCAGGTCCTCGTCCTTCGTGTTGCGCAGGATCGAGTCGAGCATCGGCACCGCGCGCTCGCCGGACACCTGGCCGAGCCAGAACACCGCCTCGCGCCGGACCTCCGGCGCCGGATCGCTCCGTGCGACGTCGAGCAGGATGTCGGCCGACGCCTCGCTGTTCTGCTGCGCGACGAGGAACACCGCCTTCTTGCGCAGCCGCTCGGAGCACGCGTCGCGCCGCGCCAGAACCTTGCGCAGGATCGGGAGCGCCTGCTCGGCATCCATCTGCATGAGCGCGTTGAGTGCCGCGACGCGCATGTCGTCATCCTCGCTCGGACACCCCTGCTCGGCGCCGCGCGCATCCCGGGTCACCCGCTCCGCGGCGTCCTGGTCGCCGCGTTTGGCGAGCTCGCCGCGGATGCGCGTGGCGAGCGCGGACGCGTCTCCATGGGTGGCGGCATCGGGGAAGCGACGCGCCTGCGTGTCGAGCGCGCGCAGCGCCTCGCGGAGCTGGTTGCCGCCCCCCAGGCGGTAGAGAGCGAACGCCCTCCAGTAGAGCGCGTCGGGGGTGTACGACGACTTGGGATAGCGCTCGGTGATGCGCGCGAACAGCTCCGCGGCGCGCGTGTAGTCCCCGTCGTTGAACGCCTGCCGCGCGGTGCGGTAGAGCGAGTCCGCCGAGTCGGCCGGGAACGCCGCGGGTGGCGGCTCGGTGGCGAAGTCCGCCTCCAGCGCGGCGGTCCTCGCCGTCATGCGCGGGACTGCGGCACCCCCGCGGGCGACGCCGCTCCACTCGGTGGCACCGGGGTTCACTCCGGCGCCCGCCAGCGCGGCGGCGATCGCGATGAGCATCGTGGCTCGTGTCATGTCGTGTCTCTCCTCAGGACCCCGCGGGCAGCGTGCCCGCGGGGATCGCGGTCCGAAGTCGGGTCATCATGTCGTGATCGCGTACGGCCTCGTCGATGATCTGCAGCTCATCGGGGCGTACGCCCTTCGTGGGGTGGAGCTGCGCGATCTGCGCGAGCACCACCTCCAGATCGCCGAGCAGCTTGCGGAGGCGTGGGTCCTCCGTGGCGGGGGAGTCGAGCAGCAAGCGCGTGGTGCCGAGCAGGTCGCCCGCCCACGCGGTGACCTGCGCGTCCACCGTGCCGCGCTTCGATTCCTCGCGGAACGACGTGAGCAGCACCTCGGCGCGTCCCAGGTGGTCCACCGCCGCCGCCTCGTAGAACCGTCGCTCCGCCTCCTCGCGCGAGCCGGCATCCGCCCCGACGGGGCCCGTCGGTGCGGCGCCCCGTCCGGCGAAGGTCCTCGCGCGCTCCGGCTCCGACGGCGTGCGCGGAACCGTGGCTCCGGCCGGCGCCGTATCCGCCGGCGCCCCGGCGCGCGAGCCTGGCGCTCGCGGACCGGCCGACTCGCCGCGCACGGCCGGAGCCTGAGTCGATCCGGGCACGGCGGCGAAGTTCGCCCCCGCGCCGCGCTCACGCCCCCCCGCTCCCCACCAGCGGCCGATCCCGATCCCCAGCACCAGCGCCGCGGCGATCCCGATCGCGAGCGGCCACCAGAGGCGGCGAAGGGGAAGCTGGCGCGCCTCTACCGCTCGCGCCGCGTCGGCGCGGGCGCGGCGCTCCGCGTCGATGCGCGCCCACATCGCGTCGCGCGGCGTGGGGGGCGGCGCGTTGTAGTCGCGCGCCGCGTTGCGCAGAAAGTCGTCGAACCGGTCGTCGTCGCTCATGCCGTCCATTCTCCCGCGAAGTCCGCGAGTGCCTCGCGCAGCTTCGCCCTCGCTCTCGAGAGCTGCGCCTTGGAGGTGCCCGTCTGGAGTCCCAGCGACTGGGCGATCTCCTCGTGCGTGTAGCCCTCGACGTCGTGCATCAGGAACACCGTCCGATATCCGATCGGGAGCGCGTCGATCGCCTGCGCGAGCCGGTGCTTCAGATCGGGCTCCGCGCGTCGCGCGCTCGTGCCGTGGTCGAGCGCCTCGTCGAGCACCGCCTCCCGCGAGCGAAACCGCTTCACCTTCCGCATCCCGTTCAGCGCCACCGTCACCGCGATCGAATGCAGCCACGTGCCGAACGCCGAATCGCCGCGAAAGTCGCGCAGCCGCGCGAAGGCGCGGATGAACGTCTCCTGCGTGAAGTCCTGGGCGAGGTCGTCGCTCCCGGCGAGGCGGAAGGCGAGGCGATAGATCCGGTCGACGTGGGCGTCGTAGAGCGCCCGCTCGGCCGCCGGATCCCCGGTCTTCGCGCGTTCCAGGAGTTGCTGCTCGTCCACGAGGCCTCGGGTGTCGGTTGGCGGACGTTGTGAACGTCCGTGGGACACGGGGAGGGTGGAAAGGGTTGCGTCCAGGGGGCTGGCGGGGCGCTCTGGGCCCATGGACCAGGCTCGCGTCGTCCCGACCGTCGAGCCCCGGCGCTATCGAGCTTCGCTCACCGCCCTGCCAGCCGCGCCAGCGTGAACTGCACCGCCAGGTCGGTGCTGCTCCAGAGCTGGATGTCGGAGCTGGTGCCGTATCGGGTGGGGATCAGCCGCCCGTCCTCGATGCGATAGCTCCACAGCTCGCTGTGCTTGAGCCCCGAGGCGTCCACCGCCGCGACCGTGCGCCGCAGCGCATCGCCGAGGGTGCGGACGTACGCCGCGAGCGCGGGCGTTCGCGGCTCGCCGGTCCCGTCGAGCGCGGCGCTCATCTGCCTGGCGAGGCCGAGCACGATGAGGTTGACCTCGCGCCCCCACACCACGCGCGGCGAGTGATACTGGTCGGCCCGGAACGCGTCCCACACGGAGCGGGAGGCGTACGCGTCGTTGGCCGCGAGCGGACCGAGGCCGTCCACGAAGAGTCCGACGGGATACGGCCGCACGAACGTCTCGGCGTCGCGAAGGACGACGTCCCGCCCCGGCGCGCGCGGGTCGCCGCTTGCCGTGAGGTCCTCGAGGAAGAGCCGCGTGGCCGGATCGGTGTTCATCACCGGTATGGGATGGCCGGCGGAATCGAGCGAGAGCGCGAGGAAGGCGAGCGAATCGCTCCACCCCGTGCCGCGGGCCGCCGCGGCCGCCATGGTCCGCTCCCAGTAGCTCCGCTCGTCGGCCGTCATCCACGCGAGCTTCGCGCGCACACGCTCCTCCACCTCGCGCGGCCCGAGCTTCACCACGAAGTACCGCTCCGCCCCCCGCCACACGTCGGCGGCGTGGCGGGCCGCGGCCGGATCGCGCACGTACTGGCCGAGCGGCGTGCTCGCGATGGATGGGAGCACGGTATCCAGTACCTGGGGGCCGAAGCCGAGCGAGCGGAGCGTCGCCATGATGTCGGCGATCGAGGTCAATGCCTCCGGCACCCAGATCACGTTGATGTCCATCGCGTAGCGCCCGTTGGCGTACCCCGCCCTGCTGTCGCGCCAGCTCGCCGAGCGCCACCACGTGGAGTCGAGCCTGGCGAAGCCGATCAGGTTCCGTGGGGACGGCTCGCGCACGTACGGCGCCGACTCCCTCGACACGAGCGCCAGCTCGCGCATCAGCAGCGCGAGGCGCGTGGCGCCCCGGTGCGACGTCGTGTCGAGGAGGAACGCGCGCTTCCGCGAGGCGGGCACGGTGGAGTCGCCGAGGTAGCGCGCGGCGAGCACGGGGAGCTGGAACTCGTCGTCCATCATGTGATAGTTCTCGCGCACCCGCTGCAGGTCGCCGAGCACTTCCCTCGCACGACCGAGCGCGGCCGCGGCGGCCGCGCGCTCCCCCCGTTGGCGGAGCGTGTCGTACGCCGACATCAGCGAGTCGTACACCCCCGCGTTCTCGCGAATGGCCTGGCCGCCGAGCGCCTCCTCGTGGCTCACGTCGCCGGCCGGGCCGAGCTTGCGCAGCACGCTCGCGATCACGTGCGCGGACATGTCGCTCGACCAGATCGGCCGCATCATCAGCGCGGCCATCATCATGTCGCGCCCGAAGTACGTCGCGAAGTTGGGGAGTCCCGCCATGAGCTTCTCGCGCGTGCCGAGCAGCTCCACGCTCCGCACCTCGCGCTCCAGCCAGCGGTAGCGGGCGACGACGGCCGAATCCGTACCGTGCGGCGCGCTCGCGTCCGACCGCCGCAGCACGCTGTCGTGGGCGGCGCGCGCACCGGCGAGGAAGTCCCGGAAGTCCGCGTTGAAGATCTCGTCGCGGTCGAGCGGGGTGAGCGGCGCGGCGTCGGTGGCGATGGTGGCGGTGAGCCGCACGGGGCGCCCGGTGCGCGAGCGAACGGCGATCGTCTGGCCGTCGATGCGCAGCGCCGCCTCGGCGGGGTTCACCCCCAGATCGAGCACGAGATGGTTCCGGCCATCGAGCGAGGTCTGCGCGATCCGCACCGTGGAGCACCCGGGCGTCCGGCGGCACGAGATGGCCGGGACGAGCCGCGCGCGCAGCTCGCTGGTGCTCCGCGCGTGGAGCAGCGCGAGCTGCCGCTGCCGCTCGGCCGGCGGCAGCCGCTCGATGTGGGCGATCAGCTCGACGAGCTCGCGCTGCTCGAAGGTGGGCGTGGAGAACGGCGCGAGGTGGCGGCGCGCGTACTGGAAGTCGCGCTCCACGCGCATCGACCCGAGCAGAAGCCCTCCGATCTCGGCCGCCGGCGACGCGACCGCGAGCTGGTAGGAGAGCGTGCGCATCCCTCCCGAGTCCGCGACCGCCGCCTCCTCCGCTCCCCAGGTGAAGGCGGCCGGTCGGCCGGCGGAGTCGCGAACGGTGAAGCCGACGCTCTCATCGGCCGCGTCGGCCCACACGTGCACCACCCGTCCGCTCCGGCGATCGAGGTAGACCTGGACGGTGTTCTTTCTGGAATCGCGATAGAACCGCGTCTCGTACCCCTGGTACGCCGCGGTGTCGTCCATCGCCGGATCGGGAAAGGCGAGCACCGGGCGTACCAGCCCGGAGGGCGCCGCGTCCGCCTCGTCACGTGGGCGCTCGGCCATGCGCAGCGAATCCCCCGCCACGACGATGTCGTACCGCCGGCCACGCAGCGAGACGCCGCGCAGCGTCAAGCGCGTGATCCCCGACGGGAGCATCGGCCGGAACGCGCGCTCGAGCCCCCGCTCGGTGAGCCGGAGGCCGGTGTACCCGTAGAGCACCTGCTGGAGGAAGCCCCCGGCCCCGGTCACGAAGTCCACCGCATCGTTGGTCGGCGTCTCGGCGAGGAGCTGGAACGGGCCGCGGAGGTGCGACTGGTACGTGAGCGGGAGGAGGCTGTCCACGAGCGCGCGCTCCCCCAGCTCGGCCGCGATCACGGGATAGAGCGTCTCCGTCATCATCGCGCCACCCCCCTCGCCGAAGAGCTGCTTCACCGCGGCATGGAGGTCCGTGCGCTTCGCGCGCTCGCTCATCGGCTCGCGGAGGGGGAAGGCGAGCAGCGGCACGACCGATCCGATGGTCGTGTCCGGCGCCCCCTCGTACGTGGGGTGGTACGAGGCGGCCGAGTCGTACGGGATGTACAGCTTCGCGGCGACCTCGCTCCACCGGGGGTCCGGCCGCGCGCCGACGAGCCGGCTCGCGGCGGTGGCGATCCGGAGATTGGCCCGCGCCACCGCGTTCGTGTACGCGTCGTTCTCGATTCCGATCAGCCCCTCGTCCACCGACACCACGTTCCGGATGTCGTAGCGGTCTCGCGCCGGGTCGCGCGTCACGCGGCTCAACCAGAAGTTCGCCGTCTCCCGGATGACGGGATAACCGTGCCGCGCGAGCCACACCGAGTCGCCGGTGGCGAGGAAGTACTGCCACTGCGCGATGGCGACATCGCCCGTGATGTGGATCTCCGAGCGCGCGTTCTGCCTGGCGAAGTGCGGCGTCGTCTCCTCGCCGTGCTCGCCCGCCTCCCACGGATACATGGCGCCGCGGAAGCCGTTCGCCCGGGCGTTGGCCATCGCCGCATCGAGCGTACGCGCGCGGAACATCACCATCGAGCGCGCGATGTCGGGGTGCAGGAGAACGAGCGCCGGGAACATCCACGTGTCGGCATCCCAGAACACGTGACCGTAGTACCCGGCGCTCGAGAGCCCCATGGGGGGGATGCTCGTCGCGGCGCCGGCGCGCTCGCTGCTCAGGAGCCCGAAGAGCATCGCGTGGATCGTGCGCTGCAGGCCGGGATCGCCGTCCAGCACGATGTCCGTCCGCCAGAGGTCGTGCCACGCCGCGACGTGCTCGCCGGCGAGCGCATCGTAGCCGCGCGCGAGCGCCTCCGCCGCCTCGCGTCGCGCGCGCGGCAGCGGGTCGGAGGTGTCCTTGGACGTCGCGACGCTCACGATCTTGTCGAACGTGTAGCGCGTGCCGGCGGTCGCATCGAACGCGACCTCCACGGCCGCGAGCGTGTCGGCGGATGTGGTACGTACCGCCGGGCGCACGAGATCGCGTGGCCACGCGACCGCGACCGCCTGGGCGACGATCGTCGGTCGCCCGTCGGCTCTTGACGCCATCCAGAGCGTCGCGCCGTCCGCGCCACGGCGTTCGGCGCGCGCGCGCTCCGCGGACAGGTGCCCGGGATACCACACCTCCCGGGGTCCCCACCGGGGCTCCGCGCGCTCGAGGACGCCCAGCGCCAGCCGGTGCGGCTCGGGGCGTGCGGCGAGCGGGAAGGCCACGCGCACCCGACCGCTCTCGCGCGGCACGAGCTGGAGCCGGAGGACCGCGACGTCCGGGCGGGCGCGCGACACGAACATCCGCACGTCCACCGATGTGCGCCGGTCCCCATCGGCCCACTCGTACGAGGTGCGGGCGACGCCGTCGTACATGTCGAGCGTCTGGTGGTACCCGCGCAGCGTCGTCTCGGCGAGCTCCGCGTCGCCGAGCCACCGCCGTCCATCGAAGACGTCGATCTCGTTCCACGCGGGGAGCGCGACGATGCGCGGTACGTCCTTCGGGGCGTGCTCGTACACGCCCGCCAGGAACGACTCCGTCGCGCTCGTCCCGAGCGGCGACACCCGGACCCCCAGCCGCCCGTTCCCCAGGTATGCCGGGAAGCGGGTGGCCGGCGTGTCGGTGCCGAGGATGAAGGTGGAGTCCTGGGCCGCGAGCGGCGCGGCGGAGAGGAGAGAGGAGATCAGCGCGGCGGCCAGCAGCCCGGTCGCGCGGACAGCGTGCGTCGCCGCGACCGGGCTGTCGGCCCTCGGCTCTCGGCTCTCGGCGTGTGCCCCCGCCGAGAGCCCTCCACGCCGGGCAGTCACCGATGGCCGAGAGCCGAGAGCCGAGAGCCTCCTAGAAATCATGCCGCAGCGACACCAGGAACCGCCGCGGGAGGAGCGGGCGGGCGAGGAAGAGATCGCTCGTCCGGCCGCCGAACTGCGTCAGGCGCGGGTTCCCCTCCTCGAGCCCCTTCGACTGGAACGCGTTCAGCACGTCGAGGTTGATCGTGAGCTGCTGTCCCGTCAGGAAGTACTCCGCCCCGAAGTTGAAGTAGCTGTACTGCGGCAGCTTCGAGCGGCTCGCGAAGTCGGAGAAGCGGCGTCCCACGTAGTGCCAGTCGCCGGTGAGCCGGAAGCGGCTGAAGAAATCGTAGCTCGCCGAGAGGTTCCCGATCACCGGTGGCACACCGTTGATCCAGCTCCCGATGTCCGCGCCCGCGCCGGAGCCCAGCTCGGCCTTGAGCACCGTGGCATTGGCAAGGAGCTGAAGCCCTCCCACCGGCGCGCCGGACACCTCCACCTCGGCGCCCCACGAGCGGTTCTCGGGACTCGTCGTGATGATCCAGGTCGTCCGCCCCGTGGCCGTGTCCACCACCGCGCCCTGCCCGACGATGTTCCGCAGATCGGTGAAGAACCCGTTCAGCGTGACCCCGAAGCGGCTCGTGGCGTACTTCACCCCCGCCTCGAAGTTGCGAACCTCGCGCGAGTCGAACAGCGCGACCTGCGCCTCGGCCTGCGCGTTCAGGAACTCGTCGAGCGCCGGCATCTTGTACGCGCGGGACGCCTGACCGTAGACCGAGAGCTGGGGCGTCAGCGAGTAGTTGAGCCCGAGCGACGCCGCCCAGTCGGTGAGGCTCCGATTGAAGTGCCGGAACGTGCCGTTCCCCCAGATCTCCTGGTCGTAGGTGGTCGTGGAGTCGCCGTCGAGATCGACGAGCGAGGTGTTCTCGGAGCTCTGGTTGAAGTTGTTGTATTCCACGCGCACGCCGAGGTCGGCGCGCAGCTTCTCGCTGACCTGCACCTCTCCGCCCACCACGCCGGAGACGATCGTGGCCTGCCCGGTGCCGTTGACGTAGTTGGAGATGAAGTGCCGGAAGCCGTTCTTGGTGACCTGGATCGTGTCCCCGCCGCTCACGACCGCGAGGTCGAGGAAGTGCGGGTTGTTCCGCACGTCGGTGAGGATGTCGGTGAAGAACCACCGGTTGTCCTGCGAGTAGTTCGCGAAGTACAGCCCGGCGGAGAAGCTGTGCGGGCCGAACGCCTTCTTGACCTGGAGCTGGTCCTGGAACGCCGAGATGGGCTTCTCGACGTGCCACTCGCCGCCGGGAGCGACGAGGCCGTTCGGGGTGTCGAACGCGACCTGGTTCCCGGCATCATCCTTCACGTTCGTGAAGATGTACTGGAACGGCGTGCCCGCCGCGAAGCCGAGCCCTCCCTGATTGACCGGCCGCGTCACGAAGTCGGCAGCCGGCATCACGTCCGAGGGGACGATCGCGTTCCACTGCTGGCTGTTGCGCATCGCCTGCGCGCCGTTCTCGATGTGCCACCCGTTCGGGAAGTCGAATCCGACGGTGACCGTCCCCCACGCGGCGTTCGTGCTGATCCCCTGGTCGAGCGGCAGCGTCAGGTCGCCGGTGGGCGTCGGCACGCGGAGTCCGTTCCCCTCCACCGTGTTGAACGCGCCGTAATCCCCGAAGCCGGGGACGTAGTGGGGATCGCCCGGATTCTGGAACGGCAGGTCGAGGATGAACTGGTTGCGGTCGTTGATGTACTTGACCGAGGCGCGAATGAAGCCGTTGTCCAGCAGACGAGTGACGTTGGCCTTGATCTGCCCTCCGCTGATGCCGGGGAAGCCCGGATCGCGAACGCCGTGGTCGTAGCGGTAGAAGCCGCCGACGTTGAAGCGCCAGTCCTGGGAGAGCGGGCCGTTGACGTCGAAGTCGTAGCGCGCGAGCCCTTCGGTGGCCGCGCTCGCCTTGAGCGTGCCGGCGATCTCCGCGCCGCCGGTCTTGTCGATGAAGTTGATGATGGCGCCCGGCGTGTTCGATCCGTAGAGCGCCGACGCGCCGCCGCGCACGACCTCCATCCGCTCGATGTTCTCGTCAGGGCGGAAGAGGTTGTCGGCGTTCATGAAGAACGTGTGCATCGTCGGGAACACCGGGAGCCCGTCCTCCATGAACATCACGTACTCGACGCCGAGCACGCCGCGCATGCTGATGTTCTGGTTGACCTCGCCACCCGAGCTCTCCACGCGCGTGAAGCCCGGCACGTAGCGCAGCATCTCCGTGGTGCTGCGCGGCGCCGCCTGCTCGATCTCCTGTGGCGAGAGCGTCGTGACCGCGACGCTCGCCTTGAGGTTCGTTCGGGGTGTCTGCGTTCCGGTCACGACCACCGTCTGCAGCTGCAGCGGGTCGCGCACCAGCGTGAAGTTCTGCGTGGCGCGGGCCCCCGCCGTGATGCTGACGTTCGCCGCCTGGCTCCGGTAGCCGATGAGCCGCGCCCGGATGGAGCGCGTGCCGACGGGCACGCGGGCGATCGCGTACTCGCCGGTGGGCTGGGTCACGGCGCCGAGCGCGGTGCCCTCGACGAACACCTGGACGCTCGCGAGCGGAGCGCCCTGTTCATCGGTGACGCGTCCGGAGACGGATCCGGTCTGGGTGGTGTCCTGTGCTCGGGCACTCGCGATCGGCGGCACGATGGCGAGCGCCGCGACCAGTAGAACCCTGGTCGGGCGAAAGACCGAAGGCGAGCTCCAACGGGGTGTGAGTCTCATGGGCGGCATCCTCCAGCGGTGTACGCGTCAGCGAACGAAACCCCGGCGCGCTCGTTGCGGGCGGCGTGCGTCGCCGCCCGCTGCGCGCGGTCGGGAGGGTGGTATCCGTTGGTCTTGGAGGAGAGCGGTGCGCCGTGACGACCGGCGAAAGCGGGAGGGCGAGGACGAACGATCCGAGTGCGGCGCTCGGTGAGCCCGTTCCTCGGATCCTTACCGTGGCAATGCGCACGTCCGACGCCGACGGATTCATCACGTCCGCTCCTGACGGAATGCCGGTGCTTCGTCTGCCCGGCGAGAAATTGGCACAGGGACACGGTTCCGCAAGTAGCCGTGCGCGGCGTGCCCGTTCGGAGCTCGCCGGCGAGAGTGGTCCCCTCGATCGGGGGCGCCGTGTGTCAGAATCGGACGCGCCTCGGCGGCACGCTTTTTTTCGCGGGCGATGGGGCGCCGCCTCACCTTCCTCTCGTGAGGCGAGGAAGGTGATCGCCCCCGCCGCCGCCCTCCGGTCCGGGCGTCGCGAATTCCACCCCGATGCGTCCGTCTGGACCCGCCTTTGCACCCGGAGCCGTGCCCCCGGCGAGCGCGAACCGCATCGCCACGCCTCCAGCGGCGACTCTTCGACACATGCCTACGCTGTACCGACGCCTGCTCGCCATCTGGCTCATCATTGGCGCCCTCGCCGCCTGCGGCGGTGAGCGCATCACCCCCCCGAACGGGCAGCCATCCCCTCCTCCGCCGCCGCCCCCGCCACCACCCACGCAGCCCCAGTGGCGCGATCTGGGCGTGGTGCCGGGCGTTTCCTCAGGGGAGGCGATCGCGGTGAGCGGGAACGACGTGCTCGTGGGCACCGTGGACGGTGTGTGGCGGCACCCGCTTCTCGGCTCCGGCGACTGGCGCCGCAGCGGGCTCCCCGGTGTGCACGTGCTCGTCTTGCGCACGGCGCCCGGAGCGTCGAGCACGGTCTACGCGGGCGCCGACCCCAGCGGGAGCGCCGACGCCCTTCCCTTCTATCGCTCCGATGATGGTGGCACCACGTGGACGGGGAGCGGCGATGGGCTGTACTGGGACCTCGGCCAGAGCTACCCCCCGATGTTCGACATCGCGGTGCAGCCGGATCCGGCGTCGCCCGTCACGCCATTGTACGCGAACATGAACGGGGTGAGCATCGCGCGCTCGCTCGACGGCGGGCGCACGTGGTCGTTCGTCGTCGGGACGGTGGATGCCTTCGGCGATCCGTGCCACGTGCACATCGCGCAGCGCGATCCCACCACGCTCTATCAGGGGTGTGAGGCGCCCCTCGACCGGGCGTGGGTGGGGCGCTTCGACATCGCGCGTCACGACTCGGCGGCGCTCGGCGAGCGCACGTTCGTCGTGGGGAGCGATCTCCATCGCGGGATCGGGAACCGGCGGCCGAACTCGTTCTTCAGTCTCCCCTCGGACTCCGGGACGGTGTACGTGGGGCTCGAGGGGGGGCTGATCGCCGTGCACGGGGTGGACGACTTCGAGTGGATCTGGCGCGGCGATGCGTCGCGCCCCGCACCCGGCGCGTACACGTACGTGCGCGCGATCTGGATCGACCCCGCCGACTCGAACCACCTGATCTTCGGCGGCGGCACGACGTCCTTCGACTCCGTGCGCGCGGGGCTGCACGAGACGTTCGACCGTGGGCGCAGCGTGTCGGTGCCGGAGGCGCCCACGGGGCTCTCCTTCCACGCCGCCGCGATCCCCGCCGGCACCACCGCGGGGGCGAACGGCGAGACGTTCGTGATCCTCGCGCAGGTGGGGGACACGCTGCACGTGCTGGCGAGGTGATGCGGGGCGCGGGATGCGGGTCGCGGGGCGTGGGGCGCGAACGGCGCGGGGCGCGGGATGCGGGATGCGGCGCGCGTCACAATGGAATGCGACGAGGGCCGGCAGTTGCCGGCCCTCGTCGCTCAGTCTCCATTCTCACGCGCCCCGCGCCCCGCGAACCGCGAACCGCGAACCGCGAACCGCACACCGCGCTCCTACACCTCCTGCATCAACTCCCGCTCGTACGCCCCCAGCACGTCCGCGCGACTCAGGACGCCGACCAACCGCGGGCGCTCCTCGCGCTCGACCACCGGGATCAGGTCGATCGCGCGCGCGTTCATCTTGCGCAGCGCTTCGCGCAGCGTGTCGCCGGGGAGGGCGACCTCCGTGGGCTCCGCGAGATCGGCCGCCAGGAGGAGCGGCGCGAGCTCGCCGCGGTCGAGCAGTGCCTGACGAAGCGCGCTGTACGTGATCACGCCGACGAGCAGGTCGTCCTCGTCCACCACCGGGAGCGTCTGGTGGCGCGTGCGGCCGGTGGCGGTGATGATGTCGCTCAGCGACGACGCGGGGGTGACGGTCACCGGCTCGCGCTCCAGCGCCTCGTGGGCGTGGATGCGGTCCATGAGCGCGCGGTCGGCGCCGTGCGCGAGGTGCTCGCCACGGCGCGACAGCCACCCATCGTACAGGCCGTGCTTGGCGAAGCGGCGCGCGGTGGCGTAGGCGATCACCGACACGAGCATGAGCGGGGGCACGAGCCCGTAGTCGTCGGTCATCTCGAACACCATGAAGATGGCCGTGATCGGCGCGCGGTTGGCTCCCGCCACCAGCCCCGCCATCCCCACCAGCCCCCACGCCTGCGGGTGCAGCCCGAAGTGCGGGAGGATGTCGGTGGCCAGCCGCCCCATCGCGCCGCCGAGCGCGGCGCCGATGAACAACGTCGGGGTGAACACCCCGCCCGACCCGCCGCTCCCCAGCGTCACCGCCGTCGCCACCGACTTGGCGAGCGCGATGATCAGCAGGAACCACCACACCTTCCCGCCGAACACGCTCCCCGGGATCGCGAGGTGGCCGTTCCCCACGAGCAGGCCGCCGGACAGGTACACGATGAGCCCGACGAGCAGCCCCCCGAGCACCGGTCGCAGCCATCGCGGGCCGGGCATCCGGCCGAACAGGTCCGCCGCCTTGAAGTACGTGCGCGTGTACAGCGCGGACCAGAGGCCGCACGCGACACCGAGGAGCGGGTACAGCAGCAGGATGGCGAGCGGGCGGATCGAGCCGTACGCCGGGATGTGGAACGCCGGGTGCGCCCCGAGGAAGGGTCGCACGGTGAGCGCCCCGGCGACGGCGGCCACGACCACGGGGCTGAACGCGCCGATGGAGAAGGTGCCGAGCACCTCCTCGAGCGCGAAGAACGCGCCGGCGAACGGCGCGTTGAACGCGGCGGCGATCCCCGCGGCGGCGCCGCACCCCACGAGCACCTTGAGCCGGCGCGGCTGGAAGCGCAGCGCGCGCCCGATGAGCGATCCCACCGTGGACCCGAGCACCGCCGTCGGCCCCTCGCTGCCGGCCGATCCACCCGAGCCGAGCGTGACCGCCGAGGCGAGCGTGCGCATGACCACCGGGCGCGCGTGCAGGATCCCGCCGCGCTTCGCGACGGCGAGCTGCACGTCGGGCACGTTCTGTCCATCGGGGATCCGCCGTACGAGCGCCCACGCGGCGAGGAGGCCGAGCGCGGTGAGCACGGGGCGATAGCCCACGTGCGCCAGCAGGTTGAGGCGCGTCCCTCCCCACGTGATGAACAGCGCGTACGCGAGATCGATGAGGTGGTAGAAGCCGACCACGCCGAGTCCGCCGACCACGCCGATCACGAGGGCGAGCACCATGAGCACCGCCCCCTCGTCCCAGTCGGCGCGCTCGATGAGGCGCACCACGCGCGCCCACGGCTCGCTGATGCGCGAGACGAGCGCCTCCCGCGTGATCGTCACCACGGCCGCTCGCTCGCCTCGAGCTCGTCCAGCAGCTTGCGGTAGCTCTCGTACCGCTCGCGCGTCACGAGGCCGGCGTCCACCGCCTCGCGCACGGCGCACGCCGGCTCGGCGCGGTGTCGGCAGTCGCGGAAGCGGCAGCGGTCGAGCAGCGGACGGAGCTCGATGAAGCAGGCGTCGAGCGCCGCGGCGGGGATGTTCCACACGCCCACCTCGCGCAGCCCAGGCGTGTCCACGACGTATCCTCCCTCCGGGATGGGGTGCATGTCGGCGCCGACCGTGGTGTGGCGCCCCTTGTTTACCGACCGGCTGATCTCGCCCACCCTGAGACCGAGCCCCGGGTAGATGGCGTTGAGCAGCGACGACTTGCCGACGCCGGATGGCCCGGTGAGCGCGGACACGCGCCCACGGAGCGCCTCGTGGAGCTCGGACAGCCCCTCGCCGGTGACGGTGCTCGTGACGTGCACGGCGTAGCCCATCCCGGCGTACGGCGCGAACCGCTCGCGCAGGCCGGCGGGGGCGAGGTCCATCTTGTTGAGCACGATGCGCGCGGGCACGTCGTTCGCCGCGGCGATGACGAGGAAGCGGTCGAGCATGCGCGGGTGCGGGTCCGGCCGCGCCGCCGCGAACACCACCACCACCTGATCCACGTTGGCGGCGACGACGCGCTCGCCCTGCCCGCCTCCCGGCGCTCGGCGCGCCAGCCGCGAGCGGCGCGGGTGGATCGCGGAGATCGCCCACGCGCCGCTCCCGCGCTCGTCGGGCTCGAGCTCCACCTCGTCGCCCACGGCGAGCTTGAGGGTGTCGCCCTGCTTGAGGCGACCGCGCAGCGATGCCTCGCGCACCGTCCCCGCCTCGTCGCGCACGCGCCAGATGCCGCCCGTGCCGCGCAGCACGACCCACGTCACGACGCCGTTCGCTCCCGCGCCGCGCGAGGCACCACCCGTTCGCGCCGCATCACCCGCCCCCCTCCCCCTCCTCCTCGTCCTTCCCCTCGTCGCGCATGACCTCCCACCACGGCCGCTCCGGCAGCGGACGGCGCTCGCGCAGCATCGCATCGAGCAGCGCCTTCACGCGCTCGAGCGGGTACGCGCCGAGCGCGGCGCGCGCCGCGTCCGCGGTGCCGGCGCGCTCGAGGAAGTCGGTCTCGAGGTGCCCGCCGATCCGCGGCTCGCCGCGCTCCCAGCGCACGAAGAGCAGGAACGCCCCGTAGGGCGCTCCCGCGTCTCCGGTCTCGTCGACCTCGATCTCCACGCTGTACGACATCCCGTCGATCCCCTCGAACGCCGCCGGCCGGCCGTGCACCGCGGCGTATCCGCCGATGGTGTGCTCGTCGCCCCGGGAGTGGTCGGGGGGAAGGAAGCGCCCCATGCTACGCGGGGCGCGGGGCGCGGCGCACGGGGCGCGCGCGCGGGGAGCGGCCCGGCATCATCGTCTCCCGAGCACCTCGCGCACCACACTCCCGGTGATGAACGCGACGTTCGCCGGGCGCTCGGCCAGGCGGCGCATGAGGTAGGGGTACCACTGCGTGCCGAACGGGACGTAGACGCGCATGTTGTACCCCTCGCGCACCAACTGCTCCTGCAGGTCGCGCCGGATGCCGTAGAGCATCTGAAACTCGAAGCGCTCCGGCGGGATCTGCTTCTCCCGCGCGAAGCGCTTGGCCTCGGCGATCATCGCCGGATCGTGCGTGGCGATCGCCGGATAGTTCGCCTCCAGCAGCAGCTTGTGCATGCAGCGCACGTAGTTCGCGTCCACGTCCTTCTTGTCCGGGTACGCGACGCTCGCCGGCTCCTTGTACGCCCCCTTGCACAGCCGCACGCGGCAGCGCAGCGCCACCGCCCGCTCCACGTCGGCCTGCGTGCGGTACAGGTAGCTCTGCAACACCACCCCGACGTGCTCCTTGTAGTTGGGGTACAGCCGGTCCTCGAACAGCCGCAGCGTGCGCTCGGTGTACTCGCTCGACTCCATGTCGAGGCGCACGAAGGTGCCGTACTCGCACGCCCGGCCGAGGACGTCGTGCATGATCTCCACGCACAGCTCCTCGGAGATGTCGAGCCCCATCTGCGTGAGCTTCAGCGACACGTTCGCGTTCACCTGCTCCCGCTTGATGCGATCGAGCATCGCGACGTACTCGCGTCCCGCCGCGCGCGCCTCGGCCTCGTTGCGCACGCTCTCACCGAGGAGGTCGAGCGAGGCGGTGATGCGCTTGGCGTTGAGCGCCCGCACGGCCGCGATCGCCGAGTCGAGCGTCTCGCCGGCCACGAAGCGCGAGGCGAACCGCTTCGCCAGCCCGTTCGAGCGCACGAAGCGGAAGATCTTCGGTTGGTTCGAGAGATAGAGAAAGGTCTGGCGAAGCATCGGTCTCGATGGGAGGGCGCGACGGGTGGCGGGCTCGCGTGCGTCGGAACCTAGCACGTCGAGCCCCTGGTGTCATGGGCGCGGTCGCTCGGCGGCGCGGCTCGGGGCGGCCACGCGCAGCACGGGGAACTCGCCGCCGGGCGCGAGGCTCGCGTCGAACACGTTCCACGTCTCGAGCCCGTCATCGCTCTCCGGCTCGAGCAGGTAGAACGCGACCACCGCCAGCCGCTGCTGCGCGGGCACGAGCCACGAGCCGGCGGGGATGGTGCGCGTCGCCGTGGTCCACTGCCCGGCGAGACGGACCTCGTGGTGCCCCTGGAACGGGCGCGGAGCGGTGACGATGCTGTCGATCGTGAACGCTTCCACCGTGGCGCGCCAGTCGGCGTCCAGCCGCTGCACCGTCACGCCGTGCAGCCGGAGGAGCGAGACGGCGGCCGTGTCGCCCGCGCCGAGCACCCAGGCGCTCGGAAGCCGGCGCTCGAGCGTGGGCTCGAAGCGGTCGTACACCGGCATGCGCTGCGTGATGAACCGGCCCGTGCGCCGGAGCCCGCGCGGCACGCCCGGCTGCGTGCGCGACGAGTCGCCGGTGCGCACGAGCCGCTCGAACACCACGTCCTCCCGGAGGGGGTCCGTGGTGAGCCGCGACCGCAGCGGAAGCGCCGGCGACGACGCCGGATTCCCGCCCCACGCCATCACGCTCGAGTCGGCGCGCGCCGACAGCGCACGGATCGCCTCCGCGCGCTCGGCGGCGAGCGAGAGGATCTCGCGCACGAACGCGTACGTGGAGCGCACGCGGCGCTCGAACGGATCGTGCGAGTACGCCTCGCTCAGGATCGCGATCCGCCCGCGCAGCCCGTAGTAGTTGGTGCCGAAGCGTGGGCGCGCGTCGTACGTGTACCACCCGGACTTCACCGTGTCGGTGAGATCGTGCTCCTCGTACACCGAGTCGAAGTTGCCGTAGTCGAACACGGCGAAGCCGTCGCGCTCCTTCATGCGCCGCCGGAGCTCGGGGAGGAGCGAGTCGCGCGCGTACACGCCCCCGAACACCGCCGCCGGGTTGAGCGAGGGCGAGTAGGTGAGCGCGTACCCGTGGTAGCTCCCGTCCGTGGTGTGCAGGTCCACGAAGATGTCGGGGTCCCACGCGTCGAACGCGGCCAGCGAGGCGCGAGTCTCCGGCGCCTCCGCCTTCACGTAGTCGCGATTGAGGTCGAGCCCCATCGCGTTCGCGCGCCGTCCCACGAGCGCCGGCCCGTTCTGCTCCGTGCGGTTCTCCTCCTGCGGGGCGAACGCCTCGTTGCCGTCGGCGTTGTAGATCGGCACCGCCACGAGCACCACGGAGTCGAGCACGCTCGCCCCCTCGTGGAAGGCGAGGTCGCGGATGAGCGCCTGCAGCGCTTCCTTTCCCTCCACCTCGCCCGCGTGGATGTTCGCCTGCACGTACACGATCGGACGCCCCAGCCGCTTCGCCTGCTCGGGGGTCGACACCACCGGACGCGAGAGCACCACGACCGGGATCTCCCGTCCCTGGCTCGTGGTGCCGATCGTGCCGCGCCACATCGGGGCGTGCAGCGCCTCGAGCGAGTCGAGGAAGGCGATCACGTCGGCGTAGTGCGACGTCTCCGTGTAGTTCGTGCGCTCGGCGCGCGTGCGCGGGAGCGGCGATGGCCGCGCCGCGCGGTCGCCCCCCGCGCCTCGCGACGCGCCGCAGCCGGCGGCGAGGAGCGCGCCGACGAGGGCGGCCGTGATCCGTGCCGCGCTCATCGCCCCCCTCCCCGCTGCGCGGCCGCCGCCGGCGGCGCGCCCTGGGCGCCGCCCACCAGCTTCTCCTCGACGAAGCGCGTGAGCAGGTCGAACAGGTGCACCCGCGTGTTCCCCCCGGCGATCGCGTGCGTGCGGTTCGGGTAGAGCATCAACTGGAACGGCTTCCCCGCCGCCACGAGCTGGTCGATGAGCTGGATCGTGTTCTGCGGGTGCACGTTGTCGTCGCCCGTGCCGTGCACGAGCAGGTAGCTGGCGGTGAGCCCGCCCACGTACCGCTGCGCCGACGACTCGGCGTACCCCGTCGGGTTCTCCCGCGGCGTCCGCATGTAGCGCTCCGTGTAGATCGCATCGTACAGCCGCCAGTCGGTGACCGGCGCCACCGAGATCGCCGCGCGGAACACATCGCCCCCGCGGAACGCGGTCATCGCCGCCATGTAGCCGCCGTAGCTCCACCCCCAGATGCCGATCCGGCTCCCATCCACCCACGGCTGCTTCGCCAGCCACTTCGCCGCGTCGATCTGGTCCTGCGACTCGCGGATCCCGAGGTGCTGGTAGGTGACGTCCCGGAACGCCGTGCCGCGCGCGCCGGTGCCACGGTTGTCCACGCTCACCACCACCACGCCGCGCCGCGCGAGCATCTGGTGCCACAGGTAGTTCGCTCCGCCCCAGTCGTCGGTCACCGTCTGCGAGCCGGGACCGCCGTACACCGTCATGAGCACCGGGTAGCGGCGCGTGCTGTCGAAGCCGGCCGGCACGATGCGGTAGGCGTCGAGCTTCGTGCCGTCCGGCATCGGGAGCTGGAAGAACTCGGGGGCGCGCAGTCCGAGCCGCTCGACCGCCGCGCGCAGCGCGGCGTTGCTCTCGATCGTCCGCGGGCGCACCGCGCCCGGAAGCGCGGCGATGGTCGTGACCGGCGGGATGTTCGCCGCCGTCCGCGTGTCCACCAGCCACCCGCCCCCCGGCGCGATCGAGACGCGGTGCGTTCCCGCCTCGCGCGTGACGCGCCGTGCCGCGCCGCTCTTCCGCCAGTCGTACGCCACGAGCTGACGCTGCATCGGCGTGGGGCCGGCCTCGATCACGTACAGGAGCGCGCGCTTCGGATCCACGCCGGCGAGCGCGGTGACATCCACCGAGTCGCGGGTGATGCGGCGCACGAGCGTGCCGTCGCGGCGGTACAGGTAGTACTGCATCCACCCGCTCCGCTCGCTCGCCCAGATGAATTCACGCCCGCCGTCCACCCACGTGGGGGACCCCTCGGACACCTCGAGCCACGCCGAGGCGCGCTCGGTGAGCAGCGGCCGCGTGCCGCCGGTCGTGGCGCTCGCCATGAGCACGTCGATCCGGTTCTGCAGCCGCGGCAGGCGCTGGACCACGACGCTGTCCGCGCCCACCCACTCCGCGCGCGCCAGGTAGTCGCCGTACGCCGTGGTGTCCCCCCCCGTGCGGAGCCAGGTGGTGGCCCCGGTGGCGACCGTCACCACGCCGAGCTTCACCGTGGAGTTGGGCTCGCCGGCCTTGGGGTAGCGCAGGGTGCGCACGCGCGGGTAGAGGGAGTCGTCGTCGAGCAGCGGATAGGTCGGGATCGCCGACTGGTCGAAGCGCCAGAACAGGATGCGGCGGGAGTCGGGGCTCCACCGGAAGGCATCGCGCAGGTCGAGCTCCTCCTCGTACGCCCAGTCGGTGGTGCCGTTGATGACGACGTCGCTCCCGTCCGTGGTGAGCGCGCGCTCCGCGCCGGTGGCGAGGTCGGTCACCCACAGGTCGTTGTCGCGCACGAACGCGACCTGGCGCCCGTCGGGGGAGAACTTGGCGAACATCTGCAGCCCCGCCGTGCGGGACACCGGCGTGACGCGCCCGGTGCGGAAGTCCACCACGTGATACACGCCGCGGGTGTTCTGCCGCCACACGCGCACCGAGTTGTGGAAGACGAGCGCCCTGGATCCATCGTCGGAGAGCACGATGTCCTCGATGGCTGCCGGCTGCCCCATCCCCCGCGCCAGCGTGGCCGCATCCACGAGCACCGTCGCGCTCCCGGTGGCCGGATCGACGCGCACGATGTCCTCGCCGCTCGGGCCCGTGCGCGTGGTGACGTACGCCGAGCCGTCGGCGAGCCAGTGGATGTCCGGAAGGGAGGCGCCGGCGAAGGCGTGCCGGCCGTAGATCGCTTCCACCGAGAGGGCGGTGGAGTCCCGCTGCGCGCCGGCCGCGCCGGCGCAGATCCCGAGCGCCGCGACGGCGGCGAGCACTGAGCGCATGACAGGTTGGTTGGTGGAGACGGTGAATCTTACCGCGCGGAAACGCGGTTGGGGATGGCCGCAAATCGGGGGTTGGGGGCCGGGGGCTGGGGGCCGGAGCGCGAGTGGAGCGTCGGGCGGAAGTGGAGCGTCGGGCGCGAAAGGCGAGGGAGGGGCCGGCGACGGCCGGCCCCTCCCTCGTGTTCCATCTTCACCTCGTCGCGCCGCACTACTCCGCGTGCGGGTGGAACTTCTTCTCCGACCGCGCCATCTCCACCAGCATCCGCGCGGGCTCGAAGCGCGGCGCGAAGCGGCCGTGGTACACCTCGAGCTGGCGCACGATCGTTCCCGCCCCCACCGCGTCCACCCAGCGGAACGGCCCACCGCGGAAGGGGGGAAAGCCGATCCCGAACACCGCGCCCACGTCACCGTCGCGCGGCGAGCGAAGGATCCCCTCCTCCAGGCAGCGCACCGCCTCGTTCACCATCGCGAGCACGCACCGCTGCTGCATCTCCACCACCGGCACCTCCACGCGGTTCGCTCCGGTGGGAAGGAGCTTGTACACGGTCTCGTCCACCCCGTCCTTCTTCCCGTCCGCGCCGTACCGGTAGAACCCTCGTCCGCCCTTGCGCCCCGTGCGGCCGTCGGCGAGCACGCGCGCGAGCGACGCCGATGGCGCGAGGCGCGCGCCGAACGCCTCGTGGATCACGAGCCCCACCTTCCCGCCCACGTCGAGCCCCACCTCGTCCATGAGGGTGATCGGGCCCACCGGGAAGCCGAAGTCCACCAGCGCGGCGTCGAGCGCGTCGATCGGGACGCCCTCGTCGAGCAGGTACCCCGCCTCGTTCATGTACGCGGCGAGCGTGCGCGTCGTGTAGAAGCCCGGCCCATCGTTCACCACGATCACGTGCTTGCCGAGCTTCTTCCCGTACGCCACCGCCGTGGCCGTGGCCACCGCCGACGTCCGGGGCGTCACGATCACCTCGAGCAGCGGCATCTTGTGCACGGGCGAGAAGAAGTGCATCCCGAGCACCTGCTCCGGCCGCCGCGACGGCTCGGCGATGCGCGCGATCGGGATCGTGCTCGTGTTGGACGCGTAGATCGCGTCGCCGGGGATCACCGTCTCGGCTTCCGTCAGCACGCGGTGCTTGAGGGCGAGATCCTCGAACACCGCCTCGACCACGAGGTCCACGCTCTGGAAGCCGGAGTAGTCGATCGTGCCGCCCACGAGCGAGAGCTGGTCCTCGAACTGGCGGCGCGTGATCTGCTTCTTCTTGAGCCGCTCGCGCAGCACGTCGCACACCGCCTTGAGCCCCTTGGCCACGCGCGGGAGCTCGGCGTCCTTGAGGCGCACCACCGTCCCCTGCATCGCCGCCACGCTCGCGATTCCGGCGCCCATGAAGCCGGCACCGAGGACGCCGAGCTTGTCCACGGGGAGCGGATCCACGGGCGCGTCCACGCCGCGATCCTTCTTGAGCGCGGTGGTGGCGAAGAAGAGGTAGATGAGCTCGCGCGACTGGTCGGTGACCGCCATCTCGCCGAAGAGCCGCGCCTCCTCGGCGAGCCCGCGCTCGCGCCCCTCCGTGTACCCCGCGCGCACCGCCTCGATGGCGGCGAGGGGAGCGGGATAGTGGCCGTGCGTCTTCTTCAGCGTCTGCTCGCGCGCCTGCCGGAGGACGAGCTTGCGCCCGAGCGCGTTGTCCTCGAGCGCGAGGGCGACGAGCCCGCGCGTCCTCCGCGGCCGCGCGCGCTTGATCCGCCCGTCGGCGAGCTGCCGAGCGCGGTCGAGCGCCACCTCGCGCAGGATGGCCGGGTGCACCAGCTCGTCGAGCAGCCCCATCGCCAGCGCCTTCTTCGCGCGGACGTTCCGGCCGGTGAGGATCATGTCGAGCGCGTTGCGGAGCCCCACCGTGCGCGGCAGCCGCTGCGTGCCGCCGGCGCCGGGGATGAGGCCGAGCATCACCTCGGGCGCGCCGAGCACCGTCTTCGGGTGCTCGGTGCCGATGCGGTACGCGCAGGCGAGCACCGCCTCGAGCCCACCGCCCAGGCACGCCCCGTGGATGGCGGCGACGATCGGCACGCGGCACTGCTCGAGCCGGTCCATCCGCTGCTGCCCGTCGCGGCTCATCGCCTCGGCGTCCTGCGCCGAGTGGATCGTGAGGAACTGGTCGATGTCGGCGCCGGCGATGAAGACGTCGGGCTTGCCGGAGCGGAGCACCACGGCGCGGATGCTCGTGTCGCGGTCCGCGCGGTCCACCAGCGCGCCGAACTCCTCGAGCACGGCGGGGGTGAACTTGTTGACCGATTCGCCCGGGAGGTCGAAGGTGACGACGGCGATCCCCTCGACCATCTCCACCGCCAGCGCGCGCGGGGCGGCGGACGTCTCGTTCACCACGGTCATGGCGCGGCCTCCAGGATCATCGCGAACCCCATCCCGCCCGCGGCGCAGACGGTCATCATGCCGAACTGGCCGCTCCGGCGGCGCAGCTCGTTGGCCAGCGTGGTGGTGATGCGCGCCCCCGTGGCGCCGAACGGGTGGCCGATGGCGATCGAGCCCCCCATGACGTTGAGCCGCGAGCGGTCCACCTCCCCGACGGGCTTCGAGAGCCCCGCGCGCTCCGCCCACGTCTTGCTCTCGAACCCCTGCAGGTTCGACAGCACCTGGGCCGCGAACGCCTCGTGCATCTCCACCAGGTCGATGTCCGAGAGGGAGAGCCCCGCGCGGCGCAGCGCCGTCGGCGCGGCGAGCACCGGCGCCTGCAGGAGCTGCTCCCCCGGATCGAGCGCCGCGTAGGCGTAGGAGCGGATGAAGGCGAGCGGACGGTAGCCGAGCGCCCGCGCCTTCTCCTCGCTCATGAGGATCACCGCGGCGGCGCCATCGGTGAGCGGGGAGGAGTTCCCGGCGGTGACGGTGCCGTAGCGGCGGTCGAACACCGGCTTGAGCGCGGAGAGCTGCTCGAAGCTGGTGTCGGTGCGGATCCCGTTGTCCGACGTCGGGATGACGTCGTACTTGGGCGGCACGAAGTACGGCATGATCTCCGCGGTCAGGCGGCCGTCGGAGGTGCCGGCCGCGGCGAGGCGGTGCGAGCGGAGGGCGAACTGGTCCTGCTCGTCGCGGGGGATGTGATTCAGCTTCGCCATCTTCTCCGCGGACTGCCCCATCGTCTCGCCGGTGGACGGCTCGGCGATCGCCGGCGTGACCGGGACGAGGTCGCGCGGTCGCACGCGGGAGAACGCGCCCACCCGCTTCCCCATCGACTTGGCGCGCGACGCGGCGACCAGCACGTCGGAGAAGGCGCGCGAGTGCAGGATCGGCACGTTGGAGAGCGACTCCGCCCCCCCGGCGATGGCCACGTCGGCGTTGCCGAGGACGATCTGATCGGCGGCGTCGGTGATCGCCTGGTTGGCCGACGCGCACGCGCGGCTGACGGTGAACGCCGGGATCCCCTTGGGGAGCATGGGGAGGAGCGCCACCTCGCGCGCGATGTTCGGCGCGAGCACCGACGGCACGACGGTGCCGAAGACGAGGGTGTCGACGAGCTTCCCATCGAGGTTGGCGCGCTCGATGAGCTCGGCCACCACGGCGCGGCCCAACTCCTGCGCACTCTGCCCCTTGAGATCGGTGCCCGCCTTCGCGAATGGCGTTCTCAGTCCGGCCACGATGGCGACGCGGCGGCCGTTCGTTCCGTAGGGTGGCATGGGTGTAAGTTAACTCGGGGCCGGGGCCCGGGGGCCAGGGGCCGGGGGGGAGAGGCGGGAATGGGGAAAACGGAATCGGGGATGTCGACGACAGGGGAAGGCGGGAAGAGAGCCATCGGGGTGTGCCCTCCCGCCTCTCTCCATCCCCGCCGTTCCCCCCTGGCCCCCAGCCCCCAGCCCCCGGCCCCTACCCGTTGACCGCTTGCATACGCGCGACGTAGCGTTCGCCCGACGCGTCCCGCACGAGCCCTTCGGTGTACTCCGTCACCCGCAGGGCACGGGCGAGCGAGGGAAGCTCGCCGGAGCGGAGCAGGTGCGCGCTCGACCGCGGGCCGCGACCGAGCGTGCGCTGTGCCTCCGTGAAGATCTCGCACAGGAGCGCGCCGCCGGGACGAAGCAGATGGGAGAGATGTCCGAACACAGCGCGGTCGAGGAAGCTGACGCAGACGATGAGGTCGATGGCGCCGGCGCGCACCGGGAGGGCGCCGGCGTCGGCCACCACGCCCTCCACGCGACGACCACTCCCGGCGCCCGCCGCTCGCGACGCCCGCACCGCGGCTTCGGCGATGTCCACCGCGATCACGCGCCAGCCGGCCGCCGCGAGCGGCACGGCGTGACGCCCGCGCCCGCACGCCAGATCGAGCGCCGTTCCACGCGCGCCGAGCGACCGGGCGCGCTCCATCACCCACGCCGACGGCGCGCCCGGAGGCGCCCCCAGCGCCGCGCGGTGCCGCTCCTCCCACCGCTCGCGATCGCTCATCGCGCGAGCCACCGTCCTCGTCCCCACACGTGACGCACTCGACCTCCCTCTCCGCCGACGCGCGACCGCGCGCGCTCGCCACGCTCGCGCGCGACACCTTCGACGTCCTCGTGATCGGCGGCGGGATCACCGGCGCCGGCGTCGCGCGCGATGCGGCCATGCGCGGGCTCACCGTGGCCCTCGTCGAGCGCGACGACTTCGCGAGCGGCACCTCCAGCCGGTCGTCCCGCCTCGTGCACGGCGGCCTCCGCTACCTGGAGCATGCCGAGATCGGCCTCGTGTACGAGGCGAGCCGCGAGCGCCGCACCCTGCTCGCCATCGCGCCGCACCTCGTGCGTCCGCTCGAGTTCCTCTGGCCCCTGTACGAGAAGGCGCGCGTGCCGCCATGGAAGGTGCGCGCCGGCCTCCTGCTCTACGATGCGCTCGCCCTCTTCCGGAACATCGGCACCCATCGCGCGCTCGACGCGCGCCGCGTCGCGGCGCTCGAGCCCGCGCTCCGCCAGGCCGGCCTCCTCGGCGGCGAGCGGTACTTCGACGCCGCCACCGACGATGCGCGCCTCACCATCGCCACGGTTCGCGCCGCCGTGGACGCGGGTGCCGTGGCGATCAACCACGCCGCCGTCCGCGACCTCGTGATCGATGCCACCGGCGTGCGCGCGACCGTGGTCGATGCGCTCGACGGTGGGTGCATCGCCATCTCGGCGCGCGTGGCGGTGAACGCCACCGGACCCTGGAGCGACGACATCCGCCGGCTGGCCGATCCCGGCGCCGCGCCGTCGGTGCGCGGCACCAAGGGCGTGCACGTGGCGGTGCCGCGCGACCGCGTGCGGAACAACGGCGCGCTCACGATCCTCTCCCCCATCGATGGACGCGTGATGTTCATCCTCCCCGCCGGGTGGATGACGATCATCGGCACCACCGACACCGACTTCTCCGGCCCGCCGGAGGCGGCGCGCGCCACCGCGGAGGACGTCGCCTACCTGCTCCGCTCGGCCAACGCCTACTTCCCGTCGGCGCACCTCGCCCCGGCCGATGTGGTGAGCGCGTGGGCCGGGATCCGTCCACTCGTCGCCAGCCACGACGGAGAGCCGGGACGCGTGTCGCGCGAGCACGCGATCGGCTGGACGCGACCGCGCCTCCTCTCGGTGAGTGGTGGGAAGCTCACCACGTACCGCGCGATGGCCGCCGAGGTGGTGGACGAGGTCGCGAGCGCGCTCGGGGCGCGCGCCCCACGCGCGCCCACGGCGAGCGTCCCGCTGCCGGGCGGGTGCATCGCCTCGCTCGAGGAGGAGATCGAGACCGCGCGGCGCGCCACCGGCACCGTGGGGCTCGCCGAGCATCTCGTGCACGCGTACGGCACGGAGTGGCGCGACGTGTGGGCGATGGTGGGAAGCAATCATGCGCTCGCGGCGGCGGTGGCGCCGGGTCTCCCCTACATCGTGGCCGAGCTGCACTGGGCGGTGGAGCGCGAGATGGCGCTCACGCTCGCCGACCTGCTCACGAGGCGGCTGCACGTCGCCTTCGAGACGCGCGATCACGGCATGGCGGCCGCCCCGGCCGTCGCGCGCGTGGTGGCTCCCCTCCTCGGCTGGCGGGCCGAGCGGATCGAGCGGGAGCTCGCCAGCTACGACCGGGAGATCGCGCGGATGTTTCGCGTGGACGGCTGACGCGCGCCCCCTCCGCTCACTCCTCCAGCACCGCCTGCTGGTGAATGGTCTGCAGCTCGACGATCTTGAGCTGCCGGGTGACGGCCGGGAGCTTGAGCACGGCCACGTCCCCCACCCCCTTCCCGATGAGCGCGCGGCCGATCGGAGACGCCATGGTGACGTGTCCATCCTCGAACTCCACCGCGTCGCCGAACACGAGGTAGTAGACCTCCGTCTCCCCGGTTCGCTGATCGGCCACGGTCACGCGCGAGCCGAGCCCCACCTTGTCGGCGGGGATCTGGGCGACGTCGATCTGTGACAGCTTGCTGAGCCGCTGGCGCAGCTGACCGAGGCGAGCCTGGACGAACTGTTGGCGCTCCAGCGCCGACTTGTACTCGCTGTTCTCCCGCAGGTCCCCGAGCTCCACCGCTTTCCGGATCTCGTTCGGCAGGGTGACGTTCAGTTCGTGCTGCAGGCGATTGACCTCCGCCTCCAGCTTCTGCTTGAGCTCTTCGATCATGGGATTGTCACGGCAAAAAAAGTGGAGCGCCCGGCCAGTGGGGGGCCGGGCGCTTGTGCCAAGCAGCTCTCCCGCCGTCCTCGTTAGCTGGGCGCGATCTCCGATCCGCGGCGCGCGCGGCACGCCGTACCGCCACGAACGGCGGAGCAAGCTTCACACCAGGCACCACGCGCGGTCGGGCCCAGCAGGGCGCGGCCGCGCGCACGAGTATTACCGGTCGTGTCGTTCCGGAGCATGTTTCATAGTAGGCGCGGGCCCGGCGCCTGTCCACCCTGCGCGGGGCGTCCGGCGAGCCTGCCGGCGGGGGCACGAGCCCCTGCCGCGCGGGCGCGCGGCGCGTAGACTTCCCGCATGATCACGCTGGAAACGTATGACGACGTGACGCGTGTGGTGATGTCGACACGCGTGAGCCGCGCCATCGGGTACTCGGTGAGCGCCTATCTCGTGCGCGGCGTGCTGATCGATCTCGGCTTCCCCGCCGTGGGGGACGAGCTGCATGCGTTTCTCCGCGACAGGCGCCCCGAGGGAGTGCTGCTCACCCACTGGCACGAGGATCACGCCGGCAACGTCGAGCTGGCCGCGCGCGACGCGCTCCCCATCGGCGCCTCCCCCGCGACGATCGCCGTGCTCGGCGAGGCGCCTCCGATCGGGCTCTACCGTCGCGCGATCTGGGGAACGCCGCCGCGCCTCGCCACGGCGATCGTCCCATTCGACGCCGAGTCGCTCCGTCTGGTGCCCACGCCCGGGCACTCCGACGACCATCACGTGGTGTGGGACGCCGGGCGCGACACGCTCTTCGCCGGCGACCTCTTCCTCGGCGTGAAGGTGCGGATGGCGCACCCCGGCGAGCGCCCGCGCGCGCTCGCCCGGAGCGTGCGGCAGGCCGCGGCGCTCCGCCCGAAGCGGCTCTTCGACGCGCACCGCGGCCTCGTGTCCGATCCCGTGAACACGCTGCTCGCGAAGGCCGACTGGATGGACGAGACGATCGACGCCATCGATCGCGCGATCGCCGCCGGCTGGAGCGACCGCGCGATCGCCCGCGAGGTCCTCGGCGCCGAGCCGCTCGAGCACTACGTGTCGCGAGGGGCGATGTCGAAGGTGAATCTGGTGCGGGCGGTGCGGGCCGGCGGGTAGGTACTGGGGGCTGGGGGGGCTGGGGGCCGGGGGTTGGGGGGGAGAGGCGGGAACTGGGCGACGGGACGGCACACCCTCTCAGTCCCATTCCCCCGTTCCCTGGTTGTAGACATCCCCGAGCTCCACCCCCGGGGTCTCGGGTCCCCCCTGACCCCCGGCCCCTAGACTTCCGCCGCCGACGCGCGGTCGAACTCCGACCGCAGCAGATCCATCATCTCACCCCGCCGCTCGTACAGCCGCTTGAGCGGGCGCGGCTGGCGCTTGGCGAGCGCGTACGAGGTGAGGAGCGGGAGGGCGATGGTGGAGTCGGTGTAGCACACCACGGCGTCCGGAAGGCGATCGGGATCGATCTTTCCCCAGCTCACCGCCTCGGCGGGGGTGGCGCCCGAGAGGCCGCCGGTGTCCGGGCGGGCGTCGGTCACCTGCAGGAAGTAGTCGTGCCCCTTCTCGTCGATGCCGAGCACCTCCTGGATCTGCGGCTCGGTCTGCAGCATGAAGTTCTTGGGGCTCCCGCCGCCGAGGATCAGGACGCCGCTCTTTCCCCCCCCGCGCTTCGCCGACAGCACGATCGACGCCGTCTCGTTCACGTCGAGGTTGGGATCGATCACCAGCTCGTTCCCTTCCAGGGCGAGGGCCGCGATGTTCATCCCGATCGACGAGTCGCCGGGGGACGACGTGTAGATGGGCACCCCCGCGGCGTACGCCGCCGAGAGGAGCGAGCGCTGTCCGATCCCGAGCGCGTTCTCCCGCTCGCGCACGTACTTGCCGCACAGGTGGTGGAGCTCGGCGCTCGACATCGGGCGTTGGAACTCCGGGGACCGCATGATCTGGCGGAAGAACGCGTCCGTGGAGAGGAGCACGTCGTAGTCGAAGAAGATGTCGTATATGCGCACGACCCCTTCCTCGCGGAGCACCACGTCCGACTCCTGCGCGTTCCCGCGGTGCATCGCGAGGCCGAGCCCGAAGTGCGTGTCGTGGTAGAGGTTCGCGCCCGTGGAGATGATCCAGTCCACGAACCCCGCCTCGATGAGCGGGATGAGCGCGGCCATGCCGAGTCCCGCCGGCGTGAGCGCGCCGGTGAGCGTGAGCCCGACGGTGACGTCGGGCCGCAGCATCTTCTCGGTGAGGAGCTGCGCCGCCTCGCGGAGCCGCGCGGCGTTGTAGGCCAGGAAGGTGCCGTCGATGAGACGCGCCACCGTCTCCGACCCGTCGATGCGCAGCGGATCGATGCGCTGGCCGCGCAGGAAGCGGCTCTGCTCGCGAGCCTCGTGCGCGATGTGGGACTGCTCGCGCTCCTCCGCCGCTCGCTTCTGCACGGCCTTGGGCCCCGCCGCGGAGGCGCGCTTCCCCGTTCCTGATTTCTTCGAGCCTGCCATCGTGAGACTCCGTGAGTCGGTCGGTCTGTCGGTCTGGTGCGTCAGCGTTTCGGTGCGATGAACGGCGGGAGCGAATCGGACGAGGACGGGGCCCTCACCGGCCGACGGTCTCGCCCCCGCCGACACCGTTGGCGGCGTTGTACGCCTCGATCACCGCGTTCGCCGCTTCGTGCGGATCGTCGGTGAGGAGCATGAGGTCCATGTCGCCCGGCGAGATCTTCTTCTCCAGCAGCACCCGCGACTGCAGCCAGCGAATGAGTCCGGCCCAGTAGTGGCGGCCGAACATGATCACCGGGAACTGGTAGATCTTTCCCGTCTGGATCAGCGTGAGCGCCTCGAACAGCTCGTCGAGCGTGCCGAAGCCGCCGGGAAAGATGATGAACGCCGAGGAGTACTTCACGAACATCGTCTTCCGCACGAAGAAGTATCGGAAGTTGATGAGCGTGTCGACGTACGGGTTGGCGCCCTGCTCGAAGGGAAGCTCGATGTTGCACCCGATCGACCGGCCGTGCGCGAGCCGCGCCCCCTTGTTCGCCGCCTCCATGATCCCCGGCCCGGCGCCGGTGATGATGGCGAAGCCGGCTTCGGCGAGCAGGCGCGCCGTCTCCTGCGCCGCCTCGTACTGCGGGTCGTCGGGACCGACGCGCGCCGAGCCGAAGATCGTGACGCCCTTGGTCACGGTCGCCAGCGTGTCGAAGCCCTCGATGAACTCCGACATGATCCGGAGCACGCGCCACGGATCGGTGCGCGTGAAGTCGGCCTGGGGCACGCGGCTGCCGCGAAGGAACTTCTCGTCCTCGGTGACCGTGGGCGGCACGTAGTCGCGGATCGACTGGTCGATCGGCCGCTTCTCGACGATCTTCACGGCGCCTGCCTGCCGCGCGCGCTCCAGGCGCGAGGGAGGAGTGCGCCCGGCTTTGATGTGTCCCTCCTCGGTGCGCTCGCGAAGTCCCGCGCGCGCGCTCTCCTCCGCTTCGCGCTGGCTCGCGGGATCGGCCTTGCGGCCCGAGGCCGTGGTCACGGCCTTGTTGGACCGCTTGGCGGGCTTGGAGTTCTTCGACGCCATGGTCAGCGAGACGGGTGTGTCATGTGCTACCTTTCCTCCGAAGAGCGCCGCAACCGGCTGCGCAGCGCGTGGGCCAGCAGCGCGTAAGCTAATCGATTCCCGCTCGTCATGCCGGTCATCATCCTCGTTGCCGACGGCGCACGCGCCGACGCGTTCGATCACGCCTTCGCGCGGGGCGAGCTCCCCGCGCTCGCCCGCCTCCGCGCCGAAGGCGGCATGCATCCCATCACGACGGTCTTCCCCTCCGTGACCGGGCCGGCGTACGCGCCGTTCGTGACCGGACGCTTTCCCGGCCCCATCGGACTGCCCGGCCTCCGCTGGTACGACCGGGCGCGCGACCGGTGCCGCCGACCACCACACTGCCGCAGCTATCTCGGCAGCGAGATGCGGCACATGGACGGCGACCTCGACGCGGGCACGCCGACGCTCTTCGAGCTCGCGCGCTCGCGGCTCGGCGCGATGAGCATGATCGGGCGCGGCGCGCGCCGGCGCGAGCACCTGGGGCGCGGGCTCCGCCTCATCGCGCGCATCGCGCGGGCGCACATCTCGGGGGACGTGCGGGCGTGGCTCGACATCGATCGCATCGTCGCGCGCTCGGCGATCGAGCGCATCCGCGAGCGCCGCCCGGAGTTCAGCCTCGTGGCGCTGCTCGGGCTCGACAAGACGTCGCACGCCACGGGCCACGACTCGGACGACGCGCGCACCGCGCTCCGCGCGCTCGATGAGATCGTGGCCGAGCTGCGCGCCGAGACCGAGCGCGACGGCCGCTGGGAGGAGACGCACCTGTGGATCGTGAGCGATCACGGTCACTCCCCCGTGCGGGCCCACGACGACGTGGCCACCGTGGTGCGCGAGGCCGGGCATCGGGTGATCGCGCATCCGTGGGTGTGGGCGCGCCGTCCCGACGCGGCGGTGATGGTGAGCGGCAACGCCATGGCGCACATCTACCTGGAGCTCGCGCGCCGCGAGCGTCCGTGGTGGCCGGCACTGCGCGGGCGATGGGAGCCGCTGGCGGAGGCGCTGCTCGAGCGGGAGTCGGTGGACCTGCTCCTCCTCCCGCATTCGCCCACGCGCTGCGAGGTGCGCTCCCGCGCGCGCGGCGCCGCGCTCGTGGAGCGCGAGGGCGAGCGCTACGCGTATCGCCCGCTCACCGGCGATCCGCTCGGCGTCGGCGAGCACCCGGCGCTCGATCATCGCGACAGCCACGATGCGCTCGCGCCGAGCGACTACCCCGACGCCGTGGTGCAGATCGCGCACCTCGCCGGCTC
>DASUXC010000146.1:0-16036 GCA_036378095.1 Gemmatimonadaceae bacterium | reverse complement strand
GGACGAGGCGACCTCGAGCCTCGATTCGGAGAGCGAGGCGTTGATCCGCGACGGCTTGCGCAGCTTGCGGCACGGGCGGACGACGTTCGTGATCGCCCACCGGCTGAGCACGATCGCCAGCGCCGACCAGATCCTCGTCCTGGAGGAAGGGCGCATCGTCGAGCGCGGCACGCCGGCCGAGGTGCTGCAGTCGCCCTGGTCCGATGTCGAGATCCCCGACGGCTCCCCGCCGCGCGGCGAGCCGTCCCACCCGCGCTGTCCCCGTTGCGGCACCGAGCACCGCGCCCTCCCGCATAGCGCACGGCGGAAGGCGATTTCCTCCACTCCGACAGCCATTGGAGACCATTCATGAGTGCTCACCCCGACGGCCTCACCATGGGGATGTCTCGCGCGCGGCGCTCCACTCCGTCCGCTCCCTCGGTGGCACCGTGCGTGTTCGCGCTGGCTGCCGTGAAGGTCGCCCTCCGAGTGGCGGGCTTCGCGCGAACCCTTCACTTGATCGAGTGGCTGACGTGTCGCCGGGTTGGCGGCGGCTGCGTTGTTCCTGACTTCGTCCGGGCCGCGGACCGGGCCGTTGCGGTGGCCGCGGCGCTGTATCCGGGTCGGGCGCTCTGCCTCGAGCAGTCGCTGGTGCTCCACTACGTGCTTCGGCACGGCGGAGTGAGCTCGACGCTCAGGATCGGTGTCCACCCCTATCCGTTCGCCGCGCACGCATGGGTCGAGTGCGACGGCGAGCCCGTGAACGACATCCGTGAACACACGCGGAGCTACACGCCGTTGCCCAATCCACCAGCGGGGAGGTGATCTCATGTCCGCGATCCCCTTCGTGCTGTCCATCACGATGCGGCCCACTGCGAGTGGCGAGGGAGTGGTGGCGCGGTACCGGAACAACGTGGCACGTCGCGCGCGAGCTGGCGGCACGTCCATTCGCGACCTTCGCTTCGGACCCGTGCGCGCATTCCTCGCCGCAGACGATCCGTTCGAATCGCCGAGGATCGCGGTCTGGGGTTCCGTGATCGCTGCCGGCGACGTCCGCCTCGACAACCGGCGTGACGTGGCGCGCGCGGCGGACGTGGTGCCGGTCGGGCTATCCGATCTCGAGCTCGCCATGCGCGCGCTCTGGTGTGGCGGTGCGCGTGCCGTTCCTCTGCTCGAGGGCGACTTCGCGTTGGTCGTGTTCGACGTGTCGACGCACCGCGGCGTCGCCGCGCGAGATGCATTTGGCGTGCGGGCGCTGTACTGGGCGCAGCATCCTGGCCTCATCACCTTCGCGTCGCACGCCTCGCTCCTGGCGGATGGCGAGTCGTACGACCTCCAGTACCTGACCGAGTTTGCCGCCGGCGTGACTCCCTCGGCCGACCGCAGTGCCTTTGCCGGTGTTCGAGCCGTACCGCCGGCCGGCACCGTGTCCATCGATGGGGAGCGGCTCGGACACCGCGCGTACTGGGCGCCGTTCGGACGGGAGCCGGACACGCGGATCGCGCCGGAGGAGGCCGTGGAGCAGTTCCGGTCGCTCTTCTTCGACGCCGTGCGCCTTCGGCTCACCGGCGCGCCGGACGTGTGGTCGGAGCTCTCCGGCGGTCTCGATTCGTCCTCGATCGTGTCCGTTGCGCAGACCCTGGCAAACCGTGGCGAGCTGGTGGCTGGCGTGAGCGGCACCGTCACATACGCGGACAGCGTGGGTGCCGGAGCGGACGAGCGCGAGTACTCGGGCGCCGTGATCGATGCCTATGGCCTTCGAAACGAGGTCTTCGTCGACTCGCTGCTCTGGGAGGACGATGGCTCGGGCCCACCGCGCACCGACGCGCCGGACGGTCGGCTTCTGCTGCACGCGCGGGATCGGCGAGTCCGTGCCAAGGTCCTCGAGTCCGGCGGCCGCATCCTGCTCAGCGGCCTCGGATCCGATCACTACCTGCTCGGCAACATGTTCTTCTTCGCCGACTGGGTGGCGGTGGGCCGGGTACGCCACGCGCTTCGAGAGATGCTGCGGTGGGCAGCACTCGGACGGGTGTCGTTCTGGCAGTTGGCGTATCTGAACGCTGTGTTGCCGTTGCTCCCAGCCCGCGTTCAGAAACGGCTCGTTCCGGAAGGCCAGGTTCCCCGGTGGATTCCCACGGCACGAGTGAAGGAGCTCGGGCTGTGGGAGCGTCGAGTCGCCCTGCAGAGCTTCCGTGGTCCGCTGCGCGGCAAGTACGCCCACGAGAATGCACTGGCGACGGCATCGATCAGCACCTTCCTCGACCACGGCTTTCTGAGCGACTCGTTCGACATCCGCTACCCTTTCCTGTATCGACCGCTGGTGGAGTTCGGCCTGCGCCTACCACATACCCTTTGCGCACAGCCCTGCCGCCGTAAGTGGATACTGCGAGAAGCGATGCGAGGCGTTCTACCGGAGATGGTGCGTGCTCGGCAGTGGAAGGGGACATTCGACGGGCGAAGCGTCTGGTGCCTCACGCACGAGCGGGAGCGCCTCGAGAGAATGGTTAGCGATCCAATCGCTGGGCAACTCGGGTGTGTTGACCCGGTGATCCTGAAGGTGGAACTGGCTGCCGAGTCGACTCATCCGCGGGCGTCACACGTAGCTCGTGCCGGTGTGCTTCAAGCGCTCGCGCTCGAAACGTGGCTTCGGGTTCGATCTGGCCAGTGGGCGGCGCCCGGCGATCCGGCTGAGGCGCGCACACTGAAGTACGAGTGAGCACCCATCACATTCCTTTAACTTGGAGGTCGTCATGACCGGCACGAAGAAGATCTATGAGACGCCGGCAGTGCGTGCCGTCGGCGAGGTTGTGGACGCAACGCGCGAAGGGCAGCTGGGGATTACGGAGTCGCATTCGCCGTTCTTCCCGAGAGACCCGGCTGGACAGATCGGGTTCGGGCTCTGATCACCGGGCCCAGGATTCTTCCGTCTCGACTTCCCATTCATGGAGGTACATATGATCACGCAGACGAAGCCCTACGAGGCTCCCGCGATTCGCCCTTCCGGCGAGGTCGTGGACAGCACCCGCACGAAGACCAGCGGGGTCGCAGAATCTGGTTCCGTCATGCTCCCGAGGAACGGAGCAGTCGACCTCGGGTTCGGTCTCTGATGATCTACCCTCAGGTGTGTAGCTAGGCACCTGAGAAGTGCGCACCATCTGCCTGAATGTCCTCGATCGCAGCGTCGACCACTGGCCAAACCTGGGCGACGTGGAGTGCTGAGATCGCGCCTGCTTCCTGAGGTGCAGATCACCCCACGTCGCCCGCTGTCATTCTACGGTGCTGCTGTCGCTCCGGAGGCGGCTCCCCCGGCCGACACTGCGGTCACTCGAAAGGCGAGCCGTAGCGGCTCCGCGGCATTCGGTGCTGCCGGCGACCCCGCTCGGTAGCGAAACGTCAGAACCCGCTCGGAGCTGCGCTGATTGGGCGCGAGAAGTGAGTCGCTGCGAGCCGCCACGGTCCATCGTGCGCCGACTCCGTCGGACTGGTTCTCCGCGTCGACAGCACGCAGGCCATTGAGAGCGGTCTGCCATGCTACCAGGGTGAGCGTGAGGGGCGGACGAATCGGATAGCGGGTTTCGTTCGTGAGGCTCACCCGGACGGCAATGGTGTGCGCCACCGTATCGATCGCGGCGGTTCCGACGTTCAGCCTCACGCCAGTGGTCACGTCGGCAGTGCCGTTGTTTCGTGCCGCAGCGATGGCCCCCGAGTCGACGATGATCGTCGTGAACATCAGCTGCGCCACGTTTGTTCGGCCCGGCCCTATCCAAAACGCACGAAAGCGGCCCGTCGTGTCGGTAACTAGTCCCTGTGTATCACCGCCGTTCCGGAAGCGCGCGGTCGGAGAGAAGAATCCCACTACGTGGACAGGCCGTCCGTCCGGGGAGAGCGGGCGATCGGTGTCGACGAACGCGTATGACTTGGGAATCCAGTTCACAGCGGCACTCGGGCAGAGAGGCTGCGTCGTGCCAGCGAGGAGATTGGGCGTGAAGGTCGCCCCTCCATCGAGCGATGCTGCGAAGTATAGCTGCTGACAGCCGCCGGTCGGATCCGCCCGCCTGTCATACCAGGTAACGCCAACCACCCCATCCTGATTGACGCTGATCGCGGCGGTCGTCTGATCCGCCGACAGCGCGTGGTCGCTCACCGTTGTCACGCGCCAGGATCGTCCCGCATCGGCGGAGATTGCGACCTTCACCCGAAATGCGTGTCCTGATTCCGTGGTGTCGTATTCTGACCAGGCAAGATACATGTGCCCAGCAAACCGACCCTCGGTCGTGTCGATGGCCATCGGAACGTTTGGGCTTACGCCCTGCGCTCGTCCTCGCAGATTCCTCGGGAGGGTGATCGATGCCACTTCCGAGCTGCGGTTGAATGTCGCTCCTCCGTCCGTCGACCGCATGATTCGCAGCAAGGTGGAGTCGGACGCCTCATTACGCTGCAGCGGATCCGCCTTGTACGGGACCAGAATCGTCCCGTCCGGTGCAACGACAAGGTCCATGGCCATCACCGAAGCTCCGCCCGCTTCTGTCAGCCGCCGCGCTTCACCAAATGTCTTCCCGCTGTCGGTGGAAATGCTCAGGCCGATCGTCCCCATGCGGGTGCCGTCGAGGCGATAGTCGTCGAGCAGTCCAACCAGATACATTCGCCCGCGATAGCGTCCGGTGTGATCGACCGCGATGTACTCTCGATCGTAGGTTCCTCCAGGAACTATCACTCCCGGTAGCCACGTCTTTCCGCCGTCGAGTGAGCGGTGGACATGAACGTGCTCGTCGCTACGCGCGAGGTAGGGTATTCCGCCGGGCCCAAAGAGAACCACCGGATCGAAGCCGGCGAAGATTGTGCTGTCCGTCCCCGCTCGGGCACCTCGCGTCCACGTGCGGCCGTCGTCCCAGGACGTGTACACCGAGATTCCAGCCGTGCCATCGCGGAGGTATTCGATACCCGCACCGATGAGGTGCTTGGGATCTGCGGGATCGACCGCGACAGCCGTCTCGAAGAAGGGATTCTCCGACCGATCCTGCGACACGTGAATCGATTTGGCTGCCCTGGCCGGTGATCGTGCGGAGCTCGCGCTGCTCGCCGTGACGCTGCGTGTTGGACTCCCCTGTGCATTCGCACGGAGCGTGATCGTGGGAAGGGCGCCGAGTGCCAGCATCCACAGGCGCACTTTCAGACCGCTGGAGTGGAGGCGTGTCACTGGCATCTCAGTAGTGCACATGGAAGCCCATCATAGTGATGCGCCCTTGCACCGGGTTGTAGTTGTCCCCCTCGTACGCCCGACTGTTCGCAACGTTTTCAATCGAGACGAAGCCGCTGAGTCCACGACCTAGCTGCTGTGTCACGGCAACGTTCGCCTTGACGAACGACGGATACGTTTTCCAGTAGTTCCGTAGCGCACCACGGTCCTCACCGCCGTAGAGAGCCAGGTAGTCATAGTTGGTCCACTCGCCGATGTAGCTGAGTCCAACCGACAGATCGGTCCCTTCACGAGGCCGAAACGTCGCAGTTACACCGCCGGTATGCCGCGGGATGCCGAGGACTTGATCGCCTGGTTGGAGATCGCCCTGGTACTCACTGCCGAGGTGCCGAACCTTGCTGCTGGTGATGGCGTAGTGCGCTGTGATATCGACGACGGACGAGTGAAGAGTTCCCTCGAGCTCCAGTCCAGTGTTGTTGATTTGACCGAGGTTCTGGAACTGGAACGACGGCGGGGTGCTCGCGGTGCTCACTAGCACGCGCTGAATCAGGTTGGTTGCTATCTGGGAATAGTACGTCGCACCGAACGACCATCTCGGCCCCGCCACGACATCGACTCCGAAGTCCGTCCCACGCTGCCGCTCGGGCTTGATGCTCTCGTTTGCGAGAATGACGAAGTACGGACTTCTCGAGAACACGCGCTCCGATGACGTCGGCGGCCTGATCGCCTCGCCATACGATCCACGCACTTTGAGCGTCAGGGCGCCAAGTTCCGCGACATAGGTTAGTCCTACCTTCGGCGCCACGACGGTGGGGTGACTGCTCCCGAAGTTCGTGTTGCGCTCGGCGCGAATGCCGGCAGTTGCGAAAAATGCGTCCTTCGTGGCGACCTGCAGCTGTCCGAAGTAGCCGGTGTTCGACGTCACTTCCCGGTCGGGGAGCACAGGGCTGTTGGGGTCGGACCCAATCGGTCCTTTGAGATTTGTAGCGGCGTTCACCACGAACGAGTTGTCGGACAGCTCCCAGTGATCGATCCCCAGAGTCGTTGTCGCCGTTACATCTGAGCCCAGCGTCATGCGCATGGACGTGTTGTAGCGCACCGAGCTCTTCTTCCTGGCGCCCTGGAACACGTACAGAAAGGTGTCCGCAGGCGTGGTCAATCGGGCACGCGTGCTGTGGTCGTCCAGATCGAATCTGTCGACACCCAGCGTGAGCTGGTGTCGCCACCAGGACGTGGCAGCGAACTTGGCGTCGATCCCGGCCGTCTGCTGCCCGAAGGTCGCCTGCTCGTAAGGTAGGGTCGAATCCGAGAGACCCAACGCGACGAACCTCGGATTGTTGGTGAAGCCCATCGACTGTGAATACGACCGGGCCGACAGGTCGAGCGTCAAGCCTCGATTGACGATGTGCACGCCGCCATAGAGGCTCGGGCTCGACAGAAAAAAGCCAGGCAACCAATCTCCGATATGTCCGTAGGACGCGCCGATGTTATAGCCAGCGGACTCACTTCCGCCGTGTAGACTGAAGGAGTAGTTCTGGCGCAGCGTACCTCCGTGCTGGAACTGACTCTGGATGGCGCCGAGCGATACCTCTGCATCGACCTGCGGTCGCGTCATGCCACGAGATCCGCGCTTGGTGAACACCTGCATTACGCCGCCCATCGCATCGGAACCATAGAGTGTCGCCGCCTCCGGGCCGCGAACGATCTCCACTCGTTCGATGCTGCTCGGGTCTATCACCGTGAATGTCGCATTGGACGCTTCGACACCATCGATGTAGATTTTGGGTGTGCTGCTCACGAAAAGTGAGCTTGCGCCGCGTGCAGCCACGGAGTTCTGGTCGGAGCCGGTGAGCCCCAAGTCCCACGCGATCACGCCGGGCACGAACTCCCGGAAGATCTGATCCGTGCGCCTGATGTACTGCCGGGCGATCTGGCTGTCGGTCACCACTGTGATCGGCGTCGGGATCGCCTTGATGGCCGTCGGGATCATCGCCCCCGTCACCACCACCTGCTCCAGCACCCCCGCCGCCGGCGCGAGCCTGACGTCCACGGTCGTATCTCGATCTGCCGGCACCGTGATCTTCCGCGCCACCCGCGCGTAGCCGAGCCGGCGCACGACCATGGTGTACTCCCCCGCCTCCACGCTCGCGAGCCGGTACGCCCCCTCCCCGTCGGTCGCGACCACGAACGTGGTCCCCTCGAGCGACACGGCCGCGCCGACGACCGGCGCCCCGCTGGTCGAATCGGTCACGTGCCCGCTCACCGACCCGCGCTGCTCGCGAGATGGCGGCGCCGGCCGCGCCGGCCGGACGAGCATGAGCTCCCCGGTCGCCGTCGGCCGCACCTCCACCCCCGTCCCCTTCAACGCCGCCCGGAGCGCCTCCTCCACCGTCGCCTCGCGCACGGTGATGGTGATGCGCCGGTCGAGCGGTACCACGTACTCGCTGTACAGAAGCTCGGCCCCGCTCTGCCGCGCGATTTCCTTGAGCGCCTCGCGCAGCGCCGCGTCGTGCAGCTCGAGCGTCACGCGCCGGGCCTGCGGCCGCACACTGTTCGCCCCCGCCGCCCGCGCCGCCGCCGTCCCTGCCGTCCCGCCCGGCGCGCCCGCTGCGGGCCCGAGCGCGGCGGTCGCCGACGCCGCGCCCCCAGCCGCCCCGCCCCCGCCCTGCGCGGGGACGGCGGCCGCCGCCACACACGGCAGCACCAGCGCCCCGATGATCGCGGCCATGCGCCGCGTCGATTCCCCTCTCATGGATGTGCCTCCGGCCCGGGGTGTCGAAACCCCGTGGGTGACGCCGCCCGGCGGCACTCCCGCCGCCGGGATGCTAGTGGTCGTTAGGCAATGCGTGCAGCACGACGGTGCGCCCCCGTCGCTCGTATCGCACGTGGAGCGGCGGCGCGAGCGCGTCGAGCACCTGCTCCACGGTCTCCCCCTGGAACGCCCCGGTGAACCGGCGCCCCGCGAGCGCGCTGTCGGCGAGCACGATGTCCACGTCGTACCAGCGCGCGAGCTGCGCGGCCACGTCGCGCAGCGGTACGTCGTCGAACTCCAGCCGTCCCTCGGTCCACGCCAGGTAGCGCGCCGCGTTCACCCGCTCCACCACGGGCGTCCCCCCACGCGCCACCCGCCCCAGCTCGCCGGCCTCGAGCACCCGCTCGCTCTTCCCCTGGTTCGCCTCCCCCTCCCCCTCTGTGCTCAGCGAGACGCTTCCCTCCGCCACCACCACGCTCGCCGCGGAATCCCCGGGATACGCCCGCACCCCGAAGGTGGTCCCGATGTCGCGCGCCACCGCCCCGCCGGCCCTCACCACGAACGGATGCCGCTCGTCGTGCACCACCTCGAACTCGGCCTCCCCCTCGAGCCTCGCCTCGCGCGCGCCGGCTCCGCCCCCCTCGGCGTAGTGCAGCCGGCTCGCCGCCCCGAGCGTCACGCCGGTGCCATCCGGAAGTCGGAATCTCATCAACTGGCCGCGCGTGGTAGCGTAATCGTGCTCCACCGGCGCTCCCCCTCCCCCACCGATGCCTCCACGCGCCCCCACCCACCACACGCCCCCAGCGAGCAGCGCCACGATGCCCGCAGCCACGGCGACCCGCCGCCACCCTCCGCTGGCGGCGGTGGTGAAGGGTGCCACACGCGGCCGCGCCACCTCGCGCGACACGCGCGCCCGCATCACCATCCGTGGCGCCGACGCCTCCACGGCATCGCCATCGAGCGCCGCGAGCTCCCGCTCGAGCTTCGCCCTGGCGGAGCCGGCGTCGAACGACCGCGAGAGCTCCTCGGGGCGCTCCGCCATCGCCGCGAGCGCATCCAGCAGCACCCCGCGCTCCGCATCCTCCGCCAGCCATGCCGCCACACGCTCGTGCTCGTCCGGCGATGCCGCGCCGGCGGCGAAGCGATACAACAGGTCGAGGTCGAGATGCTCGAAGCGATGACTGGACACGATGATGACGGCTGAGGTGGGGAACGTTCGCGGGAGGCACGACGCGGAACGAACCGACCCGCTCTGGCGTGGCTCCCTGTCCCCGATCACCGTCCGACGTGGTGCACGCGCCGCGACGATGACGGAGATGTGACGGATGGGGTGGAGCGTCACCCTACATGGAATCGCCCGGCGGCGTGGTGAGCGGCTGGACGCCCACCCTCTCCAACGACGGGACGGCGCTCACACGCTGTCGCGAAGCGAAGGCGGAAGACTCTCCCTGAGCGCGCGATACGCCCGCGCCAGGTGCGCCTCCACGGTCTTGATGGTCACGCCCAGCGACTCGGCGATCTCCCGGTTCGTGAGCTGCCGCTGCCACCGGAGGAGAATCGCCTCGCGCACGCGCGGCGGGAGCTCGTCGATCGCCCGCTGCAACGCCGCCGCGACATCGGCGGTCGCCACCGCCGCCTCCACGCCACCGTCGCTCGCGGGCGTGGGTGGCTCCAACCGCTCGCTGGCCTCGATGACGGCCACCTCGGTGCGCGCGCGCCGAAGCACGTCGAGCGAGCGGTTCCGAACGGCGGCGTACAGGTAGCTCCGCACCCCTCCCCTGATCGCCAGCTGCTCGCGGTCGCGCCAGATGCGCAGGAACACGTCGTGGACGAGATCCTCCGCCCCCTCCCGGTCGCGCAGGAAACGCGCGGCGTACCGGCACAACTCCTCGTAGTGCGCCGCGTACACGCTCGCGAACGCCGCCCGATCCCCGCGCAGCAACGCCTCGACCTCGGGAGGCTCGTCGCCCCGTTGATTTGGAGTGTCCACGATCCGTTCGACGGCGGGGGTCCGAGATGCCTGACGATGGGCGAATATCCCATTTTGGGATAATTCCGCCGAGATGGCAAGCTCGACCCGGATGACCGACCAGGGTTCGCGCTCGTGAGCTCGGTGCACACACCCGAGTACCAGTACCTGCTGCGTCAGCTCAGGCACGCCCGCAAGGAGGCCGACCTCACGCAGCAGGCGGTCGCGGACATCCTCGACCAGCAGCAGTCGTTCGTCTCCAAGTGCGAGTCGGGCGAGCGCCGGGTGGATGCCATCGAGCTCTCTCGATTCGCTCTCGTGTACGACAAGCCGCTGTCGTACTTCCTCCCGCCCGACATTCGACTCCCCCGGAAGACACGCCGCCGCTGAGCGGTCACGGCAACGCCAGCACACCGTGCCTCCGGGCCTGTCGCACCACACCCCCGAGCAGCACGAGCAACGCGTCCACCTCGGACGCCGGCACCGCGAAGTCCGCGCTCTCCTCCTCCCCCGGCACGCCTCCGCCCACGTGCCGCACGAGTCGCACGTACGCCCGCGGCTCCCCACGCTCCACTGGCACCGAGAGCGCGACCGTCCACCACGCGCCCCGCCCCACGGACACCGCCCCGCTCGACCGCCGCTCGCTCATCTCGTCCTCGTACGCGAGCGCCACGCGACCCGACGCTTCCTCCCCCGCGCCCTCCCCCTCCCCCTCCCCCTCCCCCGCCCCTGCCCCGCTCTCCACCCCGCCCGGAAACTCATCGTCACGCCAGCCGTTCGCTCCACCGAAGCATCGAAGCCGCCGCGGCACTCCGCGAAACGCGAGCGACGCGCCCCCCTCCGCGTACGCCGCGATCACCACCCAACCAGCGGCCGCCAGCGTGCGCGCCACCTCCGGCAGCCGCTCCAACGTCACGAACCGCATCTCCCTGGAAGCCTCGAAGAGATCGATCCATGCGGGTCCATCCCGCCCACCCGCGCCTGGCATCATCGTTCCCCTCCACGTGAGAGCCGTCCCGAATGCCGCGGCACTCCACGTCACCACCCCGGGCGCCGCGCCCCCCTACCCCGCACGTCACACGCACACGCGTCGCCGACCCCAATGTCCACTCGTGCAATAAATCGTTTATACCGCACACGACACGATGTCCCGGCGCGCGGTGCACGCCCCATGTTTGGCGCCGACGATCGCGCCACTCGAGTCGGGTGCCGAAGGAAAGCCGAATATAAATTCTTTATTGCGCCTGTCAACACCGATGCCCACGAGACCAACCCCTCCAACCGTGACACCCGACGAGCTGCGCGAGCTCGCGCGCGCCATGGGCTGCCGCACGCAGAAGGCGCTCGCCGAGCAGCTCGGCATCACCCAACCACGCGTCTCGCAGATCCTCACCGGCACCTACCCCATCCGCCCCGGCCCCCTCCTCACTCTCGTTCGCGAGCTCCAGGCGCTCTATCTCCACCCGAAGCGGCGGCGACGACCACGCCGATGAGCCGCGCACATCCCAACCCCGATGCCCTCCGGCAGTCCGGCGCTCGCGGCACCCCTCTTCCGGCCGTGCAATAAATTGTTTATGGTAGCGGGGAGACAATTCCCGACACCGGCGGTGCTCGCCGGACTGGTCACGCCCGAGTACGCCGCCCCTACGACCTCACCCCCATGCCCCCACGAAAGCGCACGAAGCAGCCCGCGCGCACCGTCTCCCCGGACGAGCTCCGCGCCCTGGCGCGCGCCATGGGGTGCCACACGCAGAAAGACCTCGCCGAGCGACTCGGCATCACCCAGCCGCGCGTCTCGCAGATCCTGACCGGCGCCTACCCCATCCGCCCCGGAGCGCTCCTCTCCCTCGTCCGGGAGCTGCAGTCCCAGTACGTCTACGGCAGGAAGGTGCGCGCGTGAACGCTCCACAGGGGAACAATTTCGCATCCGCGCCCGCCGCGCCCGCCGCGACCGCGGTGCCGCGCCCTCACGGCCGCGATGGGGTGAGCTGGCCCGGGCCCGAAGAGCCGTACTACGTCCCCGCCGGCAACGAGCGCGAGATCTTCGCCATGTGCCACGAGCGCGGGCTCCCCGTGATGCTCAAGGGGCCAACGGGGTGCGGCAAGACACGCTTCGTCCAGCACATGGCGTGGCGGCTCGGCCGCCCGCTCGTCACGATCGCCTGCCACGATGACCTCTCCGCCAGCGACCTCACCGGACGCTATCTCATCCAGGGCGGCGAGACGGTGTGGGTGGACGGCCCCCTCACCGTCGCCGCGCGCCAAGGGGCGATCTGCTACCTGGACGAAGTGGTCGAGGCACGGCAGGACACCACCGTCGTCATCCACCCGCTCACCGACGACCGCCGCATCCTCCCCATCGAGCGCACCGGGGAGATCGTCGAGGCGGCGCCCGGCTTCCAGCTCGTCATCTCCTACAACCCGGGCTACCAGCACGCGATCAAGGACCTCAAGCCGAGCACGCGCCAGCGCTTCGTGACGCTCGAGTTCGACCACCCGCCCCCGCAGCGCGAGGCGGAGATCGTCGCCCACGAAGGGGGCGTCCCACTCGCCACCGCCACCGCCCTCGTGGAGCTGGCCAACCGCGTGCGCCGGCTCCGCGACCAGGGGCTCGCGGAGGGACCGGGCACGCGGCTCATCGTCTCCACCGCCCGCCTCATGGCGAGCGGGATCCCCGCCTACAACGCGTGCCACGCCGCGCTGGTGGGCCCGCTCACCGATGACCCCGATCTCGCGGGGGCGATGGCGGACCTCATCGCGGCGACGCTGTAGCGGCGGGCGGCTCGCCGACCGGCCCCGTGGGAAGCTGCGGCGGGAGGAATCGAAGAAGCTGCGCCTCCCCGTTCCCCACGGACCAGTCCACCGGGTCGTTCTCCACGAGCACGATCACCACGTCCTCGGCACGGACCCCGGGGTCGCGCGCGAGATTCTCGGCGATGCGCCGGTGGAGCGCCTGGCGCACCTCGGGGCTCCGACCGCGCCGGAAGGTGATGTGCACGAACACGATGTCGTCCGTGCGCTCCACCCCCATGTAGTGCGGGTCGTAGATCAGATCATCGGCATCGTGCTCGCTGACGATCTGGAAGCGGTCATCCTCCGGAATCCCGACCTCGCTCACGAGGGCCTGGTGGACGGCGGCGGCGAGGGCGCGGCGGTACGCGGCGGGCTTGCCACGGCGAAGGTCGATGCGAACGAGCGGCACGATGTCGACTCCTACTTATGATGTGATGGCTGATGCGATGGCGGCGGGCTCGGACCCCGCCGCCCGATCCGGGTGACGCCCGGCGCGCGTACACCTACTATACTGGTGTACACGGACACATTATCCGCCATGCGCGGGCCCGTCAAGCGCGACGGGGCGCGCGAGGACACGAGATGGAGGGTCGGAGGACACGATGCGATTCCTGTTCGGCGCGGGGCGGCCGTGCCTCGACTTCACTCGCACGGTCAGGGAGCGCCGCGGCGAGATGACGGAGGGGCTCACCCTCCCCGCCGACCTCGCCCGGTGGGTGGAGGAGGCGGCGCTCCCGGTGCGCCTGCGGGCGGAGCGCCTGACTAGCGAAGATGTGGAGACGGCGCGCCGCCTCCGCGAGGCGGTGTACGACGTCGTGCGCGCCCGCGCGGCGGGAAGAGCACCGAGCGCGGCCGACGTCCGACTGCTCAACGCGCACGCCGCGCACGCGCCGCCGGCGCCAAGTCTCCTCCCCCGCGGCGACGGGGTGGAATGGGCGGCCGACGACCCCCTCCAGGCGGTGCTCGCCTTCCTCGCGCGCGACGCGATCGACCTCGCCGCATCCCCCGCGATCGCGCGCGTGCGCGAGTGCGCCGACCCCCGCTGCACCTCCCTCTTCCTCGACACCTCCCGCCCCGGCAAGCGCCGCTGGTGCTCGGCGATGCCCTGCGCCAACCGGCAGAAGGTGCGCGCCTATCGCGCGCGCCGGGGGAGCGGGGGAGGCGGAGGGAGCGGGGAGGGCGGGGGGGCCGGCTGACGCGGCCGCTCACTTCCTCGCGTTCGCCTCCGCCTGCGCGCGAAGCTGCTCCTCCTGCGCCCGCAGCTCGGGGGTGAACTCGGCGCCGAAGTCGTCCGCCTCGAACACCGGGCGGATCTCGATCTCCGATTCACCCTCCATCGGATTCGGGCAGCGCTTCACCCACTCGATCGCCTCGTCCATGGAGCGCACCTGCCAGAGCCAGAAGCCGGCGATGAGCTCCTTCGTCTCGGCGAACGGGCCGTCGACCACCGTGCGCTTCTGCCCCGAGAACTTCACCCGCGCTCCCCTCGAGCTCGGGTGCAGCCCTTCCCCCGCGAGCATCACCCCCGCCTTGACCAGCTCCTCGTTGAACTTCCCCATCGCGGCGAGCAGCTCCGTTTTCGGCATCACGCCCGCTTCCGAGTCCTTCGTCGCCTTGACCATCACCATGACACGCATTGTCCGTCTCCCGTGGAGGTGAACGAGAGCGGCCCTCCGCTCTCGTGCTCTACCTGAACGTCGCACGAGCCTCTCACATTTCGACACGCCGGGCGCCGAGGCTCCATGACCCCGCGCCAGCGGCGGAAAGGTACAGCGAGCTCTCGGCGTGTGCCGTAGCCCGAGCCTGAGTCCGAGAGCCGCCACTTCGCGAGGGCCGCATCTAACGCTCGCCCCGCGCTACGGCGTCGGCCGCCCTCGTACGCGCGCGAGCGCCTCCGCCTCCTCGAGGGTGTGAGCGGGGCCGCTCGCGGGCGGGAACGCCGGCGCGTCGTGCATCAGGCGAATCTCGCTCTCCCCCTGGCGTACCACGGAGAGGAAGCGCTTGGCCAGCTCGATCGCCTGCGCCTTCGAGTCCGCCCGAACGATCGCGAAGCCGCCGATGAGCTCCTTCGCCTCGGCGAACGGGCCGTCGGTGACGTGCATCTCGCCGTCCGCCCAGCGCACGCGCGCGCCGTGCTTGCTGGGCATGAGGCCGTCGGTGGCGAGCAGCACGCCGGCGCGCGCCATGTCCTCGATCAGCGCTCCCATGTCGCACATCTCCTGCTCCGTCGGCGGCGCATCGGATTCCCGTCCCGGCTTGTACAGCATCATGAATCGCATTCGGTGTGTCCCTCGCTGCGGGTGAGGAGCCGGGGATCGGCCGATCGCGGCCGATCGACGAGTGCCGGCTCTACCCCGTACGTCGAACGAGGAGGGGCGGGATCGACATGGGGGCCGGAGTCCCGTCATCGCGACCACCGCGCGCGTCGTGCGGCGCGTAGGCTGCTTGTCGCTCGCCCGGCGCGTCCGTAGGTTCCGGTCACTCGCTCCGGCGCTTGCCGGGCGATCGGCGCGTGCGGCACACGGAGCAGCCTCAGGACAGTCGAGCGGTCGTGACTCGCGACATCCAGCATCGAAGCGGCGCCCGCGACGCCGAGCACGGGTCGGCCTGGTCCCCCGCCGGGCTCTGGCGGCGATGGCGCGCGCGCCGGAGCCGAAGCGAGCTGGAGCTGGACCTGGTGCGCCGCCGGCTGGAGCTCCTGCTCCGCGCGATGTACGACCGCCCGCTCACCATTGCCGACGCGGACGATCCGCGCGAGCGCGGGTGGGGGGCGCGCCTGCGCCGTCTCGCCTCCGGGCGCCCGGCCAGCCGCGCGCCGCTCCCCGCCACCGATGGCGAGCAGCTGTATCTGCCGCGCGCGCTCCCCGCGCGCGGGGCAGGAGGAGCGGACGCCGCCCTCGCGCGCTACCGCCTGTTGGCGATGGAGCAGGCCGAGCGCGTGGCGCGCGGCACCGCCCAGGCGGCGCCGGCGGGAGATCCACTCGAGCGCGACCTGTACCTGCTGAGCGAGGCCGCCGCCGTGGACGCGGCGATCGCGCGCGCGATGCCGGGTGTGGCGGCCGCGCTCGCCGCAGCGCGCGCGGCCGCGCTGGCCGCCCGTCCGGCGCCGGCGCGACTCTCGGCGCCGGAGCGCGACGTCGAATCGCTGGTCAGACACGCGCTCGCCGGCACGCTCGCCGGCACGCTCGCCGGCGCGCCCGGCGGGGCGCCTGGCGAGCGCGCTGCCCCCCGTGCCGCCGCATCCGCGCCCCCCAGCCCCCTCCCCCTCCCCCTCCCCCGCGACTCCACCCCCGCCGATTCGCGCGAAGGGGCCCGCGCCGAGGCCGCGCGGATCCGCGCGCGACAC
>DASUXC010000145.1:0-8460 GCA_036378095.1 Gemmatimonadaceae bacterium | reverse complement strand
TCGCGAGCCAGTCCGCGCCGCCTGCCTGGAGCGCCGCCTCGGCCTGGATGAGCCGCGCCTCGATCCCGCTCGCCAGCACCACCGAGCCGCTCCCGTCTTCGAGGAGGCCCTCGGGGCGCCAGCGCGGGTGTCCGTACCGGTTCGTGTCCACGACCACCCACGACGTGCGTGGATCGCCGCCCGACACGTACGGGAGTCCGTTCACCCCCTCGGTATCGGCCATCGTCAGCGGGAAGCCGCCGCCGGCGGCGCGCCTCATGTCGGAGTAGACGAAGCTCCGATTCGAGAAGTCGTTGCTGACACCCTGGTCGGCGTCCGTGGCATCGTACTCGAACGCGTAGCGGAAGTCGTCGGGCACGTCGGCCACCGCCTGCGCCGCTTCCGCATACCGGCCGAGATCGAGCAGCACGCGACCCTTCCCCAGGCGCGCGAGGTTCATGACGGCCTCGCTGTCCGACGAGAGCGTGAGCGCGGAGTCGAAGAGCGCCAGCGCGTGCTCGTAGACCTCCTCGGTGCTCGAGCCGGCGGCGTACGTGAAGTCGCCGTTGTAGTCGAGGGTGCTGAGCGGAACGCCGGAGCAGAAGAGGTCGGCCAGGAACACATCGGCGTACCCCTCTATTGTGTCGAGATGTCCGACGAGCGCGGGAGAGCTGTCCGTGGCGTAGGTGAGCAGCGCGCCGCGCGCTTCCTCCGCCTGGCCGCGCGCCTTGTGCAGCAGCCCGTACACCGTGGTGATCGGGAACGGCGTGAGGGAGTCCGAAGTGACCCCCGGATCCTCCGGCATGAACCGGCTGTCCACGAGCATGGGAGAATCCACTGCTCCGAGCTGCCCCAGGTCGCCGTAGCGAAGCTCATCGGTGAGCAGTCCGCTCACCGGGACGAACGATTCGCCGCGGCCGGCGAAGGCGTATCGGAGCGCGACGAGCGCACCGTGGTATGCGGCGACCGCGCCGGCCGCGGTGTGCGTCTGCGTCGGATCCGGCACATCCGGCGGCAGCGGCTTGTCGCCGAGCAGGCTGTCCGGTGAGCAGGCGCCGGCACCGCCGACGAGCATGCAGAGAAGCAGCGCGGCGATCGTCGCCCGTGCCCGATCGTGCGGGCGCCGCCCGGAGTGGCGCGCGGCGAGTGACGTGTTGGTCATCGGCATGGGAGCGCTCCGCTCAGTAGGTGGCGTGGACGGTGAGCTGCCACGACCGCGGCATGGGGAGCACCCCGGTGTCCATCACCGAGTTGCCCGTCGCGAACGCGTTCACGTTGGGATCCTTCCCCGCGTAGTTGGTCCAGAGCCCCACGTTCGTCCCCTGGAGCGCGATCGAGAGCGCTTTGGTCCCGAAGCGGCGCGCGAGGGTGGGCGGCGCATTGAACGCCACGGAGATGCTGTTCAGCCGCAGCGTGTTCACCGTCTGGAGGAGGCCGTACGAGGTCTCGTCCATCACGGCGACCGCGGCCTGCTGGCTGAACGAGGACGACGGATCGCTCACGCCGGGGGAGAAGATCCCGACCCCCGCTCCGTTCACCACCTGGTTGATCTGCGTCAACCCATCCTGGTACGCGAAGCCGGCGCTCACCGTGAGCGCGCCGCGGAAGAAGGAGAACGTGTTGAACAGGTTCGCCTCGTAGTTCGGCTCGCTCGCGCCCATGAACACCGCCGTGTCGCCGAGCAGCACCTCATCGCGCTCGATCACGCCGTTCTGGTTCACATCGGAAAAGCCGAGGATCGGCCGCGCCCACCGCCCGAAGAGCGGGTAGCCGGCCACCACGCGGGCATCGTTGTACCCGAATGGCAACACACCCGCCCCGAGCTTGGTCACCATGTTGTGGTTCCGGCTCAGGTTGAAGTTGGTGCTCCACGTGAACGGGTCGGTGCGCACGAGCTGGGTCGTCACGTTCAGCTCGAGCCCCGTGTTCCGGATCACCCCGATGTTCTGCATCATCGTCACGAAGTCGCCGTACACCGACGGCGCGACGGGGACGGACATGATCGCGTCGTAGCGCATCTTCCGGTAACCGGTGACCCCGATCGAGAGCCGGTCGCCGAGCATGTCGGCGTCGAAGCCCCCTTCCATCTCCGTCGAGCGTTCGGGGCGGAGCTGCGAGTTGCCGATGCTCGTGCTCCTGATCTCCGTCGCATCCTCGAGTCCACCATCCCACCACGGGCGCGCCGTGGTGTAGAGGCGGAGCTGGTCGGCCGGCCCGGGCCACACGCCGGCGCGCCCGTACGCCGCGCGCACGCGGAACACATCGAAGAAGTTCTTGAACGGGAAGAACGGCTCCTCGGAGATGAGCCACGAGGCGCCGAGCTTGGGGAAGACGGGGAGCTTGACGTTGCTGCCGAAGCTCGAGCTGCCATCCAGGCGCAGGCCGGTGGAGATGGTGAACCTCCGGTGCGTGAACGACGGCTCGAGGTACCAGCCGAAGCTGGTCACGTCCGTGGACGCCTGCGTGGCGAAGTCGATCTCCGAGGCGTTGTTGATCGAGCTGGTCCCATCCGCCAGGCCGGTGACGCCGGTGCTGAGGGAGGAGGTGGCGGTCTTGGTGTAGTTGGCTCCCGTCGCGATCTGGAGATGGAAGCCGAGCGGGAGCGGCGCCGTCGCGGTCGCCCGGAGGTTCACCGTGCTCACCACGGAGCCGCCATGCCCCGTGTTGAGCCGCCCCGCGCTGTCGCTGAACGCGAGCATGCCGCGCGGGAGGAGGATCTCGTCATCGCGGCTGACCACGTTGATCCCCGCATCGGCGCTCGTGGTGAGCCAGGTGCGCGGACGCCAGTTGATGCTCGCCGAGTTGGTGAAGTTCGTGGCATCGTCGGTGGCGCGCTGGTAGAAGTCGGGGAGCAGCGCGTCCACTGGGCTGAAGGTGAACGCGCTCCCTCGCCAGTACGTCCCGGTCGCGGGGTCGACGTACGTGGTCATGAGCGTCGCGATCTGCTGCTCGAGCGTCGAGCGCCGCTGCTTCTCCCGCGTGAGCATCGTGGAGATCGACGCATCGGCGCGCTCCCCGAGCTTGGCGGTGAGCCTCCCCGTGCCGCTCCACGACGTGAGCTGCTGCGGGTGCTCCATCCACGAGGGAGGCGCGGTCCCGTGCTCCGCCTGGAAGCGTTGGCGCTCGACGTCCGGCAGCTTGGGGATTCCCGTCTCGTCCGAGTAGCTCCCCTGGAGCGCGTAGGTGAGCCCCGTCGTGCCGCCGGAGACGCCCAGCGACAGGTTGGTGCTCGCGCCGTGGCCGAGCACCGTGTACTTGTCGTCGTTGAGCGCCTGGAAGTGCGCGACGCTGTCCTGCACGCAGGTGAACGTCGCGATCCCGCAGAACAGTGGCGTGTGGCCATGGTAATCGTGCGCCCACCGGTACGTGCCGATCGGGTACTGTCCCGGCATGTACGACGTGCCGCGCGATGCACTCACCGACCAGGTCGCGGGACCGGAGCGGCCGCGCTTCGTGGTGATCACGATCACCCCGTTCGCCGCGTCGGGGCCGTACAGCGTCGCCGCCGACGGCCCTTTCATCACTTCGATGGTCTCGATGCTGTTGGGGTCGATCTGATCGAGCGGTGACGGCGCGGCGACCTGCTGCCCGCTGCTGAAGAACCCGCCGAACTTGTTGGATGCGAGGTTCGCGCTGTTGGAGTCCGACTGCGCCGCGTACACCCGGACTCCGTCCACGATCACGATCGGGTCGTTCCCGCGGAGCCGGAGCCGGCTCGGATCGCCCGGCGCCCCGCTCGTGTGCTGCACCGTGAGCCCCGGCACCCTTCCCTCCAACAGATCGGTGACGCTCGAGATGGGCTGCGTCGCCACGATCGAATCGACGTCGAGGATCGTGATGTCGTTCCCCAGCTCGTAGCGCCGCCGCTGCCCCGTCGCGGTGGTCACCACGTCCTGGAGCCGCGTCATCCCCATGTGGAGCGCGAAGTCCACGCGGAGGTAGCCGCTGTCGGGGACGACGATCTGCCGCTCCGCCGGCGCGTAGCCCAAGAAGCGCACCGTCATCACCCGGAGCCCCGACGACACGCTGCGCAGGAGCCCGAACCCCTGCTCGTTCGTCGTCGTCGTGAGCCGCGTCCCCTGCACCCCGATCACCGCCCCCGCGATCGGCTTGCTCGTGGTCGTGTCCACCACCCGCACGAGCACTGCCGCGTGGCCCGTGGTGTCCACCTCCGCATCCCGACGGTCGCTCTCCTCCTTCACCAGCATCACCGTCTCGCTCGTCGTCACCACGGCCTTCACGCCCGTCCCTCTGAGCACGCGCTCGAGCGCCTCCCCGGCCGTGATGCTGTCGCTGTGAACGCTCACGCGCCGGTTCACCGGCACCACGCGCGGCGTGAACGCGAGCCCGAGATGCGCCTGCCGGTCGATCGCGTGCAACGCGTCCTTGAGCGTCACGTTCCGGAGATCGAGCGACACCCTCCGCTCCAACGGCTTCGTCTCGGAGCTCTGCGGCCGCGCTCCAGCGGCCACCGCCGAGCTCTCGCCAGTGCCGCCGCTCGTCGGCGCGGCGCTCGTTCCGGGCGGCGCGGACGGCACGCCCGTCTGCGCGGCGGCGGGCCCGACGAGCCACGGGACGAGTCCCGCGGCACACCATAGCATTACCGAGAGACGCACGCGTTCAACCTCCGAGTTGGAGCAGGGGAGTCCGGGTGACCCGGGCGTGATGTGAGTCGATGATCCCGCGATGTTCCGCGGCGGTCAGCGCGAGCCGCTCGCGGTGCTGAGGCGCACGTGACGTCCGGTGCGCGTGTACTCGGCGCCGAGCGCACCGGCGAGAATGGCGAGCGCCTCGTCCGCGGACTGGTTGGTGAACGACGCCGTGATCGGCACGCTCGCGAGCGTGCTGTCGTCGACATCGATGTCGATGTCGTACCAGCGCTCGAGGTCGCGCAGCACGTAGGCGAGCTGGCGCTCGTCGAAACTCAACCGGCCGCGCCGCCAGGCGAGCGACGCATCGAGGTCGACGCCGCTCGTCACCTCCACGCCGCCGCTCCGGTCGAGCCGCCCCATCTGCCCGCGCCCGAGCTCCGCGCCGCGATGCGCGCCCCGATGCGCGCCCCGATGCGCGCCCCGATGCGCGCCGCCCGTCGCGGCCGGCCCCAGCGCCACGCGTCCGGAGGCCACGATCACGATGGCATCGGAATCGCCGGGATACGCGCGCACGTCGAACTCGGTACCCAGGTCTTCCGACACGCCACCGCCGGCGTGCACGCGGAAGGGTCGCCGCGCGTCGTGCTGCACGACGAAGTACGCCTCGCCATCCAGCTCCACGTCGCGCGAGGTCGCGCCGTAGCTCTGCGGGACGCGGAGCCGGCTGTCCACGCTGAGCCACACGCGCGTGCCGTCGATGAGGGTCACCTCCGCGCGCTGGCCGCGCGCCGTGACGTACTCGCGTGGTGGCTCGGCGCGGTTCCGCGGGCCCCGGGCCGCAACCCGCCACAACCCGGTCGCGCCGGCACCGATGCCGAGCGCCGCCGCCGCGGCGAGCGCCCCCGCGCGCCACGGCGCCCGGCGCGCACGGTGCATCGTGAATGCCGGCACCACGACGGGCCGCGCGGGCCGCACCCGATCGGCGGCTGGCGCCGCCGGTACCGCGATGCGCTCGCGCAGCGCGCGCCACCCCGCTTCCTCGTCCACCGCCGGCAGCGCGCTCGCCGCCTCGCTCCACACGCGGCGCATGGACGCGAGCAGTCGCACGTGCGAGGGATCCGACGCCAGCCAGTCGTCCACCAGCTTCGCCTCGTCCGGCGTGCACTCGCCGCTCAGGTAGCGGTCGAGGAGGTTCCAGTCCGGGTCGGGATGCATCAGTCGAATCGGGTGCGGAGGCGTCGAGTGCGTCATGCCCTAGATACCGGCGCGGGAACGGTCACCCCTACGGCGACTCCTACGGCGACCCCTGCGGGTCGCATCAGAGCCACTCGGCGAGCGACTGCCGGAGCAGCCGCAACGCCTTGCCGATCTGGATCTCCACGGTCTTCGGCGAGGTCCCCATCACCTGCGCGATCTCGGCGTAGCTCAACTGCCGCTGGCGCCGGAGCAGGAACGCCTCGCGGCACCGGGGCGGCAGTTGGCCGATCGCACGGTGAATGGCGATGGACATCTCCGTCTCCCGGATGTCCGCATCCGCGGCCGGCGCCTCGGCGCGCGCGTCGAGCGCATCGAGCTGCGACGAGGCGCGCCACCGATCCTCCGTCTTCGCGCGCGCCAGCCGGTTGAGGGCCACGTTGCGCACGGCGGCGTACAGGTAGCCCGAGAGCGACTCCACCGGGAGGAGCTGCTCGCGGCGCGTCCAGATGCGGAAGAACACCTCCTGCACGATCTCTTCGGCCGCGCCACCCGCGCGGTCGATGCGCGACGCGAACACGCACAGCTCGCGGTAGTACCGGTGGAACAGTCGCTCGAACGCGCTCTCGTCACCGGCGCGGATGCGCGCGATCAGCTCGGTGTCCAGAGGCGCTGCGTAGGGAAGGGTCATGCGCGGGGACGAGGAGAAGCGGACGGCGGTGGTGGCCGTCGAATCGGATGGCGGAGGGGTGGTGTATGTCGAAACCGGTGGCGCCGCGCTGCCGCGAGCGTGCCGGAGGTCATCCGATGGTCCTCGACAGCCGGTCGCCCTGGCCGAGTGCGCGGCCGGCGTGGACGGTTGGCGAGTCGCTGCTGTGATACCGGTGACGTCCGGCGTACCCCTACGCCGTCTGGCGAGGTCGCTCGAGCGTGCTTCGGTGAATCAGTGGGTCGGTGCGTCGGGAGCGGCCGGCGGTGTCGAGCCGTCGTCGGCGACGTGCGTCGGCGCGTGCGTGCCTCGGGCGCTGCGGGAGGAGCGGAAAGCGGTGAGGGTGGAGCGGAAGCTCCAGAATGTGGAGTCGCGAACGTCGTCGCAAGGAAACGAATGCCGCCCTCGTGCGGCGCCCGACTCGCTGGCCCGCCGACACGCCGATGCGCTCACGCATAGGGGTCCGGCCGCGACGTGCGTGTCTATACAGCGGTAGCGTTACGTCATCGCTCCACCGGATCGCCGAGCGAGCGCGCCAGCCGGGTACGTCGAACGAACGCTCGCTGCTGGGAGCATTGGCGTCCCTGCGGTGACGCCAATCCTTACTGTATACTTCGAGCCGGGTCTCTCCCGGCGGAGCACCGGTCCCGTCATGTCCGTCTCGTACTCCTTCGGCACTCGCCTCCTGCGGCGCGGCACGAACCGCCCTCCGGGCCCGCGCGCCCGCTACCCCGGGCAGTTCGTCGTCACCCTCGCCACCGACAAGCTGGCGCTCTTCGGCGGGATGGCGCGCCATGGCGACGTGAGCCAGATCATGATCGGGCCGCAGCGCGTGGCTCTCCTCTCCCACCCCGACGACATCCAGACGCTGCTCGTGACCAAGCAGCGCTCGTTCAAGAAGGGACGCGCGCTCGATGCCACGAGAGTGCTCCTCGGCAACGGGCTGCTCACGAGCGAGGGAGAGGAACACCTCCGCCAGCGTCGTCTCATCCAGCCGGCGTTCCACAAGGAGCGGCTCACCACCTACGGCGAGTGCATGGCCGGCTACGCCGAGCGGTTGCAGTCGGCATGGCGGGCGAACGAGCGGATCGACATCCACGAGGCGATGATGCACGTCACGCTCGCCATCGCCGGACGCACGCTGTTCGATGCCGACGTCGAGGGGGATGCGCACGACGTGGCCGAGGCGCTCGACCTGTCGCTCCGCATGTTCAACCGCGCCATCCTCCCCATGGGCGTGCTGCTCGAGTACGCGCCGATCCCGTGGGTGCGCGAGCTGCACCGCTCTCGCCGGCGCCTGGATGCTCTCATCCGCCGCCTCATCGAGGAGCGGCGCGCCGAGGCGCGCGACCGCGGCGACCTGCTCTCCATGCTCATCGCGGCTCGCGATGGCGAGGGCGATCACACCGGGATGACGGACAAACAGCTCCGCGACGAGCTGGTGACACTCATCCTGGCCGCGCACGAGACCACGGCGAACGCGCTCACCTGGTCGTTCTACCTCCTCTCCCAGAACCCGGAGGCGGAGGCCAGGCTGCACGCGGAGCTCGACGAGGTGCTCGGCGGACGGCTCCCCACCGTGGCCGACCTCCCGCGGCTCGGGTACACGCGCAGCGTGATGGCGGAGGCGATGCGCATCTACCCTCCGGCGTGGGCGGTGGAGCGGCGCGCCCTGGAGGACGTGGAGATCGGCGGCTACACCCTCCGGAAGGGGACCGTGGTGCTCGCGTGCCAGTACTTCGTGCATCGCGATCCGCGCTGGTGGCCCGAGCCCGAGCGCTTCCGCCCGGAGCGGTGGGCCGAGCCCGCGCGCGACCGTCCCAAGTTCGCGTACTTCCCCTTCGGCGCCGGGACGCGCATCTGCATCGGCGAGCACTTCGCGTGGATGGAGGGGACGCTCGTCATCGCCACCCTCGCGCAGCGCTGGCGCATGCGCTACGAGGAGCGCGAGGCGCCGATCCCCGAGCCGCTCGTCACGCTGCGCCC
>DASUXC010000144.1:0-32330 GCA_036378095.1 Gemmatimonadaceae bacterium | reverse complement strand
CGAGATCGCCGCGGAGTCGACGGTGTTGATCACCGTGCCGAGCTTCTCGCGCGTGGTCGCCGTGCCGGCGCCCGTGACCACCACCTCGCCCAGGCGAAGCGGGTTGGCCGAGAGCACGAAGTCGTGCGTGATCGTGCCGGCCGAGAGGGTGACCTGCGCGGACTGCTCCTTGAAGCCGATGAGGCGCGCCGTGAGGGTCACCTGCTGCCCGGTGACGCGGGCCGCGGGGACGACGAAGGTGTAGCGGCCGTCTTCCCGCGTGAGGGTGCCCACGTTGAGCCCTTCGATGAAGACACTCGCCGAATTGAGCGGGGCACCAGTCTCACTGGTGACCCGCCCGGAGATCGTGGCGGCTTCCTGCGCCGCTGCCCATGCGGGTAGCAGCGCCGACGCGCACACGAGCGCGAGGGCGGACCGAACGAAACGTCCCATGCTTCCTCCTTGCCACCTCTTCCAAAAGGTGTGTCGATCGACTGCGATGGGATTCTCTCGTCGCCTGCGGTCGCCCGGCGACGAGTCGAGTTATGACCTGCCAGCTAGGGGTGGGCACCTCCGGCGGAGTGGTGGAACCGGACTGCAGTGAGCGAGATATGGGCGGCGAAGCGCGTTGCGCTCCGGCTGCGAACCGAGTGTCGGCAGCGCCTGAGGAAGGAGTCGACCGCGCGAACCAGCGGAAGGGAGAGAGATCGGTCTGTCGAGCTCGTCGAAGATTCGCCCGAGTATAGACCAACGTCCGAATCGTGTCAATAACACGTCATGATCCCCACGACTGACGTTTACGGGCTTTCCGATCCCGCTGGACGACGCCTGGCGCCCCCCGCGCGCCTCGATCTATTATTGCCCCGCTCATGCCACGCCCGTGCTCCCCGCGGCCCGAGGCGCCCTCGACACACGCTCACGAGCGCCTCCGGGCGCGCCGACCGCGCGCCGACCGCCAGGGGCGCCCCCGGGTTCCGCATGACGTCACTGACGTTACGTCAACACTCCGTCAAGACTCCGCCAGCGAACCGCAGCACCCGCGTGCGCTCGTCCCCGCATCGACCGATCGCCGCAGCCGTTCTTCTCGGCGTCTCGCTCCTCGCCGCCATCGCGCCCCCGGCTCGCGCCCAGCGGCCTGACGACGGCACGCACCGCACGCCCCGCAGCACCATCTTCGCCATCGTCGGCACCATCCTCGGGGGAGTCGCGGGCTACGCCTACACCAAGGCCGCCAAGGGGGGTGGAGCGGCCATCGTGGCCGGCGCGGCCGCGGGCGGGGGGATCTTCGGCTACTTCATCGGACGCGAGTACGACGTCACCTACCGCACCCGCTACCACGGGCTCCCCCCGCTCCACCCGCCCAGCATCTCCGTGGACCTCGAGGGGGAGCCCACCTCGCTCGACGCCGGAGACTCCACCATCGCCGTCGCCGGGAGCGACGGCGTGGAGCTCTTCTCCGAGCAGGATGGGCTCCGGGCGGAGGCGCGGCGCGCCGGCGGGCTCCGGGGGATCGGCACCGTCGCCATCGCCCCGCGCTCCCGCTGGCTCGCCCTCGGCTCGCCGGCCGGGCTGTACCTCTATCCACCGCGCGTCGGGCCGGGGACGCTCGTGCGGGAGGGAGACGTGGGCGCCACGGCGGCCACGTCCGAGCGCGTCTTCTTCGGCGTCGGGGACCGCGTGGAGATCGCGCCGTTCGGCGCCGACACCACCCGCGCCTGGCCCGGCACCACGCTCGGCGCCACCGTCCGCGCGCTGGTCGTCGATTCGGCGCGCGCCCTCCTCCTGGCGAGCACCGACCGGGAGCTCGTCGCCCTGCGGGTGGCGGGCGATTCGCTCGAGCGGGTGGGTGGGGTGACGCTGGACGGGGTGGGTCGGCGCCTCGCCGCCACCCACGACACCGTCGCCGTGGCGCTCGGGGAGCACGGCGTCGCGCTGTACGACACCTCGAACCCGGCATCGCCGCGCCCGCTCGCCACGTGGACCACCGCGCTGTTCGCGTACGACGTCGCGTTCACCGGATCGCGGCTGTACGTGGCCGCCGGCCCCGAGGGGGTGTACGTGCTCGACGTGGGCGATGGCACGCTGCGCACCCTCGGGTTGGCGCGCGGACTCGGCTTCGCCTCGGCGCTCGCCACCGACGGGCGGTACACCTACATTCTCGACCGGCGCTCCAACGCGCTGCGCCGCATTCAATCCGCCTTCTGAGGACTCATGCCACTGATCCGATACACGCTGCTCGGCGCGCTCGCCGCGTCGCTGGCCACCGCCGCGTGCGGGGCCTCCGACGGGGCGCGCGCGCGCGGCACCACCTCCACCGCCGCCACGCACGCTCCGGCGGCGCGCGACTCGACGCCGCGCGACACGGCCCTGCTCCGCCGCGCCGACCACGCGCGCATCGAGGGGAGCGCGAGCGCGCCGCTCTGGGTGGTGGAGGTCAGCGACTTCCAGTGCCCGTACTGCCGGCAGTGGCACGAGGAGACGTACCCGGCGGTCAAGCGCGAGTACGTGGACGCGGGGAAGATCCGGCTCGCGTACATCAACTTCCCGATCCCCGGGCACCGCAACGCCTGGCCGGCGGCCGAGGCGGCGATGTGCGCGGCGGCGCAGGACAAGTTCTGGCCCATGCACGACGGATTGTTCGCCACGCAGCGCCAGTGGGAGGGGATGCCGGATCCCTCGCCGGTGTTCGACTCGCTCGCCACGGCGGCCGGCGTGCAGGCGGCGCCCTACCACCAGTGCCTGTCGAGCCACGCGACGCGCCCGCTCATCCAGGCGGACGTCGACCGGGCCACGGAGTCGGGGGTGAACTCCACGCCCTCGTTCATCATCGGTGACAAGATGATCCGGGGCGCCGAGCCCGTGGACGTCTTCCGCCGGGCGATCGACGAGGCGCTCCGGTCGGCGAAGTGACGTCGCGGCGCGTTCCACCGCGCGACGCCCTCCCTCCCGCTCCCTCGGCTTCCCCTCCCGCTCGCTCCTCGCGCGGCGCGGTGCTCCGGCTCCTGTACGCCGCGGTGGCGGAGGGCGCCCGCGCCGCGGCCGCCCTGGCGCCGGCGCGGGAGGGGAAGACGTGGCGGGCGCTCCGCGCGAGGCGCGGCATCCGCGCGCGGTACGGCGCGTGGGGGGCGACCGGGCGCGACCCGGCGCGCGCGCTGCTCTGGCTGCACGCCCCGTCGGTCGGAGAGGGGCTGCAGGCGCGCCCGGTGCTGGAGCGGCTCCGCGCCGCGCGCCCGGCGCTGCAGATCGCGTACACCTTCTTCTCGCCGAGCGCGGAGCGGCTGGCTGCGTCGTTAGGCGCCGACTTCGCCGACTATCTCCCGTTCGACACCGCGGGCGACGCGCGCGCGGCGCTCGCCGCGCTCCGTCCGCGGGCGCTGGTGTTCGCCAAGCTCGACGTGTGGCCGACGCTCACCCGCGAGTGCGAGCGCCGCGGCGTGCGCCTCGGGCTGATCAGCGCCACGCTCGCCGAGAGCTCTGGGCGGCGCTCCCCCGCCGCGGCGGCGCTCCTGCGCGAGGCGTACGCCCGGCTCGGTGCCGTGGGCGCGATCGATCCCGAGGACGCGGAGCGGCTCGTGGCGCTGGGGGTCCGCGCGAGCGCGGTGACCGTCACCGGCGACACGCGCTACGACCAGGTGTGGGCGCGGGCGGCGGCGGCCGATCGCGGCGGCGCCCTGCTCGCTCCGCTCGCGAGCGACCGGCCGACGCTCGTGGCCGGCTCCACGTGGCCGTCGGACGACGCGGTGCTCCTCCCGGCGTGGGCGCGCGTGCGCGCCGCGGTCCCCACGGCGCGGCTCATCATCGCGCCGCACGAGCCCACGCCGGGTCACCTCGAGCCGGTGGAGCGGTGGGCGACCGGCGCGGGGCTTCGCCTCGCGCGGCTCGGCGCGGGCGGCGCCGCGGATGCGGACGTGGTGCTGGTGGATCGCGTGGGGGTGCTGGGGGAGCTGTACGCGCTCGCCGACGCGGCGTACGTGGGGGGCGCCTTCCACGCCGCGGGGCTCCACTCGGTGCTGGAGCCCGCGGCGTTCGGCGCGCCGGTGGCGTTCGGCTCCGGATTCGCCGCGAGCCGCGATGCGCGCCTCCTCATCCGCGCGGGCGGCGGGGCCTCGGCGGGCGACGCCGCCGCGCTCGCCACGGTGCTGGTGCGGTGGTTGGGAGACCCAGGCGCGCGGGGCGAAGCGGGGGAGCGAGCACGGGAGATGGTGCGAGAGGGGCTGGGAGCAGCGGATCGATCGACGGCGCTCGTGGAGGGGCTCCTCGATGGGTAATGGGGTGGGGGCTCGCGAGCGGGGCGGTGGGGCGCGAGTCGGAGCGAAGACCGGCCGGAGCGAGGCGAGTCGGACCGGCACCGCACCCCCGGCGTCCTTCGCGCCGGGTTCTCCTCGCTCCGACTCGCGCCTCACCGCCCCACTCGCCTCGCTCCTACTCCGCTCTGCGCCCGTCCGTTCCCCGCTCCCCCGCCTGCGCCATCGCCTGCCGCGCCGCGCCGCGCCGCTCGCGCTCCGGGTGGTTGAGGAAGAAGCCCTGCACGAGCGGCACGCCGAGACGTCGCACGGTGTCCAGCTCCTCGGCGCGCTCGATCCCCTCGGCGATCACCATCGCGCCCTGCTCGCGCGCGAAGCCGACCATCGTCTCCACCAGGTTCTGCTTGATGAAGTTCGTGTCGATCGAGTTGATGAGCGAGATGTCGAGCTTGATGAAGTCCGGCTCGAGGTTCGCGATCGAGCCGAGGCCGGCGTAGCCGCTCCCGGCGTCGTCCACGGCGAAGCGGAAGCCGCGGTCGCGGAAGGTGCGCAGACGCTCGCGGAACTTGGGGTAGTCCTTGATCGCGGTGCGCTCGGTGATCTCGATGACCACCCGGCGCGGATCGACGTGCTCGAGCTCGACGAACGCGGGATCGGCGAAGTCGTGCGGGTCCACGTTGAGGAAGAGCAGCTCCCCGTCCGTGAGCCGGTCGCGCATCCCCTCGAGCGCGCGGGCGCGGCAGAGGCGGCTCAGCTCCCAGAGCAGATCCGCCTCCGCGGCCACCTCGAACATCACCTCCGGGCTGCGCAGCGACCGCAGCTCGCCGCGCGCGAGCGCCTCGTAGCCGAACACGCGCCCCGTGTCGGCGAGGACGATCGGGTGGTAGTCGATGTAGATGCTGCGGTCGTGGATCACGCGCCGGAGATCGGCCACCTTCCGCGCGCGTTCGCGCTCCTCCACGCTGCGGGCGGCGTTGGCCGCCTCGCGGATGCCGCGATAGATGAGGCGCTCGAGCCGGATCTTCGGGTTGTAGTACACGTGCGCGTAGCCGACGTAGATGTCGAACAGCGCGGCGATGTCCTCCCCGTGCGCCTCCTCGAGGCGCTCGGCGACGAACTGCTGGAGGCGGCGGGCGGCCTCCGTCACGTCGCGATCGGTGGCGGCGGGGACGCCGGCGGCGGGGACGTGGAAGAAGATGAAGTCGTCGTCGTTGGTGAAGCCGACCATCATGCGCGTGGAGCGGAACGCGTTGGCGTCGAGGAACTCGCGCACGGCGGCGGCGGTGGTCTCGAGCACCTCGTCGAGCTTCTCCCAGCCGTAGATCTCCTCGATCTTCGTGTAGCGCACGAAGTTCAGGTAGAAGACCACGAGCTCGCCGCGCTCCTTGATGAGCCCCCGGGTGCGCTCGATCATGACCGGGAGGGTGGGCATCCCGGTGAGCGTGTCGTACAGCATCTCCTCGTACTCGACGCGCTCGATGCGGTCGGCGGCGGCGGTGCTGGCGATCGCCACCCGGCTGGTGGCCGACCGGACGCGCCACTCGATCTCATCGGGGGGGGCCGGGGTGCGGTACCACTCGTCGGCGCGCAGCTCCACGGCGCGGCGGCGGGCGATCTCGTCGCGGCAGGCGACGACCACCGGCACGCGCTGGAGACGCGCCTTCTCCACGATCGCGCGCAGCGGCACCGGGTTGCTCGTGCTCACGAGCACGGCGCGCACGCCGGCGAGCGCATCCATGGCGTCCGCGAGCTCCTCCGTGGCGCGCCGCTCCACCCGGCAGTCGGGGAGCATCGCCGCCGCCTCGGCGATCGCGGGATCGGGGCTATCGGTGAGGAGAATGCCTGAGGTCACGCCACCTCGCGCGGACCGTCGTCACGCCGCGGGGCCGACGAGCGCGAGGTTGCGCCGCACCCGCGCGAGGAGATCGTGGAGATCCAGCGGCTTGGTGATGTAGTCGTCGGCGCCAGTCTGCAGCGCGGCTTGCTTGTCGTCCCACGCGCTCAGCGCCGTGAGCATGATGATGCGAACGGCGCGGCCGTGCACGGGATGCTGTTTCATGAGTCGGCACACCTCCCACCCGCTGCGTCCCGGCATCATCACATCCAGGAGCACGACCGCGGGGCGGGCGGCATCGAAGATCGCGAGCGCTTTGTCGCCGTCGTACGCCACGAGCACGGTGTAGCCGTGCACCTCGAGCATCTGCCGGACGATCTCGGCGTTGTCGCGATTGTCATCGACCACCAGGATGGTGGCGGGCGTCGTGGTCGCTTCCATGCACCATCCACGCTGCGCGATGGGCATCCATCGCGCAAGATGCGAGCCACCCTCCCCATGTGGAACGCGAACGGGCCGGCCTCCGATGTGGAGGCCGGCCCGTTCTCGCGTCGCTCGCGCGACTCAGCGGCGCGTGGCGACGCCCACCGGGTGGAACGCCAGCCCGAAGCCGAAGCCGACCTTGCTGTCGGCCGCGCTCACGCCGCCCACCGTGAACGCCCCGCGGAGCGACAGGGCACGCGTCACCTCGAAATCCGCGCCGAAGTCGAAGTTGACCTTCAGCTTCGTGCCGATGTCGCCGCAGTCGCTGGAGCACACGTCGATCGACAGACGCGGATGCGCGAACGGCGTGATCGCCGTCTTCGTCCCCTGGATCGGGAAGCGGTGCCCCACCACCACGCCGAACGGCAGGCGGACGACGCTGAACGCCGACCCGAACTCGCCGTACAGCCCGCCGGTGAGCACCATGTCGATCGGCATGTCCGGCGTGGCGTGCATGATGCTCTGTCCGATCCCGCCGCCGATCAGGAAGCCGGTGTCGCCGAAGTCGGGATCCGCGAAGCCCACGTCCAGCGAGAGGTGCGTGCTCGGGCCGATCCCCTCGCGCCACTGGAAGACGCCAGTGGTGCCGTAGTCGCCGCCGCCCGCGACGGCGAAGTTGAACTCGCGCGTGGCGATGGTCGGCGGCTGAAACGCCGGATAGTGCCACGCCTGCGCGCGCGCCGACGGCGCGCCGAGGAGGACGGCCGCACCCGCGACGAGTGCGGCGGTGAGGCTGGACGTACGCTTGGACATGTAGACTCCCGTGTGGTTGATTCGCGTCGTGCGCCGCGTCTAACGGGGACGGTGCAGCGCGTAAGACACGCCGACGCCGAAAAGGCCGCCGGCTGGCCCTGGCTCGCCGTCGTGCGCCCGGGCTCCCCCTTCGTATCCCACGGTGAGCCCGAATCCCGGTACGACGACGGCGTCCACGCCTACCGAGAAACGTACGAGCCCGTGACTCGTGCTCACCGAGTCCTGCTTGAACCTCGACCAGCTGTAAAATGGCGCGGCATAGATCGAAACGCCACGCGTCGCGCCGAGCGCGCGGCGGTAGGCAACGCTCGCGCCGATCGGGATCAGCGTCTCCGTGCCGTGTCCCGCGCGCAGCGCGCCGACTCCTACGAATCCGGCCACGCCGAAGTTGCGGCCGCCCACCTTCGGGATCGGCGCCATGATGCGGAGCCCCGACGCGGTGCGCTTCGAGCCCACATCCGGGTCGTGCAGCGCGACGCCGCCGCTCACCTGCACGAAGGCACGCGTGGGCGCCCACGCCCCCGCGATGCCGTACGCGTTCGCCCCCGCGCCCGTTCCCCAGTCGAGGCCGATCGTCAGCCCCGGGTTGGCGAACGCATTCTGCAGCACCGGCATGCCCACCACCTGCGCCTCGCCCCGCCCCGCGACGCCCGCCGTGGCGAGCATCGCCGCGAGCATCATCACCTTCCGACGTTTCACCGTCGCCTCCGTCACATGTGCGAGTCCGCCACCGGCGCGCCTCGTGTGGCCACGTGCGGCCGCGTGAGCGGTGCTCGTGCAATGACCGTGCTCCGGGATGCGATGCGGGGCGCGCGGGACGCGCCGCGGGGGCGGATGCGCGACGGGGCGCCGACACACGTGTGTCGGCGCCCCGTCGCGATCGCGTGCGGCCCCGTGCGCGCGGGGGGCTCGCCTCACTCCTGGCGCGCCCGCTCCGTCACCACCCGGACCTGGTTGTCCACGACCTGGAGGAAGCCGCCCTCCACCGCGAAGCGGCGGGCGCCGCCATCGGCCTCGACCCGCAGCGTGCCGTGCCCGAGGGCCGTGATCATCGGCGCATGGCCGGTGAGGATTCCCACCTCGCCGTCGAACGCCGGCGCCACCACCGATGTGGCGGCTCCCTCGAACACCGTGGACTCCGGCGAGATCACCGAGACGTTGAGCACGCGCGCCTCACCCCTTGAGCGTCTTGGCCTTCTCGATGGCCTCGTCGATGCCACCGACCATGTAGAACGCCTGCTCCGGCAGATCGTCGAACTCGCCGGCCACGACCCGCTCGAACGACTCGACCGTGTCCTCCAGCTTCACGTACTTCCCCTTGATGCCGGTGAACTGCTCGGCGACGGCGAACGGCTGCGACAGGAAGCGCTGCACGCGCCGCGCGCGGGCCACCACCTTCTTGTCCTCCTCCGACAGCTCGTCCATGCCGAGGATCGCGATGATGTCCTGCAGCTCCTTGTAGCGCTGCAGGATCCGCTGCACCCCCGAGGCCGCGTTGTAGTGCCGCTCGCCCAGGTACTGCGCGGCGAGGATGCGCGAGCTGGAGGCGAGCGGGTCCACCGCGGGGTAGATCCCGATCTCGGTGAGCGCGCGCGACAGCACGACCGTGGCGTCGAGGTGCGCGAACGCCGTGGCCGGCGCCGGGTCGGTGATGTCGTCCGCCGGCACGTAGATCGCCTGCACCGACGTGATCGACCCGTTCGTGGTGGACGTGATCCGCTCCTGCAGGTCGCCCATCTCGTTGGCCAGCGTCGGCTGGTAGCCCACCGCGCTCGGCATCCGCCCGAGCAGCGCCGACACCTCGGAGCCCGCCTGCGTGAAGCGGAAGATGTTGTCGATGAAGACGAGCACGTCCTGGTTCTCGACGTCGCGGAAGTACTCGGCGACGGTGAGCCCCGACAGGCCGACGCGGAGCCGCGCGCCCGGCGGCTCGTTCATCTGCCCGTAGATGAGCGCCACGTTCTCCAGGATGTTCGCTTCCTTGAACTCGAGGTAGAGGTCGTTCCCCTCGCGCGTGCGCTCGCCGACGCCGCAGAACACGGAGCGCCCGCCGTGCCCCTTCGCGACGTTGTTGATGAGCTCCTGGATGATGACCGTCTTGCCCACGCCGGCGCCGCCGAAGAGCCCGATCTTTCCACCCTTCACGAAGGGCGCGATCAGGTCGATGACCTTGATCCCCGTCTCGAACACCTCGGTCTTCGGCTCGAGGTTCACGAACTCGGGGCTCGGCCGGTGAATCGGCCAGCGCGGGGTGTCCGCCGGGATCGCCGGGCCGTTGTCCACCGGCTCGCCGAGCACGTTCAGGATGCGGCCGAGCGCGGCCTCTCCCACCGGCATCGAGATCGGCGCGCCGGTGTCGAGCACCGGCATCCCGCGCTCCACGCCGTCGGTGGTGGACATCGCCACCGCGCGCACCTGGTTGCGCCCGATGTGCTGCTGCACTTCGGCGGTGAGGTGGACCTTCGTGCCGTCGACCGCCTGGTCGATCGTGAGCGCGTTGTAGATCTCGGGGAGGTGCGCCGCCTCGAACTCCACGTCGAGGACGGGACCGATCACCTGGACGACGCGCCCGAAGTTTTGGTCTGCCATGATCAGTGAGTCAGTGAGTCGTGAGTCCGTGAGTCAGGTGCGGCGGCGGTGCCGCCCACGTGCGTCGGTGTGTCGGTCGTTCGGTGCGTCGGCGACGGCGGACGCGGGCGGGGACGATCGTCGAGGCCCGACGCCCCGTGAGGCCCATCCGCGCGTCCGGAGCCGTCACCCCTTCAGTGCCTCCGCGCCGCCGACGATCTCCGCGATCTCCTGCGTGATCTGCGCCTGGCGAGCGCGGTTGTAGGTGCGGCGCAGCACGTTCAGCATCTCGCCGGCGTTGTCGGTGGCGCTCTTCATCGCCGTTCGCCGCGCGCCCTGCTCCCCGGCCGCGGTCTCCACGAGCGCGCGATACACCGCGTTGCGCACGTAGAGCGGCAGCAGGGCATCCAGGATCGCCTCGGCGTTCGGGAAGAGGAGGTAGTCGCGCGCCGGGCCCTGCCCCGTCCGCTCCGGCGGCGTCACCGGGAGGATCTGCTCGGCCGTGGGCGGGGTGGAGAGCGGCGAGTTGTACTTGGCGTAGACCACGTACACCGCGTCGAGCCGCGCGGTCACGAAGTCGGCCATCATGGACGACACCAGCTCCGCCGCGTGCTCGGAGGTGGGACGGTCGCCGATGTCCACGCGCGACGTCGCCACCGGCGCGCCGATGTAGCGGAAGTAGCCGAGCCCCTTGCGCCCCACCACGTGCAGCTCCGTCTCCACGCCATCGCGCTGGAGCCGCGCGAGGAGGTGCCGCGCCTCGCGGATGAGGTTCGCGTTGAACGCGCCGGCGAGCCCCCGGTTGGAGGTGATGAGGAGCACCGCCGCGCGCCGCACCTGCTCCGGCTGGCGGAGCAGCGGGAAGTGCTCGGCCAGCGCCGGGGAGTAGAGATCGGCGATGACGCCGGCGAGCGCCTGCGCGTACGGGCGCGCGGCGACCACGCGATCCTGCGCGCGCTTGAGCCGCGACGTCGCCACCATCTCCATGGTGCGCGTGATCTTGCGCGTCCCCTCGATGGACTTGATCCGTCCCTTGAGCTCGCGGCCCTTAGCCATGGCACACCCCGGGGCGCGGCGCGCGGGGCGCGGGATGCGTGCGCGGGTGCATCAGGCGACGGCTCCAGCCGCGACGGCGGCGCGCCCCGCGCCCCGCGTCCCGCGCCCCGAGGTCTTGTACGCCTCGATCCCCCGCTTCAGCTCCGCCTCGATCTCCTTGGACAGCACCTTCTCGGAGCGGATCTTCTGCCCGACCTGCGGATACTGCGCCGCCATGAACTCGTGGAAGCCGCGCTCCCACGTGCGGACCTCCTCCACCGGCACGTCGTCGAGGTAGCCGTTGGTCACGGCGTAGATGATCATGACCTGCTGCTCGACGGGCATCGGCTCGTACTGCGGCTGCTTGAGCACCTCGACGGTGCGCATGCCGCGCTCGAGCTGCGCCTTGGTGGCCTTGTCCAGGTCCGAGGCGAACGCCGCGAACGCCTCCAGCTCGCGGTACTGCGCGAGGTCGAGGCGCAGGCGGCCGGCCACCGAGCGCATCGCCTTGATCTGCGCCGAGCCGCCGACGCGCGACACCGAGATGCCCGCGTTCACCGCCGGGCGCGTGCCCGCGTTGAACAGGTCGGCCTCGAGGAAGATCTGCCCGTCGGTGATCGAGATGACGTTCGTCGGGATGTACGCGGAGACGTCGCCCGCCTGCGTCTCGATGATCGGGAGCGCGGTGAGCGAGCCGCCCGGCTTGAAGATCGTCTTGCCGTCCACCACGCCCTCGTCCTCGCGGATCTTGGCCGCGCGCTCGAGGAGACGGGAGTGGAGATAGAAGACGTCGCCCGGGTACGCCTCGCGCCCCGGCGGGCGGCGCAGCACGAGCGAGATCGAGCGGTAGGCGGCGGCCTGCTTGGAGAGGTCGTCGTAGACGCAGAGCGTCGGCTTCCCCTCGTGGTACATGAAGTACTCGGCCATCGCGCACCCGGCGTACGGGGCGATGTACTGCATCGGCGCCGGATCGGACGCGGCGGCGACGACGACGATCGTGTAGTCGAGGGCGCCGGTCTGGCGCAGCTTCTCCACCGTGGCGGCCACGGTGGACTTCTTCTGGCCGACGGCGACGTAGACGCAGGTGACGCCGGTGCCCTTCTGGTTGATGATCGTGTCGATGGCGATCGCCGTCTTCCCGATCCCGCGGTCGCCGATGATGAGCTCGCGCTGTCCGCGGCCGATCGGGATCATGGAATCGATCGCCTTGAGGCCGGTCTGCAGCGGCTCCTTCACGGGCTGCCGCACGATGATCCCCGGCGCCTCGGACTCCACCTTGCGCGTGCGCTTGGCGTTGATCGGTCCCTTGCCGTCGATCGGGTTCCCGAGGGCGTCGACGACACGCCCCACGAGCTCGGGGCCGACGGGGACCTCGAGCACGCGGGCGGTGCGGCGCACCTCATCGCCCTCCTTGAGCTCGAGGTAGTCGCCGAGGACGACGGCGCCGATGTTGTCCTCTTCGAGGTTGAGCGCGAGCGCGACGACCTTGTTGCCGGTCTCGGAGGACGTGACCTCCAGCATCTCGCCGGCCATGGCCTTCGTGAGGCCGTAGATGCGCGCGATGCCGTCCTTGACCTCGAGGACGGTGCCGACCTCTTCGACGTCGAGCTCGTGGAGGTCTGCCGCTTCGATCTCGCGGAGGAGGATGTCCTTGATCTCGGCGGGGCGGAGCGACGTTTCGGAAGCCATAGAGAGACGGGGCTAGGAGTCCGGTACTACGCGCCTCGGAGCGGATCATGCCCGGCGCGGCCGTAGCTTGTGAAATTTATCACAAGGCGCGGACGGAGACAAGAGCAGGGAGCCCGGATAAGTCGTGCCAGGCAGGGTGGCTCGGGGGCCGGGGGCCAGGGGCCGGGGAGTGGAGCAGGGCGCCGACTATGGGAATGCGAGATGGGGCCGGCGACTGCCGGCCCCGTCTCGCTCGGTCCCTGATCACACGCGCCCCGCTCCCCGCGCCCCGCGCCCCGCGCCGTTCACCCCCCGCGCCTTCTGAAACCGCTCCAGCAGATCCACCGCCCGGAGCCGCGACAGCGAGGGCGCGCGCGTGCCCGTCAGGCGCTGCGCCGCCGTGGACAGGTGCGACGACGATGCGTAGCCCAGGAGGTGCGCCACCTCGGCCAGATCGTACCCCGGGTTCTTCGCCAGCTCCGCCGCCGCGAGCAGCCGCACGAGATCGATCGTCCGCTTGAGCGTCGGCGCCGAGTCGGCCGCGAACGACCGGCTCAGGTGCTCGCGCGTGACGTGCAGCGCCGCCGCCAGCTCCTGCGTCCGCACGCGCCCGCCGCGCCGCACGATCTCCCGCCACGCCGCCACCTGGAGCGCGCTGGCCAGCCGCAACGACGACGGCGGATGCTCGAGCGCCGACACGAATCGCGGCGTGAACCCGTGCCGCTCCAGCACCGGGCGCAGCACGCCGTCATCCACCACGTCGGACAGCACGTCGGCGAAGCCGGCCGCCGCGCACTCGGCGATCACCGGCGCATCCACCGGACGGAAGGGCGTCACGGCGAGGAAGGCGATGCTCGGGTACTCGCGGGCGAGCGCCACCACGCCGTGAGTCGCATCGCCGCTCGCGCCGAGGTCCACCACCACCGCGTCCACGAGCGTGGCGCGCAACGCGCGATCGAACGCCGCGCGCGTGCGCGCCGTCACCACGCGCCCGGCGCGCCGCGGCACGCTCGAGCGGAGCACGGCGCGCGTCCGCGCGCGCGGCGCGTATGCCACCACGCAGAGCGGCGGCTCGGCGCGCGGGGGCGCATGCGCTTCCGCTTGCGCGCGTCCCGCCCCGCCCTTCCCACTGTGCACGCTCCCTCCGCTCCCCGTCGTTCCCGGCCCCACGCTCAGCGCGCCGCCGGGGCGTCGGCCACCATGTCCGCCGCGCGCGCGAGCACCGCGCGCGCGTTCTCGTACGAGATCAGCGACAACGCCTCCTCCAATGGCACCCACCGGCACGCCGTGATCCCCTCCTCCCGTTGGGGCGAGGTCGCCGCCGTCGTCGTCTCCATGAGATAGAAATGGCAGACCTTGTGAATGAGCCGACCGCGAAAGCGGAAGAACCAGTCGATGGTGTCGATCGCGCCGCGCAGCGAGAGCATCTCGAGTCCCGTCTCCTCCCGCACCTCGCGCAACGCCGCGCGCTCCGGCGCCTCACCCGTCTCCAGGTGCCCCTTCGGGAAGCCCCAGTTCCGATAGCTGTCGCGAATGAGAAGGAAGAGCGGCCGGCCGGCCACGACGCGGAACACCACGCCCCCCGCCGAGGTCTCCTGCCGTGCCCGCCGACGCGCCATCTCAGAAGATCCGGAGACTGAGGTACTTCTTCGGGTGCGCCTTGATCTCCGTCACCAGCTCGCGCATCTGCACCACCAGCGAGTCGCTGTGGCGGTAGAGCCCGGGATCGTTCACGAGGAGCCCGAGCGAGCCGTCGCCGCGATCGATCTTCCGCATCACCGAATCGGTGTGCACGAGCACCGACGCGAGCCGCTCCTGCGACTCGGCGAGCGAGCCGGAGAGCCCCCGGAGCTGGCGCGACGTCTCGCGCAGGTCCATGGCGGCATCGCTCACGTTCCCGACGATCCGCTGGACGGTCCCCGCATCGGTGGCCGAGTCGACGCGCGCCGCCGTGCGCCTGAGCGCGTCGGCGGTGGCGTCCACCGACGTCACCGTCCGGCGCACGTCGCGCGAGACGTGCTCCAGGTTGTCCGACTGCGCGCGCACCGTGCGCGCGAGCTCGGCGGAGAGCACGGAGAAGTTGCGGATCGACTCGCGCAGCTCGTGCGCCGCCCGGTCGTCGAACGCCACCTGGAAGCGCTCGGCCACGCTCGACACGTCGCCCGCGATGCGCCCCGCGACCGCCGTGAGCTGGGCGATGTCCGGCAGCCGCGCGCCCGGCAGCGCGCCGCGCGGCCCCCCCTCGGCATCGGCGAGCTGCTGCCGCACGTCGCGGTTCTCCGGCGCCGCGCTCCGCGACATGATCGTCGCCTGCCACTCCCCGAACATGCTCGACTCGTTCAGGATGACCACCGGATCCTCGGGGAGCGTGACGTCCGGGGCGAGTCGCATGCGCACCTCCACCCACCCCACATCCGAGAGCTCGATCGCCTGGATCCGCCCCGACTGCACCCCGCGGATCACGACCGAGTTCCCGACCTTCGCGTTGCCGACGTCGCGGAAGCGCGCGACCACGTCCCGGTGCCGGCGCCCGAGGCTCGCCTGGCTGAGGAACAGCGACACGGCGACGATCGCGGCCACCGTGCCGATGACCACGATCCCGACCACGAAGTCGCTGGAGCGCTTCATCCCGGTCGTCCTCCGCCCTCCGCGCGCGCGCCCGCCACGGCGGCCTCGGGCTCGAGGTCCGCGCGCCCCTCGATGAACTGGCGCACCACCGGGTCGCTCGTGTGCTGGATCTCCTCCACCGTCCCCACCTGGCGCACCCGCCCCTCGTACAGCATCGCGATCCGCGTCCCGACCGTGTACGCGCTGCGCATGTCGTGCGTGATCACCACGCTCGTCACCCCCAGCTTCTCGCGCATGCGCACCATGAGCTGGTCGATCACCGCGCTCGTCACGGGATCGAGCCCGGTGGTCGGCTCATCGTACAGGATGTACTTGGGGCGCAGCGCCACCGCGCGCGCGATCCCCACGCGCTTGCGCATCCCGCCGGAGAGCTCGGCCGGGAAGCGCTCCTGCACGTTGGGCAGGTCCACGAGCTCCAGCGACTCCTCCACCCGCTGCTCGATCTCGCGCTCGGTGAGCTTCCCCTGCTTGCGCAGCCCCATCGCCACGTTCTCGCCGATCGTGAGCGAGTCGAACAGCGCCGCGAACTGGAACACGTAGCCGATGTTCCCGCGAAGGTCGTACAGCTCGCGCCGCGGGAGCGTGGGCACCTCCTTCCCATCCACGAACACCGTCCCGCGGTCGGGCATCAGCAGCCCCACCACGTGCTTGATCGCCACCGACTTCCCCGACCCGGAGAAGCCGATGATGACCATGGTCTCCCCCTCGACGACATCGAGGGTGAAGCCTCGCAGCACGTGCTTCTCACCGAACGACTTGTAGACATCCACCCACTTGATCATCCGGACCGTCCCTGAAGCCACGTCATCGCCCAGAAGGCATCCAGCACCAGGATCATCACCGCCGACCAGACCACCGCCTGCGTGGCCGCGCGCCCCACCCCCTCCGCTCCGCCCCGCGTGCGCAGCCCGTGCAGGCAGCCGATGCTCGTCACCGCGAGCCCGAAGCTCGATGCCTTCACCAACCCGTACCGCACGTCGAACACATCGTAGAACAGCCGGGCTCCCTTGAGGAACTGCTCGCTCGAAAGATGGAGCAGGCCCAGCGACGCCAGCCATCCGGCGCCGAGCCCCACCAACATCGCCAACCCGACGACGATCGGGAACATCAGCGTGCCCGCCAGCACGCGCGGCACCACGAGGCGCGCCACGGGATCGTAGCCCAACGTCTCCAGCGCATCGATCTGCTCCGTCACCCGCATCGTGCCCAGCTCGGCGGCGATGTTCGCCCCCACCCGCCCGGCCAGCGCCAACCCGGTGAGCACCGGCGCCAGCTCGAGCGTGATCGTCTTCTCCACGAGCGTTCCCACGAAGTACAGCGGCACGGCGCCCGTGAAGGAGTAGCTGGCGAGCAGCGCGAGCACGATGCCGGTGAAGACGGCGATGAGGAGTCCGATGGGGAGCGAATCCACGCCGAGCCGCTGCATCTGGAGCGTGAGCAACGGGGTCCACGTGGCGGTGTCGGCGAGAAGGGCACGACCGATGTCGGCCGCGAAACGGCCGGTGCGCCCGGCGGACTCGAGCCGCTCCCGCGTGCGGGCGCCGATCGTCTCGATCACATCACCAATCTGGGGCATGCCGGTCCTCGGGGCAACGCGCCGGTCCCGCACCTTTCCGCGCCTGTCGGGTACGATCCGGCGTGGGCCGAGCCTCGCGGCGCGCCCACCGCACGAACGGACGGTTGAGTTTTTCGCGTCATGGCTCGAACGTACAGGACGGCGGCGCCCGCGGCCGCGCCCCATCCCTCGTTTCCCGTCATCAATGGTACGCCTCGCTCTCCTCGCTCCGCTGTCGCTGGCGATCGCCACCGCGCTCCCCGCGCAAGGCACCACGCGCCGCCCGCCGCGACCCGCCCCCCCTCCGCCGGCCGGCGCTCAGGCCGCGCCCGACTCCACCGGGGGGGAGCACACCGTGTTGACCGGGTTCGTGATCGACAGCATGACGAACCTTCCACTGTCCGGCGCCACCGTCGTGCTCTCCGGCACCACGCACAGCGTGCGGACCGATGACGGGGGGCGCTTCCGCTTCGAGCTCGACAGCGTGCCCGAGGGGACCTACGCGATCGGCTTCTTTCACCCCACGCTCGATTCGCTCGGCATCACGCCGCCGACGCGACAGGTGACGGTGCGACACGGGACCTCGCAGTTCATCGAGCTGGCCGTCCCGTCGATGACGACGATCGTCGGCGCCATTTGTCCCGCCGGCGCCCGCGCCGCCGACCAGGGACTGCTCCTCGGCACCGTGCGCGACGCCGCCACCGACCAGCCGATCGCCGGCGCGCACGTGGTGCTCATGTGGACGGGGCTCAGCGTCGGCAATACCGCCGTGGTGAAGGTGCCCAAGGCGGTGAACGTGACCACCGGCGAGGATGGCTTCTACCGCGCGTGCGGCCTCCCCGCCGACACGCGCGTCACCGCGCAGGCGCGCGCGGAGGGGCGGCGGAGCGGGTGGATCGAGGTGCGCGTGCCGGGGGGCGGGCTGGCGCTGCGCGACTTCCTGCTCGGCACAGGTCCCCCCACCGTCGCGGCGGCGAAGCCCGCGGACAGCGCCGGCGCCGCGGCCGCGACCGAGCCGCCGGCGCCGCTCGGCAGCTCGGTGGTCGTGGGGACGGTCACCTCGAACGCCGGGAAGCCGCTCGAGGGCGCGCAGGTCATGCTCCTCGGCACGCGTCTCGTCACGCGCACCGACGAGAAGGGCGCGTTCCGCCTCGGCGGACTGCCGGCGGGGACGCAGAGCATCGAGATCCGGGAGATCGGCTACGCGCCGCGGCGGTTCGCCGTGGATCTCGCGCCGCACCGCGAGAGCCGCCTCGCCGCCGTGCTCGATGAGCGGGCGACGCTCCTCCAGGCGATGGAGGTGCAGGCCAAGAAGGGATCCGACATTCCCGGCTTCGACCAGCGCAAGCGGCAGGGGCTCGGCACCTACCTCTCGCGCGAGGACATCGAGAAGCGCGGCGCGATCAACACCTCCGATCTCCTCCGCGGGATTCCGGGCGTGCAGGTGACCTGGGACGGGAGCGAGTACGTGGTGCAGATGACGCGCTCCGCGGGAATGGGCTACTCCTGCCCGGTGCAGTACTACATCGATGGCGCCCCCTTCCTCGCCGCGACCGACGAGATCGACCAGTCGCTGCGCCCGGAGGACATCGAGGCGATCGAGGTCTACAAGAGCGGATCCGAGACGCCGATGCAGTTCCAGGGCGCTGGGGGCTCGCCGTGCGGCACGATCGTGATCTGGACGAGGCGCCGCGCGGGGGGACGGGAGAAGTAGCGCGCGCGTGCGACCACGGCCGACGCACCGGCGGCCGGATGCGCGAAGGGGAGCGTCGACCGACGCTCCCCTTCGCGCATCCCTTCGCGCATCCCTACGTGATCCCGCCTCGTGCGTCAGGCGGCGAAGCTGCCGAGCGCGCGTCCCACGTCTCCCTCGCGCAGGCGCTTGAGGGCGCGGTCGCGGAGCTGCCGCACGCGCTCGCGGGTGACGCCGAGCATCGAGCCGATCTCCTCGAGCGTGTGCTCGCGCCCGCCGTCGAGCCCGAAGTACAGCCGCAGCACCTTCGCGTCGCGCGCGGGGAGGGTGCCCAGCGCATGCTCGATCTCATCGGAGAGGAAGCGGTTCATCGCCTCCTCCTCGGTGTCCGGCATCTCGTCCGCCACGAACCGCTCGATGAGCGAGCGATCCCCCTCGGGATCCATGGGGGCATCGAGCCGCACGTCGCCGGTGTTGAGCGCGGCGAGCGACTGCACCACGTCCACGGAGAGGCCGGTGAGATGCGCCAGCTCCTCCGGGCTGGGCTCACGGCGCAGCTTCTGGCGCAGGATCTCCGAGGCCTTGATGATGCGGGAGAGATCGGCCGTGCGGTTGAGCGGCACGCGCACCGTGCGCCCCTGCCGCGCGAGCGAGGAGAGGATCGCCTGACGAATCCACCACACCGCGTACGAGATGAACTTCACGCCCTGGTCGGGATCGAACTTGCGGGCGGCGGTGAGCAGCCCGACGTTCCCCTCGCCGATCAGGTCGATGAGGGGGAGCCCGCGGTTCTGGTACTTCTTTGCCACGGAGATGACGAAGCGCAGATTGCGCTTGACCAGCTCCTGGAGCGCATCCTGGTCGCCCGCGCGGATCTTGCGCGCGAGCTCCAGCTCCTCTGTCCCCTTGAGCAGGGGATAGGTGCTGACCTCGTACAGGTACTGATCGAGGATGTCACGCTCCGGCTCGTTGGGCGCGATCCCTGCGGGAGCGGCACGACGGCGGCGGCGCTTGACTTCGGTCATGGTAGTACAAGCCTCGAGAGAAAACGTGATGCGATTTATTGGTTCGTCGGCGACGTGCGTCGAGAACGAGTCGCGGAGCTTCGGAGTGGCCACCACCCCGAGGGGTCAAAAGCGCAGCTAAAATACACCCCGTCTCGAAAACCGCCAGACCCTCGCCTTGACGAGGACCATACACCCGTCTATTCTTCGAGGTTCCTGGCGGCAAGCATTGCCAGGGCATCTCCAGGGGGCGTAGCTCAGTTGGGAGAGCGCTTGAATGGCATTCAAGAGGTCAGGGGTTCGATTCCCCTCGCCTCCACCTGGCGGCTCACCGAGCGATCGACGAGCATCGACGAGCGTTCTACGTGAGCCGTACCCGGCAGCCCGAGTCGGCACGGTGGCTGCTTCTCCGCGGGAATAGCTCAGTTGGTAGAGCACAACCTTGCCAAGGTTGGGGTCGCGGGTTCGAGTCCCGTTTCCCGCTTGCAGAACCCATGTCGCAGGACGCATCTCGCAGAACGCATCGCTGCGTGAACAGCTCGGGCGGTTAGCTCAGTTGGTTAGAGCGCCACGTTGACATCGTGGAGGTCACAAGTTCGAGTCTTGTACCGCCCATCGCTCCCGGATCCGTCCGGGAGCGTTCGCATCTGGTGAACGCGCGTACACGATTCGACGTTCCGTCGAGCGTGCCGCGCACGCCAAGCGGCCTTGGCGGCGGCCTTGACGATGGTTCTGGGCCCGGCTAGTTTGCCAGTGCTTACGGCGGATGTGTCTCCGCAGTACGAGACGCGTCCGCCGTCGTTCTTCGAAAACACAGGGCGCCCGTAGCTCAATTGGATAGAGCATCTGACTACGGATCAGAAGGTTGGGAGTTCGAGTCTCTCCGGGCGCGCCATGACGCCAACAGTTTCACCGCGGTACCGGCGTCGGCGGGGCGTGGCGCAGCCCGGTTAGCGCGCCTGGTTCGGGACCAGGAGGTCGGTGGTTCAAATCCACTCGCCCCGACCATCTTCCTTCGGCCGTCGCGACACTCGGCCCGAGTAACGTGAGCCGCCTCCCGATGGCGGCGTTGGTTCGATTGACGGCCCCAGCTTCCACTCGAAGCTGGGGCCGCTTTCCATCCCGCCCCCCCGCCCCCGGCCCAGCCCCGACTCGACACCGGGCCCGGGTGAACGGACTTCCCCGATTGACACCGCCCCACCACCGCGCCACGCATGGAGCGTCCTGACCTGGGCCCGTTCGACCCCGGTCGTGGTGTCGCATGTCCAAGGGCTCGCACCGCCGCCGGGACGCTCCGGCAGGAGGGTGTCGCGTGTCAGACCGTCCGCTGAACTGGCGTCCCCTTCGCCCGTGCATCGCCGCGCTCGTCGCGGCCGCGTCGATCGGCGCGGCGCCCGCGGCCCACGCCTCTGGAACGGGACGGCCCGATCGACCCGCCGCGCGCGACGAGCTGGTCCCCTGGGTGCGCGCGAGCCGCGCGGTCTTCCCGGCCAGCGAAGCGATTCGCGCGCTGCGCGCGCGCGCGATCCCCGGCTTCTCCCGGCAGACCAAGCTGGCCTGCAACGTCTGTCACTACGGCTTCCCCGAGCTCACCCCGTTCGGGCGGCTGTTCAAGCTCAATGGCTACACCCTCACGGGGCTCGAGACCATCGAGGCGCGCGACTCCGCGCGAGAGTCGCTGAAGCTCGCTCCCTTCCCCCCCGTCTCCGCCATGGCCATCGCCTCGGTGACGCACACCGGCGCGTCCGTGCCGGGGACGCAGAACAACACCGCCGTCTTTCCCGACGAGCTCAGCCTCTTCGTCGCCGGTGAGCTCACACCGAAGCTCGGCGCGTTCGTGCAGCTCACGTACAGCGCCGCCGACGCCGCCGTCGCCCTCGACAACACCGAATTCCGGTTCGCCGACCGCACGCGCCTCTTCTCGAAGGAGCTGCTCTACGGCATCACGCTCCACAACAACCCGACCATGCAGGACGTGTGGAACACCGCTCCGGCATGGGGCTTCCCGTTCACGAGCTCCGGAACCGCGCCGACGCCGATGGCGGGCGCCACCATCGACGACGCGCTCGGGCAGCAGGTGCTCGGGCTCGGCGCGTACGCGTTCTGGCACGACTGGATCTACGCTGAGTTCACCGCGTATCGCTCGGCGCAGCAGGGGGTGACGATGCCGCTCGGCGCCGATGCCGCGGGAGTGGCGCGTCACGTGATCCCGTACTGGCGCCTCGCGATCCAGCACCAGTTCGGGGCCAGCTACCTGATGCTCGGCACCTTCGGGCTCGTCGCGCACCTGTATCCCGGGGGCGTCACCGGGCCGACCGACCGGTACGCGGACGTCGCCGCGGACGCGCAGTTCGAGCGGCGGATCGGACGCGGCGTCGTCATCGGCCGGTCCACGTACATCCACGAATCGAGGACGCTCGATGGACTCGTCGCCCAGGACACGCCCGGCGCGGCCAGGCGGCACGGCACCCTCGATGTCTTCCGCGTGAGCGCATCGTACATGCCGTCGCTGCGGCTCGACATCAGCGCCGGCTACTTCGACACGGGCGGCTCCCGCGACGCGATCCTGTACCCGGCGGGTGACATCACGGGGAGCGCGACGGGGAGCCCGAGCTCGAACGGCGGAGTCGGCGAGGTGGACTTCAACGCCTGGCAGAACGCGCGCCTCGGCGCGCAGTACGTCGCCTACCGAAAGTTCAACGGCGCGTCACGATCGTACGATGGCGCGGGGAGAAGCGCGTCCGACAACGACACGCTCTTCCTCTTCGTCTGGCTCGCGTTCTGACGCCCGCGTCAGGGGCGCGGCTTCGCCGTGCGCCCGGTGCTCGTCCGCCCCGACGACGCGCCGCTCGACGCGCCGTGCGCGCTCGAGCCGGACGTCCGGCGAGGGGACTCGGATGCCCCGCGCCGCTCGTCCCCCTCCGCCTGCGTGCCGCGCGAGTACCCGCGCCCGTTCACCACCCGCCCATGCTCCACCGGCGTGGCGTTCCCGGGCTCGCGGATGATCACCACCGGCCCACCGCCGGGGAACCAGCCGTAGCCGAACCCACCGTACCCGTAGCCGTATCCGTACGGCGAGTAGCCGAGCCAGGGGTACATCATGAGGTCGTAGGGCGAGTAGTACCCGTAGCCGTACGGATCGAGCACCACCGACTGCGTGGCGCCGCCGGTCCCCTCGTACGCCGAGGCCGCGCCACCCTCCGCGCGCAGCGCGACATCGCGCGAGGGGGCGATGGCGAACTTCTGCGGGTAGGAGAGCGCCACCATCACGTCGGTCACGCTCCCCGGCACGCCGGCGTCGGCGAGCTGCTCGAGCTGGCGCGCGTCCACGTGGAAGCGGTCGCCGCGGGCGACGAGCCACGCCTCCACCGTCCGGGCGTCGAGCGCCTTGGACGCGTCCACCACGTCGGCCGTGGTCGGAGGCGCGGAGGCGCTGGTCCGCGCGGTCCGGGCGGCGAGCGACGGCTCGGCCACCCGATCCGCGAGCTCCGCCGGAATCGGCGCCTCGCGGTAGCGCAGGACGCTCACGCCGGTGTTCGTCCCCGCGGTGATGCCGCGGATGTCCAGCCACTCCCCCCCGGGCGCGATCGCGAACACGCCATCCGTCGCGCGCCGCACGCCACCGGTGCACTCCGACTCCCCCTTCAGGTAGAGGCGCTGTCCATCGGGCGACCAGCGCGCGCTCCGCCACCCCGTGCACCCGCCCTCGCTCACCGGCTCCCGCGCCCCGCTCGCGACGATGCGCTCGCGCGTCACCACGCGGCCGCTGTCGACGCTCGCGATCTCCACCGCCGACGTTCCGGACGCGGGCACCACGCACACGAGTCGGGCGCGCGCGGTGCCGTCCGGCACCGGCGCCGACCGTCCGACCGGCTCCCAGCACCCGAGCCACGCCTGCCAGCGCGCATCCACGGATGCCCGCGGTGCCTGCTGCGCGCGAGCCGCCCCGACGCCGACGAACGAGAGCAGCGCCGCGAGCAGCGCGCCCGCGGCCGTCCGCCCCCGTGCTCCCTTTCGAGTGATCATGCTCCGCCTCCTCAGAATCTGACGGCGAGTCCCGCCGTCACGGCGAACCCGGACAGATCGATCTTGTGAAAGCCCTGGAAATCCTGGCTCATGTCCGCGCGCGCCCACGTGTACCGTCCCTGCGTGGTGAGCGCGAAGCGCGGCGACAGGGAGAAGTCGAGCCCCGCCATGGCGTGCGCCTCGGGCGTCCAGCCTGACGAGGTGAACTGATCGCTGAACACGTCGTTGGTGGCGAAGTCGATGAAGTCGCCACGCTGGCGGAATCGATACCACATCGCGCCCCCGCCCCCGCCCACGTACACGGCGAGCCGCGTCGGCACCCACGCGAAGTGCCCGATCGCCCGCCCGCGCGGAGTGAGATACGCCTTCACACTCGCCGAGAGCGGCACGCGCTGGAACGTCGTCGTCTGCTCGATCGGGAGATCGTTCTGATCCACGAAGTCCCGGAACTCCGACGGCGTGCTGGTGCCGGCGTACGACCCGCCCACCACGACGTCGAAGCGCGGCGCGACGCGAAAGCCGAGGTCCGCGCCGATCGTGAAGCCGCTGAAGTCGCGGCGGTCGACCGTGAGCTGGTTGGTGGTGAAGGAGAAGATGTCGCTGTTCGCGTTGGCGTGCGCGAAGCCACCGCGCAGCTCGAAGCTCCCCTTCGGCTCGGTGAACAGGAAGCCGTCGCCCGATCCCTGCGCGAGCGCGGGGCGGGCGAGCCCGAGCGCTCCGAGCAGCGCGGCCGCGGCGGCCGCCGCGGCCGCCGTGGCGGCGATGGCCGCCCCGCGCCGCACGCGCGGCGCCGATGCTCTCACCCTGTGCTGGCCACCCGACTCGATGCGCATGCGCTGCTTCCCCCTGCCCCGCTCTCCTGCTTCGCCGTCCCGGCTCGGGCCCCGGCGCGCCGCGCGCACTCTCGGGGCATCGGATTCAGAAATGGTATCTCCGGTGTGATACCGCGCGCGGCATCATCAGTTCCGCGACGCTCGATCGAGCGCCGACCGCCGCGCCGTCGTGCTCGGCCCTACCATTCGTGGGGCGGGGGTGCGATATTGCGTGGCGGCATTCGCGATGGGGCCGAGGGGAGCCGGCGTGCTCTCCCGCGCATTCGCGACCCGCCGTTCGCGCGAGTAGCTCAGCTGGATAGAGCGTCGGCCTCCGGAGCCGAAGGTCGTGGGTTCGAATCCCGCCTCGCGCATGCGCCACGCCCGGGAGCGCCCGTCGCTGTGCGACGGGCGCTCTCTCGTTGCGGCGCGGCCCGCCGCTTGCCCTCCCGCCGGGTATGCGACCAACGCCGCGACCCTCGCCGCGACCCTCGCCGCGCCGCGCGCGGACGCCCTGAGCGCCCCGAGCGTGTCCGCGCGGCGGCTCACCTGGCGGAGGCTCACCCCCGGCCTCCTCACCATCCTCGCGCTCGCGGCCGGCGCCACGAGCATCCTCGCGTTCGCCCGCGTGGGTGCCCTGCATGGCGAGACCTATCACTTCGACGTGCTCGCCGGCGACGCCGCGGGGATCATGAAGGGGACCGAGGTGTGGGTGGCGGGGCAGAAGGTCGGCGTGGTCACCGGCGTGCGCTTCCGTCCGCCGAGCGCGGACACCCTCGCTCGGGTGGCCGTGCGCGTGCAGCTGCTGAGCCGCTACCGCGACGCGATCCGCCACGACTCGCGCGTGAGCTTCCACGCCGGGGGTACGCCCATCGGAGCGACCATCGTGGCCATCGGCGTCGGCACGCCGCACGCTCCCGTCGTGGGCGAGGGCGACACGATCCGTGCGACGCCGACGATCGATCGTGACTCCCTTCGCGACGAGCTCGAGCTGGTGGCGCGGCGCCTCCCCATGCTCATCCGGGACGCCAGGGCGGCCGGCGCCGGGCTCCGCCGCGCCGTCGTCGAGCTCGACTCGGCGAGCCGCGATGGTCGCCCCGGGTTCGATGTGATGACGGGGGACATCGAGCGCCTCCGCACCGGCCGCGGAGGCGGAACGCTCCCTCGGTTGATACGGGACGACACGTTCCTCGGACGCGCGCGCGACATCGTGGCACAGGCCGAGTCGCTCGTCGTCGCGGCGCACGACACCGGTGCACCCGCCCTCGCCCGCAACCGCACGCGCGCCGAGCTGCGCCGCCGGCTCCAGGACACCCGTGACGCGTTGGCGACCATCGAGGTGCGCCTCGCCACCGAGCGCGGCACCGCGGGGCGCCTCGCTCGCGATGCCGCGCTCGACAGGGAGCTCGCCCGCGCGCGCGCGCAGGTCGATTCACTGCTCGACGATCTGCGGAGAAACCCCGGCAGGTACGTGCGATTCTGAGCCGGTCTCGCGCCCACCCTCCACGCGCTACCGGAAGGCCCACGGCTGCGGCATGAAGGTGAGCACGAAGATCGCGATCCCGACCCACCCCACCACCCTCCTCCCACGCCCGATCTCGCGCTGCGGCTCGATGATCGAGGGGTGACCGAGACGCCCTCGCCCGATCAACAGCGCGAGCACCGCCCACACCCACCAGCCGAGCCAGAACCGCCCGAGCAGGAGGAGGAGCAGCCAGAAGCCGCGCGCCACCCACACCTGCGCCCTGCCGAACATCGCGAACGCGATGTGCCCGCCATCGAACTGCGCCATCGGGAGGAGATTGAGCGACGTGATCAGGATTCCCACCCACCCCGCGAGCGCCACCGGGTGAAGGAGCACCGGACCGTGCAGCCCCACCAGCTCGCGTCCGAGCCACATGAGCAGGGAATCCCCGACGAACATGAACACGCCCTCGAAGGGGAGAAACTGGTGCGACAGGAGCAGCGATGGACCGTTCGGCTCGGGCGTGCTCATCGCGAGTCCGATCAGCAGCACGGGAACCGCGACGACCATTCCGGCCATTGGTCCCGCGATGCCGATGTCGAACAACGTTCGTCGATCGAACACCGGGGAGCGAAGGCGGATGAACGCCCCCATCGTCCCGAGGATGTTCCACTGTGATGGGAAGGGAATGAAATACGGGGGACTCGCGTTCAATCGATACCGGCGCGCGGTCACGTAGTGGCCCGATTCGTGCGCGAACAGGATCGCGAGCAACGGAAGCGCGAACGGCAAGCCGGCACGCAACTCGGCGAGCCCGGGACGATACCAGGTCCCTCCCACCCCCCAGATCGCGGCACCCCCGATGGCTGTCGTGACCAGTGTCAGTAGGAGCAGCGCGGCGTGCAGCCACCATCGCTCACGCGGTGGCGTCCGTTCGTGAACGAGCACGAGCCAGCGCCCCTCCGGCGCGCTCTGCCAGTAGTGATATCCATCCCATTCAGCGAGACGGCGCGCGAGCGCCGGTGATGGACCGTAGTGCTCCGGCGCCACGAGTCCCTCGAGGATCTCCCGGTCGCCGAGCTCGATTCTTCGCCAGTACGTAAAGTGTTGCGTGACTGCGAGCTCGGTCACACTTGACCGCCTTTTTGGCCGACGTTACCTTGCGACTTCCTGACGCCCATCCCCACGCACCGCTCCCGCGCAGCAGCCCACCCCCTGCAAAACGGATCGCCGTCCCGCCGGTTCGGCGTGGCACTTCGGCCCCCGTCCTCGCTGCGCCGGCGCAGGATTCACACCGAGCCGTCCTCGCCCCGCTCTCGGAGCACACGTCCGTGGATATCGCCGAGTTGAAGCAAAAGTCCGTGGCCGAGCTGCATTCCATGGCCGAGGACCTCAATATCTCGAACTTTTCAGGGCTCCGAAAGCAGGATCTCATCTTCCGCATCGAGCAGAACCTGCTCGACTCGGACATCGTCCTTCGCGGCGAGGGAGTGCTGGAGATCCTCCCCGAGGGATACGGCTTCCTGCGGAGCCAGGATTGGAACTACCTCTACGGCCCCGACGACATCTACGTCTCCCCATCGCAGATCAAGCGCTTCGATCTGCGCACCGGAGACACCGTCGCCGGACAGGTGCGCCCGCCGAAGGAGGGGGAGCGCTACCTCGCGCTGCTCAAGGTCGAGACGATCAACGAGGAGGATCCGGAGAAGGCCAAGCACCGGATCGCGTTCGACAACCTCCGCCCGCGCTACCCGGATGAGCGGCTTCGCCTCGAGACGGCGAGCGGCGACATCAACATGCGCGTGGTCGATCTCATCGCGCCGATCGGGAAGGGGCAGCGCGGCCTCATCGTCGCCCCCCCGCGCGCCGGCAAGACGATCCTCATGCAGAAGATGGCCAACGCCATCCGGGAGAATCACCCCGAGGTGACCCTCATCGTGCTGCTCATCGACGAGCGGCCGGAGGAGGTCACCGACATGCAGGAGAACGTGGACGCCGAGGTGATCAGCTCCACCTTCGACGAGCCGGCGGACCGTCACGTCCAGGTCGCCGACATGGTGATCGAGAAGGCGAAGCGCCTGGTGGAGCACGGCAAGGACGTCGTCATCCTGCTCGACTCGATCACGCGTCTCGCGCGCGCGCACAACGTGGTGGTGCCGCACTCCGGAAAGATCCTCTCCGGCGGCGTCGACGCGCACGCCCTCCACAAGCCGAAGCGCTTCTTCGGCGCGGCGCGCAACATCGACGAGGGCGGCTCGCTCACGATCATCGCCACCGCGCTCATCGAGACCGGATCGCGGATGGACGAGGTGATCTTCGAGGAGTTCAAGGGTACGGGGAACATGGAGCTCGTGCTCGACCGGAAGATCGCCGACCGCCGCGTCTTCCCGGCGATCGACATCCAGCGGTCCGGCACCCGCAAGGAGGAGCTCCTGCTCACGCAGGAGGAGCTCAATCGCGTGTACCTGCTCCGCAACTTCCTCGCGGACATGCCGCCGGCGGAGGCGATCGAGTTCCTGCTCCAGCGCATGGGGCGGACGAAGACGAACAAGGAGTTCTTCGCGACGATGGCGCAGGGGTGATGCCCGGGCGCGTGCTCGCCATCGATTACGGAGAGAAGCGCATCGGGCTGGCCCTGAGCGACCCCACGCGCACGATCGCGTCGCCGGCCGGATTCATCGCGCGGCGCGCGGGGAAGCGCCCACCCCTGGCGGAGATCGTCCGCCGCGCCGAGGCCGCCGAGGCGACCGCCCTCGTATTGGGGCTCCCCCTCGACGACAACGGCGATGACACCCCTCGCGCCGCGGAGGTGCGGCGCATCGCGGAAGAGCTGGCGCGACGTACCGGTCTTCCGGTCTCGCTCGTCGATGAGCGGTACACCACCTCGGCGGCGCTCCGCGCCGTGCGGGAGATGGGAGGATCGACGCGTGGACGAAAGGGGGATGTGGATGCGCTGGCCGCCACGATTCTGCTGCAGCATGCGCTTCAGATCGCGCGCTAGCCGGACGCGCGCGATGGTGGTCGGGGTCGTGCTGGCCGCCGCCGCGTGCCGGGGCGAGCCGCACGGCCCGATCGTCCGCGTCACCATCCCCACCGGCGCGAGCTTCCGCACCGCCGCCGACTCCCTGCACCGGGCCGGCTTCGTCGCGTACCCGGGCCTCTTCCGGCTGTACGCGAAGTTCACGGGGGGCGAGCGCGACATCAAGGCGGGCACGTACGGGTTCCAGCACGGGATGAGCTGGAGCGCCCTCATCGACGCGCTGCGCCGCGGGCAGGGGATGGAGCACCGGCTCACGATCCCCGAGGGGTGGTCGCTGCGCGAGATCGTCCCCGCGCTGGCGCGCACGATCGACGCCCCGATCGACTCGGTGTGGGCGGCGGTGCGCGACACGGCGCTGCTGCACGAGCTGGACGTCCCCACCCCGACGCTCGAGGGGTATCTCTTCCCCGACACCTACGTGTTCGCCTACGGCACCCCGCCGCGCACCGCCGTGACGGAGATGGTGAAGCGGTTCGAGCAGGTGTGGCAGCCCGCGTGGGACGACCGGCTCCAGCAGCTGGCGATGAGCCGGAACGACATCATCGCGCTCGCGTCGATCATCGAGAAGGAGGCGAAGCTGCCGGAGGAGCGGCCGGTGATCTCCGCCGTGTACCACAACCGGCTGCGCGAGCGCATGCCGCTGCAGGCGGATCCCACCGTGCAGTACGCGCTCGGCGAGCATCACGAGCGGCTGCTGTACAAGGATCTCGACGTGCAGTCGCCGTACAACACGTACCGGCACCCCGGGCTGCCACCGGGTCCGATCGCCTCCCCGGGCAGGGCGAGCATCGTGGCGGCACTCTATCCGGCGTCGGTGCCGTACCTGTACTTCGTCGCGCACCCGGACGGACACCACGAGTTCCGCACCACGTTCCGGGAGCACACGCAGGCCAAGGCCGAGGTGCGTCGGGAGTGGGAGCGGAACGCGCGCTAGCCCCGGCCGCGGAGACGGGGGTCAGAGATCGGGGCGCAGCTCGCGCGCGTCGCGCAGGTAGACGTGCCGGATCGCCCCGCGCGCGCTGTCGGTCTCCACGTGGAGCAGCACGCGGATGCACCGCGGCACGGCACCCGGGACCGGGATCTCCATCGTGCAGAGCAGCGGGACGTCCACCCAACCCAGCTCGCGCGCCGCGCGCGCGGGGAACTCCGAGGTGAGATCCGGCGTGACGGTGAAGATGACGCTCACGACATCGTCGGGCGCGAGCGCGTTGCGGCGCACGATCTGCCCGAGCAGCTCGCGCGTGGCCTCGCGCACGAGCGCGGCCTCATCGCGCTCCACGGTGGTGGCGCCACGCACGGCGCGGACGTGCCGCTCACCCATGAGGGGCCATGTTCGATCCTGAATCGCTGCGGCTGCTCGCCATCACCGACGATCTCCGCGATGGACGCGATGGGCTGGTGTCGCGCGCCATCGCGGCGGTCCGTGGTGGCGCGACGATGATCCAGTTGCGGCTCAAAGATGCGGATGCCCGAGTGCAGGTGGAAGTGGCGCGGGCGCTGCTCGCCGCGCTTCCGGCGGAGGTTCCGCTCATCGTGAACGACCGCGCCGATGTCGCGCTCGCCGCCGGCGCGGCCGGCGTGCACGTGGGGCCGGACGATCTGCCCGCGGTCGCGGTGCGGCGCATCGCGCCGCCCGGCTTCATCGTCGGCGCGTCGGTGGGAAGTGATGCGGAGGTGCCGCTCGCGCACGGCGCGGACTACGTGGGGATCGGGCCGGTGTTCGCCACGGGATCGAAGGCGGACGCGGGCGAGGCGATCGGGATCGCCACGGTGGCCAGGCTCGCGGCGCGCTGCGCCATCCCCGCGGTCGCGATCGGCGGGATCGACGCCGACCGGGCCGCCGCGGTGATGTCGTCCGGCGTGCGTGGGGTCGCCGTCATCCGAGCGGTGTTCTCCGCGGCCGATCCCGAGGGAGCGGCGCGAGCGATTCGGAGCGCCATCGAAAGGTGATGTCCGGGACGTCGCGCGCGCTCACGGGGTGGCTCCGGCGGCGGATGCGCGGTGCGTGCATCTCCTGGAACGCGCGGCGCAGGTGGGCGAACGTCCCCGGCGCGAGGAAGAGGTCGACGAGCGCCGGGTCGAACTGCGACCCTCGCCCGTGGGCGATGATGCGCCGCGCCACGGCGAGGCTCCGCTCGCGCCGGTAGCGGCGTCGGTGGGTGACCGCGTCGAACGTATCGGCGATGGCGACGACGCGCGCGGCGAGCGGGATCTCCTCGCCGCGGAGTCCGAACGGGTAGCCGGACCCATCCCACCGCTCGTGGTGGGCGAGCACGGCATCGCCGAGGTCGGGATAGAACGCGGCGAGCGGACGGAGCACAGCGGCGCCGCGCTCGGGGTGCGTGGCCACGAGCTGGCGCTCGCGTGGGGAGAGGCGGTCGTCGTCGTGCACGAGATCGAAGAGCGCCGCGTGGATCTTCCCGATGTCGTGGAAGAGCGCCGCGCGCTCCACGGCGCGCCGCCGATGCCGGTCGAGCCCAGCCGCCTGGGCGAGCACGAGCGCGTACGCCGCGACGCGGCGCACGTGCGCCCCGGTCTCGCGGTCGTTGGCGTCGATGGCGTTGAGCAGCGCCTCGAGCGCCGCGGCGGCGATTCGCTCGGTGACCTGGCGCTCGCGCCGGCGCCGCGCGATCGCGATGGAGGAGGTGGCGACGACCGCGGTGAAGAGGGACGCGCGACGGAGGGGCATGGTGTGGGGCGCGGGGTGCGGGGTGCGGGGTGCGGGGTGCGGGACGCGAGCCCCCCGAGCGGGAATCGGGCCAGCGGCGCGGTTCCACGCGGAAGCGCCCACGCGGCCGCGCCCACCCCGGCCGTGCTCCCCCCGGGCCGTGGTCCCCCGGGGCGTGCTCCCCGGGATGCGACGACGCCCCCGGACCGCGTGGGCGGCCGGGGGCGCGTCGAACAGAGGTGCCGGCGACGGCCTACTCTCCCGCGCCCTCTCGGGCGGAGTACCATCGGCGCTGTAGGGCTTAACGATCGTGTTCGGGATGGGAACGAGTGTGGCCCCTACGCTCCAGTCGCCAGCGATATGACAAGAAGAACGATTAGTGACAAACGGAGTTGGTGTAGACCGCGATTAACGAATGCATGCAGTAACCGAATGCTCTGCCTGCGGTGTTGAAAAATAGAGTAGTCAAGCCACACGGGCGATTAGGACCGCTTCGCTCGGAGTGGATTACTCCACGTCCACGTGCGGCCTATCGACGGAGTGGTCTCCTCCGGCCCTTTAGGAGGCTCAAGGCCTCGGGATGGGTCATCTCGGGGGGGGCTTCCCACTTAGATGCATTCAGCGGTTATCCCCACCAGTCATCGCTACCCGGCGGTGCTTCTGGCGAAACAGCCGGGACACGAGCGGACTGTCCGACTCGGTCCTCTCGTACTAGAGTCCGCGCCCCTCACCCATCCAACGCCCACGACGGATACAGACCGAACTGTCTCACGACGTTCTGAACCCAGCTCATGTACCACTTTAACCGGCGAACAGCCGGACCCTTGGGACCTTCTCCAGCCCCAGGATGTGATAAGCCGACATCGAGGTGCCAA
>DASUXC010000143.1:0-1001 GCA_036378095.1 Gemmatimonadaceae bacterium | reverse complement strand
GCTCGCGCTCGCCGCGCGGGCCAACCTGCGCGTCGAGTACGCCCGCTACTTCTTTCACTGGATGTACCCGGCCAAGCTGGCGCAGCGCGCGATGGAGCGAATCACGCATCCGGCGCCTCGGCCGCCGCGCGTGCCGGCTCCCTGGATCAACCGGTCGCTCTACGCGCTCTCCGTGCTCGAGCAGCGCGCGCTCGGGGCGCTCCCCATCCCATTCGGCAGCTCGCTGCTCCTGGTCGGGCGGCGTGTGGGCGACTGAGGCGCCCAACCACATGGCGATCCCCGTGAACGACGGTGCGCGGCACACCGATGATCCGGCATTCAGCGCCTCACCCACCCGCGAGAGCGCGGCGGGCGGCGCTCGCTCACGCGCGGCGGGACCGTTGACGGCCCTCGCCGTCGCTCTCCTCGCCTTTCTCCCGATCGCCAACTGGATCCCTGGCGGGCACGAGGCGCCCTGGTATCGTGCCGTCTCCAGTCTCTGGCTGAGTGGTGGCGCGATCGCCATCGGCGCGGGGGTGGTACTCATGATCCTCGCGCGGCGCATCGACGCGCTCTGGCGCGAGGGCGCGCTGGACGGCGTGGTCGCTACGTGGGCGCGCCGCCCCGTGCTGTTCGCATCGGCCATCGCGGTCGTGGCGCTGGCGCTGTACGTGTGGGTGGCGCTCCACGTTCTGGGCGGAAAGCCGCTGTTCGTCGACGAGATCGTCCAGATGGTGCAGGCACAGATGTACGCCGGCGGCGTGCTGGCCCGCCCCGTGTACGTCCACCCCGAGTTCTTCAGCAGCATCCACGTGGTGGACAGCCACGGGCTCTGGTACTCGCAGTTCCCCGCCGGCGGCCCGGCGATGCTCGCGCTCGGGGTGCTGGTGGGCGCGCCCTGGCTCGTGGGACCCGTGTGCGCCGCCGTCGGCGTGCTCGCCTTCGCCGCGTACACGCGCCGCGCCGAGGCGCGGCCTGGCGTCGCGCTGCTCGCCACCGTGCTCTTCGCGTTCGCGCCGTTC
>DASUXC010000142.1:0-1782 GCA_036378095.1 Gemmatimonadaceae bacterium | reverse complement strand
TCGCCTACGAGTTCCGCTCGGCGATGCTCGGGCGCCTCATGGGGGCGATGTTCGACCGCGCCTTCCGCCGCTTCGCCGAGGCGTTCGAAGAGCGGGCGCGGATCGTCTACGGCCCTGCGGCCCTGCCGGCCTGATCGGTTTCGGCCAGCAGCCGTTGAAGGAGACGGATCGCCTCGCGCGCGCTTGCCAGGCGGATCTCCGTGCGCCCGATCTGGCCGAAGCGGCTCGTGGCAGGCAGGATCCGGCCGCCCTTGTATGCCGCGGCGAAGTGCACGAGTCCGACCGGCTTCTGCTCCGTGCCGTCGGGCCCGGCAACTCCGGTGATCGCGACGGCGATATGCGCTTGCGAGTGCAGCAACGCGCCCTCGGCCATGGCGCGCGCGACCTCCATGCTGACGGCGCCGTGCTGTTCGATCAGGCTGGCCGGCACGCCGAGCATCTGCTCCTTGGCCGTATTGGAGTACGTGACGAAGCCGCGCTCGAACATGCTCGAGCAGCCGGGCACCTCCGTCAGCACCGCTGCAAGCAGCCCCCCCGTGCAGCTTTCGGCGGTCGCGAGCAGGAGCTCGTGGCGATTGCAGACGGCGAGGAGATCGGCCGCCTGGGCGATGAGCTCGGGGTCGAACGGCTGAGACATACGCGCACACCTCGAGGCGCACCGAACTTAGGGCGCCTCGAAGCTAGAGCATTTTCCCATCTGGCGGAATCGCGGGGGATTCCCTTTCGCCGCGAACAGTGATTCATGCTTGGGGCTGGCGGAGGAGGCCAGCCCGCATGGCCAAGCCTCTTTCGAACGATCTGCGTGAGCGCCTGATTGCAGCGGTTGCCGGGGGCACGTCCTGCCGCGCTGCGGCGGGTCGGTTCGGTGTCGCCGCCTCGACGGCGGTGAAGTGGACGCAGCGGTGGCGCGAGAGCGGCTCGGTCGCGCCGCGACCGCAAGGCGGCGACAAGCGATCGGGCCGCATCGAGGCGCACGCCGCGGAGATCCTGGCGCTGATCGAGGCGCACAGCGATATCACGCTCGCCGAGATCGCGACCCACATCGAGGTGCGGCGCGGCGAGCGTTTCGCGCCGAGCACGATCTGGCGTTGCCTCGATCGCCACCACCAGACCTTCAAAAAAAACGGCGCACGCCAGCGAGCGGGATCGCCCCGACGTGGTCGCCCGCCGGGAGACCTGGCGCGCCGCGCAGGCTGACCTCGACCCCGGCCGCCTCGTGTTCGTCGACGAGACCGGCGCCTCGACCAAGATGGCGCGCCGCTGCGGACGCGCGCGTCGCGGCGCGCGGTGCGTCGCCGCAGTGCCGCACGGGCACTGGAAGACGACCACGTTCGTCGGCGGACTGCGCGTCTCCGGGATCGACGCGCCGATGACCATCGACGGAGCCATGGACGGCCCCGCCTTCCGCGCCTGGGTGGAGGCCATGCTCGTGCCGACGCTCAACCCCGGCGACATCGTCGTCATGGACAACCTTCCGGCGCACAAGCAGCCTGGCGTGCGCGCGGCGATCGAGGCCTGCGGCGCCGAGCTGCGCTACCTGCCGCCATACTCGCCGGACCTCAACCCCATCGAGATGGCGTTCTCGAAGCTCAAGGCGCTGCTGAAGAAGGCCGCGGCACGCACCCTCACCGAGCTCTGGGAGGCCATTGCGACTGCGCTCCCCAAAATCAGCAGGCCCGACTGCCGCAGCTACCTCCGAGCCGCTGGCTACGGTTCCGTGTGATCGGAATCTGCTCTAGGAGGCGCGCCGGATCGCGCCGCGCGCGCATCGCCGAAGGCACG
>DASUXC010000141.1:0-28427 GCA_036378095.1 Gemmatimonadaceae bacterium | reverse complement strand
CGCAGCTCGGCCGCCGCCGTGCGACGCCGGAGCGAGACGCCGAGGCTCCAGTTCCAGATGCCGGCGAGCGCGAGCAGCGCCCAGGCGATCAGCGATGGCTCCGCGATGGCGCCGAGGCGCCACCGTGACGACGCGAGCTCGGCGGGGAGCCAGCGCGCGACGAAGCGGCTCGCCGTGGTCGACGCGAGGAGTACGACGACGGCGGCCGCGATGAACACGAGCAACGCGAGTCGCGCGAGTAACCGCGGCGCGACGCCGGCGCGAGCGTGGCGGCGCGAGCGTCCCACCGCGACGAGCGCGAGCAGGACGCCCACGATCCACTGGGCGGCGGCCAGGATCGGCGTCAGCCGCTCCATCGTCCGCGTTCCGGTGCCGGCGTGGTGGAGCGTGGCGCGCCGCTCCAGCGAGTCCGGCTCGCGCCGCGCGTCAGTCGGCGCGTGGGCCGATGGTGCCGGGCCGCGGGGCCTCCGGGTACGCCCCGGCGGCGGGACGGTCGGCGAGGTGCGCCGGCGCGCGTCCGCGCCGGTCGCCGATCGCCGTCTTGAGCTCGCTCACCCATCCATCCACGCGCTCGGAGAGCGCCGCCGAGACACCGGTGATCAACCGCGAGGCCGCATCGTCGAGCAACGCCCCGACCTTGCTGCTCGCGCCCTCGGTCGCCTTCACCGCGGCCGCCGCGGTCTTCACGTCGGCGCGGGAGCGCGCGAGCAGCACGCCGGCGCCCACGGCCAGCGCCAGCGCGGGCCACGGATTCTCCCGCACCACCTGCACGACGTTCAACTTCTCTTCGAGCTGGGCCAGCGTATCCGACATGCGCTCACGCGTCAGCTCGATGTCGCGCCGGACGTCAGCCGTCGTCTCAGCCATTCCTTGTCCTCCCTCAGCGTCTCCACCGTCTGATCCGGCGCGAGCTTCGCCGGCGAGAGCAGCGCGACTCCCCGCCTCGCCAGCCACGCCGCGATGATGCCGAGCACCACGGTCACGATGAGTGCGGCCAACCAGTACCGGTCGCGGAGCCACGCGTCGCCCACGAGGAGAATGATCCCGGTGAACAGCGCCATGACACCGATGAGCAGGAGGACGCTGCCCGCCGCGACCTGCGTGGTACCCCTCCCCACCTCGGCGAAGAGCTGGCGCACCTCGAGCCGCGCCAACCGCACTTCCTGGCGCATCAGCCGCGTGCTCCCATCGGCGAGCTCGCGCAGGAGATCGGCGAGGCCGCGCCGTCCGTCTCCACGTGCGCGCATGGCGCTACGCCCCGCGCTTGCCGCGCAGCGCGCGGCCGACGACGTAGCCGATGCCGAGCGCGACCAGGAGCGCGCGACCAGGCTTGGTGCGCACCTGGTTCTCGACACCCGACTTCATCGACTGCATGTCGGCGGTCCGGATCCACTCGGCGGTACTCTCCATGCCCGACGCGACCTTCGATCCCACCTTCCGCACGTTCCCCTGCGTCTCCGCGCCGGCTTCGGCGAGGTTCGCGTCGGCACTCTTCCGCCGCAGCCGCTCGGCGCCGGCATCGAGCTTGTCGGCGAGCGTGGTCTTGAAGTGAGTCACCCGTTCGGTCGCCCGCTGCTTCGCCGACCGCATCCTCTCCTTCGTCTGGTCGGCCGTCTCATCGACCGTGCTCCTCCCTCCGCCGAGGCTCTCGCGACCGAGCGTTCCGGAGGTGTCGCTGAAGGCGCTGGCCGAGCGATCACCCGTCGTGTCGCTCAGGTTGGCGCCGAGACGGTCGGTTTCCGAGCCGCTCCCGGAGGCGGACTGACCGGGGCGATTGAACGTGTCGTTCTGGTCGTACGGCATGGTGGCACCCCTTCGCGTGAGTGAAATGGCGGAGCCTGCACGCTATGTGCCATGTACGCGAAGCCAGCCCGTCGGCGCCGGCGGTGCCGCGACGCGTCCGTCAGCAGTGCGCGTCGAACGCGCTCACGAGGTCGCGCGCGATGTCTTCGGCGCTCCGCCCCTCGATCTGGTGTCGCTCGAGCATGAAGACGACGGAGCCGTTCCGGAGGAGGGCGATCTGCGGCGATGACGGACGGTAGCCCGTGAAGTAGCTGCGCGCTCGGGCGGTGGCGTCGACGTCCTGTCCCGCGAAGACGGTGGTGAGCGCGGCGGGGACCTTCGCGTGGCGCAGAGCGAGCGCGACCGCGGGGCGCGCGTTGCGCGCGGCGCATCCGCAGATGGAATTCACGACGACCAGCGTCGTGCCGTCGGCGTGCTCGAGCCGGGCATCGACCTCATCGGGCGTGCGCATCTCCTCGAAGCCGAGTCGCGTGAGCTCCTCGCGCATGGGAGTGACGAACCGTTCATCGTACGGCATGGCGGCGACGGGGGCGGCTGGTGAGACTCACTCTTCCTCGGGGTGCTCGCCCTCGCGCACGAGGGCGAGGATCGCGGACTGCGGCACGACGAGGTAGCGGTCGTTCTCGAAGGTGATCTCGACGGCGGCGCGGCGGAAGAAGAGCGCGTAGTCGCCGACGCGCGCTTGCATGGGGAGGAATCGCGTCTCGCGCGACACGGCGCGCCAGGGCTCCTCGCCGAGGTCGCCGGGCTCCGGCATGGGGAGGCCGGGCCCGGTCGCGATGATGCGGCCGCCCTGCACCGCCTGGCTGTCCACGGCCGATGGCGGCAGGTAGAGGCCGACCTTCGAGCGCTCCTCTCCCTCCTCGACCGCGATGAGCACGCGATCGCCGACGACGATGAGGCGTTTGTCGTTCTTTCGCATTGAGGGAATTTACTCGGCGGCGAACCACGTTGTAGTGGTGGTGTCGCGAGTGGGACGGTCCGCACCCCACTCCCCACGCTCTACGGTTTGTCTTCCGAGTGCCGCTCGTGGATCAGCACCGCCGTCGACGAGCGGTGCTCGTACTTGAGAAGCGCGAAGCGGATCGACTGCACCACGGCGGCCAGCAGGAGCGCGAACGCGAGGATCGGGGTGGAGCGCCAGCGGAGCGCGGCCAGGACGAGGGTGGGCCAGTCGCTCCAGTGGGCGACGGCCGTCCCGATTCGCTCCACGCCGAGGGCGATGAGGAGCGCGCCGAGCACCGCCTCGGTGGCGGCTTCCACCAGCGCGAACAGCGGGGCGCGCCAGAGCCACTGACGCACCGTGTGGTTCCCCAGGTGCGCCGTCGCGAGGCCGAGCAGGAGCACCAGCCCTCCGCCGATGCTCGCCACGACGGACCACAAGCTCATGGTGCCGTACGAGGAGAGGATCAGCCACCGGTAGAGGTGCACGACGATCCCCGTGAGGATGGCCATGGCCGGCAGCGAGAGCGCGATGCGCCGGATGGCGCCCGGCTGCTGCAGCTTCCACTCGATCGTGTGGTGGGGGAAGAAGTCGGCCATGGCTCCCCGGTGAAAGTGCCCACGGACGTCGCGCGATGCGGCGACGCCCCTCGCGCCGGCGCTGGCGGCTGGTGACGCGGGATCTTCTGAACTAGCACCATCTCCCGGTCTCGGCAACAACGGTGCCGGACGGGACGGCAGCCCGCTCCCGTCAGCGCGCCGCCAGCGCCCCGCTCTCCGTCTCGCGCAGCAGCGCCGCCACGGCGTGCTCCAGGTGCTCCAGCTCGAACGGCTTGGTGAGCACCGGCTGGCGCACCGACTCCACGAACGCCCGGCTGCTCGCGCTCACGAGGTCGCCGGTGATGAACAGCGTTCGGGTGGCGAGCTCCGGGTATTCGCGGCGCAGCACCTCGTAGAACGCCGGACCATCGAGCCCGCTCATGCGGAGGTCGCACACGACCGCGTCGAAGCGCTCGCGGCGCGCGGCGTCGAGCGCCGCCGCCCCGTCGGGCACCGTCACCACGCCGAACCCGCGCTGCCGGGCGTACGCGCGGATGCCGCCGTGGAGCGCCAGCTCATCGTCCACGAACAGCATGCGCATCCCGCCGAGCGGCGAGTCGCCATCCGTCGGCATCTCGGGCATCGGCGTCTCCGCCTCGGCCTCCTCGAGCGCGGGGAGCGACACGCGGAAGGTGGTCCCGCCGGGACCGCTCCGGGCGATGCTGATCATCCCGCCGTGCGCGGCGACGATCCCGTAGCTGACGCTGAGCCCCAGCCCCGTGCCGTCGCGCTTCGTGGTGAAGAACGGCTCGAAGACGTGCGCGCGCGCTTCGGCGGGGATCCCCGGGCCGGTGTCGGCGACCTCCAGCACCACGCGGTCGCGCTCGCGGAAGGTGGCGATCCGGAGAGCGCCGCCTCCCATCGGCTCCATCGCCTGCATCGCGTTGGTCACGAGGTTGAGGAGCACCTGCTGGAGCTGGCGCGGGTCTCCCTTCACGAAGGGCAGGTCGGCGCCGAGCGTCTGCTCGCCGGCGATCCCGAGCGACGTCATCTCGTAGGAGCGCAGCCGCATGGTGCGCTCGACGATGTCGTTGATCTGGATCGTGGCCGCCTCGCTCTCGCTGCGGCGGGCGAAGGTGAGGAGATCGCGCAGCACCTGACTCGCGCGCAGCGTCTCGGAGCAGATCACCTCCACGGCCTCGCGCTGGTCACCGGTGAGCCCGCCGTCGCGCTCGAGGAGCTGGGCGAACGCGCTGATGGTGCAGAGCGGGTTGTTCACCTCGTGCGCGACGCCGGCCACGAGCTCGCCCACGGCGGCCAGCCGCTCGGTCTCGGCGAGGCGGGCGCGCATCTCGCGCTCGCCGGTCATGTCGCGGCCGAGGAAGAGGATCATCGGCGGGTCGGTCTCCGGGAGCAGCCGCGCGGCCAGGGAGACCACCCGGATCCCCCCCTCGTGCCGGAGGTGCAGCTCCATGCGCACGGGCGCGCCGGCGAGCACGCGGGCGAACTCCTCGCGCAGGCGGTCCCGCTCCTCCTCCACCACGAACTCCTCGAGCGTGCGCCCGACCACCTGCAGCGGGTGCAGCCCGAGCACGTCGCGCACCGCGTCGTTCGCCTCGCGAATGCGCCCGCTCTCGAACACGGTGAACACGGCGTCCGGGGCGACGCGGAAGAGCGTCCGGAAGCGCCACTCGGCCTTGCGCAGCGTCTCCACCAGGTCCGCGTTCGCGAGCGCCACGGAGAGGAGGTCGGCCATGGCCTCGACGTGCGAGACCTCCCCCTCCGTGAAGCGGTGGCCGCGCCGGGAGAAGAGGGCGACGGCGCCGATGCACTCGCCGCGGCGCTGGAGGGGGATCACCACGGCGGCGCGCGCGCCCTGCGCCACCGGCAGGTCCTCCTCCCCCGCGAGCTGGGTCGCGTCCTCCGTCCACCACGCCTGCGCGGAGCGGATGACGCGTCCCATCGCCGTCCCCGTCGCGGCGAACGACCGCCCCGCCATCGACTCGCCCAGACCGGCGGTGATGGCGATCTGCACGCGCTCGCCGGCCACGAGCCCCACCGCGCCGCCATCCGCGCGAAGCACGTCCATGGCGGCCTCGATGAAGCGCTGCAGCACGCGCTCCGGCGTGAGCTCGAGGGCGATCTGCTGCCCCAGCGTCCACATGCGCTGCATCACGCGGTGCGCCTCCGCCAGCTCGGCGGTGCGCGCGTTCACGCGCTGCTCCAACAGCGTGGACAGCTCCCGCTCGGCGATCGCCGCGTGCTCGAGCACCGTGGTGGTGCGCTGCTGCGTCCAGAGCGCATAGCCGGCGCGGAGGGCGAGCAGGAGGCCGAACGCGCCGAGCGCGAGGCCGAGCGCCACGCTCCGCTCACCGCGGAAGCTGAGCGACGCGGCGCTGAGCGACGCGATGAGGATGGCGATGACGATGGAGAACGTGCGCACCTTCGCCGCGTCGCTGGCATAGGTGGGCGACTCCACCGACTCCTCGGTCGCCACGACGCGCGGCTCGGGCACCGCGCTCACGGTGAAGAGCACCGTGAGCGACCAGAAGACCGCGACGCCCGCGGGGATGCCGCCCGCGCCGAACAGCACGGCGCGGGTGTACAGGAAGGTGGAGAGCCCCAGGGTGACGGCGCCCAGGGAGAGGCCGGTGGCGAGCCGCGTGCCGAGCGCCTCGCCGCGCCACACGAGCAGCAGCGCGACGAGAATGAGGTTCGCCGCGGCCGTCGTGTTCCACGCCAGCGACAGCGCCCGCAGGCGCGGGGCGACGTGCGCGACGCCGGCCGGCACCCCGCCGAGCTGCAGGATCACGATCGTCACCGCCGAGATGAGCACGAGGGCGTCGACCATTGCCTCGAAGCGCATCCAGTTGCGGTGCCGGTAGCGCCCCAGCGCCACCGCGAAGCCCGCCAGGACACTGAGCTGCACCCCGACGCCGAACAGCGCCTCGACCCCGCGCCACGAGGGGATGCGCCCGGCGACGATCTCGTGCAGCGCCCACGCCCCGCGCCCCACCAGCGCGACGGCGGCGGCGACGGCGAGCGCGGTGAAGAGCACGCGGCGGGTGCCGCGCACGCGGCGTGAGGCGCGGCCGAAGATGACGGCCGCGCCGGCGAACTGCAGGCAGAGCAGGACGTCGAGCGCGGTCGCCATCGCCACGCCGCGCGAGGAGAAGGCGGCGAGCAGGAGCACCGTCGCCACGCAGAGCAGCTGCGTGACGGCGACGATCCCGGGTTCGGTCGGAAGGTGGCGAGTCCGGCTCATGTCCAACGGCGCGATGGGCGGAGAGGCGAGCGCGAGGCGACGGCGACGCGGCGCCGGATCGGGACCGGCGGCGGGCACGGGCGCTCGGCACCGACGCGCCCCCTGGAGATTGACGCGCGAACGCCCGTTTGGTTGCGCGAGCGCTGGTGAACCGTCGCCCGGGGGAGGCGGTGGCCCGAAACTTTACACCGTCAGGGCCGTGCGTGCGCGCGGATGCGCGCGGGAGTGATCATGTGGCAGGACTGGCAAGATCGTGATCGGCGAGACGACGGGTGGGATGTCGAGCCCTCCTGGTCGCCCGAGATGTCACTCGGAGACCCGGAGGGCTGGCGCGGCACGATACACCTCGCCGCCGAGAGCTGGCGAGCATCGGACGAGGCCGAGCAGTGGACCGCATGGCCCGAGTGGAACGCCGGGCCCGAGTACCTGATGTGGAAGCGGAGGGTGGACGAGGAGCAGTGAGCCGCCGGCGCATGGCCGGCGGCGCTACCTCACGAGCATGCCGATGCGCCCCCAGCGCACCCGCCAGTCGTCGAAGTCGATCGACAGGTAGATGAACAGCGGCTTCCCGCGCAGGTTCTCGCGCGGCACGAAGCCGTAGAAGCGGGCGTCCTTGGAGTTGTCGCGGTTGTCGCCGAGCGAGAAGTAGTGCCGCGGCGGGACCACGAACGGGCCCCAGTCATCGCGCGTGGGTTGCGCCGGCGCCGGGCCGAAGCGCGAGTGCGCGAGCGCGACGCGCTTCTGCCAGTCGAAGTCGGCGCTCGCGAAGTCCGGCTGCGGCGGCTCGAACGCGTCCGCGCCGTATCCCCGCCGCTGCGCGATCCCGTTCACGTAGAGCTGCCCGTGGCGCATGTACAGCGTGTCGCCGGGGATCCCGACCAGCCGCTTGACCACGATCGGGTGGCCGTCGCGCGCGTCGGGGGAGCGGTAGACGGCGATGCTCCCGCGCTTCGGATCGCCGAACGCCGGGAGGTTGTAGTCGGTGAGCGGGACGTGTGCCCCGTAGATCGCCTTGTTGACGAAGAGGAAGTCGCCGACGAGGAGCGTCGGCTCCATGCTGCCCGACGGGATGTGGTACGCCTCGACGAGAAAGGTGCGGATGACGAGGAAGATGATGACGGCGCCGAGGAGTGATTTGACCCAGTCCCAGCGCATCGGGGCCTTGGATCCCCCGCGTCCGCCGCGTGCGGCGGCGACGACCGTCCTGGAGTTGGTGCTGCCCGGCTTGTTGCGGTTCTTCGTGGCCACTGCCATGGGTGGTGAGGAGAGGGGAACGCGCTCGCCCCCGAATTCTGCCAGCGGTGCCCGGGAAAACAAGGCCCGGGATGCGCCAAGGGGGCGTCCCATGTGGTACGCCCCCCCGGCCGACGATGTTTCGCCGCTCGCGTGCTACTTGATGTGCTTGTTGACGAGCTTCGTCATCTCGAACATCGAGACCTGCTTCTTGCCGCCGAACACCTTTCCGAGCTTGTCGTCGGCGTTGATCATGCGGCGCTCCTTCGCGTCCTGCAGGCCGTTCTTGCGAATGTACGCCCACAGCTTCTTGGTGATCTCGGTGCGAGGCATCGGGTTGGAGCCGACCACCGCGCCGAGCGCCTCATCAGGCTGCATGGGGCGCATGAAGGCCGGGTTCGGGGCGCGCTTCTTCCGCGGCGCGGCACTCTTGCGAGCCGTCTTGCGCGCCGTCTTCGCGGCCGCCTTCCGGGCACCCTTCTTGGCGCTGCCCTTCTTCGCGCTCGCCTTCTTCGCGCTGCCCTTCTTCGCCGTGCTCTTCTTCGCGCCGCCCTTCTTCTTGGTGGCCATCGATGATCTCTCCGGATTGGTGAGTGGATCGCGTTCTACAGAGGGAACACGGGTCCGTCGGGGCACAAAGTAAGTGGCTCTTGCGTGGACGCAATAGGGACGCGAGGGGAATCTTCACTTCAGGCATCGAGTCTCGGCGAGAGGAGCGGCGCTCGGGACGCGGCTGTCGGCCATCGGCCATCGGCTCTCGGCTCTCGGCTACCGCTCAGCGTCGAGAGCCCTCGGGGTGTGCCGCAAGCCGATGGCCGAGAGCCGATGGCCGAGAGCCGAGCGCCGCGTCCCGAGCGCCGCAGCTTCGCGGGCGCCGAGAACGAACGTACATTGCTGCTGTCATGACTCCCCCGCCTACCGCCCCTGGCGCGGCGCCGCCGGCGCGCCGCTTTCTCGGGGTGCGCCTCATCGCCGCGGCGGCGATCGCCGCCGTGGGCGCGACGGTCGCCTACCGGATGGTGGCCGAGCGGCAGCGCGCCGACGCGCTCGAGCATCGCGTGAGCGCGCTCGTCGCCGCGCGGCACGACCTGGAGCGCCAGCTCGACTCCGCCCGGAGCACGCTCGCCGAGCGCGACGCGCTGCTCGCCGGGATCACCGGCGCCGGGGTACGCGTGATCGATGCCGCCCGCCCCGGGGCGCGCGCGCCGAGCGCGCGCGTGTTCTGGAACCAGCCGACCGGCACGTGGACGCTCATCGCCCACGACCTCCCGCCCGCGCCGGCGGGGGAGGTGTATCAGCTCTGGCTCGGCACGCGCGACGGGGGGAGGGTGAGCGCGGGCACGTTCGCCCCGCGCCCCGATGGAGACGCGGTGCTGGTGGCGCGCCACCCGCTCGCGTCCGATGCGCTGGCGAGGATCGCCGTGACGCGGGAGCCCGCCGGCGGATCGGCACGACCCACGTCCCCCCCCGTGCTCGTCGGCGCCGCGAGCACGAAGTAGCGGCTCCCCCACGCGAACGCGCCCCGGAGGATCGTGGCCTCCGGGGCGCGTTCGCGTCAGGCGTCAGGCGCGCTCGTGCGGCGCCCCGCCTCAGAGCTGGAGGCGGTACCCCGTCTTGCGCACCGTGAGCAGGTGGCGCGGCATCGACGGATCGTGCTCCAGCTTGCGCCGCAGCTCCGCCATGTGCGTGTCCACCGTGCGGCTCACGATCTCGGCATCGTAGCCCCACACCTCGTACAGCAGCTCGGTGCGCGAGGCCACCTGCCCGTTGCGCTGGATGAGGGCCATGATGAGGTCGAACTCCTTGGGGCGGAGGGGCACGGGCTCCCCGCCGCGCAGCACCTCGTGCGTGGACGGGCGCACCTCGACGTCGCCGAAGCGTACCGGGGGCGGCGCGGGGCGCGGCGCCGGCTCGGCGATCACCGTCGTGCTGCGGCGCAGCAGCGCCTCCACGCGCGCGAGCAGCTCGAGGAGCCCGAACGGCTTGGTCACGTAGTCGTCGGCGCCCCAGCGAAAGCCGCGGACCTTGTCCGCCTCGTCCCCCCGCGCGGTGAGCACGAGCACCGGGCCGCGATAGCCGTCGGCGCGCAGCACGCGCAGCAGCCGGTAGCCATCCAGCTTGGGCAGCATGAGGTCGAGCAGGACGAGGTCGGGCTGGATCGCCCGCGCCTGTGCCAGCCCCTTCACGCCGTCGAGCGCCACGGCCACCTCGTATCCCTCGAGCTCGAGGTTGGTTCGCAGGCCGTTGGCGAGATCGGCGTTGTCCTCGACGATGAGTATGCGAGACATGACAGCTCCCGGGTCGAGTCAGTGCGTGGTGGCGAGGTCCGGTGGAGAGACCGACGGCGGCGTGGGGGCGAGCCCGGCGCCAGGGAAGAAGAGATCGAAGCGCGCGCCGCCCGACGGAGCGCGATCCACGCGGATCTCGCCGCCGTGCAGCGTCATGAGCTGGCGCACCACCGAGAGCCCGATGCCGCTCCCGGTGGACACCGAGTACTCGCCGCTCTCCAGCCGGACGTACGGATCCCAGATGCGATCGCGGTCCACGAGCCGGATCCCGTTCCCCTCATCGTCCACCCGGAGCCGCGCCCGCCCGTCGTCGAGCGCCAGCGCGACGTCCACGGTCTGGCCCTCCGGCCCGTACTTCACGGCGTTGTCGAGCAGGTTGAGGAGCACCTGCCGGAGCGCGCCCGGGTCCACCGGCGCCGTCAGGCGCTCGTCGAGCGTGGTGCGCAGCGTCGCGTGGCGCACGCGGGCCAGCGGCTCGAACGACGCCACGACGTCGCGCACGAGCGGGGCGAGCAGTTGCGGGTGCGCCGAGACGTGCGTCGCCCGCCGCTCGGTGCGGGAGAAGAGGAGGACGTTGTCCACCAGGTGGGCCAGGCGCCGCCCCTCGCGCAGGATGACCGTGAGCGCATCCAGCCGCTCGCGCTCCCCGCGCACGCGGCCGAACCGGAGCGACTCGGCGAAGAGGAGGATCTGGGCGAGCGGCGTGCGCAGCTCGTGCGACACGCTGGAGGTGAAGTCCGCGCGGATGCGCGCCAGCTCCTCCGCGCGCCGCACGAGCTGCAGCGCGATGAGCACCAGCGCGCCCGCGCACACGAGCAGGGCGGCGAGGAGCGGCAGCCGCGAGCGCGGGATCCCCCCACGCAGGAGCGTCGTCGCCGCCGCGGGGCGCATCGCCACCTGCACCTGCGGCCCGTCGGGGAAGAAGCGCCACAGCGGCTGCGAGGCCGCGTACGTGCTGTCCTCGAGCGTCGCCGAGCGGAACACCACCCGTCCCGCCTCGTCCCGCACGGTCACCGAGAGGAGGGAGTCCTGCGGCAGCCCGCGCGTGAGCGTCCTGGGTACCAGCGGGCGGTTGCCGCGGAGCAACTCGGGGAGGACGGTGTACGCGAACGCCTCGAACGTGGTGGTGAAGCCGTACACCATGTTCGGCGCGCCGCGAACGCCGCGCGCGAGCGTGGCGATGAACAGCTCGTTCCGTCCCCCCGTGGTGTCGAGCGACACGTAGAGCTGCGCGCGCCGCCCATCGCGCCCGGCGAGGCCGGTCACGAGCGTGTCGAAGTTCGCCACCAGGCTGTCGAGCAGGCGGGCGCGCTCCTCGCGCGTGGGGAGGCCGTCGCCGGCGAAGCGCAGCTCGCGCGTGGCGGGGGCGTAGGCGAAGAAGAAGCGGGGCGCGGGATCGTACAGGCAGCGACACTCGCGCACGGCGACCGCCGCCTGCTGGAGCGCGCGGGGCGACACCACGTGGTCCAGGTCCATGGACCCGCGACCGGCGCCCGCCGGCGCGAGGATGGCCACGGAGCCGGTGTAGATGGCCTTGAACGCCTCGTCGGCGTAGTTGGCCGCGGCGAACTCCGCGTAGTCGCGGAGCGCATCCTCCGCGGCGGCACGGTGCGAGGCCGCCGCGGCCCACGCCACCCCCGCGATCGCCGCCGCCACGCCGAGCGTGAGCAGGAGCACGGCGATGATGGGCCCCGCCGAGGCCTGGCCATGCGCGGATGGATGTCGTCTCGCCATGCTGGCTCGCTCTGAAAGTGCACGAACGCCGAACCACACCGGCGCCCGGCCAATGTGTGAGGCGGCACGACGACGCGCGGTGTGGTCACGAGGAGCTGACGAGCCCCTGACCCAATGCTGACCGCTCCATCGCGCGCTTCTGCAAGCCCTACGTCGGGCGGTCGGACAAAGTTCCGTGGGGGACTCGGCTGTCGGACACGGATGTCGGACACGGCTGTCGGCCATCGGCTCTCGGCTCTCGGCTAACTGCCCAGCGTAGAGAGCTCTCGGCGTGTGCAGGAAGCCGAGAGCCGAGAGCCGATGCCAGATGGCCGTCGTTCAGAGCGCCCGCAGCAGCTCCATCATCCGGACGTCGTACGGATCGGGCGAGGTGTCGTCGTCGGCCACGTCCGGAGCGGCCTGCGGGGTCTCGAGGATGAGCGGCACCCCCGCCGCGCGCCGGTCGTTCAGGAGCCAGCGGAACGGCTCGACGCCGAGCCGCCCCTCGCCGATCAGCGCGTGCCGGTCGCGGTTCGATCCGAGCTCCCCTTCGCTGTCGTTCAGGTGGAAGAAGGCGGGCGGCTCGCCACACACGGCCTCGAACGCATCGAGCACGCCGCGGAGCGACGCTTCCGACTCGGCGATGTCGTGTCCGGCGGCGTACAGGTGACAGGTGTCGAGGCCGTATCCCGCGCGGGAGCGGTGCGCCGCGGGGATCGACGCGAGGATCGCGCCCACCTCGTCCGGCGTGCGCCCCACGGTGAGCCCCGCCCCGGCGGTGTTCTCGACGAGCAGCCGTGTGCTCCCATCCACGCGCTCGAGCGCCTCGGTCATCGCCCGCGCCACGCGCTTCACCGCGCCCTCCGCGTCGCCGCCGGTGGCCGCCCCCGGGTGGAAGCAGACGCCCCCGACGCCGAGCAGGGTCGAGCGCTCCAGCTCCTTCGCGAGCCCGGCGGCGGCGCGCGCCCACTTCGTCTCGTCGGCGGTGGCCGTGTTGAGCACGTACGCCGCGTGCACGATCACGTGACCCGGCACGATCCCCGCCGCGTCGAGCGCGGCGTGGAAGCGGGCCACGCGCTCCGCGCGGATGGAGGCCCGGTCGCCGTAGTACTTGGGGATGGCGGTGAAGATCTGCAGCGCCGTCATCCCGCCGTTCCCGGCGCGGAGCGCCGCCTTGTCGATGCCGCCGTTGTCGATCGTGTGCGCGCCGATCCAGCGTGCCATGCCGTCCTCGCGTGCCGTGGGGTTCGAGTGCATCGGGGGTGAAGGAGACGATCAGGGGAGCGTGCCCACGCGGAGCGCGATCTCCCCCCGTGGGATGGTGTCGTCGAGCGCGCCCGGGCGCCATGCCACGGCCACGGTGCGCCCGTGGATCGCGACGCGCGGATCGCGCGCCGCCTCGTTCTCGCCGGAGGCCTGGACGCGCGCGTCGAAGATGTGGCCGGCGCTGTGGGAGAGCGCCACGCCGATGCGCGGATCGCGCGCCATCGGATACTCGTACGCGACGACCACCGTGTCGCCCTCGGCCGCGACGCTCACGCGCGCCGGTGCGTCGCCGTAGAAGATCCCGACGGGCGCGTGCCACGTCTTCCCCTGGTCCATGGAGTGCGTGAACCAGACGCCCGCGCCATCGCTCGGGCGGAGAAAGTACGCCAGGTGCACGTAGCCACCCGCGGAGTCGGCGGCGATCGCCGGGCGCGGGCGGTCGCACCCGGGGCCCGAGCGATCGCGCGCATCGGCGGTGGACGGTGGCGTCCAGCTGCCGCCGTCGTTCGCGGAGCGCGAGACGAGGAGCGACGCGCCGCCGGCGCGCGGCTGCCACCACGCGGCGTACCACTCGCCCCCGCCCCCGCTCCGGGCGAACACGAGGGATCCCGGGCACGCGCCGGCCGGCGGCGTGAAGGGGACGGCGAGCGCGGGCGCGAGCGACGCCCGCGCCCCGTCGTCGAGCGTGATGCGCCAGTCCGCTCCCGCCGCGTCGCTCCCCGCCGAGCGCGCGATCGCTCCCCACGCGACGGGCTCGGAGCCACAGGCGGTCAGTACCACGAGGGCGACGACGAGGCGCCGGAGGCGGGGTGCGGGGCGCGAGGTGCGGGGCGCGGTGTGCGGGGCGCGGGGCGCGGACGGCTCGGGAGTCGGGGAGCGGGAAGGGGGAATCGGAAGGCGGGGCGCGCGAGGCGGGCGGAGCATCGGCATGACGGATGATAGCGCGGGGGTCACCCGACGGACGCCTTCCGAGCCGATCGCGCGGCCACCGGCGCGCCGGGAGAGTGGCCCGCGGATGGGCGCTTCCCGCGCCCCGCGCCCCGCGAATCCCGGTTCCCGATTCCCGAGCCTCTCCGGTTATCTTTCGACCGTTCGCCCGAGTTTCGCCACCGAGAGGAACGCCAATGTCCGCTCCAGTCGCACGTCCGCCCAAGTCCGCCGGCGCTTCGCCGCGCGAGCAGGATAGCCGCGCCGCCGCGTCGCAGCCCGTTCCGCCCATGGGCGGGGTCACCGGCTTCAACGGCAACCGCCGTGTTCCCGCCCCCGTGAACGAGCCCGTGCGCGCCTACGCGCCCGGATCGAGCGAGAAGGCCGAGCTCAAAGAGCGCCTGCGCCGCATGGCGGGAGAGCGCATCGACATCCCGCTGATCATCGGCGGCGAGGAGCTCCGCACCGGGCGCACGGCGACGGCCACCATGCCGCACGATCACCGGCACGTGCTCGCCGACTGGCACATGGCCGAGCCGGAGCACGTCGCCCGCGCCATCGACGCCGCGCGCGCGGCGCACCGCGAGTGGGCCAACTGGCCGTGGGAGGACCGCGCCGCGGTCTTCCTCAAGGCCGCCGAGCTGCTCGCCACGCGGTGGCGGGCCACGCTCAACGCGGCCACCATGCTCGGCCAGTCGAAGACCGCCTTCCAGGCGGAGATCGACTCGGCGTGCGAGCTGATCGACTTCTGGCGCTTCAACCCCGCGTTCGCGCAGGGGCTGTACGACGAGCAGCCGCTCAGCGACCACGCGCAGTGGAACCAGCTCGACTACCGCCCGCTCGAGGGGTTCGTGTACGCGGTCACCCCGTTCAACTTCACCTCGATCGCCGGCAACCTGCCCACGGCGCCGGCGCTCATGGGGAACACGGTGGTGTGGAAGCCGGCGAGCACGGCGATGATGAGCGCGTACTACATCATGAAGCTGCTGGAGGACGCGGGGCTCCCACCGGGCGTGATCAACTTCGTCCCCGGCGACGCCGCGGCGATCTCGGGGCAGCTCCTCGCGCACCGCGAGCTCGCCGGCGTGCATTTCACCGGGAGCACCGGCGTGTTCAACTCGATCTGGCAGCAGATCGGCGGGAACATCGCCAACTACGCGACGTACCCGCGCATCGTGGGCGAGACGGGGGGGAAGGACTTCATCGTGGCCCACGCGTCGGCCGACGTCGAGGCGCTCGCGGTGGCGATCGCGCGCGGCGGCTTCGAGTACCAGGGGCAGAAGTGCTCGGCGGTGAGCCGCGTCTACGTCCCGGAGTCGATCTGGCCCGAGGTGCGCGACCGCGTCGCGGCGATCATGGGCGAGATCCGCATGGGCGACGTCACCGACTTCCGCAACTTCATGGGGGCGGTGATCGACAAGAAGGCGTTCGGCAAGATCGGCGAGTACCTGGCCGACGCGAAGCGCAACGCGACGATCGTGGCGGGGGGCACGGCGAAGGGAGAGACCGGGTGGTTCATCGAGCCGACGCTCGTGGAGACGCGCGATCCGGCGTACCGGCTGCTGTGCGAGGAGATCTTCGGCCCGGTGGTGACGGCGCACGTGTATCCCGATGCGCGGTGGGCGGAAACGCTGGAGATCGTGGATCGCACCTCGCCGTACGCGCTCACCGGCTCGATCTTCTCCCGCGACCGCGCGGCGGTGAAGCAGGCGGCGGTGGCGCTGCGGAACGCGGCGGGGAACTTCTACGTGAACGACAAGCCCACGGGCGCCGTGGTGGGACAGCAGCCGTTCGGCGGCGCGCGCGCGTCGGGCACCAACGACAAGGCGGGCTCGAAGCTCAACCTCACCCGCTGGGTGAGCGCGCGAGCGATCAAGGAGACGTTCAGCCCGCCGGTCGACTACCGGTATCCGTTCATGGCGGAGGAGTGAGCGGCCGCTGCCGATTCCCGATTCCCGATTCCCGATTCCCGATTCCCGCGTACCGAATCACCGTGTCCTTCCGCTATCTGACCACCGACGTCTTCACGAATCGCGTCTTCGGTGGGAATCCGCTCGCCGTCTTCCCCGACGCGCGCGAGATTCCGGAGGAGTCGCTGCTCCCCATCGCGCGCGAGTTCAACCTCTCGGAGACGGCGTTCATCTATCCGCCTGACGATCCGGCGCACACGCGCCGCGTGCGGATCTTCACGCCGGCGGAGGAGATCCCGTTCGCCGGGCACCCGACCATCGGCTCCGCGTTCGTGCTCGCCGCGCTCGGCGAGCTCACGCTCACCGGGGACGAGACGCGCATCCTGCTCGAGGAGCGGGTGGGCGTGGTGCCCGTGGTCATTCGCTCGCGCGACGGGGCGCCGGTGTTCGCGCAGCTCACGGCGGCGAAGCTTCCCGAGGTGGGGCCGCCCCCCCCCGGACGCTCCCTCCTCGCCCAGGTGCTCTCGCTCGAGGCGACGGACATCCTGGGCGGCATGGTGGCGCCGCAGGCCGTCTCGTGCGGGCTCCCCTTCCTCATCGTTCCCCTCCGCGACCGCGACGCCGTGCGCCGCGCGCGGGTGCGGCTCGACCACTGGGAGTCGTCGCTGCAGGCGTACTGGGCACCGCAGATCCTCGTCTTCTCGCGCGACCCGGAGCGCGAGGGCTCCGACATCCGCGCGCGCGTGTTCGTGCCGGGGCTCAGCGTCCCCGAGGACCCCGCCACCGGCTCCGCCGCCACGGCGCTCGGCGGCTACCTCGCCGCGCGCGACACCACCGCCACCGGCACGCTGCGCTGGGTGGTGGAGCAGGGCTTCGAGATGGGACGGCCGAGCATCCTCGAGATCGAGGTGGAGAAGTCGGATGGCGCGATGACGGCGGTGCGGGTGGGGGGGGAGTGTGTGCTCGTCTCGGAAGGGAAGCTCGGAATCGGGGGTTAGGGGCCGGGGGCCAGGGGCCAGGGGGGACTCGGGAAAGGCGAGGTGAGGGTCGGGGGCGAACGGTACACCCCTCCCGTCCTTTCCCGCCGTTCCCTGTTTTTTTGGACGTCCCTGGCCTCCAACCCCGGAGGTCTGGGCCCCCCTGGCCCCCGGCCCCCAGCCTCAAGCCCCCAGCAACTGCTCCTTCGCCCGCGTCACCGCGATCACCCGGAGATTCGGGGTCCAGATGCTCACGCGATTGCGCCCCCCGTCCTTCGCGGCGTAGAGCGCTTCGTCGGCGCGGGAGTGCAGGTCGTGGATCATTCCCTCGTCGTGCACGCGGTCGGCCACGACGCCGATGCTCACCGTGACGGGCACCCGCCCGGAGATCCCCTGGAAGCGGCGTACCTCCACCTCGTCGCGGATGCGCGAGGCGAGACGGAAGGCGCCGGCGGCGTTCGTGTCGGGGAGCAGGAGCGTGAACTCGTCCCCTCCCGTGCGCGCCACGATGTCGCCGGTCCGCGCGACGACGCGCAGCAGCTCGCCCACCTCCTGGATCACCGCGTCTCCGGCGAGGTGGCCGAAGGTGTCGTTGATGCGCTTGAACTGGTCCACATCGACGGCGATGAGCGCCAGGTCCTGCCCGCTGCGCACGGCGCGCGACACCTCGCGCGTGAGCTGCTGCTCCAGCCCGCGCCGGTTGAGGCACCCGCTCAGCGCGTCCGTGAGGACGAGGTTCGCGAGCTGCGAGCGCACGCGATTGTACGCCCGCCCCACCATGGTGATGCTGTCAGGGCGCGTGTCGGCGCTCAGGTCGTACTCGCCGGAGAAGTCCCCCTCCTCGGCGCGCTCGAACAGCGTCACGATCCGGGCGAGTCGCCACTTGAAGTCGCCGTAGTGGATGATGAACGAGCCGGCGGTGAGCCCGAACACGGTGAGCGACCACAGCTCCTGCGGCCACGACAGCCCCGCCCCCGCGTCGATCGCCACCATGATCATCGCCACGTAGCCGAGCATGATCGCGGCGAGCGCCGACCAGGCGAGCGTCCGACCGTAGTAGAACTCGGTGAGGTGCAGGATCCCGAAGCCGAAGAGGAGCGCGCGGTCGTAGTACTCCGGAGGGACCACGAGAAACGTGGTCCCGAACACGAACGCCACGTCGGCCATCACCGACAGCGCGACCATCCACTCCTTGGCCTGCCCGCAGCGCCGGACGTCGGCGCTCAGCGCGACGTTGAGGCCGAGGTAGGTGCACACCGTGATGATGCAGAACCGCGGCGGCGTCCGAAGACGCCCGGTCACGAGCAGTGCCACGCCGATCGCCACGACGAGGAGCGCGAATCCCATCCGGAGCCTGCTCTGCCAGAGCAGGACCTCGGCATTGGACTGCTCCGCGGTCTGGGTGATGGTCAAGCGAACCGGTTTGGCTTTGGGCATTGGCGGCTCGGCGTGAGTGCCGCTCGGAAGGGGCCAATGCCTCGGGAAGCTGGACTCCGCCCGGGAGAGCGGAGCGAGTCACCTTCGGCAACCGGACGATCTCCGTGTGGAGACTCCTGGCTTTGCGGCCCCGCCTCGCGACGGGTGTGCTAGTGTCGGGTGAACGACTCTTCAGTTGTCGGCGCCGTGATAAGCGAGTCACGTGCCAGCCACCTGTGTCATCTCGTAACCCACGCGTCCACAACGCGATACAGTCGTGTGTGCGCCGGATCACGTGGCAGGGCCGTGCGGCGAAACGCGGATTCTTTGAAAAATGCGAGACTTCTAATCTTCGGGAATCGGGAGTGGGGAATCGGGAATCGCCCACCAGTTCCCGGCGCCTACGACTCCCGATTCCCCATTTCCGATTCCCGCGCCGATCGCCCTCCTCGGCCCGGTTCCTGCCACTTTTTCCCTGCGTGTCTCTCCCCGACGCCGTGCAGCTCGCGGCCGAGCCGCGCGCGGACGACCTCCGCATCACGCGCCTGCGCGCCCTCCGCGGGCCCAACTACTGGCGCCTCGCTCCGGTCATCGCCTGCGACGTCCGCCTCGGCGCACTCGAGGACCTGAGCTCCGCCGAGCTGCCGCACTTCACGACGCGCCTGACGCGGCTCCTCCCGTCGTTGCGCGAGCACACCTGTACCCGCGGCGTGCCGGGCGGCTTCATCGAGCGCCTGCGCGAGGGCACGCACCTCCCGCACATCCTCGAGCACGTCGCGCTCGAGCTGCAATCGCTCGCCGGCGGCGACGTCTCCTTCGGCCGCGTCGTGCCGTCGGGCGACGAGGGCGTGTGGTGGGTGATCGTCGCCTACGAGGAGGAGGAGGTCGGCCTCCTGGCGACGCGCCGCGCGGTGGAGATCATCCGCGCCTGCATCGCGGGGCGCGACGTGGACATCGGCGCGATCGTGCGCGAGCTGCAGGCGCTGCGCGAGGACGTGCGGCTCGGCCCCTCGACCGCCGCCATCGTGGAGGAGGCGCGGCGGCGTGGGATCCCCGTGCGACGGCTCAACTCCCGCTCCCTCATCCAGCTCGGCCTCGGGCGCAACCTGCGCCGCATCCAGGCGACGATGACCGGCGCGACGAGCGCCATCGCCGCGGAGATCGCGCAGGACAAGGCGGAGACGAAGCGCGTGCTCGAGCGGATCGGGCTCCCCGTGCCGCACGGCGCCGTCGCCGCGAGCCTCGAGGAGGCACTCCGGATCGCGCGCGAGCTCGGCTTTCCCGTGGCGCTCAAGCCGCTCGACGCCAATCACGGGCGCGGCATCTCCACCTGCCTGGGGAGCGAGGCGGCGGTGCGCGCCGCCTGGCCGCTCGCCCACGAGGTCTCGCCGCGCATCGTCGTGGAGCGGCACGCCGAGGGCAACGACCACCGCGTGCTCGTCGTGAACGGGCGCGTCGTGGCCGTGGCCGAGCGGCTCCCCGCGCACGTGGTGGGGGACGGCGCGAGCACCGTGCGCGCGCTGATCGATCGGGCCAACCGCGATCCGCGGCGCGGCGTCGGCCACACGCGCACGCTCACGCGTCTCCCCGACGACGAGGCGACGGCGGAGTTCCTCGCCTCGAGCGGCCGGTCGCTCGACACCGTGCCGGCGGCCGGCGAGACGGTCTGGCTGCGTCCCACGGCCAATCTCTCCACCGGCGGCACGTCCATCGACCGCACGGACGAGATCCACCCCGACAACATCACCGCGTGCGAGATGGCCGCCGCCGCCGTCGGGCTCGACATCGCGGGGATCGACGTCCTCACCCCCGACATCGCCGTGCCCTTCCGCGAGAACGGCGCGGTGATCATCGAGGTGAACGCCGCGCCGGGGATCCGCATGCACACGCACCCCACCCACGGCACGCCGCGCAACGTCGCCGCGCCGATCGTGGACATGCTCTACCCGCCGGGCGCCCCCTCCACGATCCCCGTCATCGCCGTCACCGGCACGAACGGGAAGACGACGACCACGCGCCTCATCGCCCACCTCTTCCGGCACACCGGCCGGTCGGTCGGCTTCACCACCACGGATGGGGTGTACCTGCACAACCGGCTCGTCATGGAGGGAGACATGACGGGGCCGTTCGCGGCGAACATCATCCTCTCCAACCCCACGGTGGACGTGGCGGTGCTGGAGACGGCGCGCGGCGGGATCCTGCGGGCGGGGCTCGGCTTCGACGAGGCCGACGTGGGGGTGGTGCTCAACGTGAGCACCGACCACCTCGGCCTCTCCGGCATCCACACGCTGGAGCAGCTCGCGGAGGTGAAGGGGGTGATCGCCGCGGTGGTGAAGCGGGAGGGACACGCGGTGCTCAACGCCGACGATCCGCTGGTGTACGCGATGCGCGAGCGCACCAACGCGGACGTCGTGTTCTGCTCCGCGCGGGTCGATGGGGAGCGCTCGCCGGCGGTGGAGGCGCACGTGGCGCACGGGGGGATCGCCGCGGTCATCGAGGGGCACACGTACGTCATCCGCCGCGGCCGCCTGCGCATCCCGATCGCCGGGGTGCGCGAGGTCCCGCTCACCCTCGGGGGCGCGGCGCGCTTCCAGCACGAGAACGTGCTGGCGGCGATCGCCACGGCGTACGTGCAGGGGCTGCGGTACGACGACATCCGCGCCGGGCTGCTCTCCTTCTTCCCCTCCCCCTCGATGACGCCGGGGCGCGTGAACCTGATGCGCGTGGGGGAGGCGCGCGTCCTGGTGGACTACGCGCACAACGCCGCGGCGGTGGCGGGGATCATCGAGCTGGCGTCGGCGCTCCCCGCCTCGCGCCGGCTCGGCGTGATCACCTCCCCCGGCGACCGGCGGGACGAGGACATCCGCGCGCTCGGGCGGCTCGCCGCCCGGCTCGATCACGTGGTGGTGAAGGAGGACGCGGACCTCCGCGGCCGGGAGCCCGGAGAGATCACGCGTCTCCTCGTGTCCGGGCTTCGGGACGGCGGCCTCGGGAGCGACCGCATCTCGTGCATCGACTCGGAGGCGGTGGCGGTGGAGCGCGTGCTGAACGAGCTCGCCGCCGGCGACCTGGCGGTGGTGCTCGTGGACGACGTGGCGGGCGTCCTCGCCGCGGTGCACGCGCGCGCGGACGGCGACGGCAGGTGACCCGGGTGCGCGGCGTTCCCGACCCCGCCGCCGAGATCCGCGTGACCGCGCTCCGCACGCTGCGCGGGGCGAGCTACTGGTCGGTCCGTCCGGTCACGTACATGGCGCTCGTGCCCGGCGCCTACGACGAGATCTCCTCCGCCGACGTGCCGGGGGTGACGGACGCGCTTCGCGCCGCGCTCCCCGCGCTGGAGGAGCACCAGTGCAGCGTCGGCCGGCGCGGCGGCTTCATCACCCGGCTCCGCCGCGGCACGTACGCGCCGCACATCGTGGAGCACGTGGCGCTCGAGCTGCAGCGCGCGATCGGCCATGCCGTGGGCTACGGGCGCACGCGCGGGGGAGACGAGCCGGGCGCGTACTCGGTCGTGATCGAGCACCGGCACGCGGGCGTGGGGGCGCGCGCCGCCGCGCTGGCCGTGGAGCTCGTGCGCCGGGCGTTCGCCGGCACGCTCTCGGCCGCGCACGCGCGCCAGGCGATAGCCGAGCTCGCGGCGGTCGCCGCGCTCCCCGACGCGCCCCCGCTCGATCGCCGCGTGCGCTGCGCCATCACCGGCGGCGCCGAGCGGGGGCGAACACGCGAGGCGCTCGCGCGGCTCGGGCTCGCCAGCTCGAGCGTGGTGGACGTGGCGCCGGCCCGCATCCTGCGCGCGGGGCTGCCGTACGCCTGCTCGGAGGTGGCCATCGTGCTCGATGCCGAACTCGTGGATGTGCCCCCGCGCTACCGCGAGCCCGATCGCGCCCGCCGGCTCGTGGCCACGCTGGCGTGCGCCGTGCGGCGCGGCGGCACGGTGATCGCGCCGGCCGGAGAGCTGGAGATCCACGAGATGGCGCGCTCGGCGGGGTGCCGCGTGGTGCCGCTGGACTCCGCTCCCGACCGCGCCGAGCGAGCCGCGCGGATGGCGCTGGCGAGCCTGCGCGAGCGGGGGCCGGTCGCCGGGGCGGAGGGCGATGCCTGACGAGGATCGCGGCGCGGGCACCGCCACCCTCACCCGCGGCGGCCGGCGGCGGAGCGACGACCGGGCCGGCACGCTCGTGCTGATCGGCGGCGCGTGCGACCCGCGCGGCGAGGCGTTCGGCGCCTTTCTCGACCTCGCCGGGGCGCGCGACGGCGGACGCATCGTCGGCTTCACCACGGCGTCGTCGCGCCCGCTCCAGTCGGCGCACGCGTGGAAGAACGACTTCGTCGCCGCCGGCGCCCGCAACGTGGAGATCCCCATCGTGGACCGGCGCGACCGCGCGCAGGACCCGCGCATCGCGGCCCTGGTGCGCGAGGCCCGGGGCATCTTCCTCGGCGGCGGCGATCAGGTGCAGCTCGTCTCGACCATCGGCGGGTCGCTCCTCGGCCGCGCGATCGGCGAGGCGTTCGCCGCCGGTGCCGTGGTGTGCGGCACCAGCGCCGGCGCCGCCGCGCTCTCCGAGACGATCCTCGCCGGCGGGGAGCTCGACCTCGCCGGCGCGCCGGTGGCGCTCCACCTGGGCCCCGGGCTCGGTCTCCTCCGCTTCTCCTCGGTGGTGGACACGCACTTCTCCAAGCGCGGCCGGCTGCAGCGCCTCTTCCGGCGCGTCGCCGAGAACCCCGAGCTGCTCGGGCTCGGCATCGACGAGGACACCGCGTTCATCGTGCGCGGGCACCTGGGGGAGGTGGTCGGCACCGGCGCGGTCACCTACGTGGATGGCCGCGCCGTGCGCTTCGACAACGCCAAGGAGGTGCTCGCCGGCGGCGCCCCGCTCACGCTCAGCCACCTGCGTGTGGGGCTCGTGGGCGCCGGTTACACCTTCAACCTGCGCGAGCGCGAGCTCGAGGTGCTCCTCGAGAGCGAGCGCGAGGAGCTGCCGAGCGTGAAGGGGGATGGCGCGCCCTGACCAGGGCGCTACTTCGCGCGCTGGATCTTCGGCTTGGCGATCCGGTTCTTCTCGTCCACGAACACCAGCTTCGGCTCGAAGTCCTCGAGCTCCGCCTCCTCGTAGTCGGCGTAGCTGATGACGATCACGTGGTCCCCCGCCGCGCCGAGCCGCGCGGCGGCGCCGTTGAGCTGGAGCGTGCCGCTTCCACGCTCACCCTCGATCACGTACGTCTCGAGGCGCGAGCCGGTGTTCACGTTGACCACCTGCACCTTCTCGAAGGGGAGGATGTCGGCCGCGTCCATGAGGTCGCGGTCGAGCGTGAGGCTCCCCTCGTAATGGAGATCCGCCCCGGTGAGGATGGCGCGGTGAATCTTCGACTTGCACATGGTGCGGCGCATCGGTTCGTCCCTTTCTGGCGTGCGAAGGGCGGCTCGCGCCGCCCGGAATGTCGTTCTCGGTGAACGGTTCGACTCCTGAAAGATACCCCGGTCGCGCGCCGGGGGGGATGCGCCGCGCACCGGACGATCGTTCGATTCACCCGGGCATCACGCCGCCACCGTCGCGCGCAGGTCGCTCGTGCAGTGCGGGCAGCGCGTCGCCGCCGCGTCGATGGCCATGCGGCAGTACGGGCACTCCTTCGTCGCCGGCTCCGCCTTCGGCGGGGCTTCCTTGATGAACATCCTGCTCAGCCGCCAGGCGACGAACCCGATGATGATGAAGTTGAGGATCGCGCTGGCGAGATCGCCGACGCCGAACACCACCGGCCCCGCGGCCAGCTTCGCCTCGCGCCAGTTCCCGGATGGCGTGAGCACCCCGACGATCGGCATGATGATGTCGTTCACGATCGCCTGCACCACCGTGTTGAGCGCCGCGCCGACCACGAACGCGATCGCCAACGCCAACGCGTTCTGCTTGATGAGGAACGCCTTGAACTCGCGCCACATGATGGGCCTCGCTTGTGGGGGTGTGAGGCCAAGGTCGCCCGCTCCGGTGGCGCCTGCAAGGGTCAGAAGCGCGACTCCAGGTACAGGTCTCCCCGCCATCCATGGTCGGGGTGAATCCCTCGCGCCAGGTCGAAGCGGATGAGCCCGTCGAAGAAGGAGGCGCCCGCGCCCGCGCCGCTCATCGGCCGCCCCGGGCTCGCCCACTCGCCCCGCGCTCCCGCCCACCCCAGGTCGAAGAACAGCACCGGGCGCACGGTGATCCGCCCGTACGCCAGCTCCGTGCGCGTGAACCAGTAGGCATCGCCGGCCATCTCCCCCGCCGGCTGCCCGCGCACGGTGTTCGTGCCGCCCAGATACCAGAGCCGCTGCGGGGGCACCCGCCCCGCCGAGTATCCGGCGCCCGCCGTGAGCGATCCGCTCACGCCGAGCGCGACCGGGTGCCCCACCGTGAGGTCGAGCGCCGCGCGCGCGTAGTCGAAGGTGCCGGTCGCCCCCTCCCCACGCGCATCGAGCATGAGCCGCCACCCGTAGGGATCGAGCCCGTACGCCTCGCGCGCGCGGAGCGCGAGCCCGTACGCGCTCGCGCGCGCCGCGTGCAGGTTGGCGATGAACCGGCTCCCGTGCAGCGCGTTCGGGATGGAGACCTGCGTCTCCACCGGCGCGTCGCTCTGCCGCTCGGCGAAGAGCCGCCACTCCACCGGCGCGCCGGCGAGCGAGTTCCCGCGCAGCTCCGCCCCCCAGCTCCGGAAGTAGAACCCCTCGTCGCGCCCGAGCACGAGGGCGGAGAGCGAGCTCCCCACGCTGAACGGATCGCCCCAGTCTCCCGCCGACGCCAGCCGGCGGTAGATGCCGATCCCCTTCCACCGCGTGCCGGCGCTCCGGCGAAGCTGCAGCTCGGCGTTCGGCTCGAGGTCGGCCGTTCCGATGCGAGCGCTCACGTCCCCCGCGAGTCCCTCGCCGAAGGTGCGCTCCACGAGCACCCCCGCGGAGAGCCCCTCCACGCGATTGTAGCGCAGCATCCCGCGATCGAGCCCGTAGTGCACCGACGGCGGAAGCGGGTGCCACCCGGGCTGCAGCGACGGGGAGAGCGCCTTCACCAGCTCGTCGCGCTCGTGCAGGCCGAACTCCTCCTCGCCGGGCGCGAAGATCGATGGCGGCAGCTCGGGGGAGTGCGCGAGCATCGCGGTGTCGCACGGGATGCGGATCTCCGCCGGGACGGCGCCGTCGAACAGCCGCCGCCGCTCCACGACCGTGTCCCCCGGCGTGCAGTCGAGGCCGCGCAGATCGGCATCCTCGTCATCGCCGCCGTGGTGTCCGCGCGCGTGCCGCGCCGTGCGCAGGCTGTCGCGCCGCGCGCGCAGCCGCTCGCGACGCGCGGAGTCGCTCTCCACCCCGGAGACGTCGATCGGCGGGAGGGAGTCGGTGCCGTTCACGCTCGCGTAGCGGTACGTCGCCTCCATGGAGAACGGGGAGCGCATGATCCCCATCCGCGCGCGCCCCTTCACCGTCTCCAGCCGGGGGAGCCACCAGCGCTGCTCGTGCAGCCCGTACTCCACCGTGAACGCATCGACCTCGGCGATCATCGGGAAGATGAGCGGGCGTACCGCGCGCGGCACATCCTCGAAGGCGTGCGGGTCGTCCTGCTCCACGTAGCGCACGATGTCCCACGGCGCCGCCGGGCGGTACACGGCGCGCACCAGGTGGGCGGAGGCGACGTCGAACCAGAGCGAGCCGACGATCACATCGGGGCGCGCCTCGCGAGCGGTGACGCGGATCTCCCGCAGCCGGATGCGCCGTCCGTCCGGCATGCGGTAGGACACCGAGTCGCCGGCGTGGTACTGGTAGTACGCCTCCGCCCCGGCGTCGAGCGGGTGGACGAAGATCCCGTGGTCGCGCTGCCCCACACGCTGCACCCCCGCGAGCCGCATGAGCCCCTCGCGCCCGGGGAAGTACGGAATCAGCTCGGCGTCGAGCATGTCGTCGAGCACGCGCACGCCCCTGAACGCCATGGGAAACGCGGCGCGCGCGCCGAGCACGTCCACGCGCGCGCCGCGCCCCTCGCGCCACCGCACGCGCGCCGCCTCCTCGGAGCGGAGGAGGAGCCGGTCCCGCCCGCTCTCCCGGAGGGCGATCCCCACGGTGAGGCGCTGCTTGGCCGTGGCGTCGTAGCTCACGAGGGAGGAATCCTGCGCCGTCCGCGCCGCGCGGGCGCGCGTCACGAGGTCCTTCGCCACCGGATCGCGGTACGCGGACGCGAGGAGTGCCGGCGTGAGCGGGACGCGCCGCACGGGCCCGCGCTGGCCGCGCGCCTCCCCGCTGTCGGCGCGCATCGTGCCGTCGTTCGGGGAGCTCGCGCTCGCCCGGCCGGTATCCGCGCGCATCGTGGCGCCGTCCGAGGGCGGCGCCGAGTCGGGCGGCGAGGGCGGGGCCGGCCGCGCCGGCGTGGCCACCTGCAGGACGGCGAGCAGCGAGAGCGCGAGAAGCATGCGGTGCGGGGGTGGAAGTGCCATCCCCTACGCCTCGCGTGCGGCCGTGGTTTCGGCGGTCGGGTCGAGACCCGGCTGTCGGCGCTCGGGTATTGCGCCTCGCGCGTCCCGGGCTTCGATTCGTCCCCGACGTCACCCACCCAGCGAGGACCGATGCGCCGTCACTCTTCCCTGCTCGCCACTCTGTCAGCCCTGTTCCTGGCCTCCGCCATCCCCACCCCGGCGCGCGCCCAACGCGCGGGGGCGCTCGACTGGAACGCCATCGGCGACGACGCCGTCCACACGCTCGCCGACTACCTGAAGATCAACACCACCAATCCTCCGGGCGACGAGATCGAGGGGATCCACTTCCTGAAGCGGATCCTCGAGCGCGAGGGATTCGAGGTGCAGGTGCTCGACACGGAGCGCACGGCGCTCGGCGCCACGCGCGGCAACCTGTACGCACGGCTCAGGGGGAACGGCTCCAAGAAGGCGATCGCGCTCGTGCACCACATCGACGTGGTCCCCGCCTCACGGCAGTTCTGGCACGTGGACCCGTTCGGCGGGCAGATCGAGGATGGCTACGTGTGGGGGCGCGGGGCGCTCGACATGAAGGGAGAGGGGATCGTGCAGCTCATGGCGATGATCGCGCTGAAGCGGAGCGGCGTGCCGCTCGACCGCGACATCGTGTTCATCGCCAACGCCGATGAGGAGCTCGGCTCGAGCGGCGCGGAGACGTTCGTCGCGCGGCACGCGGACCTGCTGAAGGACGTGGAGTTCCTGCTCACCGAGGGGGGCGACAACCCGGTGGAGAACGGGAAGCTCCAGTACTTCGGCGTGAGCGTGGCCGAGAAGCGCACCTTCTGGCAGCGCCTCACCGTGAAGGGCGTCCCGTCGCACGGCTCGCGCCCGACGAAGCAGAACCCCGTGCCGCGCCTCGTCGCCGCGCTCGACCGGATCGCGCACTACGAGACGCCGCTGCACGTCACCCCCGGCGTGGCGAAGTACCTGCGCGACATCTCGGGGGAGTACTCGGGTGAGCAGCGCGCGTGGCTGGCCGACGCCAGGGCGGCGATCCGGGACCCGCGGGCGCGGGCGTGGCTCACGAGCAACGTGTACTGGAACGCGATCCTGCGGAACACGATCTCGCTCACCGTGCTGAGCGCGTCGAACAAGACCAACGTGATCCCCCCCGAGGCCACGGCGGAGCTGGACATCCGCCTCCTCCCCGACGCCGACCCCGACCGCTTCCTCGCCACGCTGAAGCAGGTGGTGAACGACACGGCGGTGCACTTCACGCCGATCGTGTCGCCGAAGGCGCCGATGGAGAACCCGATCGACACCGATCTCTTTCGCGCGATCGAGCGCGCCTCGCGCGAGCGGCGCCCGGGCACGCTGGTCACCACCCCCATGCTCACCGGCGCCACCGATCGCCCGTACTACCGCGCGCTCGGCATCATCACGTACGGGCTGGATCCCTTCCTCGTGGAGTCCGCCGACTCGCAGCGCGGCGTGCACGGGAACGACGAGCGGGTGAGCGTGGAGAACGTGAAGTTCGGGGTGCGGTATCTGTACGACATTCTCAGGTACGCGCAGTGATTGGGGGGTAGGGGCCGGGGGCTGGGGGCCGGGGGGGGAACGGCGGGGGTGGCGAGCGGCGGGACGGCACACCGCCCCGATCCCGTCCCGCCGTTCCCTGTCGTGGACGTTCCCGATCCCCTTTTCCCCATTCCCGCCTCATCCCCCC
>DASUXC010000140.1:0-69297 GCA_036378095.1 Gemmatimonadaceae bacterium | reverse complement strand
TGGAAGTACGCGGTGGGCCCGTCGTAATGCTCGGCGAGCGCCCGGGCGATGGTGGTCTTGCCCACCCCGTCCGGTCCGACCAAGGCGATGAATGCCCCGTGGCGCATCGTGTCCTCCGATCCGTCCGGCGCTACCGCGCGGTGGTGATCGCGGCCGCCGGGCGGCGCCGCCGGCTCGCGGCGCGATCCATGGCCAGCCCGTACGCGTGCACCAGCATCTCGTAGTTCCGATCGGCCGTGTACCACATCTCGTACTCGCGCCGCGCCTGTCGCCCCATCTCGGCCATCTCGGTCCGGTGGGCGATCGCCCACTCCACGCGCGCGGCCAGGTCCGCCGCATCGCCGGGGCGGTAGTGCAGCCCGGTCCGGCCAGGGCGGATCAGCGACGACATGCTCCCCAGATTGCTGGAGATGACCGGCAGTCCCACGCCGTACGCTTCGGCGATCACCACGCCGAACGCCTCGTACCAGAGCGAGGGGATCACGAGGAACTCGGCGCGCTTCATGAGCGCGAGCACCTGCTCGCGCGGCAGCCCGCCGAGCCACTCCACTTCCGCCATCCGCCGCGCGGCCGCCTCCGCGTCGCCGGCGAGCGGTCCCGTCCCCACGATCTTGAGCGGGATGCGCGTCGCCAGCCGCTCCCACGCGGCGATCAGGGTATCGAGTCCCTTCTCCGGCGAGAGCCGGCCGACGAAGAGCGCGTACCCCGCGCTCGCCTCCCTCGGACCCGGATCCGGGTCGATGAAGTTCGGCTTGATCACGATCTTCTCCGCCGGCAGCCCGCCCTCGATGTACTTCTGCCTCGCGAAGTCGGAGAGCGCGATGAAGACATCGACGCGGCGCGTCCACGTGCCGAGCAGGCGGTGCACGGCGAGCATCGCCACCACCGCGCTGCTCGCGGCGCGGCTCCCCCGGTAGCACGCGTGCACGGCGCCGGGCACCGGGATGGGCCTGCGCAGGCAGTCCTCGCACACGTGCCCGTCGCGAAAGAGGAGCGCGTTCGGGCAGAGCAGCCGGTAGTTGTGCAGTGTCTGCACGACCGGCACCCCTTCCGCCCACGCGGCGTGATAGATCGCCGGCGAGATGAGGGGGAAGGTGTTGTGCACGTGCACGACCTGCGGCCGCTCGCGCCGCATCACGGCACGCGCGTCACGGGCGGCGGCGTGGTTCCAGATCGTCTTCATCGCGAGCGCGGCCGGCGCGAGCTCGCGGACGGCGTCGTTGTGCGCCGTGAAGCGCACCACATCGTGACCGTGCGCCTCCAGCAGCCGGGCTTCGGCGTTGAAGACCTGATCCTCGCCGCCCGACTGCTGATAGCTGTTGTGCACCATGAGGCACTTCATGGCCGCACCCCCGCTCCCCCCGTCCAGGCGGGGACGCGCACGCGCTCGGCGACGGGAGCGGCGGCCGGCGCGGGCACCGGCCCGAACCCATCGCGCGACATCTGGATGATCACGATCCCGAGCCCGACCAGGCTCCAGAACCAGATCCCGCCCTGCGGCCCCTCCAGGAACACGTCGAACGTCGCGTTCACCATGAACGCCACCCAGTACGCGAGCACCCAGAGGCTCAACTGCGACCAGCGCTCGCGTCGCGCGCGACGCGCCCGGAAGTACGCGTCGATCATCGAGATGGCGAAGGCGCCTTGCAGGATCAGCCAGAGCGTCACGCCCGGCACGCCGGTGCGCGCGAGCAGCATCACGTGGGCGTTGTGCGGGCTCCGGAGACTGTGATCGCGCGTGACCTGGAAGCCGTCGTCGTCCGCGAGGTTGACGCCGAACCCCTTCCCGGTCCAGAAGAAGTCGCCGAACAACGTGTATTCCGTGATCCGGGTCCACCACGCGAGTCGCCAACGCCGGCTCCCCTCCAGCGCCTCCCCGCCACCGCCGCCGACGATGCTCTTGAGGTTCACGATGATCTGTCCCGGCGACACCTCGCGATCGCGGTCCACGACGCTCCACGAGGTGGCGTTGGAGACGGAGATGGCGAGGGCGAGCACGATGGCGAGCACCGCCACCACGGGGATCTTCCGGCGGGCCGCGGCGGGCCGCAGCAGCGTGACCGTGAGCACCGCACAGATGGAGGCGAGCGCGCCGCCACGATTGGTCGCCGCCGCGAACAGGAACCCGACCAGCCAGAACACCCAGACGAGCCACTCGGTGGCGCGAATGACGTTCCCCCGGCGCCGCGCGCCCTGCTGGTGCAGGCCGAGCACCACGAACGCCGCGATGCCGGCCAGGTGCACCCCGGCGTCGCCGGACTTGAACTCGATCAGCGCGATGTGGTCCGTCCCCGGCACCATCGGCATCCGGTCGCCGAAGAAGTGACCGACCAGCCACCCGGTGGGCACCCAGACCACGAACCAGGGCATCAGGCGCCGGTACCACGCGGGGATGCGCGCGATCAGCCCCGTGCGGGGGAGCAGCGCGGCGATGAACACGGCGAAGAGACCGTAGCCCCACACCACCGCATCGCGGAGCGCGTCCAGCCGGTAGGTGCCGATGTAGGGGATCGTGCGCGCCGCGCCCCAGGCGCCGAACGCGATCAGCAGCCACACGAGCCAGGAGCGGAGCGCGGTGTGCAACCCGCCGCTCACGAGCAGCGTGAGGATGCCGAGCACGAGCACCAGCTCGCCGATGTAGAGCGGAGCCACGCCCAGATACGCGAAGCTCTTCCCGAAGAACGCGTAGCCGACGAGGATGAAGCCGAGCGCGCCGAGGAACATCGTCGGCAGGGCGCGAGCGAACACGACGCCCAGGGCGATCGACGCGACGCCGATCGCCGCGGCCAGCGCGAGCCAGGGGTTCAGTGCGCCGATCGCCCCCACGGCGACGGAGCCGCCCACGCCCGCCGCCCCCGCCACGCTCGCGGCGCCGAGCCGCCACTGCCGTGTCGTCATGGCGTCGTGCCGAACGAGCCCGGCGCGTACAGGCGGGACAGCCGGGCCACCGACGCCGCCTCGTCCATGAATCCCGTGTTCCGCACCACGCGATTCGGCCGCGCCCACCGCGATCCGGCGGGCGTGCACATCGACAGACAGTCGGTGAGGCGCCGCCCCTTCCAGTTGATGAGCTCCTGCCCGATGCACGCCAGCCCGCTCTGGGCGGCGTAGCGACGGAACAGCGCGCCGCTCATGCTCGCGGCGCGGTAGTGAGCGGACTGCATCAGGAGCAGGCGCGCCAGCGCGTCCCGTCCGCGCGGGAGCCGCCGGCTCCACGAGGCGTACGGCTCGTACGCCCCCAGATTCGAGTGATGGATGAAGGCCACGCCGTCCGGCGCGAGCGTGCGCGCCAGCTCGCGCACGTACGCCTCGAGGACGTCGGCCTCCGCGTGGACGAGGGAATCGAAGCTGAACGCGAAGTCGATCGACCGATCGGCGAGCATCTCCAGCGACCGGCCGTCGTTCACGTGATACGCGATGTGCGAGTCCCCGGCGAACCGTCGCTGGCACGCCTGGATGCATCTGGCGGCGATGTCCACCACGATCAGCCGCTCGCACCGCGCCTTGAGGTAGTGCGTCCACCGTCCGAAGCCCGGCGCGATCTCGAGGATCGTCGCCGCCGGCAGGAACAGCTCGACGCGCGGGAGGAGCGTGCCCCACCATTGCGCGTCCGTGCCCCCCCACGGCGACGACCACTCGTCTCCCCGGTCGCGCCAGTCGTGCTCCGCGCCCCAGTACGTGAGGTTCTGCTCGACCGATGACATGACGCCCTCACCTCCCACCGAGTGGCTCGGCGTCGTTCGCGTCGGGCGCCGTCGCGACCAGGGGCCCGGCGGGGGGGTGTGTGGTGCCGGCGCCGGTGCCCGCCGAGGTGCGATGCGCCTGCTCGCGCTGTCGCGCGAAGAAGATCCACAACATCACCGCCGAGACCGTGAGGCTGAGGAGCTCCCCGACGGCCGCGCCGGTGAGACCGGCCATCGCCGCCGCCCCGAGACCGACGGTGGCCGTGGTCAGACTCGATGCGAGCGCCGCCCAGCAGTTCAGGTCGGGGCGCTCCAGCGCGCGCAGCGCGTCGATGAGCGCCTCACCCGTCCCGGTGGCCAACGGGAGCAGGCCCACCACCCAGAGCAGGTGGCTCGCGTCATCGTACCGGCCGCCGTAGAGCGCGTGGACGAGCACGGAGTGGAGGGCGCCCAGGACGAGCCAGTATCCGATCGAGGCCAGCGCGACCCACACGAGCGCCGTCCGCAGCAGCCGCGCGAAGACGGGGCGCCCGCGGGCCCGCACGAGCGCGGGCGTGAGCAGGTTGGAGAGCGCGATCTGCACCTGGACGAGGGGCATGACGAGCGTGAGCAGCGCCTTCAGCGCGCCGGCCGCGGCGAACCCGCCCCACGCCGGCAGCGCGACGTAGTACAGGTTGAGCGGGACCCAGGAGAGCATCCCGGTGACGGCGGCCCAGCGCCCGTACGCCCAGTGGTCGCCGCGGACGCTCGTCAGCGCGCCGCCGGCGCGCGCGCTCGTGCGCCCGAGCGCGCGCAGGCGCACCATCAGCCACGCGGCGGCGAGTGCGCTGGCCACCGCCATCACGCCGAACGCCGCGCCGATCGTGAGCGCCCCCCGCTGCCCGAGGAAGACGGTGCCGGAGACCATGAGCAGGAGGTACAGCGCGCCGGCCGTCGCGGCCCACCGCGGACGCGCCTCGAGGTAGCACGCGCGGCGCAGCAGCCAGGTCGCCAGGATGAACGGCGCCGCGACGGCGAGGCCGATGAACGCCTCCCCCAATCCGGGCTCGTGGCGCAGCCACAGGACGACGCCGGCCACGGCGCAGGGCACGCTGCACCCCGCGGTGATCCTCCAGTGGCCGTGCAGCAGGCGCTTCACGTAGTCGGGCACATCGCCCGCGTACTTCCCCGACCCGAAGATCAGCATCGGCTCGGCGAGCAGCGCGGTGTGCACGGTGCCGAAGAGCAGGAAGATCGAGTACGAGAAGGCGAACGTGCCGTACTCGCGCGGCGGCAGCCACCGCGCGAGGAGCACGCTGGCGATCAGGTTGGCGGCCGCGAAGAATCCCTGGTCGGCGATGCTCCACGCCCCGCGACCCAGCCACCGGCGATCAGGCGCGATGCGGCGCGGCGACATGCACCTCCTCCCACTCGCCCCGGGAACCCTCGGTGCTCGACCCGAGCACGGCCTGCCAGATCCGCGGCGCCACCACCTCTGGCGCGTAGTGCGTCTCGTATCGCTCCCGCGCGGCGCGCGCCATGCGCCGGTACAGCACGGCGTCGTCGAGCAGCTCGACGAGCCGGTGCGCGGCGCCCTCGGCGTCGTGCGAGTCCCAGTAGAATCCCTCCACGCCGTCCGTGAACTGCTCCGGCACCCCGCCGCGCGGCGCGGCGAGCACCGGCCGCCCCGCGGCGAGCGCCTCCAGCACCGAGATGCAGCAGTTCTCCAGGTGCGCGGCGTGGACGTACACGCGGTGTCTGGGGATGAGCCGCGCGGCCTCCGGCACGAAGCCGGCGAAGGTGACGTGCCGGTCGACGCCGAGCGCGGCCGCCAGCGCCCCGAGAGACTTCCGCAGCGGGCCGTTCCCCACGATGACCAGCCGGTAGGGACGCCCCATGCGATGCGCCTGCGCCAGCACGCGGATCAGGAACTCGTGGTTCTTGTTCGGCAGCAGCGGACCGATGCTGATCATCTCCGCTTCGTCTCCACTCGCATCCACGGGCGGCTCGTGCCGGACCACGAAGTTGGGGACGCGCCAGCTCGGCACGCTCGCCGCGCCGGCGACCCGGCGCCGCACGTCGCGCGCGGCGTACTCGGATGGGAACACCAGCCGATCGACGCGCGGGATCGTCTCGCGCTCCATCCGCTCGATCCGCCGGTAGAGCCGCCCGCCCCGGTGGATGTAGCCGTTCGCGACCCACTCGTCCGCCGGCGCCGTGTACGAGTGCACGTTCAGCACGACCTCGACCGCGTACCCCGCGTCCTTCGCGCCGAGCGCCACGTTCGCGCTCAGGAGGTCCTGCGCGTAGATGATCGCGGGCGCGCCGCGCCGGAGCGCGCGCTCGATGTCGACGCGCAGCAGCATGCCGTGACCGAGTCGGTACCACCACACCCAGGCCGCCGAGGCGACCGGCTTCACGAGCCGTCCCACGCCGAACACCGGGTACACGACGAGCGGCGTGAGGTTGAAGGGCGTGAGCAGGCGGACGGCCGCATCGCGCGACGCGGCGTACCGCATGAAGGCGTTGACGTGCGTCTGGACCCCGGTCTCCGTCTTGGCCGGGCGCCCGATCGTCGCGATGAAGAGCGCTGGGTGCTTCTCGGTCACGATCCCTTCTCCTTGACCGGTGGCATCGCGGCCGCGGACGTGCGACGGATCCCCACGCTCGCGACCGCGATGGTGGCTCAGCGGTCGTACCGCTTCGCCCCGGCGGCCTGGAGGATGACGTCCCACACGAACAGCGGATTGTTGATCAGGTACCGTCGCCAGAGGCGCCGCGGCTCGGTGAGCAGGCGAAACAGCCACTCGAGGCCACTCCGCTGCATCCAGCGCGGCGCCTGACGCTTGAGCCCCGCGTGGAAGTCGAACGCCGCTCCCACGCCGATGAGCGCGTGCGCGGACAGCCGGTCGACGTGCGCCGCCATCCAGCGCTCCTGCTTGGGCGTGCTGAGGCCGACCCAGACGATGTCGGGGCGTGCATCGTTGATGCGCCGCACGGTCTCCGCGTCCTCGGCCTCGCCGAGCGGCCGGAACGGCGGCGTGGCGGTGCCCACGACGTTGAGCCCGGGGAAGCGCCGGCGGAGCCGCCCGGCGAGGCGCTCCGCGACGCCGTCGGCCCCGCCGTAGAAGTAGTGGCGGTAGCCGCGCGCCACGGAGCGCGCGCAGAGCGCGAGCATGAGGTCTGGCCCGTACACGCGCTCCACGTGCCGGTGCCCGTGGAGCCGGCTGAGCCAGACGAGCGGCATCCCATCGGGCGTGACCAGTCCCGCCGCCTCGTGGATGCGCCGCAGCTCCGCGTCGCGCTGGCTCTCCATGACGCCGTGCACGCCGCACACGCAGACGTAGCGATGCTCCCCGCGCACGATCCAGTCGTGGATGATCTCGACCGTGCGCGGCATCGTGAGGGCGCTGACGCCCACACCGAGCACGTTCACCCGCGGCACCGCCTCGTCGCCCGGCGCGCGGCCGGGCGACGGCGGCGCGGCGTCACGCCGGAACGGCATGGGCCTGGAGCGCCGACGCCGGAACGCCGGTCCCGACGAGCAGCCGCTGCTCCACCTGGCGCTCGATCCACGCGTACGTGCGCGCCATCCCCTCTTCCAGCGAGATCGCCGGCTCCCACCCGAGCACCTGCCTGAGCCGCGTGTTGTCCGAGTTCCGCCCGCGCACGCCCTGCGGTCCCGGCACGTGCTTCTTGACGATCGGGATCCCGGCGATCGCCGCGGTCATGTCGGCCAGCTCGTTGATGCTGATGAGCCGGTCCTGTCCGAGGTTGAGCGGATCGGAGTGGTCGGACCGCATGAGCCGGTAGAGCCCCTCGATGCAGTCGTCGATGTAGCAGAACGATCGCGTCTGCTCGCCGTCGCCCCAGATCTCGATCTCGGGCTGGTCGAGGAGCTTGGCGATGGCGACCTTCCGGCACAGCGCGGCGGGCGCCTTCTCGCGCCCTCCCTCCCACGTGCCGAGCGGCCCGAAGATGTTGTGGAAGCGGACGGTGCGTGTCTCCATCCCGTACTCGTCCCGGTAGTGCATGCACAGCCGCTCGGTGACCAGCTTCTCCCAGCCGTAGGCATCCTGCGGCTCGGCGGGATACGCATCCTCCTCCCTGAGCGGCGTGACGTGCACGTCCGTCTGCCGGTACTCCGGGTAGATGCAGGCCGACGACGTGTACAGGTATCGGCGGACGCCGTTCCGCCGCGCCGCCTCGAGCGTGTGCGTGCTGATGAGCAGGTTGTCGTGGAGGATCTTCGCGTGATGCGACGAGATGAAGCCCATGCCGCCCATCTCCGCGGCCAGCGCGTAGACCTCGTCCACACCGGCGGTCATCTCCAGGCAGTCGGGCCATCGACGCAGGTCGACGAGGTGGAACTCATCGGCGTCGCTCGCGCCGAATGCTGGGGAGCGGCAGTCCGCGCCACGAACCCAGTATCCCTTGCTCTTGAGGAACGTGACGAGATGGTTGCCGATGAATCCGCCGGCTCCGGTGACGAGCACTCGCGGCTGGGACAGGGGTGCGGTGGACATCTCGACTCCTCCTTGGTCGTCAGGTGATCGTCGGGCCGTTCGGATCGGTCGTGCTACATCGCGGTGTTCATCTCCTCCGTTCGACGGTCCGTGTCGAACGGGACGAGTCGTTCGCGGTGCGGTGCGATCGGCGCCGCCGTGGCGTTCCGGAACAACGGATCGAGGACGCGCAGGATCTCCCGCGCGGGTGACGTCCGGACGACGGCGCGCGCGCCGCCGCGCTCGAGGCAGAGGTGATCCACCCCCACCTCCGCCGCCACCGCCGTCACGTGCGGCAGATCGGTGATCACGAGGCAGGCGCCGGCGACGAGCGCGCGCAGCTCGTCCCCGCTCGAGTGCCAGGTGTACTCGATGCGGCGGTCGCCCGACCGGGCGTGCCGCATCGATGCATCGAGCAGGCGGTCGAGCCGCGGCACGTTGGGCGCCGCGACCATCATCTTGATGGGCCACCGATCGGCGAGCGCGCACGCCGCGGGCACGTAGCGCCGCCAGGCCGGCGGCACCGCGTCGCCGCTCCCGGCGCCGCACCCCCGCTGATCCAGCGCGACGAGCACGTGCCGCTCGTCGGCGCGGGGATCGTCCGGGGACACGGTGGCGGGGCGGTAGTCCGCCGCCGAGTAGCGCCGCGGGGCGCTGAGCGCGAGGCCGATCGTGAAGAACAGCGTCTCGAGGAGGATCAGCACGTCCATCATCACCGACCGGTGATCGATGTAGTAGAGATCGTACTCGATGTTCTCGTGGATCTCGGCGTGCCGATCGGCGCTGAGCTGCCAGAGTCCCGTGATCCCCGGCTTCGCCCGGAGCCGCTGCCACTCGAGCGGCGAGTAGCGCTCGACGATGAAGGGCATCTCCGGCCGCGGGCCGACGAGACTCATCTCGCCGCGCAGGACGTTGAGCAGTTGCGGCAGCTCATCCAGCCCGCTCATCCGCAGGATGCGGCCGACGCGCGTGATGCGGGGATCGACGTCGCCGCGCGGCGAGCGCGCGTAGCGCGCCGCGTCGCGCCACATCGTCCGGAACTTGAACATCCGGAACCGCCGGCCATCGAGCCCCACCCGCTCCTGCACGAACAGGCACGGACCGGGCGACTCGAGCGCCACCGCCACGGCGGCCAGCAGCCAGAGCGGAGTGGTGAGCACCACCAGCCCCGTGCCGACGACGAGGTCGATCAGGCGCTTGGCGAACGTGTAGAAGCGCGTGGGCGTGGCCGAGGACGGGCGCAGGACCGGGATCGCGCTCAGGTCATCGACCTGCAACTGGTCCGGCCGGATGGCCTCGAGATGCGGCACGACGCCCACGCGCAGCCGCCCCGCGGAGGTGAGCTGGATCAGCTCGCGCAGCCGGTCCGCGGTCGCGGAGGCGGCCGTCATCAGGAGATCGTCCACCTCGTACTGCACCACCACATCGTGCCAGTCCTTCCACCGGCCGAGCACCGGCGCCTGGAAGAGCACCGGCCCCATCTGCGCGATCCGGCACGACACCAGCGTCCCGATCGGGAGCACGTCGTCGATGAATCCGACCACGTGATACCCGATGTGCGGGGCCTGCACGATCTTCTTCATCACCAGGCGCCCGGTGGCGCCGGTGCCCAGGATCACCACGCGACGGCCCAGCCGTCCGCGCAGTTGCAGCTTCCCGAGGATCGCGGCCATGAGCCGCCGCTCGAGGATGACCAGCACGATCGCCGCGCCGATGGCGCCGACGATCGCGATGCGCGAGTAGCCGCGCAGCTTCAGGAAGAAGAGGAAGGCGAAGAGATAGGCGGCGGCGAGCGCGATCCCCTCCGCGGCGGTCTGCAGCTCCGCGAGGTTGAGCACGCTCGCGCTGCGCCGGTAGAGCCCGAGGTGCGCGAACACCAGCAGGGCGATGCCGCTGAAGGCGAGCGCGATGGTCAGGTAGGGAACGAAGCGCGGCGGGTCTCCCGGAATCCACCCGGCCCGGATGAACCACGCGTACAGGAAGCAGCTGACGGCGAACGCCGCCAGGACCGCGAGGAGATCCGCCGTGCCGCGCGCCACGCTCACGATCTGCTCCGTGAGGGCGCTGCTCCCGGCCGTACCTCGCCGGAGGCTTCCCTGCTGCACACGATGCTGCATACGGCCACCGCCAGCAACGACGTTTTCGAACCACGCTGTTCGGCGCCATGCCCCCAGCGCCGTGCCCTCCCGCACGCAGTCGTGCGGCCGTGCTCGATCGACGTTCCTAGCTCGTCACGTACGTGTCGTACGCGACCCGGTGGCCGTAGTACCGGTAGGTGCCATCGTAGGTCGCATCGCGATCGAAATCGATGTCGTTCAGCACCGCGCCCAGGATCGGCGCGCGGATCTGCCGCAGCTGCTCCACCGCCAGCACGAGCGCGGGAACCGCCGTCACGCCCGCGCGCGCCACGACGAGCACGCCGTCACAGCTCGATGACAGCAGCGCCGCATCGGTCACCACGTTGATCGGCGGCGAGTCGAAGATGATCAGGTCGTAATCCTCCTCGAGCGGCGCGAGGAGCGCGCGGATGCGCTCGGCGGCGAACGCCGGCGCGGGGTTGTTCTGCAGCGTGCCCGAGGTCAGCACGTGCAGCACGCCGGTCTCGGACACCCGGATCGGCCGCAGGGCGTCGCGCGGCCGCGTGGCGCCGAGGATCACGTTCGACAGCCCGGGCTCCCGCGCGATGTGAAAGGACACGTTCACCATCCCGCGGCGGAGATCGGCGTCGATCAACAGGACGCGTCGCCCCCGCTGCGCCAGCGCCACGGCCACGTTCACGGCGACCATCGTCTTGCCATCGCCGGGGAGCGGACTGGTGAGCACCAGCCGCTTCACCGCGCCATCCGGGCGCGCGAACGCGATGTGCGTGGCCAGGTGCTGGAAGGCCTCGGTCATCATCCGCACCTCGCTCTGGCCGCGCTGGCGCGCGAGCGGGTGCGCGCCCGGCCGGATCCCGGCGCTCCCCTCCGATCGCCCTCCGGCCGCGCCCGGTCCGCCCCCCTGCCGGCTCGCCATGCCCGTCAGGCGCTGGGCGGTCTCGAAGATCCGGCTCGTCAACTGATTCGGCCGCTGGAACCGCGGGATCAGGCCGAGCACCGGCGTGCGGGCGATCGCCTGCAGCTCGTTGCGCGTGTGCACGGAGTGGTCGGCGTACTCGCGCACGAACGCCGCGGCGATCCCGAGCAGCAGCCCCGAGAGGAGCGCGAGCGACACGTTGAGCACGGGACGCGGGTAGATCGGCGCGCGCGGCAGACTCGCTTCGTCGACGACGCGCACGCTCGCGTCCTCGACGGCCTCCGCCACCTCCGCCTCCTTGAGTCGCGTCTGCAGCAGCGTGTAGATCTCCTCGAGCCCCTTCGACTGGCGCTGCAGCCGCGCCAGCCGGATCTCCTTCGCCGGGTACCGTCCGAGCTGCCGCTCCGACTGCCGGAGGACCGCGTCGTAGGAGGCGACCTGGTTGGTGAGACCCTGCAGGTACGTCGTGGTGATGAGGCGAAGCTGCTCCTCGAGCTCGTGGATCCGCGCCGTCTGGAGCTGCACGTCGGGGTCCTTCGGCGTCCGTCGCACGAGCAGGTCGTTCCGTCGATCCTCGGCCGCGGTGAGAGAGGTCAACAGCTCGGTGGCCGCCTGGTTGCGGAGGAGAGTCGGAAAGGCCACCAGGTTCCGGTACGGCGATGGCGCATCCGGCCGCTGGTGCTCGGCCATGGTGTCCACCTGCGCGAGGAGTCCGCCGAGCGCCACGCGCTCGGCGTCGAGCGCGTTCCGCTGCGCCTGGAGCTCCGCCGCGTGCCCGACCTCGCTTCGTCCTTCCTCGGGCAGATCGACGATCTGCTCGCGCTCGCGGAAGGAGCGTAGCCGGTCCTCGGCCTGCGCGAGCTGCGTCGAGAGCCGCGCGAGCTGCTCGCGCAGGAACTTCACCGTGCTCCGTGTCTCCGTCTGGCGCACGCTCTGGCGACGCTCGATGAAGTGCGCGGCCACGGCGTTGGCCACGTCGCGCACCAGCTCCGGATCGGTCCCGCGATAGCGCAGGGCGATGATGTTCGCATCCCGGGATGGGCGCTGGATCTGGAGCTCGCTCTCCAGCGTCCCGACCGCCGCGTCGAAGGGGAGGATGGCCAGCTCGATCGACTGCTGCGGCGCCGCGGTGGGCGCGAGCACGAACGAGATCGACCCGATCCGGGCGCGCTGCCCGATCGCGACGATGCCGCGCGAGATCCCGCTCGCGCGCTGCTCGATCGAGTACCGTCCATCCGAGCGGCGCGAGAGATGATAGACGCCCGAGTCCGCGCCGCGTCCGGCCGCGAGGCTGGCGAAGATCTCGCTCCGCCGGATGCGCTCGGGCTGCAACACGCGCACGCGCAGCGCCAGCGCGTCGGTGACCTCCTCGGCCACCGAGCGACTGCCCAGCTCCGCCATCTCCGTGGTCACCTCGTTCGCCGAGGCGATGCCTTGCAGCGCGTCCAGCGCGGGCAGGCTGGGCTGCTTCTCGTCCACGCGGATGGAGACCGACGCCTCGTACGTCGGCGTCACGCGCTGCGTGATGATGACGGTGACCGTGCTGACGAGGATCGTGCACGCGGCGATCATCACCTTGTGCCGCCGCAGCACCCCCAGCACGTCCCGGACGCGCACCTCGTCCACGTCCGACGCACGCTCGGCCACCGGCTGGCGATCATCCGGGAAGTCGGAGTATCTCGCGAGATCGCGATCCACGTGATCCTCAGCGGTGCAGGGCGACGAACAGGCTCACGCTCGCCGTGATGATCGTGGCCACGATGCCGGGATTCCGGCTGATCCAGCTCCGCTCCGGGACGAAGATCTCATCGCCCGACCGGATGTGCGTGTCGGCGATGCGGGTGCCGTGCGAGAGCGAGCGCGAGAGCTTCACGCCGTCGCGGATCAGCGCCAGGCGATTCGGGTTGCCGTCCGGCGTCGTGCCACCCGCGAGCGCCACCGCATCGCCGAGCGTCATCGTCGGGTCGACGGGATACAGCCCCGGATTGCGCACCGCCCCCAGCACCTGGACGCGGCGCAGGAAGGTGACCTCTATGGATGGATGGTTCAGGTACTCCGCGTACGCGGCGATGAGCCTCCGCTTCAGCGCATCCGGCGCCTGATCGGTCACCCGGGTCGGGCCGAGCTTGGGCAGCACGGCGACGCCGTTGGGATCGAGCGGGAAGTCACCGGACAGGTCCGGCTCGCGCCAGATGCGGAGCCGGATGATGTCGCCGGGCTTGAGCGTGGAGCCGGAGTCCGGAGCGGTCGCGGCGATCGGGGTGGGCGACTGCGCCCACGCGAGCGCCGGGGTGGCGAGCGCGAGCACGGCGGCGAACGCGTACCGGCACGCGACGGTGGGACGAACATCCGCGAATCGGCGTGCACGCCGGTCCATCGCGCGCGCGCACGCCTCGAACCATCCCGAGGGGATCCGGCAGGGGCGTACAGCGGAACTGCGAGGGCACGGCAACAGCATACGGCAACGACTCGGACTGCTAGGGACTGCAACAGCGCACAGCGACTACGTTCCCCACCCGAGCTGCTACAGCTACAGAGGTTTGATCGAGGGCGTCGAGTATAATGAAACCATGAGAGAGCCGCAATGAGTTTTGTTTAATCTTTATCCAGCTCGACCGGGCGCCTTGCCCGCTTCCACGGCGCGTCGCGTCCACGCTCGCGCTCGACACGCGACGACCATGCGTGACGCGCGCTCGCGGCCGATCGCGCGATGTGCCCGCCGAGTCGGGATGATCGCTGTTGCGAAATGTGAATTTTTTCATACTTTGGCGACCGAGAGCTGGTCGTTGCAGTCGGTTGTCGTTGGATGGCGCCGGGCATGTCCCACATGTCCGGCCCGGTCTCCATCCGCGCGATGCCGAGCGGTAGCGGGACACGCAGCAGCAGGATGGAGCCGATGGAAATCGCGATCCTCGGAGCCGGTGGATTCATTGGCTCCCACCTCGTCGAGCATCTCGCGGCGAGCGACGCGCACCATGTGACGGCCGTCGACATCTCGTCGCGCAAGCTGGCCGGCATTCCCCGCACGAACTTCACGTTTCTGCACGCCGACGTCCGGACGGACCGGACGGTCACCGATGCGGTCATCCACGACGCCGACCTCGTCGTCGACCTCGTCGCCTACGCGAATCCGAGCCGATACGTCACGGCCCCGCTCGAGGTCTTCGAGCTCAACTTCCTGCAGAACCTCGAGATCGCCAAGTCGTGCATCACGCACGGCAAGCGGCTGGTGCAGTACTCCTCCGCCGAGGTCTACGGGAAGGCCGTGGACGGCACGACGTACTCGGAGGACCGGAGCGACCTGATCTTCGGGCCGGTGCAGAAGCAGCGATGGATCTACGGCTCGGCGAAGGCGCTGCTGGAGCGCGTGCTCTATGCGCACGGCATGGCCGGCGATCTGGAGTACACGATCTTCCGGCCGTTCAACTTCCTCGGCAGCCGGATCGACTATCTGGTCCCGGCGCACGCGACGGGTGGCCCGCGCGTCTTCCCGCACTTCCTCTCCGCCCTCCTCACCGGCGGCCCCATTCGCCTGGTGGATGGTGGGCACGTGCGGCGCGCCTTCCTCCACATCGACGATGGAAACGCGGCGTTCCAGGCCATCCTCGACGACCCGGACCAGTCGCGCAACCAGATCTTCAACGTCGGGAACCCGGCCAACAACACGACGGTGCGCGAGTTCGCGCATCTCATGATCGACGTGTACGAAGAGCTCACGGGCCGCACCGCCACCTCCCGCATCGTGGAGATCAGCGGCGAGGCGTTCTACGGAAAGGGATACGAAGACGGCGATCGTCTGCCACCGGACATCTCGAAGCTCCAGTGCCTGGGCTGGTCGCCCGAGCACGACCTTCGCACGACGATCCGGGATGCCATGCGCGGCTATCTGCGCGATGTGGAGGACGGGTACGAGCCACCGCAGCTCGCCGGGCTGCAGGAGCGCGGCGGTGCCCCGTGACCGGCGGCGCGCGGGTCTCGGCGGACCAGGGCGTCGGGGAGGCTGACGCGCGCGGACGTCCGCGCGTGCTCGTCTTCGCGTACGCGTGCGAGCCGGAGACCGGATCGGAGCCCGGGGCCGGCTGGGCGCTCGTCCAGGCGATCGCCGACTTCGCCGACTGCGTCACGCTCGTCGGCCCCGAGCACGGCGCTCGCCTCCGGCGATGGCAGGCGGAGCATCGCGATCCGCGACTGACGTTCGTGGAGGTGCCCGAGCCGGGCTGGGCGAGACTGGCCAAGCGGCACCGGGCGACCTGGTTCCTGCTCTACCTCGTCTGGTTGCGACGTGGTCACCGCGTCGCCCGGCGGCTGTGCGCGGCGCAGCGGTTCGACCTCGTGCACCACGCCACGTATTCCACCTACTGGCTCCCCTCGCCCGCCGTGCGCCTCGGCGTGCCGTGCGTGTGGGGACCGATGGGCGGGGCGGTCACCACGCCGACCGCGCTCTGGCCGCTGCTCGGGTGGATCGGACTGCTCGACGAGCTGCTCGATCTGCTCGCCGTTCGAGCGCTCGCCTGTCTGCCCGCCACGCGGCGCACCTGGCGGCGCGCGGCGGTTCGCCTGGCACAGAACGAAGCGACGCGATCCCAGCTCCCCGACGCGCTGCGCGCATCGACGCGAGTGCTGAACCACGCGGTGTTCATCGAGGTCCCGACGCCGCCCACGCGACCGCGGGAGCGCACCCTGCTCCTCGTCACCGCGCTGCAGACGCGCAAGGGCGCCGCGCTCGCCTTGCGCGCGCTCCGCTGCACGCCGGAGGACGTGCGGCTCGCGATCATCGGCGATGGGCCCGAGCGCCGCGCCCTCGAGCGTCTCGCGCGGCGTCTCGGCATCCGCCATCGCGTGGCCTTCGAGGGATGGATGCCGCGCGACCGGATCTTCACCCGTCTCCACGAGGCGGCGGCCGCGGTGTTCACCGGGCTTCGCGAGGAGGGAGGGATCGCGCTCGCCGAGGCGATGCTCTGCGGCACGCCGGTCATCGTCCTCGCCAACGGCGGCGCGCGCACGATCGCGGCATCGGCCACCGATCCCTCGCGCGTCGCCCTCATCGAGCCCGGGAGCGTCGTGGCGACGGTCCGGCGCATGGGGGATGCGATGACCCACTTCAGCCGCCGGCGCACGGACGCCGCGGGGCCGCTCCTCGACCAGAGCGCGGCGCGCGCCGCGTTGCGCGCCGCGTTCGAGCAGGCCCTCGCGACCGGTCCCGCGCGCCAGGCGGGAGCGACTCCGGCATGCGCGCGTGCGTCCTGATGCCCGCGCTCGATGCCGAGCGCTACCTGGCGGACGCCATCGCGTCGGTGCTTCGCCAGAGCGCGACCGAGCTCGAGCTCATCGTCGTCGATGATGGCTCGACCGATCGCACGCTCGACATCGCGCGCGCGGTGCGCGATGAGCGGGTTCGCGTGCTCACCGGCCCGAATCGTGGCCGCGCGCACGCGCGCAACGTGGGATTCGCCGCGGCCGCCGCCTCGCCGTACGTCGCGCTCCTCGACGCGGACGACCTGTGGGATGCCGACAAGCTCGCGGTGCAGCTCGAGTTCCTGGACCGGCGCCCGGATGTCCAGGCCGTCGGCTGCTTCATGCGTTACATCGCTTCCAATGGACGCGTGCTCGGGCGGACGGGACAGACGATCGATGCCGCGGACCTGCATCGCATCGCGCGCGGCGAGCTGGCGCCCTTCCCGATCTCCTCGTGCCTCGTCGTGCGACGGGAGGCGTTCACCGCCGTCGGCGGGTTCGACCCGTCGCTCCGCGAGGCCGAGGACCTCGACTTTCTCGCGCGGATCGCGCGGCGCGGCGCCATCGCCTGCGTTCCGGAGGTGCTCGGCTCGTACCGCATCCATCCGGAGAGCGCGATGGCGCGACACCGCGTCCGCGTGAACACGTACGCGCGGTTCGTTCGCCAGCGCCTCGCGGCCGGCGATGCCGGCCGGATGCTGACGTGGGATCAGTTCTCGGCCGCCTATCGTCCGACGTGGCGCGAGCGGAGCCGGGATCGCACGGAGTGCTGGTACCGCTCGGCGGCGCTGTGGTACGGCGAGGGAAGACGCATCCGGGCGATGGGCTACGCCGCGCTCGCCGCGCTCGCCGCGCCATCGTACACGCTGCGCAGACTGTATCGCCAGCGGTTCGCCGGCGCCGGCGCCGGCACCGAGCACCGGCACTGAGGCGACGCGGCATCGGCGGAATTCACCGATGCGCGCCAGCCGCACACGACGGAGGGCACCATGCCGGAGATCACCGTCGTCATCCCCACGCGCGATCGAAGCGCGCTGCTGCGCCGGACGGTGCGGTGCGCGCTGCGGCAGCGGGACGTGGATCTGCAGGTGGTGGTCGTGGACGACGCTTCGCGCGACGACACGGCGGCCGCCATCGCGGGGCTCGGCGACCCGCGCGTCACGCTGGTGCGGAACGCGCGGCCGGAAGGGGTGAGCGCCGCGCGCAACCGCGGGATCGGGTTGGCCGCCGCCGAGTGGATCGCGCTCCTCGATGACGATGACCTCTGGGCGCCATCCAAGCTCGCCAGCCAACTGCGCGAGGCACGCCGGCTGTCGCGGTGCTGGGCGTGCGCGGGGAGCGTGACGGTGGACGACGCGTTGCGGATCGTGGCGGGACGGCCGCCATTGTCCGATGAGGCGATGCTGCGGCAGCTCCCGCGCCGGAACGTGGTGCCGGCTGGCGCGTCGAACGTGATCGCGCGGCGCAGCGCGATCGTCGCCGCCGGCGGCTTCGACCGGCAGCTCCGACACATCGCCGACTGGGATCTCTGGATCCGCCTCGGCCGACTCGGGCCGCCAGCGGTGGTGTGCGAGCCGCTCGTCGCGTACCAGCTCCACGCGACCAACGCGTCGGCCGACGCCGGCTCCATCGCCGCCGAGCTCTCGCGCGTGGAGGCGCGCCACCGCGAGCGGCCTCACGCCCTCCGCGTCGACCGCGCGTTCGCGTATCGGTGGGCGGCCTGGCACTACCTGATCGCCGGACGTCCCGCGCGAGCGATCCGCGCGTACGCGCACGCGATCGCGGTGGGCGACATCACCTCGCTGGCGCGGCTGGTCGTCGCGCTCCTCCATCCCGGCATCGCGCGGCAACCGCTCGCGCGTCACCGGCCGGACCCCGCGTGGGAGGCGCGAGCCGCGCCATGGTTGCACGAGCTGGCATCGGTGTGAGCCGCCCACCGCTCCCCGAGCGCGAGATCGAGCGGATTCGCCGCGAGCGCCGGGCGCCGCGTCCCACGCAGTGGGACTACCTGCACCTCGCGGGGCTCCGCCACGCCATCACGGAGGCGTTCGGCGCGCTTCCGATCGCGCGCGGCCCGGTGCTCGACCTGTACTGCGGCACGAAGCCGTACCTGGAGCTGATCCCGTGGCGGCCCGTCTGGGGCTTCGACATCGACCGGCACTTCGGCCGCGCCGACGCGATCGGCTCCCTCCCCCTCCCGTTCGCCGACGGCGCGTTCTCGCTCGTGTTCTGCACGCAGGCGCTGCACCTGACGGATGATCCCTCCGCCGTCGTGCCGGAGATTCGCCGCGTGCTCGCCCGGGACGGATGGGTGGTCGTGACGGTCCCGCACATCTTCCGCCGCGAGATTCCGGCCGAGCGCAAGTACGGCACGTCCGAGCTCGCCGCGCTCTTCACCGGGTGGGAGCGGATCCGCGTGGTCGGGATCGGCGGACCGGGAACGGGACTGACGTTCTATCCGGGGAGCCTGGCCGGCGCGGCGGCGCGGCACTCGTCGCTCGTGAGGCGGATCCTCCCCGCGTTCGCGCTCGCGCTCAGCGGCACGGGCATCGCGCTCGAGGCGGCGCTGCACCCGTTCGCGCGCCGGTGGCCGGCGAGCCTCCTGCTCATGGCGCGCCGGCCGGACGATTGAGGCGGAGCGCGAGATGCGCCAGGAGCTCATCGCCCACGAGCGCCGCCGGATCCCAGCGGCCCAGCAGGAAGCGCTCGCTCCCGCGGCCGATGGGACGTCCGCCGGTCGCGAACGCCGCCAGGTAGCCGGCGGCACGCGCATGGTCGGCCACGCGCCGGTCGGCGCGACCATGCGGGTAGGCCACGAGCTGCATCGGCCGGCGCACGGCCTCGGCGAGCTCGGCGCGACCGTCCGTCAGCGCGCGATCGAGCTCCGCATCGGGAAGCCCGGTGAGCACGGGGTGGTGGAGCGTGTGGAAGCCGATGGCCATTCCCGCGTCGGCCAGCGCGCGCATGCCGCGCGCATCGAGGAGCTCCGTTTCCGATTCCGTCGCCGGCTCGAGGCTCGCGATGCGCTCCGACAGCGCCAGCCGCTCGCACGCCTCGGCCATCCGCGACGGCGTCGACGCGGCGACGCCGAGGAGCCGCCCCGTCTCCGCGAGCCCGTGCCGTGCGATCAGCCGCTCGAGGCGCATCCACCAGTACGCACCGCACCCGCGCAGCGACCGGCCGGAGAGGAAGAAGGTCGCGTGCACACCGTATCGTCGCAACAGCGGGAGCGCGTGGTCGACGTGCGTGGCATAGTCGTCGTCGAACGTGATGGCGAATCCGATGCGCCGGCGGGGACGGCGAGCGACCGCGAGCTCCACCGCTGGGACGATGTCCCCCACCTCGCCGAGGATCTCGAGCTGCCGCTCGAGCACGCCGCCCGCGAGGGACGGCACGACCTCGTGCGGGAGTGCGCCACCGGGGGTGACCCGATGATGGACGAGCACCAGGGTGCGGCCGCGCGCCGCGGCGGCATCGAAGGCGGCGCGCCGCGCGGCGGCGTTGCGCAGCACCCCCACGGTGATGTCTCGACACCGCGAGATGATCCGCCGGCGGAGACCCGCGACCGCGGGGTGGATGGCGCCGCGCCCCGCCGCGTCGTGCTCCGGGGCCTCACGGTCATCGTTCCGACCATCGGGCGCGACCTGCTGCGGAAGTGTCTCCGCTCCATCGCCGCGGGTACCGCCTGGCCCGCGCACCTGATCGTCGTCCATCAGGGCTCCAGCGCCGAGGTGGCCGGATGGGTGAGCGAGATCGCGAGCACCGGCCTCCACGCCGAGTACGTGCGCTCGGACGGCCAGGGTGCGGCAGCGGCCAGAAACCGCGGCTTCGAGCTCGCGCGAACCAGGTTCGTGGCGGCCACGGACGACGATTGTGAGGTGTACCCGGAGTGGCTGGAGCGCATCGCCGCGCGGCTGCGCGAGCGACCGGACGTCATCATCACGGGCCGCGTGGACGACGCCTTCGCGGAGCGGGCCGACGGTCGAGCGCCATCGTTCGTGACGTCGGACACGCCCGCCGTGTACGAGCGGCCGCGCCTCGGCGGCGATCCGCTCTTCTCGAACAATATGGGGTTCGCCATCGACATCGTCGAGCGGATCGGGCCCATGGACGAGCACCCGACCGTCCGCTACGCCGAGGACGCCGAGTGGTCGTACCGCGCGCTCCGCGCGCGCGTGCCGATCGTGTACGCGCCGGATGTGCGCGTCGCCCACCTCGCGTGGCGAGATCCGGCACAGATGCGCGAGACCTATCGCCGGTACGCGCGCAGCCAGGGGGGCTTCTACGGGCACTACCTGCGTCGCGGCGACCGCTTCATCGCCCGGCGCATCGCCTTCGAGCTGCTCCGCGCGCCGTGGCAGGCGGTGCGCGGACTGGCCGGCGGGAACGCTGATCTCGCGGACATGGGGCGCGCCAACCTGAGCCAGCTCGTTCCCGGGATGATCGCCGGCTGGCGGCGCGGCGCGCGATGAGCACCCCGCTCGCGCGGCAGGCCGGCACCGCCGTGGCATGGAAGGCGGTGCAGGTCTTCGGGAGCAAGGCCATCTCGCTGGCGCGCTACCTCGTGCTCGCGCGCCTGCTCGCGCCCGCCGACTTCGGCCTGTTCGCGATCGCGCTCGTGCCGTTGGACGTGCTGCTCAGTGCCACCGACTTCGGCATGGTCCCCGCGCTCGTGCAGCGCGGCGAATCCGACGACCGGGTCCACGATGCCGCCTGGACCGTGGGACTCCTGCGCGCCGCCGCCGTGACGGCGTGCGTGCTGGCCGCCGCCCCGCTCCTCGCTCAGCTCTTCGCGGAGCCCCGAGCCACGCCGGTGCTGCGGGTGCTCGCGCTGCGACCGCTCATCGGCGCGCTCGCGAGCATCAAGGTGGCGGCGCTCGAGCGCCGCCTCGAGTTCCGCCGGCTCGCGCTCCTGGAGATGCCGGCGGCGTTCATGGGCGCGGTGACATCGGTCGTGCTCGCCCCGACGCTCGCGGTGTGGGCACTGGTGGCCGGCGCGCTGATCGGCACGGCCACGCGCGTGGTCGGGTCGTATCTCGTCGCCCCGCATCGCCCGCGCCTGCTCTTCGATGCCGCGCCGGCCCGCTCGCTCTTCCGCTTCGGCCGCTGGGTGATGCTCACGAGCGTGGTGGCCGTGGCCGGCGATGCCGTGCTGCGCGCCGTCATCTCCCGGCGGCTCGGCGCGAACGAGCTCGGCCTCTACTTTCTCGCCGCCAACCTCGCCGCGCTCCCGAACGACGTCGTGAGCGACCTCGTGGTGGCCGTGGCCTTCCCGGTGCACGCGCGGATCCGCACCGACCTGCGCCGCGCCGCCGAGATGTTCCGGGCGAGCGCCATCGCGATGGCCGCGGTGCTCGGTCCCGTCTACGTGCTGCTCATCGCCCTCGCGCCATCACTCGTGGAGCATCTCCTCGGGCCGCGCTGGGCCGGCACGGAGTCGGTGCTGCGGCTCCTCTCGCTCGCCGGGATCCTCGGCATCTCGTACGACGCCACCGCGCCCATGCTCGAGGGGCGCGGCGAGCCGCACAAGGTGACCGCGCTGCACGCCATCATCTCGGTCACCGTCGTGCTGCTCGCGTGGCCGCTCGCCGGCGTGTACGGCCTGTCGGGCGCCGCGCTCGCGTGGGTGCTGGCGCAGGGCATCATGCTCGTCGCGTGCGTCGTGTTCGCGCGACGCGCGCTCTCGGTGCGCACCCTCGGACTGTCGCGGCCGCTGGTGGCGATCGCCGCGGCCGCGGCCGCCGGCGGAGCGATCGCGCTCGCGCTGGACCAGGTATTCCCCGGGCTCGCCGGCTTCGCCGTGACGGTGGTGGCCGCGGGGTGCGCCGCGGCCGCGGCGCTCTGGCTGCTGGACTCACGGCTCGATCTCGGGCTCGGCCGCGATGCCGCGCGCGCCTTCCCGCGAATCGCGGCGTGGCGGCGGAGCGCGCCTCGTCCCGGATAGCCAGCGCGAGAGGCGCGTGCGGACGCGGGCCCACGCGCGCACGCGCGGCACGACGTCGTGCAGCGTTCCCGCCGTGGCCACCTTCACGCGCAGCGCGAACCCGACATCCTCCCGCGTCACCTCCACCCGGCGCAGGCGGTACGGATCGTCGGTCGCGCGGACGCGCCCCGGCTCCGTCGTGAACGCCGCGCGCACGCCCGCCGCGCGCACGGCCGCGCGCGCGCGCGCATCGTGCTCGCCGTACGGGTACGCGTAGAAGCGAACGGCGTCGTGCCCGAGGCACCGGAGCCGCTCCACCGATCCGGCGACCTCCGCGCACAGCGCCTCGTCCCCGATCGCCACGAGCGACCGGTGCGTGTGGGAGTGCGCGCCGATCTCCACCCCTCGCCGCGCCGCATCGGCGAGGCCGTCCGCGTCGAGCAGGGGGAGCGCGCGCGCGCCCTGTGGCTGGTCCCACGCGTTGATGCCGCCCACGCACCCCGTCACGGCGAAGGCGATGGCGGGAATCGCGCGCTCCTCGAGCAGCGGAAGTGCGTCCGTGGCCAGATCCCGATAGCAGTCATCGAACGTGAGCAGCAGTGCGCGGCGCGGCATCCCGCCGCGCCCGTCGAGATAGCGCACGAGCTCCTCGGGCGCCACGAACCGGTAGCCGCTTCGCCGCAGGGTGTCGAGCTGCGCCCGGAAGCGGTCCGGCGGTACGCCGTAGGGAGCGAGCTGCGCGTCGCTCCCGAGATCGGCGATGGCGTGATAGCACAGCACGCGCAGCGGATGGTCGCCGGGAATCCCTCCGCCCCGGTGCACGCCGCGCCAGTACTCGACCGCGCGCAGCGCGAAGAACAGAGACGTCGTCAGGCGATCCGTGTGTCCGCGGTCCACGCGCGGGACGATCACCCGCCTGAGCGGCGCCGCCGCGAGCGCGGCCAGGCGCGGCGCCAGGAGTACGGGGCGGCGCAGCATCCGGTGCAGGCGCCCGCGCGTGGGCTCCCCGCCGAAGATCACTCCCATCGCGTCCGGATGCTTGCGCACGAAGGTGACGTCCGCTTCCCCCGCCTGCGCGTACTGGCGCAGGTGCGCGGCCGCATCCACGACGTAGCATTGCAGGCTCACGGCGCGCGGATTGTGCACCACACGATAGCCACCTTCGAGGAGCCGGTACGCGAGGTCCAGGTCCTCGTTCCCGTAGCTGCCCCCCGCGGTGAACCGCTCGTCGAATCCACCGAGCCGCTCGAACACGTCGCGCCGGATGGAGAGCTGGCCGGTCAGCGCCTCGTCGAACCGCGGCACGTAGTCCGGCGCCGACATCCGCCGCGCCTGCTCCTCCGCCCACACTCCCACGCCGCGCGCGAGCAGCGTGGGGGGCGAGTCGGGGTGCAACGGCATCACGCCCGTCACCGCGTCCGCCCCCGCGCGGTGCGACCGGTCGTGCTCCGCGAGCAGCGACGGATCCGGCTCCATGTCGTCGTCGAGGAAGAGGAAGATCTCCCCCGCGGCCGCGGCCGCGCCGTGGTTGCGGGTGCGCGCGGGCCCGCGATTCGGCTGCCGGAGCACGCGCAGGGGAAACGCCGTGTCGAGTGCGCCGAGCGCCTCGGCCGTCCCATCGGTGGAGCCGTCCACGACCACCACGGCCTCGAACGGCGCATCGAAGCGCTGGAGCCCGAGCGCCCGTACGAGTCGCACCACCAGGTCGCGCCGCTGGAACGTCGGCACGATCACCGAGATGCGGGGGCGCGCGCTCATCGGTACAGCTCCCGCCGGGCGACGGCTCCCCCTCCGGCGTCCAGCACGCCGCGCCACCACTCCGCGGACCACACCGCGAGCCAGAGCCGGTAGACCAGCGCGCCGGCACGCGCGCGCCCCATCGCCGCGAGCACCAGCGCCCTGAGCGGCCGGAGGAGCGTCGCCATCCCGGGCGCGGCGAGCACCATCCAGCCGATCGCCCGCTGGATGCGCGCCTCCCGGAGCGCCGTCCGGAAGATCCGTGGGGCGAGCTCCGGGTGCATCCGCGCGAATCGGGCGTCGCTGCGGCCCAGCGCGCGCGCGCGTCGGAGCAGCTCCACCGGATCCGTCACGCAGTCCATGGTCACCACGACATCGGGACGCGCGGCCACGCGGCATCCGGCGCGGAGCAGCCGGTAGGCGAGCTCCGTGTCCTCCTTCCCCCACGCGCCATCCGCGGTGAGCGACGGGTCGAAGCCGCCCACCGCGTCGAAGCAGCGCCGACGCACCGCCGTGGCCGCGAAGTGGATCTCGTCGGCGGAGAGGACGCCGGTGGCGGCGACCGCCGCGCCGTGCGCGTCCCAGGCGCGCTGCTCGCGGGCGATGATGCCGTCCGGGACCCAGTCGCCCACCAGCGTGAGCGGGAGCACCACGTCCGCGCCGGCATCGAGCGAACCATCCAGCTGCTCGAGAAAGTCGGGGGGCGGGACGACATCGTCGTCCATGAACACGAGCGTCGTGCCCGATGCGGCGGCGGCGCCGCGATTGCGCGCCGCCGCCGCCCCGCCGCGCGGCTGCTCGACGACGCGGAGCGTGAACGGCCAGCGCGTGGCGCGGAGCGCGTCCGCCGTTCCATCCGTCGAGCCATCCACGACGGCCACGACCTCGAACGGCTCCGCGCCCGCGCGCTGACGCGCCAGCGCTCCGAGGAGCCGCAGCGCCTGCTCGCGGCGGTTGTGTGTGGCGACGATCACGCTGTCCATCGGCCGGCCCGCGCACGCTCGCCCCCGCCGGTCCGCGCGCCATGGCGAGGCGGCGCGAACGCCGGAGCACGGAGGTGTCACCCTGTGTCTACGTCTACGTCGCCGCCGCGGGGAGCGCAAGCCGAGAAACCCGCCGTGCGCGGGGGGGCTTGCACGCCCGGGGGCGTGCACGACAGATGTATGTCGACTGCGTACGTCGGCTGCGCACGTCGGCTGCCGCTCACCCGTCCCACCGGGACCCACAGGAGCGCCCGTGAAGAGCGAGCTCGAGACACTCATTCAACGCGCCGACCGGGCCGACCGGGCCGCGGCCCAGGAGCTGTTCGCCAGGCTGTACGAGGAGCTGCACCGGCTCGCCGAGCACAACCTGCGGCGCGCCGGATCGGGGCTCACGCTCGGCGCGACGACGCTCCTGCACGAGGCCTACCTCAACATGTCCGGCCGCGATCACGTCGTCTTCGCCGATCAGTCGCGCTTCCTGGCGTACGCCTCTCGCGCGATGCGCGGGCTGGTGATCGACTACGCGCGCCGACGCCGCGCCAGGAAGCGCGGCTGGCAGGTCGAGATCACGCTCCACACCGACGAGCTGCCTTCGGGCGACTCGATGCGACAGGCGGAAGAGCTGGAGCGGCTCGGCGATGCGCTCGACGAGCTGGCCGATCTCGAGCCCGCGCTCGCCGAGCTGGTGGACCTGCACTTCTTCTGCGGCTTCACCTTCGCCGAGATCGCCGGGCTCCGCGACGTGTCCGAGCGCACCGTGCAGCGCGACTGGCGGAAGGCGCGCATGCTGCTGCATCGGGCGTTGGGGGTGGGGGAAGATGGAAGAGGGGGCGAGTGAGCCGGCTCTCGGCTCTCGGGACGTCGCGGCTGTCAGCTCTCGGCCATCGGCTCTCGGCTACCGGCCCAGCGTGGAGGGCTCCCGGCGTGTGCCGTAGCTGATGGCCGAGAGCCGAGAGCCGACGGCCGCGACGTCCAGCCGCATTCTCACCTCCCCAGCGCCGCCACCAGCCCCTCCGCCTCCCGCGTGCGCGGATGCGCCTCCCCGGCGCCGAAGCGCAGCGCGGCGAGCGCGCGCTCGGCGGACGCGCGCGCGGCCGATGTGTCTCCGGACGCGAGCAGCGCGCGCGCCTCGATCAGGCGGGCCTCTCCCACGTAGGCGCTGCGCGTGTCGGTGAGCGAGTCCAGCGCCGACGCCCGGCGCGCGTCGCGCGCGAAGCGGAGGGCGTCTGCCGGTCGGCCGAGCCACAGCGCCGCCTCCGCCGCGAGCATCAGCGTGGAGTGATACCGGCGCAGCAGACGACCATCGAAGTAGCCGTTCGCCCGGAGCACCTGGCGCGCCAGCGCGAGCGCTCCGGCGGTGTCGCCCGCGGCCAGCGCGATCCGCGCATCGAGCGCCCGCGCGTCGGTGAGCTCGTCGTCGGTGCTCTCGATGAAGAGCCGGGGCGCCGCCTCGCGGAAGCGAGCCGCGGTCCGCCGCGCCCGCGCGAGGTCGCCCTGGCGCAGTCGAGCCTCCGCGAGGCCGAACTCCGCCCTCGCCTGCCAGTACGCGTCGCGCGCTCCCGTGGCCTGGCGGTCGAGCATCGCGAAGTACTTGGCCGCCGAGTCGGCGTGCCCGTCGAACAGGGCGGCGTGCGCGTAGTGGATGAGCGGCTGCTGCGGGAGATTCCCCGTCGGATCGCTCGCCGAGATCCGCTCCAGCACGTCGTGCAGCAGTCGCTCCCCCTCCGCCGTCTCGCCGAGATCGACGAGCGTCGATGCCATGTCGTGCTCCAGAACGCTCCGGCGGATCGTCTGGCCCCGGCCGCTGCTGTCCAGGATGGAGATCCCGCGGCCCAACTGCGCGAGCGCCGCGCGGTACGCCCTCTCGTGCTCGAGCGCCCAGGCGTAGCTCGAGAACAACCCCACGTAGACGAGGTCCTTCGTTTCGCCCAGGCTGTCGCGGATGGCGATGGCGCGGCGCATGGCCGCGGCGCCCCGCCATGGCCCCGGGTGGATGGACCCGGCCTCGCTCTCCAGGTCGGCCAGCGTCTGCAGGCACGTCACCTCGGTGCGCGGATCCGGATTGGCGCGCAGCATCGCCTCGGCGCTGTCCATCATGCGCCACGCCGCCTTGTAGCGTCCCTGGAGGCGGAGGTTGTCCACCATGTTGCACCGGACGGCGGTGAGCTCGACGGGGTCCCGCGCGGCGACGGCCAGCGACTCGGCGCGCGCGAGGAGCTCGCCGCGCGTCTTGCTGTCACCGAGGTCGGCGTAGTGGGACCCCAGCTCGAGCAGGAGCGACGCCAGGGTGCTCGGGTCGCCCGCGTACTGATGCTCCAGCGAGCGGCGCCCGCGGTCGAGGATCTCCCGCATCGTGATCGGCTCGTCACCCACCTGGGAGACGAGCAGCGACTGGAACTCGGCTTCCGCATCCGCTCGACGGGACGCCTCCATGGCCGCATCCCGCTCCCGGCGCGCCTCGCGCATCTGCGACATCGAGAACATCGTCGCGGCGAGTAGCGCCACCACCACCCCGGCGGCCGCCGTCGCGCCGGCGCGATGCCGCCGCAGGAACTTTCGCGCTCGATAGGCGAGCGAGTCGGGGCGCGCGCTCACCGGCTCGTGCCGCAGGTGGCGCTCCAGGTCGTCGCCGAACGCGCCCACGGTCTGGTAGCGCTCGCGCGGATCCCGGCGGAGCGCCTTCCCGAGGATGGTGTCCAGGTCTCCGAGCCCCAAGCGCCCCGGCTCCACCTCGAGCAGCGCGCGCGCCATCTCGGCGGGCGTGCGGCACCCTTCCGCCGTGGGGTGCCGGTGCGAGAGCAGCACGTAGAGCAGCACGCCGAGCGCGTACACGTCGGTGGCCGTGGTGATCGCGTCGCCGCGCACCTGCTCCGGCGCGGCGAATTCCGGCGTGAGCGCGCGTCCCCCCTCCGCCGTGAGCGCGGTGCGCTCGCCGCTCCCTTCGGTGTCGAGCAGCTTGGCGATCCCGAAGTCGAGCAGCTTCGGCGTGCCGTCCCTGGCGACCAGGATGTTCGACGGCTTGAGGTCGCGGTGGACGATCAGGTTCGCGTGTGCATGGCCGACGGCCGCGAGCACGAGGAGAAAGAGCCGGATGCGCTGCTCGATCGAGAGCGCATGCTCCTCGGCGTAGGTGTCGATGCGCTGGCCGTCGATGTGCTCGAGCACGAGGTACGGCTGTCCGCTCGGGGTCACCCCCGCGTCCAGCAGCCGCGCGATGCCGGGGTGCGCGAGGCGCGCGAGCACCGAGCCCTCGCGCCTGAACCGCGCCTGCCCGGTGGGGCTCAGGAGCGCGAGGTTGAGCAGCTTCACCGCCGCGAATCCCTCGAACCGCCCGTCGGTGCGGCGGGCGAGCCACACCGATCCCATCCCGCCATGGCCGATGGGGCGCACGAGCGTGTACGCGCCGAGTTGGAGTCCATCGAGCTTTGCGTCCAGCGGCGAGGAGAGGAATCCACGCCGGTCGGCGACGATCTCGCCGGAGAGCAGCGACGCCAGCTCGGAGGCGAGCGCCGGCGATTCCGCCCCGAGCGCAGCGAGCCACGCCCGGCGCTCGTCCTCGTCGAGCTCCAGTGCGTGGTCGAGCAACGGTCCCAGCTCTCGCCAGCGATCGCGGTCGATCACGGCCATCGCGGGTCTCCCGCAGAGGGGATTACAGCATACGACCGCCGGCGGATCGGCGCCAGCACGGCGTGTCAGGCACGCCGTCGTGTCGGGATTCGCTCCCCGTTTCCGATCTCTCTGGTAGGGGATCGTGCCGCCGTCCGGTGCGGTCCCGCGCTCGTCATGCCACGCAGCACGCACAGGGATCGGAGGTCGTCATGCACCGGAGATCGTGGGTGCTCGCCGCGGTGGTCGCGCTGGGCGCACCGCTCATCGCTTGTTCCGATCAGCCGACCGCGCCGTCGGCCGTGAGCGCCAGCCGTCATGGGCCGCCGCCCGACCTCGCGACGGCGGCGCTGGTGCGCGGGCTCGCGCACGAGCGCGGCATCGTCCGGCTCCGGGGCGCGCCGTACGTGCGCCCCGCGCTCGTGAAGCTCGGCGAGGCGCTCGCGTTCGACCGGATCCTGAGCGGGAACCGCGATCTCGCCTGTACCACCTGCCACCTCCCCGCGTACGAGACCGGCGATGGCAGGAGCGTCTCGATCGGCTCGGGTGGAATCGGCTTCGGCCCCGCGCGCACGCACCCCGACGGCACGCTCATCCCGCGCAACGCGCCGCCGCTGTTCAACCTCGCCGGCCTGCGCCACCTGTTCTGGGATGGCCGGGTGCAGATGGGGCGGCACCACCGCGTCGACACGCCCGCCGGCGCGCAGATCACGCCGGCGATGCAGCGGGTGTTCGAGTTCGGCGCGCTGTCGGCGCAGCCGATGTTTCCCGTCCTGAGCCCGTTCGAGATGCGCGGCCACGCGGGGAACGAGCTGGCGGCGCTTCCGGACAGCGACGCGACGGCGATCTGGGCGGGGATCATGCGCCGCCTCGGCCAGATCCCCGAGTACCGGAGGATGTTCGAGGCGGCGTACCCGGGGACGAAGTTCGACGACATGACGTTCGCCCACGCGTCGAACGCGATCGCGGGATTTCTCGTCTCGCGGCTCACCTTCGCGAACACGCCGTGGGACCGCTTCCTCGACGGCGACGATGATGCGCTCACGCCGCGGCAGCTCGAGGGGGCGCGCACCTTCCTCGCCCTCAAGTGCTCCATCTGTCACACCGGCGCGACGCTGAGCGACGACCAGTTTCACGACGTGGCCGTCGCGCAGATCGGCCCGGGCGAGGGGAACGGCCCGTCGCTGCGCGATGACTACGGGCGCATGAACGTGACCGGCGACCCCGCCGACCGGTACCGGTTCCGTACGTCGCCGCTCCGGAACGTGGAGCTCACGGGCCCGTGGGGGCACGACGGAGCGTACGCCACGCTCCGCGGCTTCGTGGAGCACTACAGCGAGTCCGACCAGGCGCTGCGGTCGTACGACCCGATGCAGCTCGCCCCCGACGTGCGGGGGACGCTGCTCGACAACAGCGCGGACATCCTGGCGCAGCGCGACACGTTGCTCGATGGCGTCGTGCTCACGCCGGACGTGGTGGACAAGCTCATGGACTACATGAGCGCGCTCACCGATCCGGCGGCGCGCGACCTGTCGCGCCTGGTGCCATCGCGCGTGCCGAGCGGGCTGCCGGTGGACAGGCCGTGAGGGAGGCGAGAGGGAAGACGCGGCTGTCGGGGCGTGGCTCTCGGCTCTCGGCTCTCGGCCATCGGCTCGTGCACACGCCGAGAGCTCTCTACGCTGGGCCGGTAGCCGAGAGCCGACCGCCGCGTCTTCCCTCGCGCCCCCCTTCTCACTCCGCCGCTTGAACCACCGCGAACGTCGCGCCCTGCGGGTCCATGCACTGGGCGATCAACGAGCCGCCGGGCACCTCGGCGGGGCCGTGGAGCACCTTCCCGCCGCCGCGCGTCACCGCGTCCACCGCGCGCCGCACGTCGTCCACGCGAACGTAGCAGTTCCAGCTCGGGGGCATCGGCATGTCCGGCGTCTTGTTGAACATGCCACCGTACTCACGGCCGTTCTTCCCGTAGAGCTGGTAGATGCCCATCGCGCCCATGTCGTGCGCGGCCGTCTTCTCCCAGCCGAAGAGACGGTTGTAGAAGTCGAACGCCGCGCTCTGGTCGGTGGTGACCAGCTCGTGCCAGGAGAACTCGCCCTCGCCGGGCTCGCGGTCGGGAGCGTCGGCGCCGGACTTCGGCGTGAAGATCGCGAGGGTCGCTCCCTGCGGATCGCGGAGCACGGCGAAGCGCCCCACCTCGGGGATGTCCTCCGGTTCCCTCAGCACGGTGGCGCCGAGCCGCGCCGCCTCCGCCGTGGTGGTGTCGACGTTTCGCACGCCGACGTACGGGAGCCAGTGTGGCGCGACTCCCTGCGACTTCTGCTCCGCGGTGATGGGCCAGACACCGCCGAGCGGCGCGTCGCCGTTGGTGTACATGGTGTAGGGCACCGCTCCCTCCCACCGCTGCGTCCCCCAGCCGAGCACGCTGGTATAGAAGCGTGTCGCGGCATCGGGGTTGGTGGTGAGGAGCTCGTACCAGACGAAGCGGCCGTGCTGATCGGACATGTGAGCCTCCGGTGAGGATTGGGAGCCGAAGATATCCCGAAGTTCCCGGAGGCGCCAGGCGGCGGGATGTCAGGATCTGGCAATGCCGGAGCGGGCGCGAGCGGCGCCGCGGCGGGACGGCGGGAGTCGGCAAGAATCTGAAAGCGGAGGGCGGGGGCGGCCGCGAGCTTGCGGGCTGTCCACCCTTCTCTGCGGAGCTCCCGCCGTCGGCGGACGGAGCCCGCACCACGGCGATGAAGGACGTGCTGGAGGGGCGCTCGCGAGACGCCTGGTGACGGGGGCAGGGGCGGCACTGGGGGCTGGGGGTCCCCGGCCCCCAACCACCTACGGCCGCGCGTCGAGCGCATGCCGGATGGCGCTCGCCAGCCCCGGCTGCGTGAACGGCTTCTCCAGGAACGCCGTGCCGGACTGCATCACCCCGCGCCGCAGGATCTCGTCATCCGTGTAGCCCGACATGTACACCACGCGCAGCGCCGGCCGCCGCGCCCGGAGCCGGTCCACCAGCTCGCGCCCGCCGAGCTCCGGCATCACCACGTCGGTGAGCACCAGGTCGATCCGCTCGGCGGCCGCGGCGATCTCGAGCGCCTCGAATCCGTTGCGTGCCGCGCGCACCCGGTACCCCAACTGCTCGAGCTGGCGCCTGACTACCGTCCGCACGCTCGTGTCGTCCTCGACGAGCAGGATCGTCTCCGTACCCCCCGGCGACGTCGACGCCGCCGGGCCGCCGGCGTCGTTCGGCTGCGCGCCCGCCACCCGCGGGAGCAGCACGGTGAACCGGCTCCCCTCCCCCGGCGTGCTGTCCGCGAAGATGTACCCGTCGCTCTGCGTCACGATGCCGTAGGCCGTCGCCAGCCCGAGCCCCGTTCCCTTCCCCGTCCCCTTGGTCGTGTAGAACGGCTCGAAGATGTTCGGCAGTACCGCGGGGCTGATCCCCACCCCCGTGTCCTCCACGGTGAGCGACACGTACTCCCCCACCTCGAGCCCCGGGCGGACGCGCGCCGCGGTCGGGCCCACCGACACGTTCGTCGTGCGCAGCCTGAGGGTGCCGCCGCGCGGCATCGCGTCGCGCGCGTTCACGGCGAGGTTCAGGATCACCTGCTCGAGCTGGCCCGGGTCGGCGTGCACCGGCCAGAGCGACGGAGCCAGCTCCGTCTCGAGCATGATGTCCTCCCCGATCACCCGCCGCAGCATCGTCGCGACGCCGGACACGATCTCGTTCACGTCGAGCCGGCTCGGCTGGAGCACCTGCTGGCGGCTGAACGCGAGCAACTGTCCCGTGAGCGCGGCGGCGCGGTCGGCCGCCTTGAGGATCTCCCCCAGATCGGCGCGCACCGGCGAGCCGACCGAGAGCTGCTCGGTCGCGAACGCACCGTAGCTCTGGATCACGAGCAGCAGGTTGTTGAAGTCGTGCGCGATCCCGCCGGCGAGCCGCCCCACCGCCTCCAGCTTCTGCGCCTGCCGGAGCTGCTCCTCGAGCTCGTGCTGGACGCTCCGGTCCTTCGCGATGCCGAAGACGCCGACCACGCATCCACCGACGATGATCGGCACGTTCGTGACGCCGGTCCGCACGCGCCGCCCCGACCGGTGCCGGATGCTCGCCTCGTAGCGGGTCGCCTCGCCGGCGACCGCGGAGCCGAAGCTGGCGTTCGCCACCTCGAGATCCTCGGGCACGACGAGCGCGGCGAACGACTCGCCGATCAGCTCGTCCGGCCGGTATCCCGACACCACCTCGCAGGCGGGATTGGCGCTGAGGAAGCGTCCGTCGGTGTCGAGCGAGAAGATGGCGTCGGGGTTCTGGTCGAAGAGCGACCGGTAGTGCTGCTCGCTCTCCTCCAGCCGCTGCGCGGCGCGGCGCTGCTCGGTGATGTCCACGAGCAGCCCGGCGCTCAGGATGCTGCCGTCCGGCTGCTGCTCCTGCCGCGAGGCGACCTGCACCCACTTCTCTTCTCCCGTCGGGAGCACGGCGCGCCCTTCCCAGCGCCACGGCGCGAGCGTCGCCACCGCGGTCGTTCGCGATGCGTGAAAGCCCGGCCGGTCGTCGGGGTGGATGAGATCGTAGAGGGCGGCGGGATCGCGCCGGATCACCTCGGCCGACACCCCGAAGAGCGCGTGCGCGCCCTCGCTCACGAACGTGAATCCCGCGCTCCCATCCGGCCGGTGCACGAACTGGTAGACGATCCCCGGCGCCTGCGCCGCGATCTGCTCGTAGCGCGCCTCGCTCTCCCGGAGCGCCGCCTCGGCCTGCTTGCGCTCGGTGATGTCCTGCATCTGCGCGAGCACGTACGGCGCGTCGCGCCCGGCGTCGCGCACCACCGCCACGTTCAGCGCCACCCACACCGTGTGCCCCCGCTTGTGGATGTAGCGCTTCTCGAGCTGGTATCGGTCGAGCTCTCCCGCGACGGCGCGCCGGAGCACCGCGACGCTCCGCGGCACGTCGTCGGGGTGCGTGACGTCCTGGAAGGTGCTCGCGAGCAGCTCTCCCTCGGTGTACCCGAGGATGTCGCACAGGGCGCGGTTCACCTTCAGCCACCGCCCCTCCGCCGACGTGATCGCCATCCCGATCGCCGCCTGGTCGAAGGCGACGCGAAAGCGCTCCTCGCTCTCGCGCACCGCCTCGGCCATGCGCCGCTCGGCCTCCAGGTGGCCGGTCGTGCGCCGCAGCGAGTCCCGGTATCGCAGCTCCTGTCCGAGCGCGTACGCCGCGTGCGCCACCGTCATGATCCGGTTGGCGGGATCCTGGTCGGTGCCCGTGCTGATGTCGATCGCGCCGACGACCTCGCCCATGACGCCGCGCACCGGCGCGCCGGTGCAGGTGTAGGCGTGAAAGGGTCTGGTGTAGTGCTCCGCGCCCTCGACCACCACCGGCTCCCCCGTCACGAGCGCCGTTCCGGCGCCGTTCGTCCCCATCGCCGCCTCCGACCAGTCGTACCCGGGCAGGAGGCCGATCGCGCGCATCGACTCCGCATCCGTCCCCGTGGAGTGCAGGACGATGCCGTCGCGGTCCACCACGTACGCGACGTGCGGGATCGCGCCGCACGCGGCGGAGAGCCACTCGAGGTGCGGGCGCGCGAGCTCGATCAGCTCCGCGTTCGCGGCGAGTCGCCGCTGCAGCTCGTCGTCGGGGACACGATGCGGGGTGACGTGCGTGGCCCGGGGGTCCACACCCGCGGAGTGACATCGCCGCCAGGACTCGAGGATCACCGGACGCAGCGCGGCGTCGGGCGTGAGTGCCCCGATGAACCGCCGCCATTGCACGAGCGTGTCGCCGGTGTGCCGTGACACGGGAGGAGTCGCGTCTTCCATCACCCACTGATCGTAGCATGATCGAGGGCAGCCGCCAACGGCGGCGGCGAGCGGGGCCGCCGAACGGTGCGGGTGCGCGTGCCGGACTCGGCACTGGAGCGCGGCGGCTCTCTCACCGGTCGCCCCTCGGCCCCCCGTACCACGTTCGGGGAGCGACGGCCGTGCCCGTCCCGGCGCATCTTGACGACCCGGCGCCGATCGCGTATGGTCTCCCCGTACTTGGTAATGGGAGATGCCCGTGGACGACCAGTCGCTCGACCTGCTCCAGGGAACGCTCGACGTTCTCGTTCTCCGCTCCCTCGCGTGGGGCGTCATGCACGGCTACGCCGTCTCTCGCTGGATCCGCCACCGCACCGACGGCGTGATCGAGATCGAGGATGCGCCGCTCTACAAGTCGCTCCACCGGCTCGAGCGCGCCGGCTGCGTCGAGGCGGAGTGGGGGCTCTCCGAGAACAACCGCCGCGCGCGCTACTACCGGCTGACGACGCGCGGCCGGCGGCGGCTCCGCGAGCAGGAGTCCGCCTGGCGCCGCTACGCCGAAGCGGTGTTCAAGGTGCTGGAGCCCGCGTGACGCGCCCCATCTTCCGTTTCCCCTGGCGCACGGCGCAGCACATCAGCGACGACATCGACGAGGAGCTGCGCTTCCACCTCGAGATGCGCGCCGAGGAGCTCACCGCGCGCGGACTCTCCCCGGAGGCGGCGCGCGCCGAGGCGGCACGGCAGTTCGGAGACGTGGAAGACGCGCGCCGCTACCTGCGGCACGTGGACCAGGACATCGAGGCCGCACGGCGGCGGAGGGACTACGTGGGCGAGCTGCGACACGACATCGGCTACGCGCTGCGCAAGCTGCGCGGCGCGCCGGCGTTCACGCTGACGGCGCTGCTGACGCTCGCGCTCGGCATCGGCGCGAACACGGCGATCTTCAGCGTGGTGCACGGCGTGCTCCTCAAGCCGCTCCCCTATCCGCACCCGGAGCAGCTCGTGCGCCTCTGGTCGGCCAGCCCGGAGACGGGGACCAGCGACGGCGCGGTGTCGCCGAACGATCTCGATGACTGGCGCGCGCAGCGGCGCGCCTTCGCCGACATCGGCGGCTACTGGTACATGGAGGGGGGGAGCGGCATCGACATGACGGGGGAGGGCGACCCGCAGCGGCTGTCGGCGACGTACGTGGAGCCGGGCTTCTTCGCCGCGCTCGGCGCCCCCGCCCTGATCGGCCGGCTGCCGCGCGAGGAGGAGATGCACCGGGGCGGACCCGATCGCGTCGTCGTTCTCTCCTACGCGCTCTGGCGGCGCCAGTTCGCCGGCTCCCCCGCGGTGGTCGGGCGCACGCTCACGCTCGACGGCGCGCCGTACGAGGTGATCGGTGTCCTGCCGCGCGACTTCAGCTACCCCTCCGACCGTGTGGACGTGTACATCCCGTACTCCACCATCCCCGACGAGGGGATCCCGCGCATCCGGAGCAACCGGGTGCTGCAGGTGGTGGCGCGACTGAAGCCGGGGGTGACGGTGGCACGCGGTCGCGCCGAGATGAACGCGATCGCGCGCCGGCTCGCCGAGCAGTACCCCGAGGACCGCACGTGGACCACGGTCACCATTCAGCCGCTCCGCGACGTGATCGTCGGCAAGGCGCGCACCGGGCTGCTCGTGCTGCTCGGCGCCGTGGCGTTCGTGCTCCTGCTCGCGTGCGCCAACCTCGCGAGCCTCCTCCTGGCGCGCGGCTCGGCTCGCGAGCGGGAGCTGGCGGTGCGCGCGGCGCTCGGCGCCGGCCGCGGGCGGCTCGTCAGGCAGCTCCTCACCGAGAGCATCGTGCTCGCCGTCGCTGGCGGCGCGCTCGGCGTGCTCCTCGCCCTGGCCGGTACGCGGGCGCTGGTGACGCTCGGCGCCACGCAGCTCCCGCGCGCCGGCGAGATCGGGCTCGACCCGGCGGTGCTCCTCTTCGCGCTCGCGCTCTCCGTGGCCACCGGCGTGCTGTTCGGCCTCGTGCCGGCGCTGCGCGCCACCGCCGACGACCTGCAGTCCGCGCTGCGCGAGGGCGGGCGCGGGAGCACCGGCGCGCGCGGGCAGCGCATGCGCGCCGGACTCGTGGTGGGCGAAGTGGCGGTGGCCGTGGTGCTCGTGGTGGGCGCGGGGCTCATGACGCGGAGCTTCCTGCGGCTCCTCAACGTGGACCTCGGCTTCCACCCCGAGCACGTGCTGGTGGTGAACTTCTCCGTCGGGTCGCGGCACGACAGCACGGACGCGCAGCAGTGGGGCTACTACACGGCCGTGCTCGACCGCGTGCGCGCGCTGCCGGGCGTCGTCGCCGTCGGTGCGGCGAAGGAGATCCCCTTCCGCCTCACGGGGGAGCGCCACGAGTTCGTGCCCGAGGGGATGGTCGTGCCGGCGGGGACGGAGCCGCCCAGCGCGGCGTTCATTCACGTGGGCGACGGCTACTTCCACGCGCTCGGCGTGCCGGTGCTCGCGGGGCGCGAGTACACGCGCGACGACGACAGCCGCGTGCCGTGGCGCCTCGTGGTGAACCAGGCGTTCGCGAAGAAGTTCTTCCCCGACCGCCCCGCCGTGGGACGCACGCTCACGATCGGCGATGAGCACGTGCCGATCATCGGCGTCGTGGGCGACATCCGGCAGGAGTCCGTGGACGAGCCCGCCAGGCCGACGGTCTACGTCCACTACCTGCAGAACCCCCGCTCGCAGGTGAATCTCGTGGTGCGCACGCGCGGCGAGCCGCTGGCGATGGCGCGCGCGGTGCGCGACGCGATCTGGAGCGTGGACCGGAGCCAGACGATCACGTCGATCTTCACGCTCGCCGACGCGGCGAGCGAAGCCGTGGCGCGCCCGCGCCTCCTCACCACGCTGCTCGGGCTCTTCGGCGTGCTCGGGCTCCTCATCGGCGGGATCGGACTGTACGGCGTGCTCGCCTACCTCGTGACGCACCGCCAGCGCGAGATCGGTGTGCGCGTGGCGCTCGGCGCCGACGCGGGGAGCGTGCTGCGGATGATCGTGCGGCGCGGGATGGGGCTCGCCGGCCTGGGGCTCATCGCGGGTCTCGCCGGCGCCGCCGCGCTCACGCGCTTCATGCGGAGCGTGCTGTTCGGCGTTGAGGCCACCGATCCGCTCACGTTCGCGCTCGTCGCGCTCGTGCTCCTCGGCGTGGCGTTCCTGGCGAGCTGGATCCCGGCGCGCCGCGCCGCGCACGTGGATCCGTTGATCGCCATGCGGGCGGAGTAGGTGGTTGGGGGCCGGGGGTCGGGGACCGGGGGCCAGGGGGGATGAGGCGGGGCTGGGGACGAGGGATCGGGAACGTCAACGACAGCGCACGGCGGGAACGGAACACCGGGGTGTGCCGTCCCGCCGCTCTCCAGCCCCGCCGTCCCCCCCCGGCCCCCAGCCCCCAGCCCCTGGCCCCTGGCCCCCAACCCTCAGCCGTCACTCCCCGCCAGGCAGCGTCCCCCCCGTGACCGCGCGATAGCTGTTCACCCGCCCGTTGCCGAACCGGGTGTCGTACCCCGCGTCGCCCAGGTCATCCGCGGTGGACAGGATGCGGTCGCGCAGCGCGCCGCCCCGCAGCCCGAGCTTGGACGCGACCACCGCCGCCGTCCCCGTCACCTGGGGCGCGGCCATCGACGTCCCCTGCAGCCACTCGTAGCCCCCGCCCAGGTAGGCGCTGTAGATGCACCCCTCCGGCGTGGTGTTCGAGTAGCACTCCCCGCCCGGCGCGGCGATGTCGAGCCCCGAGCCGTAGTTGGTGTAGGATGTCAGCGCGTCGCGCCAGTTCGTCGCGGCCACCGAGATGGCGTTCGGGTCGCACGCCGGACAGCTGATCGTGCTGGTGCCGTCGTTGCCGGCCGAGGCGATGACGAGCGCGCCCTTGCTGGTCGCGTACGCGATGGCGTCGCTCTCCGCCTGCGACTCGCTCGAGCCGCCGAGGCTCAGGTTCATCGCGACCACGCCGTAGTCCGCCGCCGCGCGGATCGCGCTCACGATGGCCGACGTCGGGCAGCCGCGCCGGCCGCACACGCGCTGGACGTACACCTTCACGTGCGGGGCGGCGCCGGCCACCCCCGCCACGCCGACGGTGCTCCCGGCCATGGTGCCCGTGGTGTGCGTGCCGTGCCCCTCCTCGTCCGTCGGATCGTCGTCATCGCTGTACCAGTCGTGCCCCGCGATGAGCCGGCCGGTGAACTCGCCGTGCGTGAAGTCGACGCCGGTGTCGATCGAGCCGATCACCACGTCGCCACCGCCGGCCGCGTATCCCTCGATGTTGTCCTCGTCCGCATCGGCGAGGGACGCGTACGACGACGAGATGAACGATCCGGAATTGCGCCCCCGCGTGTACGTCATGTTGAGCCCACCGGGGTTGTAGAACGCCCACAACCGGGAGTCGATCGTCGTCGGCTGCCGCAGGTAGTTAGGCTCGGCGTAGGCCACCCGCGCATCGCGCCGCAGGCGCGCGGCGATCGCGCGCTCGGAGCCCGCCGCGCCGCGCATGACCACGAACGCGTTCCGGTAGCCGGCCCGCCCCAGGGCGAGCCCGTGTCGAGCCGCGAGCGTTCGCGCATCCGCGCCGCTCCGCAACGCGACGATCACCTCCCCGGGCATCACCTGCTCGGGGGCGGACTGGACGTTCCTGGAGAGCCGTGGAGTGGGAGGGGGTGCGGAGCGGGGGGAAACGGGGGCGTCGGAGCACGCGGCGAGGGCGAAGGCGAGCGCGGCGGTCACTGCCGCGCTGGAGGGGTGGAACCGAGCCATGGGTCGACCTCCATCGAATACGATACAGCCGCCACTGCGCGAGGGCGGCCCGGGCACCGCGGGAGCACACCAGTGTGCCCCCACGGAAGGCGTGGCCGGGATTCAGGATCGTGACTGCATTCGAGAGAGGCCCGCGTCGGCCGGTGCGGGCGCGGAGCGCCGCGCCGCGTCCCATTCATACGGCCGGCCGGGGATCATCGCAAGGAGACGATCGTGCGGCTCATCGAGGACGCGCGGCTCGGCACCCGCGCCTCACGTTCGCGCGGGGGACGCTCGGGGCGCCGGGGGTGCCGGGGGCGCCGGGGGCGCCGAGGTCGAGATGTCCGTCGTGAGCCGCCACGCGCCATCGTCATCGCGCCGCCAGAGCGTGACGTAGCGCACCGTGATCGGCTCCGGCGCGTCCGGCCTCGTGAGCACGACCGTGCCCCGCATCTGCCCGAGCACCCCGGCGCTCTCCGCCGCATCCACGTGCACCGTGCGCCGCACCCCGGCCGCCCGCGCTCCCTCGCACGCCGTTCGCCAGAAGCGCTCGATCGTCGGCCGCCCCTCGATCGTCGCCGTCGCCGTAGCGATCAGCCGCGCGTCACACCGGCGAACGCCGAGCCCGCGCGGGTGAGGAGGGTGAAGCCGAAGTGCGTCGTGCAGAACGACACGGCCGCATCGACATCGTCCACGAGGTATCGAACGTGCACGATGGCCATCGCGGCATGCGCTCCGTCGGGGTCCATCCAGCTCGGGAAAGAAGCGGCGGGAAGACTCGCCCGGAAATGTACGCGACCGTCGGGCGCGATCGGCGGGGCGCGATCGGCGGGGCGCGATCGGCCGGGCGCGATCGGCCGGGCGCGATCAGCCGAGCGCGATCAGCCGGGCGCGATCAGCGGGTCTCCGCGAATTCGACGATGGCCCGCGCCAGCGCCTCCGGGGCGTCGAGCGCGAGGAAGTGCCCCGCCCGCTCGATGACTCGCATGCGCGCGCCGGGGATCGAACGACGGTCCGCCTCGCGCTCCTCCTCGCGCGACCAATCGTGGTCACCGTACAACAGCAGCACCGGGCGGTCGATGCCGGCGTACTCCGCTCGCGCGCGCTCCCAGCTCGGCCAGTGGCGGATGAGCCGGAGGAACGCGCGCAGGCGCGCCGGCTCCCCACCGGCCGTGTACAGCTCGCGCAGCAGCGCCGGCGGGAACGCATCGGGACGGAACACGCCCCCCTCGAAGATCCGCTTCACGACCGGATACGGGTGCACCCACCGCATCACGTCGCCGACGACGGGGATCTCGCTCACCCCGAACACGACGTTCGCCAGCGCCGAGCTTCTGCGCAGGCCGCGCCCGCGGCCGTAGTCGTACGGGTTGACCGCCACCACGCCACGCACCCGGGGATGATGCCGCGCGGCGAGCACGAGGGCGATCGTCCCGCCGATCGACTCTCCCACGATGATCGCGTCCTCGATCTCCATCCGGTCGAGAAAGCGGGCGGCCGACGCCACGAAGAAGTCGGCCGAGTAGTCCGCGTCGGGCGCCTCGGAGTGGCCGTGCCCCGGATGGTCGAGCGCCCACACGCGGAAGCGCGTGGCGAGGGTGGGGATGACTTTCTGGAACATGTCGAGCTGCGTGCGCAGCGTGTGCAGGAGCACGAGCGACGCTCCGCTCCCCGCGACGACGTATCGGAGCCGCGCGCCGTTCACCTCGGCGTACCGCGTGGCGAGTCCCGCGACTCCCGCTGCCCATGGGGGAGCATCGGGCGCGGCGGCGCCCGGCTCGCTCCGCGCGACGGTGGTGCGCTTCATGGTACCTCCCGATGAGATACGTGCATCTACATGCATTGCGAACACCCGTGGCGCGGATCGGGTTCCAGACCGCTCGCGGATCCCTGGTCCATCACGATGGCGTCGACTCTGGCGTTGCGAGGAGGTGGGGCGAGCTCGGTGGGATGCACGCTGCCGCCCGAGTGGCCCTTGCTCCTGAGTCATTTTCGGCCATATGATGGGGCCAATTCTCCCGCGAGCCCGATCCATGGCCGAGTCCCCGTCCAAGCGCGCCGGTTCCCCGGTGCTCCCGCTGCTGAGCGGCGCCGACCACGATGGCGCTCCTCTCCACGCGCGCGTGTACCGTCAGATGCGCGAGCACATCCTGCGCGGCGCCCTTCGTCCCGGAGCGCGCCTCCCCTCGGCGCGGATGCTGGCGGCCGACCTCGGCGTCTCGCGCAACACGATCGAGGCGGCCGTCACGCAGCTCAGGGCCGAGGGGTTCGTCGTCAGGCGGGTCGGCTCGGGCACGTTCGTGGCCGCGGCCGTCCCCGACCTGGTCGCGCCCGATCGCCCCGGACGTCGCGCGCGCGCGCGATCCGGGGAGCGCGGGGGGCGGGCGAGCGCGCCGCCCGCGCCTCCCCCTCCGCCGCGCCTCTCGAGCCGCGGACGGTCGATCGCCCAGCTCGGAGCCACCGAGCTCGAGGAAGAGGCGCGAGCGAACCCGTGCGCCACCGATGTGCGCGGCTTTCCCGTTCGGACGTGGAACCGACTGCTCGCGCGACGGGCACGGCAGGTCGGCGCGGCGGCGCTCCTCCCGGCCGACCCGGCCGGTGTGCCGCGGCTGCGCCAGGCGATCGCCGACCACTTGCGCCTCACCCGCGGCGTCCGGTGCGACGCGGCGCAGGTGATCGTGGTGAACAGCACCCAGCAGGCCGTGGATCTCGCCGCGCGGCTGCTGCTCGAGCCGGGGGCGACGGCGCTCGTCGAGGATCCGGGCTACCCGAGCGCCCGCGCGGCGCTCGCCGCGGCCGGAGCATCCGTTCGCGGGGTGCCCGTGGACCGCGGCGGCCTCGTCACCGATGCGCTGCCTGACGAGCCCGGCGCTCGATTGCTCTACCTGACGCCGTCGCACCAGTTCCCGCTCGGCGTGACGATGGCGCTCGCTCGCCGGCTCGCCGTGCTGCGCTGGGCGGCCGCCACCGGCGCCTGGGTGCTCGAGGATGACTACGACAGCGAGTTCCGCTACGACGGACGGCCGCTCGCCTCGCTGCAAGGGCTCGACCCCGCCGGCCGCACGCTCTACGTCGGGACGTTCAACAAGGTGCTCTTCCCCGCCATCCGTCTCGCGTATCTCGTCGTCCCCCCCGCTCTCGCCGCCGACTTCATCGCCGCCCGTCGCGTCCTCGACGGATTCTCGCCGACGCTGCTCCAGCTGTCGCTCGCCGACTTCATCACCGACGGCCACTTCACGGCGCACCTGCGGCAGGCACGCCAGCGCTACGCCGCCCGCCGGGACGCGCTCGTCCGTGGTGTGGCCGCCGAGTGGGGGGACGCCGTGCGCCTCGGCCCGTCCGACACCGGGCTGCACCTCGTGGCCCACCTGCGAGCGGGGGTGAGCGACATCCACATCGCGCGCGCGGCGCCAGCCGGCGGCATCGGAATCGCGCCCCTCTCGCGCTACTATCTGCACCGGAAGCCATCGCCGGGGTTGCTCCTCACCTACGGCGCCGCCACCCTGGAGGAGATCGGAGCGAGCATCCGGCGCCTCGCCCCGCTCGTCGCGCGGGAGCGGCGCTGAGGCGCGCCAAATGGTCCCATGTACTACGCGCGAATGGATCTGTCGAGGGATCCACTCCCAACGCATCATCGGACCGTTCGACGGCGCCGCCGCCCGGTCCGTGCACGCGAGCCGCGACGCCCGGCTACCGCCGCCCCGTTCCGCTGGAGACCGATCATGACCGCGACCGCTGCCACGAGCTCTCTGTCCCCCACCTTCTCGGCCGTCGAGGAGCACCCCGCCGCCGACCCCGCCGATGCCCACCGCCACTTCCTCGCCCGGCTCTCGGTGGAGACGGATGTCTCCGACGTCGTGCACGACCTCACGCGAGGGACGGGGCGCATCATCGTCCTCGATGTCCGCGCCGCCGAGGACTACGAGAGGTGCCACGTGCCCGGCGCGTCGAGCCTGCCGCATCGCCGGATCTCGCCCGAGTCGACGGCGCATCTCGATCGCGAGGCCACCCTGGTGACGTACTGCTGGGGACCCGCCTGCAACGCGGCGACGAAAGCCGCCGCGAAGCTCGCGGCGCTCGGCTTCAAGGTGAAGGAGATGATCGGCGGCCTGGAATACTGGCGGCTCGAGGGCTGTCCCGTGGAGGGCACCATGGGCGCCGAGGCCCCCCTCCACTGGCGACACGAGCGGTGAGCGAGCGGGCCCGCCGCGGGCGACGCGCGGCGGGCCGATCGGGCACGGTGCCGGCGACGGGGACCTTCTGTGGGTCCTGGCTCGTTCATGGCTACGGGCTCCATCATCCGGGGTCCGTCAGCCTTCAGCCGACCCACCGAACCCCACGATGGCTCAGTCGCCCGCTCCACCGCCTCCCATTCTCAGCCGCGCGCTCGTACTGCTCTTCGTGAGCAGCTTCGGCGCGATCGTGAACTTCTACCTCCTGCTCTCCGTCGTGCCGCTGTACGCGACCTCGCTGGGGGCGGGGCGGATCGGCGCGGGGTTGGCCACCGGCGCGATGATGTTCGCCACCGTGGCCGCGGAGCTCGTCACGCCGAGACTGGTGGGTCGGTTCGGCTACCGCCTCGTGTTCGCGGCGGGACTCGCGATGCTCGGGCTCCCGGCACTCGCGCTCCCCGTGTCGGCGAGCATGGCCGCGATCGTCGCGGGAAACATCGTGCGCGGCTTCGGCCTCGCGGTCACCGTCGTCGCCGGCATGGCGTTGGTCGTCGTGCTGGTCCCGCGCGAGCGCCGTGGTGAGGCGCTGGGACTCTACGGCGTGGTCGCGGGGGTGCCGGCCGTGGTGGCGCTGCCGCTCGGCGTGTGGCTCGCCGGGCACGTCGGCTACCCCCCGGTGTTCATCGCCGCCGCCGTCTCCGCGCTCGCGGGGCTGGCGCTCGTGCCGGGGCTCCCCGGGCGGGAGACGACGCCGCGGCGCATGGTCGGACTTCTGGCGGGGCTGCGCGCGCCCGCTCTGGTACGGCCATCCCTGCTCTTCTCCGTCACCGCGGTCGCGGCCGGCGTCGTCGTCACGTTTCTCCCGCTCGCCGTGACGCGGAGCGCCGGCACCCTCGCCGCCGCCGCGCTCCTCGTGCAGGCCTCGGCGACCACGCTCACGCGCTGGTGGACCGGGCTCCGCGCCGACCGGCACGGTTCGGCCGGTCTGCTGATCCCCAGCGTCGCCGTGGCGGCGGTGGGCGTCCTCGCCATCGCGCTCGTCGACAGTCCGATGGCGGTGCTGGGCGGGATGCTGCTGCTCGGCGCCGGCTTCGGCGTTGCGCAGAACGCGAGCCTGGTGCTCATGTTCGAGCGCGTGTCCCAGGAGGGGTACGACACGGTGAGCGCGCTGTGGAACCTCGCGTACGATGCCGGAATGGGACTCGGCGCCAGCGCGTTCGGCGTGCTCGCCGCGCGAACCGGCTACCCGCTCGCCTTCGCGGTCACGGCGGCGGCGATGCTGGCCGCGCTCGCGCCCACCTGGCGCGACCGCGCGTGGCTGGCCGCCGACGAATCGGAGGCGGCGCGGGTGAACCGGCGCGCTGCCGCACCGGTGGAGGTCGATTCGGCCGAATCATAGCCACCCCTTCTGCTGGGCGATCCGCGCCGCCTCCACGCGGTTTCGCCCGCCGAGCTTCTGGATGGCGACGGACAGGTGGTTGCGCACCGTCCCCTCCGACAGCGACAGCTTCGCCGCGATGTCCGCGATCGTGGCGCCATCGACGGCGGCGGACAGCACCTCCCGCTCGCGCTGCGTGAGCGGGTTGTCCCCCTCGCTCAGCGCCGTGAGCGCGAGCGCGGGATCCAGCACGCGCTCGCCGTTCGCCACGCGGCGGATCGCCTTCGCCAGCTCCGCGGCCGGCGCGTCCTTGAGAAGGAATCCGACCGCGCCCCCGCTCATCGGCGACCACGGCGATGTCCTCCTCCAGCCCGAGCAGCGCGCTCGCGCCCGCTCCCGCCGCCGCGATCGGCGACGGTGCCTCGCCCGCCGGCAATGCCATTGGTGTGTCGTGTCGCGTGTCGCCAGCCATTCGCCCCCCCTGGATGGCGAATGCATACGCACCAGGCGGGCGCCGCGGTAGTGAGATTCGTCCCGATCCGACCGTTACGGTTGTCATGGAAAAGTCGCGACGCATCTCACTTCTGCCCGCCCCACCGGCGCGCCATCCATGCGGCGGTTCTTCACGCGCTCGTTCCCCGAAGCCCCAGCACCATGCGCCGCACGGTCATCGCATCCATCTGCACGCTGATCGCCCTCCCCCTCGGAGCCGGCCAAATCGCGGCACAATCGCCTGACGAGTCCCCGCCACCATCTCCGGCACCCCGGAGCGCGCCGCCGGAGCGTTCCGCGTGGAGCGTGATGGTCGGCGCCGGCGCGATCGCCGGCACGCGTCTCCGCTACATGGGGACGGACGAGATGCAGCTCCTCGTGTTTCCGTACGTGGACATCCGCTGGCGCGACCGGGCGTTCCTCGATCCGGTCCACGGACTCGGGGTGAACCTCATTGCCCGTGGGCGCGTCCGCGCGGGGATCGCCGGCCACGTCGATCCCGGGCGCGAGGTGGGGGATGGCGACCGGCTGCGCGGCATGGGGGACGTGCGTCCCGCCGCGGAAGTGCGCCTCTTCGGCGCATACGAGGCGCCGCGGGTGAGCGTGCTCGCCACCGCGCGGCGCCGGCTCGGGGAGGGGGGCGGGCTCCTCGTCGACCTCTCCGCCGCCCGGGGATTCGCGCTCTCGCGCCGCCTCCTCGCTCGCGTCGGGCCGTCGCTCGGGTGGACGAACGGCGCCTACGCCCGCACCTACTTCGGCGTGACCCAGGCGCAGGCCGGACGATCGGGGCTCCCCTCGTACGTGCCGGCCGCCGGTGTGCGCGACGTCGGCGTGGTCGCGATGCTCGCCTACCAGCTCGACAGCCGGTGGGTCCTGCTCGGCCACGCGCGAGCGACGCGGCTCACGGGCGATGCGCCCAGGAGCCCCGTCGTCGCGCGGCGGGAGAACGGGCAGATCGGGACGTTTCTCGTCCACCGGTTCTGATCGACCACCCGTCCCGTTCCCCTTCGGCGCATCGTTGCCTCCCTGACCGAGGGCGGGCTGTCGGGTGTGAGTAGTCAGGCCCCGAGCAACGCTCACGCCTGACGAGAATGCCGCCCGGCTGGCGCGCGAGCCGTCGAGCAGGGCGGTGCCGTCACGCCCGCCGGCGCGCCGGCACCCCTACACGGGAGCGGGGATGTGCTGGCTGACGGCGCGCGCGCTCTACGGTTACAATGGAGTCCGGCCTCCGCGGCTCCGCACCCGAACCGACCGCCTCCGGCGGAGCGCCTGTCCGTCAGCGACCTCGACGCGTCCACAGGGAGTGCGACCCGATGCACGACGCCCACGACTTTCTGCGCACGCTCGCCGTGGTGCTCTGCGTCGCCGCCGTGTCGACGGTCGTCTTCCAGCGGCTCCGCCAGCCGGTGGTGTTCGGCTACCTGTTCGCCGGGATGATCGTCGGGCCTCACCTCCCGATCCCCATCGCCGCCGACGAGAACACGGTGCGGACGCTCGCCGAGACGGGCGTGATCCTCCTCCTCTTCGCGCTCGGCCTCGAGTTCAGCCTGCGGAAGCTGATCCGCGTCGGCCCCACGGCCGGCGTGGTCGCGCTCGTGCAGAGCGGCACGATGACCTGGATCGGCTATCTCCTCGGCCGCGCGTTCGGCTGGACGACGCTCGAGAGCGTCTACGCCGGCGCGATCATCGCGATCTCGAGCACGACGATCGTCGCCAAGGCGTTCGAGGAGCAGCACGTGAGGGGGAAGTTCCGGGAGCTGGTGCTCGGCGTGCTCGTCATCGAGGACCTGATCGGGATCTTCCTCATCGCCATCCTCACCGCCATCTCCGCCGGCGTGGGGCTCTCCGCCGGAAGCATCGCCGCCACGGGGATGCGACTCGTGTTCTTTCTCGCGGGGCTGATCGGCGGGGGGCTCCTCGTGATCCCGCGGGCGGTGCGCGCCGTGGTCCGCATGAACCGGCCGGAGACGACGCTCATCGCCAGCACGGGGATCTGCTTCGCCGCCGCGCTCCTCGCCCTCGCCTTCGGCTACTCGGTGGCGCTCGGCGCGTTCATCGCCGGATCGCTCGTCGCCGAGTCGGGGCACGAGAGGACCGTCGAGCACCTCGTGGCGCCGGTGCGCGACGTGTTCGCGGCGATCTTCTTCGTCTCCGTGGGGATGCTCATCGATCCCGCGCTCGTCGCGCGGCACTGGGCGCCGGTGCTCGTCTTCACCGCGGTGGTGATCGCGGGCAACGTGTTGGGCGTGAGCGTGAGCTCGTTCCTCATCGGGTACACCCCGCGCACCGCGGTGCAGGCGGGGATGAGCCTGGGGCAGATCGGGGAGTTCTCGTTCATCATCGCGGGCGTGGGGCTCGCGACGGGCGCCACGCGCGACTTTCTCTACCCCATCGCCGTGGCGGTGTCCGGCATCACCACGCTCACCACGCCCTGGCTCATCCGCTCGGCGGGCGCCACCGCCTCGTTCGTGGACCGCAAGCTGCCGCGTCCGATCCAGACGTTCGCGGCGCTCTACGGATCTTGGATCGAGCGGCTGCGGGGCGCGCGCCGCGGGCGCGGCGACCGCTCGCGGGCCCGCCGGCTCGTCGGCCTGATCTTCCTCGACGCCGGCGCGATCGTCGGGGTGGTCATCGGCACCTCGCTCGAGCTCGACCGGTTCGCGTCGGTGATCGGCGCGTGGACCGGGGTGACCCCCGGCATCGCGCGCGCGGCCATCGTCATCACCTCGGGACTCGTCGTCATCCCGCTGCTGCTCGGGCTCGTGCGCACCGCGCGCCTGCTCGGGCTCACCTTCGCGCTCGCCGCCCTCCCCTCTCCCGGTGACGGCGCGCTGGACCTCGCCGCCGCGCCACGCCGCGCCCTCGTCGTCACGCTGCAGCTCGCGATCCTCTCGGTGACCGTGCTCGCCATCGTCATCGCGACCCAGCGATTCTTCCCTCCCCTTCGCTCGGTGCTCGTGGCGGGGGTCGTGCTCGGCGCGCTGCTGCTCGTGCTCGGGATCGCGTTCTGGCGGACCGCCGCCGACCTGCAGGGGCACGCGCGAGCCGGCGCGGAGATCATCGTCGCCGCGCTCGCGCAGCAGATGGCGGCGGACTCCGGGGAGGCGGAGCGCTCCGCCGACGCCATGGCGCGCGTCCGCAAGCTGCTTCCCGGGCTGGGCGACCCCGTGCCGCTCCGCATCGCGCGCGGAAGCGCCGCGGCCGGCCGGACGCTCGGCGACATCGACCTGCGCGGGGTCACGGGTGCCACCGTGCTCGCCATCCTCCGCGATGGCGAGCAGATCCTCATGCCCGCGGGCGCGGCGACGCTGCGCGAGGGCGACGTGCTGGCCGTCGTCGGCGCGCACGAAGCCGTCGAGAGCGCGGAAGCGCTGCTGTCACCGAGGGGCGCCGGCTCGCCCGTGGGGGTGAGCGGGACCTCTGGAAACCCCTGGCGCCCGCCCACGTAGTATCGGCATGCGGCCATTCCGATCTCTGACGATCGCGTGCACCGTGTCGCTCGCCACCGCCGCGGCGGCGGGCGCTCAGGGCGCGACCCCTTCACTTCCCGCGGCGCCACGCGACGCCGCCTCGCGTACAGCCACGGCGTCCCGGAAAGTCACCGTCGGCACGCGCATCACCGGCTCTCCGCCGACCATCGATGGCCGACTCGACGAGCCGGTGTGGCGCACCGCGCCGGTCGCGACCGGCTTCGTCCAGCAGCGCCCCACCCCGGGGCAGCCGGCCACCGAGCGTACCGAGGCGCGCGTCCTGTACGACGACCACGCGCTCTACGTGGCGATGCGCATGTACCGCGCGGAGCGTGGACGGATCGCGTCCACCGTCGCGCGCCGCGACTACACGGGGTACTCGGACTGGGCGCAGGTGATGGTGGACAGCTACCACGACCGGCGCACCGCGTTCCGCTTCGCCGTGAACCCCGCCGGCGTCCAGAAGGACGTGCTGGAGTACGACGACGGCAACGGCGAGGACGTGGGGTGGGATGCGGTGTGGGAGTCCGCCGCGCGCACCGATTCCCTCGGGTGGACCGCCGAGTTCCGGATCCCGCTCTCGCAGCTCCGCTTCAGCACCCGCGACGCGGGTGGCTCGGGGCTCGTGTGGGGGATCGACTTCATCCGCGACGACGCGTCGAAGAACGAGCGGGACTACTGGGCGCCGATCCCGCCGCAGGGGCCGGGGTTCGTGCACTGGTTCGGCGATCTCACCGGGCTGCACGGCATCGCCGCGCCGAGCCGCCTCGAGGTGCTTCCGTACACGCTCGGCAGCGCCACGCACGCTCCGGGCTCCGACGCCGATCCGTTCTTCCGGCAGAACGACCTCGATGGGAAGGTGGGCGCCGATCTCAAGTACGGCCTCACCTCCGACCTCACCCTCACCGCGGCGCTGAACCCCGACTTCGGGCAGGTGGAGGCCGACCCCTCGGTGGTGAACCTCACCGCGTTCGAGACGTTCTTCCCCGAGAAGCGCCCGCTCTTTCTCGAGGGGGAGCAGTTCTTCACGTTCGGCATCGGCTTCCCGTACTTCGTGCCGGGGGCCGGCTTCAACAACGACCGCCCCTTCTACTCGCGGCGCATCGGGCGCGCGCCGCAGGGCGGCGTTCCCGACTCCGCGGTGTACAGCGATGCGCCCGAGGCGACCACCATCCTCGGCGCGGCCAAGATCTCGGGGCGGACCGCGGGCGGCTGGTCGCTGGGCGTGCTCGACGCGGTGACCCAGCGCGAGGAGGCGCGGTACTCCATGGAGAACGGCGCGCACCTGCGCGCGCCGGTGGAGCCGCTCACCAACTACGCCGTGGCGCGCGGGATCAAGGACTTCCGCGAGGGGCGGAGCGCCATCGGGGGCATCGTCACCGCCGCCGACCGGAGCATCGGCGCCGACGCCCTGAGCTGGCTGCGCTCCGGCGCGTACACGGCCGGCGTCGACGGGCGGCACCGCTTCCACGATGACGAGTACGAGGTGAGCGCGTCGGTGCTCGGGAGCCGCATCGAGGGGAGCGCCGAGTCGATCACGCTCGTCGAGCGCGCCCCGGGACATTTCTTCCAGCGCCCCGACGCGCGGTATCTGCGCGACGACAGCACGCGCACCTCGCTCACGGGGCTCGCCACCACCGCGCAGCTCGCGAAAATCGGCGGCGGCAACTGGCGGTGGGGGGTCGCGGGCCTCACCCGCTCGCCGGGCTTCGAGATCAACGATCTCGGATTCCAGCAGAGCGCCGACTGGCTCGTCGCGGGCGCGCAGCTCGGCTACCTCGACTTCACCCCCGGCCGCCACATCCGCGACTGGAACGTGTTCGCGAGCGCCACGTCGGGGTGGACCTACGGCGGCGAGCGCCGCGCGACGGGGATCGACGTGAACGGCCAGATCGACTGGTTGAGCAACTGGACCGCGTTCGTCGAGCTGAGCCAGCGGCTTCCCGCGCTCTCCATCGATGCGCTCCGCGGCGGCCCGGCGCTCCGCGTCCCCGCATCCACCGCGCTCTTCGCGAGCATCTCGAGCGACAACCGGCGCCGCGCGTTCGTCACGCTGGAGGGGAACGTGTCGCGCGAGCCGGAGACCGGAGGGCACGACGTCTGGATCAACCCGGTCGTCGACGTGCGAGCGAGCGGCCGGTCGGAGATCTCGTTCGGGCCGTACGTGGAATGGACCGTGAATCCATGGCAGTTCGTGACGCGCGCCGATGCGCTGGGGGCACCGCACTACCTGTTCGGCGACATCCGCCAGACCACCGTCTCGCTCACCGCGCGCGTGAGCTACAGCTTCACGCCCACGTTCTCGCTGCAGCTCTACGGCGAGCCGTTCATCAGCGCCGGCAAGTACAGCGCGTTCAAGGAAGTCGTCGACCCCCGCGCGGCGCACTTCGACGACCGCTTCCACACGTTCGGCGGCTCGGAGCTCTCGTACGAGACGGACGCGCGGCGCTACGACGTGGACCTGAACGGCGATGGCGCGAGCGATCTCCGCTTCGCCAACCCCGACTTCAACTTCAAGCAGTTCCGCTCCACCACCGTGCTGCGCTGGGAGTACCGCCCGGGCTCCACGCTCTTCGTGGTCTGGAGCGAGGGGCGGTCGCGCTTCGACCCCACCGGCGACTTCGCGCTGGGGCACGACGCCGGTCGGCTCTTCCGCGCGCCGGCGACGGATGTGCTGCTGGTGAAGCTCAATTACTGGATGAGCTGGTGAAGACGCGGCTCTCGGCCATCAGCCATCGGCTCTCGGCTGGGGCACACGCCGGGAGCCCTCACTGCGGGGCCGGGAGCCGGGAACCGAGAGCCGAGGGCCGAGAGCTGACAGCCGAGAGCTGACAGCCTTGTCCCGACACCTGACAGCCAGTTCGCACCACCCGCCCCGCGCTCTGATTTCCGTACCGGTTCACCTCGTACACCACCACCTCGTCCGGCACCGCCGCCCCCGCCCCGCGCGCGATCGTGTGCGTGCGCTGGCGGCCCGGCAGGATGGTGGTGGTCCACGCCCCCGCCGTCCGTGCCTGCACCGCCCACAGCCACGGGTCGTGCTTCGTCCCCGGGGCGAGGTGCAGCACCACGTTCCCCGTCGCCGCGTCCACGCGCGCCACCGCCTTCGGCTCGGGGGGCACGCGGTGGCTCAGCCACGGTGACGCGGGGACGAGCGCGGGAGCGTGGTACGGTCCGCCCTCGAGCTGGTCGGTGATCCCGCCGCGGTTCGACATGAGCGCCTTCATGCTGAAGAACACGTTCCCCGTCGCCCCGGGCTGCTCGCGCGTGAGGCGGATCTGCTCGAGCAGCTCGTCCACCCGCCACCCCGACATCCCCGTGCCGATGCGGTTGATGTCGTTTCCGGGCCAGAGGTGCCGACCGAGCACGTTCTGCGACACCCACCAGTCGAGGAGCGCCGGATAGCTCTGGTGGAGCGAGCCGACCGACCAGTAGAGCTGCGGCGTGATGTAGTCGAGCCACCCCTCGCGCAGCCACTTCCGTGAGTCGGCGTAGAGTCGCGCGTATGCGTCGAAGCAGCAGATCCCCGGCGGGGTCCCCGGGCGCCAGATGCCGAACGGGCTGATCCCCACCTTCACCCACGGCTTCGCCGCCTTCACCTCTCCGTACATCGACTCGATGAACTGGTCGATGTTGTGCCGTCGCCAGTCGTCGCGGCTCATCGCCCCGCCCGCCCGCACGTACCGCGACCAGCTCGAGTCGTCGGGAAAGCTCATCGGGTGGCCGAGCGAGTCGGGCTCCGGGTACGGATAGAAGTAGTCGTCGATGTGGATCCCGTCGATGTCGTAGCGTCGGACGATGTCGAGCACCACGCCGAGCGAGTACCGGCGCGCGGCGGGATCTCCCGGATCGAGCCACAGGTAGTCGCCGTAACGCCGCACCATCTCCGGATGCTCGCGGCTCACGTGGTCCGCCGACACCGCCGAGGTGTCCGTGGGGTGGTGCGCGCGGAACGGGTTGATCCAGGCGTGCAGCTCGAGCCCGCGCGCGTGCGCCTCCGCCACGGCGAACGCCAGCGGATCGTACGCCGGCTCGGGCGCGGCGCCCATCTGCCCGGTGAGATACTCGGACCACGGCTCGTGCCCGGACGGATAGAGCGCGTCGGCGGCGGGACGCACCTGGAGGATCACCGCGTTCAGGTGCAGCTCCACCGCGCGGTTCAGGATCTGGAGCAGCTCCACCTGCTGCCGCCACGTCGAGAGCCCCGGGCGCGATGGCCAGTCGATGTTCGCCACCGTGGCCACCCACACGCCGCGGAACTCTCGCGCGACGGGGGGCGGGGTGTCGGTGGATCTCGCGGACGGCCCCGGCGCCGGCGGGAGCGTCGCGCACGCGGCGAGGAGCGGGAGCAGGAGGATGGAACGGATCGCGGTCAACTCGGCGGGAGGTGCGGGGTGGAGGGAATGAAGGGCATGGCGCGGTCGCCAGGCCCATCTCGTCACGGTGGAGCGTGCGCGTGCGTCCGGCTCGGAGGTTCGGGTTCGAGCTCACCATCGAGCGCGACTCGCGACGACACGCCGGCCTCACGAGGCGGGTGTGCGTCTTATACGGCGTCCCCGTCCGGGCTGTCAATGGCGAGTGGGACGCGGTTCCGTGCAGTGGAACTGCCCCGGCTCTTCCCGGCGGCCGGGCGCCCTCGCGGCGCGCGTCCTCGCCGCCACGCCCGCTTTCGCGGGCGCCCGCCGCCGCATAGCCTTCGCGAAGTCGGAGCGAGGCAAGGGTCGTCGAAACGCGAGGTGATGTGGTGAGCTCTCGGAGGGAGATCGCGATCGGGGTGAGCCTGATGGTGCGGGCGTGTCGAGTCGTGTTCGGCGTCGCGGCGCTCGCCGCGTGCGCGGCGTCGCGCGGGAGCGCCGGATCGGGCGGGGCGCCGGGCGGCGCATCGTCCGATGCGGCGCCCCTCGCCATCACGCACGTGGCGGTCGTGCCGATGGACTCGGAGCGCGTGCTCGCCGACCAGACGGTGCTCGTCCGCGGCGACCGGATCGTGGCGGTCGGTCCTGCATCCACCGTGGCGCCGCCACCCGGAGCGCGGCGCATCGATGGACGCGGCGGCTATCTCATCCCCGGACTCGTGGACGCGCACCTCCACCTGGTAGAGGAGCGCCGCGTCCCCCGCCCGCTCGACGACGCGATCAGCCACGACTTCGCCGCCCGCGCCGTCGCCGCCGGCGTGACCACGGCGCTCACGCTCTGCAGCTCCGAGCGCGGTCTCGCGGTCCGCGACAGCATCGCGCGCGGCGAGATGCTCGGGCCGGCGCTGTTCGTGTCACCCCCCTGCCTCGACGACTCGACGATGACCGCCCGGCAGGGGGATTCGATCGCCACCGCGGCGCACGCGCGCGGCTTCGACTTCCTCAAGGTGTACACGCGCCTCTCCGCGGAGGGATTCCACGGCATCACGGACGCGGCGCGCCGGCTCGGCATGCCGGTGCTGGGGCACATCCCCACGCGCGTGGGGCTCGCGGGCGTCCTCGGCGCCGGCATCGCCGACATCGCGCACGCCGAGGAGTTCCTCTACAACGCCCCCTTCCACCTCGTCAGCTACCAGCAGGCGGACTCGGTCCCCGACCTCGATCCGCGCCACGTGCCGGTCGTCGCGCACGCCGTGCACTCGGCCGGCGCGGCCGTGACGCCCACGCTGATCGCGTACGGCACGATCCTCGACCAGGCCGTGGACCTGGACGCGGTGCTCGCCCGCCCCGAGTACCGCGACGTTCCGCTCGACGTGCAGCGCGCGCGCGGCTGGCTCGCGCCGGAGAACGGGCGCGCGCGCCGCCTCGGCACTCCGGTCGCGCTGTCGCGCCTCCGCGCGGCGCTCGCCGTGCAGCGCCAGCTCGTCCGCGCGCTGGAGGACAGCGGCGTCACCCTCCTCGCGGGTACCGATGCGGGCGGGGACATCCCGCTCGTGCCCGGCCCGTCGCTCCACGACGAGCTGGCCGCGCTGGTCGAGGCGGGGCTCACCCCCTACCAGGCGCTGCGCGCCGCCACGGCCAATGCCGGCGCGTTCCTGAGCGACCGCTTCCACGCGGCGCCGCGGGGAACGGTGACACCCGGCGCGCGGGCCGATCTCGTGCTGCTGAGCGCCGACCCGCTGGTGGACATTCACAACACCACGCGCATCCGCGGGGTGCTCCTGCGTGGGCGCTGGCTTCCGGCAGCGGCGGCCGGCGCACCGGGCGCCGATTCCGTGGCCGGCGCGTCGCGCCCGGGGCGCGGGCGGTAGCGCCGCCGGCGCTCGGCCGGCGCTCAGCCGGCGACGCCGGCTTCCCCCTCCGCCCGCGCGAGCGCGCGGCACAGCTCCGTCGTCGCATCGTCCGCGGGGAAGGTGCACTCGATGCGCAGCTCGTCGAGCGTCACGTCGCGTGGCGTGCCGAACGAAGCGATCGTGGAGAAGAAGCGCAGCTCGCGGTCGTCCTTGCGGAACACGACGGTGAGCAGGTGTGGCGGCGGCGAGCCCAGCTCGCGCGTGCGCCACCGCGACGGCACCCCGGGATGGCTGAGCACCTCGTCGAGCAGCGCGCGCGCACCCGCGTCCGAGGGCGCGGCCGCGATCTCGTCCTGCAGGTGACGCACGAGATTCGCCGCCACCTCCTCCCAGTTCACCACCACCGCGCGCAGGTCGTCGGGGTCGAAGAACTGGCGCAGCATGTTGTCGTGCTTGATCCCGCCGCGGAGAAAGGTCGCGACGCGCATCGCCGCCCGGTTCGTCCGCAGGATGTCCCACCGCCGGTTCAGCACGAACGCCGGGTACGGCTCCTGGTGCTCGACGATGAGATCGATCGCGTGGCGCACCTGCGCGAGCTCCGGCGCGTCCAGCCGCGTCTCCGTGTACTCCGGCGCGTACCCCGCGGCGAGGAGGAGCGCGTTGCGCTCGCGCAGGGGCACGCCGAGGGTGTCGGCGAGCCGCGCGATCATCTCGCGGCTCGGCTGCGCCTTCCCCGTCTCCACGCAGCTCAGGTGGCGAGCGGACACGCCGGCCGAGAGCGCGAGGTCGAGCTGGCTGAGGCGCCGCGCCGCGCGCCACTCGCGGAGCAGCGCTCCCACGCGAGCCGCGGACCGCGGCGCTGGCGATGACCGGGACGTGGCGGATGGCATGCGGAGAATCTAGGTGCCCCCGTGACGGGGAACCATGACCTCGGAGGTCATTGATCCACCTCCGTTCCAGTCCGTATCCATGCCGCCTCGCGATCGGCCGATCGCGCCACGTTCACCAGGAGACGGCATGCGTCGGAGAGAGTTCATGGAGGTGGCGGCGGGCACGCTCGCCGCGAGCGCGCTCACGGGTTGTGCCTCGGGGGTGGCGGGGGGTGGCGGGGGCGGCGACCCGCGCGCGCCCCGCTCCGACTCCTCGCTCACCGCGGCAGACTATCGCGCGATGCGGCGATTCGCCGAGACGCGCCACGGCCGGATCGCGTACGTCGAGCGCGGCACCGGAGACGCCGCGCTCTTCCTGCACGGCTTCCCGCTCAACGGCTACCAGTGGCGGGGCGCGATCGCCCGGCTCTCGGCGCACCACCGGTGCATCGCGCCCGACTTCCTCGCCATGGGCTACACCGAGGTCGCCGACCGCCAGAGCGTCGCGCCCCAGGCGCAGGTGGAGATGGTGCTGGCGGTGCTCGACATCCTCGGCGTCTCGACGGTGGACATCGTCGCGAACGACAGCGGCGGCGCGGTCGCGCAGCTCCTCGTCGCGCGCCACCCGGAGCGCGTCCGCACGCTGCTCCTCACGAACTGCGACGCGGAGCCCGACAGCCCGCCCCCCGCGCTCCTCCCGGTCATCCGGATGGCGCACGAGGGGACGTACCCCGACCGGTGGCTCGCGCCCTGGGTGGCCGACAAGACGCTCGCGCGCTCGGCGCAGGGGCTCGGCGGGTTGACGTACACCCATCCCGCCGATCTCGCCGACGAGACGATCGACTACTACCTGGCGCCGCTCGTGAGCTCCCCGCGGCGCAAGGCGCTGGTGAACGCGTACGCCATCGCCCTCGAGCACAACCCGCTGGCGGGGATCGAGGCGACCCTGAAGCGATGCACCGTACCCGTACGCATCGTGTGGGGGACGGGGGACGACATCTTCTCCCCGGAGAGCCCGGGCTACCTGGACCGCACCTTCGGCAACTCGCGCGGCGTGCGGCGCGTGCCGGGCGCGAAGCTCTTCTTCCCCGAGGAGTATCCGGACCTGATCGCCGAGGAGGCCCGGCGGCTCTGGGGAGTTGCCTGACGAGTCGGGGGTGGCGCGCCCCCGGCGCGCTCACCCGCCCGGGTGGCCGACGGGGATCAGGTACAGTGGCTCCTCGCCCGGCGGGAGTCGCAGCGCATCGCGCACGCGCTGGTCGTCGAACGCGCCGATGGGCACCGCGCCCAACCCCAGGGCCACCGCCTGCAGCAGCAGGTTCTGCGCGGCGTGCCCCGCCTCGAGGTGCACGTAGCGCTCGGCGCGACCGTCGTACTTCGCGGCAGTGCGCGCGATCACACCGGTGATCACGAACACGGCCGGCGCCTCGACGACCGCGCTCTGGCGGTACGCCGCGCGTGCCAGGTCGGGGCGCGAGTCGTGCGCCGAGAGGCGCTCCTGCCGGTGTTCGCGCGGTCGGTAGTGCGACAGCCCGTCGCGGCGCGCGACGTACACCTCGAGCGGATAGAGCGCGCCGGCCGAGGGCGCGGTGCGCAGGCCCTCCGGGCTCGTCACCCCCTGGGCGGCCCACAGCAACTGGTCGATCGTGCGCTCGTCGAGCGTGTCGGAGGTGAACGCGCGCACCGAGCGCCGGCGCGCCAGCGCCTCCTCCAGCGTCATCCGACCGCGCGCCGACGCCGCTGGCAGCGTGTCGAGCGTGCTGGTTGCGACCGTCATGCTGTCCACCTGCCGCGCGTGCGTTTCGGGGGCGCGGCACGCCAACGAGCCGACGAGGGCCGGGATCAGCGCCGCGCGCAGTCGTCGCATGATGGCCTACCCACTCCGCGTGCGGGCCCCGTCCCTCACCCCCTGCCCCTTCGCCTTCCTCCTCCCTCCCCCTCGCTTCACGCTGCGCCGCGCGTCGCGCGAGGCCAATACGGGAAATCGTGGAGGGTCCGTGGTGAGATGCCGTACGAGTCCGGCGCGACGGCACCGTTCGGCGCGTCGCGGCCGTCTCACCGGCGCGCGCCGGAACCGGCGCTCGCCCTCGATCCGTCGGCGCGCTGGACGTCGATCACGTGCTCCGCCCCGAACCACACGCGCATCCCGGGCCGCGTGACACCCGGAATGTGCGCGCTGTTCGTGAGCACCCCCGCGTAGCGCACGTCTCCACCGGCGCCCTCCACGTGGTCGACCTCCACCCACATGCGCTCCCCGTGCGTCTCGGCCTCCCCCGTCTCGGTCGCCGCCTCGATGATGAAGATCAGCTTCGCGAACTCACCGACGCGAACCGACTCGCGCGTCGCCGAGTCGGGGATCCAGGGGAGGTCGCGGTGCGTACGGGAGCGCGCCACGCCGCTCTCCAGCTCCCAGCCGTCCACCGGGATCGTGGCCACGTGCGGGCTCCCGAGCGGCGCCGGCGCGCCGGGGTGCAGGAAGGGCCACAGATGCTCGAGCACGCGCTCCATGGGAATTCCGCCGCGCTGCTCCACGGCGAGTGGATGTGACTCTTCGGTGACGATGAACGTGGGGCGGTACCCCTCGCGCGACGGGATCACCTCCACGCCCACGCCCAGCGTCCGCGGATAGCCGGGCAATTGCGTGCCGACCCGCCCGGGGAAGGACGGCAGCGTGGCGTCCGCGCCGTTGCGCGACGCGTCCGCATAGCGCGCGAAGGCATCCTCCGACACCTGCACCCAGATCCCCCAGCCGAACGGCTGCGGCTCGCCGACGATCGGGACCTCGAGCACGCCGCGCACGAACCAGCTCGCGCGGTCGATGTCGGCGAGATCCGGGGTGAACGTGACGCGCGCCTCCCGCTCGTCGCGCGGGACGGCGAAGTACGCATCGGGTCGGGCGTAGCCGACCTGCATGTCGCGGAGGTCGTGGACATCTCCGCACTGGGGGCATTGCACGCGTTGCATTGGCGGTCGGTCGGCGTGAGAGGGCAACACGGGATCCCGGCGATTCCGGTTCAGGTACGGCGATCGGCGCGCTGGCAATCTATGTGCTGTCCAAGTGCGGGGGATGACCGTCGTCCAACCGGGCTGCGCCGGTCGGATGGAGCCGGCGCCTTCGGCAACGGAGCGCCCCCGCCCTGGACACCGGAGGTCGTGATGGCGACGACCGCGGCACGTGGCCCTGCGCTTCCCGCCGGAGCGGCCCCCGTGAGCCGGAGGGCCGGGATCACCCTCGGCATCGGTCTCGGTGGCTTCGTGGACGGCATCGCGCTGCACCAGATCGCCCACTGGCACGACATGGGATCGGCGCGCGTGCCGCCCACCACCCTGCAGGCGCTCGAGCGGAACATGGTGTGGGACGGGCTCTTTCACGCGGCCGTCTGGCTCGTCACGCTCGTCGGCGTGTACTTGCTCCTCGACGACGCGAGGCGCGGTGCGCCGCTCCCCTCCGGGCGCGCGTTCACCGGGCAGCTCATCCTCGGATGGGGGGTGTTCAACCTCGTGGAGGGGATCATCGACCACCACGTTCTGAGCCTGCACCACGTGCGCGACCTTCCCGTGCACGTGCCGCTGTACGACTGGCTCTTCCTCCTCGTCGCCGGCGTCGGCTTCATCGTCGCGGGGTGGGCGATGTCGCGGGAGTACGTGGTGGCGCGCACTGGCTGATCGAGCTCACGAACGGAACTCCACGTGAGGACCGCACCGCCCGCCGTTCCGGCAACGCGTGGGTCGGGTACCCCTCGCCAATCTCGCGAGGCGCGCCCGTTCCTCAACCGAGCGGGCGCAGGAGTCGCGCGGCGCGCTGCCGGCTGACCCTGAGCTTCGCCCCGTTGCGCAGGATCGCGATGTAGTCCCCCCCGAACCACGGCTGCACCTCCCGGATGCGGTCCACGTTCACCACCGCCGAGCGGTGCACGCGCGCGAACACCGTGGGATCGAGCTGCTCGGCCACGCGGGCCAGCGTCCCCCGCATCCGGTGCGTCCGCTCGCCGGCGTGGAGCACGAGGTAGTTGCCGTCGGCCTCGATCCAGTCGACGTCACCCACGGCCACGAAGCGCACCCGTCCCGCCTCGCGCACCGCGAAGCGCGAGAGGTACGGGGGACGCCGATTCCGGTCGAGCGCCCCTCTCCATTGGAATCCGTTCAGCGGATAGCCGTGCAGGAAGAGCGCGGCATCCCCCGACCCGCGCTCGACGTAGGCGATGCGCCCGAACCCGGTCCTGGCGAACCGGCGCGAGGCGTGGAACGCCGCCGCGTCCATGGGCCCCGGCGTCATCGCCATGCCCGGCGTCCCGCGGCGGACGCCGTATCGCGACGCGCACGCGCCCAGCGCTCCGGCGGCGACGGCGCCCGCGGCCGTTCCTAAGAATTCTCTTCGCTTCATCTCGCTCGATCCTCACTCGCACAGGGTCATCGCCCCCGCCAGGCGGTGGCGGGCGGCACGACGGCCAATTACGGCGCGCGCGCGGGATCCCGCTTGTACGATGCTGCGCGACGGCGAGTGTGCGGCGCATTGCCTCGAGCCATGGCGATTCGTAACCTTTGCCGCGGGAAACGACTCCCAGCACCACACTTCCCGGCGCGCGCCGGGGAGCATCTACATCCGGGCCAAGAGCGAGCGACGCCTCGGCGTCGCGCCCGATTCACAGGAGGCACGCGTGGCAGTTCACCCCTCGTTCTCCGAATCCCTTCGAATGCCATTCTTCATCCGCCGCGGGTCGTCGCGCTCGTGGCGCATGTGGTCACTCGCCGGAGCGCTGGCCGCGCTCGCGCCCGGCGGCGCGCTCCACGCGCAGACGGGGGCGTACACGCTCCTCGGCGACGCGCGGAGCGTGCAACAGGTGCCCGGCGGCGCGCTGCTCCGCGCCGAGCACGGGAGCGTGCTCGTGGAATCGGTGGCCGGCGTGGGCGTGCGCGTGCGCGTGCGGTTCGGCGACTCGCTCGACACACGGTTCCCCACCCCGCACTCGCTCGCCACGGGGGACGTCCCCCCGGCGCTCGGCGCGGCCACGGTGCGCGAGGCGGGCGACACGGTGGTGATCGGCGCCGCCCTCGGGCTCGAGGTCCGCGCGCTCAGGCGGCCGCTCCGCATCGTCGTGCGCGATGCCGCGGGGCACGAGCTGCTGCACGAGTCGTTCGGCGCCGCGACGTACGATGGCCGTCTCGTGCACTACGTGGAGGATCCTCCGGGCACGCGCTACTTCGCCCTCGGCGAGCAGCCCACCGGGCTCGCGCGGAACGGTGGGGCCTTCCCCTTCTGGAACACCGATCGCTTCGCGTACCACCCGGGTGAGACGCCGATCTACTCCACGATGCCCTTCTACCTCGGCGTGACCGATGGCGTCGCGCACGGGGTGCTGTACGACAATCCGTTCCGCGGCGAGATGGACTTCGCCGGCCGCCTCCGCGGCTCCATCGGCTACATCGCCGACGGCGGCATCGACGGCGGCGAGCTGCGCTACTACGTGGTCCCCGGGCCGGGGCTCGACAGCGTGCTCGCCCGCTTCTCCAGGCTCACGGGGCGGATGGCTCTCCCGCCGCGCTGGGCGCTCGGCTATCAGCAGAGCCGCTACAGCTACGCCCCGGACTCCATGGTGATGAACGTCGCCACCGCGTTCCGGAAGCGCGACATCCCCGCCGACGTGCTGTATCTCGACATCGGCTACATGAACGGGTACCGCGTGTTCACGTGGGATCCGGTCGGCTTCGCCCACCCGAAGCAGTTGCTCGACTCGCTCCGCACCATGGGCTTCAAGGTCGTCACCATCGTCGACCCGGGCGTGAAGGTGGACAGCGCCTTCGGCGTGTACCAGCGGGGGCTCGCGCGGCACGCGTACGTCACCACGCCGGACGGTGAGCCCGCGCTCGGCAAGGTGTGGCCCGGCACCGCGGTGTTCCCCGACTTCTCGCGCGCCGCCGTGCGCGCGTGGTGGGGGGACGAGCAGAAGGCGCTGCTCGACACCGGCGTGGCCGGGATCTGGAACGACATGAACGAGCCGTCATCGTTCACGGGCGGGACGCTCTCCGCGCTCGCGCAGTTCCACGGGGACTCCGGCCCCGCCACGCACCTCGAGATGCACAACCAGTACGGCACGCTCATGGCCCGCGCGTCGTTCGAGGGGCTGCGGCGCGCGCGCCCGGACGCGCGCCCGTTCGTCATCACGCGCGCCGCGTACATCGGCGTGCAGCGCTACTCGAGCGTGTGGACGGGCGACAACCGCTCCACGTGGGAGCACCTGCGCATCTCGATCCCGATGGTGCTCTCGCTCGGCCTCTCCGGCGAGCCGTTCGCCGGCCCCGACATCGGCGGCTTCGCGGGCACCCCCGATGGCGAGCTGTACGCCCGGTGGCTCCAGTCGGCGGTGCTGCTCCCCTTCTTCCGCACGCACTCCACGATCAACGTGCCGCGCCGCGAGCCGTGGAGCTACGGCGCGGAGTACGAGCGAGCGAACCGCGCCACCATCCGTCTGCGCTACCGGCTCATCCCGGTGCTCTACACCGCGTTCCGCCAGCACGTGCGCGACGGCTCGCCGGTGGTGCGCCCGATCTTCTGGTCCGACCTCGGCGACACCACGGCGCTCGGCGTCGACGATGAGTACCTCCTCGGCGATCACCTGCTCGCCGCGCCCGTCGTGGACTCCGCCGCGAACACGCGCGAGGTGTACCTCCCCGAGGGGCGGTGGTACCGCCTCGGCAGCGACAGCGCGTACGACGGTGGCCGGCACGTGACGGTGTCGGCGCCCGGGGCGCTGAACGACGGCGGTGACAGCACGGGGCTCGCCGGGCTCCCGATCTTCGCGCGCGCCGGCGCCGTGATCCCGATGCGGCCGGTGATGTCGTACATCGGCGAGCGCCCGGTGGACACGCTCGCGCTGCACGTGTGGCCGGCCGCCTCGGGGCGCGTGAAGAGCGAGCTGTACGAGGACGCCGGCGACGGCTACGCGTACGAGCACGGGGAGTACCGCCTCACGACGCTCACCACCTCCGGCGGCCAGGGGAAGCTCGAGCTCGCCCTCGCGCGGGAGGGGAAGTACGCGGGTGCGCGCGCGTTCTCGGTGGTGGTGCACGCCATCTCGCGCCCACGCTCCGTGCGGGCGGATGGACACGGCGTGCGCGTTCGCTGGGACGCGGCCCGTCGCACGGCGACGTTCGTCGTTCCGAGCGGCGTCCGGCGCATCGTGGTGACGTCCTGATGCGGCGGCCGGTCTCTCGCCCGGCGCGGAGGCTCCTCCGTGCCGGGCTCGCCCTCGGCGCGCTCGGCGCGCTCGGCGCGAGCGTCGTCCCCCGGGCCGCCGCGCAGTCCACCACCGCGCGCGCCGCATCCGCGGCGCCGGTGATCGACAGGGTGGACCCGCCCAACTGGTGGGCGGGGCACTCGATCAACCCGGTTCGCCTGCTCATCCACGGCCGGAACCTCGGCGGCGCGCGCTTCGACTGTCCGCGCCTCGCCTGCTCCGCCGTGCGCGTGAGCGCATCGGGCACGTGGGCGTTCGTGAACGTGACCATCCCGCGCCGCACGGCGCCCGGCCGCTACCCGCTCACCCTGCGCACCGCCGCGGGGAGGGCGGTGGTCCCGTTCGAGGTCTCGGCGCCCCTCCCGCCCAAGGGGCGCTTCCTGGGCTTCGGGCCGAACGACGTGATGTACCTCATCATGCCGGACCGCTTCGCCGACGGCGACACCACGAACGACGACCCCGCCGTCTCGCGCGGGCAATTCGATCGGCGCAACCCGCGCGCCTACCACGGCGGCGACCTCGCCGGCATCCGCGAGCACCTGCCGTACCTGAAGGACCTCGGCGCCACCGCGCTCTGGCTCAATCCGGTCTACGACAACGACAACCGGACCGACAGCACGAAGACGTACGACGGGATGCCGTTCACCGACTACCACGGCTACGGCCCCACCGACTTCTATGCCGTGGACGAGCACTTCGGCGACGTCGCCGCGTTCCGGAAGCTGGTGGACGACGCCCACGCGCACGGGATCAAGATCATCTTCGACATGGTGGCGAACCACACGGGGCCCCACCATCCGTGGGTGAGCGATCCGCCCACCCCCACCTGGTTCCACGGCACCGCCGCCAACCACTCGTCGAACACGTGGCAGATGTGGACGATCGCCGACCCGTACTCCTCGCCGGCGATGCGCGGGGGCGCGCTCGACGGCTGGTTCGGCGGCATCCTGCCCGACCTGAACCAGGACGATCCCGAGGTCGCCCGCTACATCATCCAGAACACCCTCTGGTGGGTCGGGATGACGGGGATCGATGGGATCCGGCAGGACACGTGGCCGTACGTCCCCCGTCGGTTCTGGCGCGAGTGGATGGCCGCCATCGAGCGCCAGTACCCCACGCTCCGGGTGGTCGGCGAGGTGATGGACCGCGACCCCGCGCTCGTGTCCTTCTTCCAGGGCGGGCGCACGGGGTTCGACGGCATCGATGATGGCGTGGACGCGGTGTTCGACTACCCGCTCTACTACACCATCCGGAGCGCCTTCGCCGAGGGGAAGCCGCTGCGCGACGTGGCGCTGATGCTCGGGCGCGACCGCCTCTACCCGAACCCGAACGCCCTCGTCACGTTTCTCGGCCTTCACGACGTGGTGCGCTTCATGAACGAGAAGGGGGCGACCACCGACGGGCTGAAGCTCGCCTTCACCTTCCTCCTCACCACGCGCGGCACGCCGCTCATCTACTACGGCGACGAGATCGCCCTGCCGGGTGGAGGCGATCCGTACAACCGGGGCGAATTCCCCGGCGGGTGGCCCGGCGATCCGCGCGACGCGTTCGAGGCGTCCGGGCGCACCGCCGCCGAGCAGGACGTGTGGACGCACGTGCGCACGCTGCTCCGGCTCCGCGCCGAGCGCGCCGAGCTGCGCAACGCTCCCACCGAGCAGCTCCACGTGAGCGAGCAGGCGTACGTGTACCGCCGCGGCCACACGGTGGTGGCGCTGAACAACGACACCAGCCGGGTGGAGGTGCACCTCCCCTCCGGCGCGCTGCCGGCCGTCCTCCCCACCGATGCGCTCGGGCACTGCCCCGCGCCGCGGCGGGAAGGCGGCGAGGTGACGCTCGTGATCCCCGCGCGCACCGGGTGCATCTTCTGATGCGCGCGGCGGCCATGTCCGGAGCGGCTCGCCGACGCTCCGCGGGTGTCGCGCTCCTCGGCGTGCTCTGCGCTGCCGCGCCCGCCGGTGCGCAGCTCACCGCGCGAGCGGCCGCGCCGCGCCGCTCGACGGCATCGGCTTCGGTGCACATCGTGAGCGACAGCTTCCCGATCCCGCAGCTCGGTCGCACGCGCCGCGTCTGGATCTATCTCCCTCCGGGGTACGCGACGTCCGGCACGCGCTATCCCGTGCTGTACATGCACGACGGACAGAACGTCTTCGACGCGGCCACCAGCTTCGCCGGGGAGTGGGGAGTGGACGAGACGCTCGACCGGCTCCACGCCGGGGGTGATCGGGGGGTGATCGTCGTCGCGGTGGACAACGGCGGCGACCACCGCATGGACGAGTACGATCCGTGGAAGGCCGCGGATTCCACGCTCGGTGGAGGGGAGGGCGGGGCGTACGTCGACTTTCTCGTCCACACGCTCAAGCCGTACATCGACCGCCACTACCGCACGCTCCCCGACCGGAGTCACACGGGGATCATGGGCTCGAGCATGGGAGGGCTGATCTCCCTCTACGCCGCGCTCGAGCACCCCGAGGTCTTCGGCCGCGCGGGCATCTTCTCCTGCGCCTGCTGGGTGGTGAAGCCGCAGGTTCTCTCGCTCACCCGGCGAGCCGCCGGCATGCGCTCGCCCCCCCGGCTCTATTTCGTTGCCGGCGGCCGCGAGACGCGCGACGGATCGCAGGCGCGCGACCAGCGCGAGGTGGTGGACTCGCTCAGGGCGGCCGGCATTCCCGCCGCCGCGCTCCGGGCGCGCGTCGCCCCCGACGGCGAGCACCGGGAGTGGTTCTGGAGGCGCGAGTTCCCCGCGGCCTACCGCTGGCTGTTCGCCGGCGGCACGGAGCGGTGACCTACCGCGTGCGGGACGCGGCCAACCCGTCGTCCGGGAGCCGCGTCACCCGCACGTGGTCGAGCAGCGCGGTGTTCTCGCGACGGTTCATGTTCGCGTCGAGCGCGCCGTAGACGATGCGCAGCGTGTGGGCGCCGGGCCCGAGCCGCACGAGGAGCGGATTGCTGTACCCCCAGTTCGACCACTGCCCCTCGCCGCGCTGCGGCATCACCAGCACGCCGGTCTCGCGTCCGTCCACGAGCAGCGTGCGCACGGCCGCCTTGTCTTCCGTGTTCACCGGGCCGTTGCCGTTGGCGTAGCGCACGTCCACCAGGTAGTCGCCCGCGCGCGCGATGTGCACGGGCACGGTGACGGAGGTGTTCACCTCCCGCTCGAGCCGCACGTACCCGGCGCCGGTGTACCCGGCGTGCTCGTGCTCGAGCGGCGCCCCTTCCGGCTTCGCCGCCACCTCCGCGCCGTCCGGCGCGACGCGCACCGGCTCGCTCAGAAACGACTCGTCGCCGGCCGCGCTCACGGCGAGCACCTGGTATTCCTCGAGGGCCGCGGCGCGCCGCACGGTCGCGCGCGTGCGCGTCGTGCGCGTCTCGGGGCGCCCGTTGCGGTAGACCACGTACCGCACCGCGTCGGCGACGGGCGCCCACTCCAGCGTGTCGCCCCGCAGCACCGCGCGCGGCGTGGCCGGCGCGAACCGGTTCGGCACCTCGTGCACCGTGGTCGCGGGCCAGCGCCCGTTCATGGTGATCTCGAGCGTGTGCGCGCCGGTGAGCCCCGACGAGATCTCCGCGCGCTCGATCGCGTGCCCGTCGAGCCGCGCGGCGGCCACGCCGTCGCCGTGGCCGCGCACCGTCACCGTGAGCGTCGCGCCGCGGTAGCGCAGTCCGCTCAGCGTGCGCTCGCCGCCGTACGACGGCGGCACCATCGGCCGGAACGCGAGCCGGTCCGGCTCGAGCCGCACCCCGAACAGCAGCCGGAACGTCCCCGCCAGCGTTCCCGCCACGCTCCAGAGCTGCCGGTCGGAGTTGAGCGCCGTCCCCTCGTAGTGCCCCGTGGCGGCGACCATGTTCTCCTTGTTCGTCAGGAAGAGCGCGGCCGCGCGCGTCGCGTCATCGAGTCCGCGCTGCACGGCGGCCGTGTTCCCCCCCTCGGCCGCCGCCCACGTCCAGTACGCGGTCACGAAGGGCCAGATGGTCGCGTCGTGATACAGCCGCTCCCCCGGGATGTACGGCCAGAACGTCGGCGTGCCGAAGGCGACCACCGGCGCGCGCTCGATCAGCGCGCGGCGCTGCGCGAGCGATGCCGCGCCGTAGATCGCCGCGAGCGACTCGCCGAGCCCCTCGGCGCGCGGCGACAGCGACAGGTACGCGCGGCCGTAGCGGTACTGCCCGTACCATCCGCGCTCCGGCTGCCAGAGGTACTTCGTCATCCCCGCCTGGATCCCGTCGGCCACGGAATCCCAGCGCGCCGCCGGCTCGCCGAGCGCGCGCGCCATCTTCGCGAGCACGCGGTACGCCGCGTAGTGCACCGCGTTGGTGCCGAGGTTCTCCGAGCGGTAGATGTCGGCCGGCTGCATCCACCGCGGGTAGCTCTGCTCGCGCCAGTCGAGGAACGACGACTCCCCCCGGAAGAGCCCCGTCTCCGGGTCGCGCACCGCGTGCAGGTCCGCCTCCGCGGAGCGGCGGATGATGTCGTACGCTCGCCGCAGCCAGTCGCGATCGCCCGTGGCGGCGTACAGCTCCCAGGCGGCGAGCGACCACACCATGCGATCGCTCGATATCGGCCAAGAGCCCCCCGTGCCGGTGTCCTGGATGATCCGCCCCGTGGAGTCCACCTTGACGAGCAGGCTCCGGCGCAGGGCGTCGGGGGCGACGATGGCGAGCGAGAGGATGCCGCTGAGCGAGATGTCGCGCGTCCACACGCCCGGCCACTTGGCGCCGGCGGAGAGCGCCCCATCATCGCGCACGAGCTGGTGCAGCTCCTCGAGCGACAAGCGATAGATCGCGTCCTGCAGCCGCTCGGACGACGAGAGCGCGGGGAACGCCGAGAGATCGGCCGTCCGCGCCCAGATCGCTCGCCCCTCGGCATCGCGGGGGCGCGCGTACTCGGTGGCGATCGGCACCGTCCCCTCGTAGATGCCATCGCCGTCGGGATCGGAGAGCTCGCCCGCCGACCCCGGGTGCAGCGCGCCGTAGTCCCACGAGAGTGGGGCCGGCTCGCCGAGCACGTACACGTGCCTCAGCTCGCCCGCGCGAATGCGCGCGCCGAGTGGTGGATCGTAGTACCCTTTCTCGCGCAGGCTCCGCAGCACGTGCCGCAGGTCCACGCGGAAGGTCACCAGCGCCGTGCCATCCTCGCTGCTCGCCGATTGCTCCGGCGTCGGTGGGGGCGGGTCTCCTTCCACGCCGAAGCGGTAGAGCGGGGTGACCAGGCGCCCGTCGCGCGGACGGAGATAGATCGTGTGCTCGGTACCCGACGGGAACTCGTTCTCCACCCCGTTGATGCTGAACCGGAAGCGGACCTCGCGCGCGGCGCGCGGATAGGTGGACACGATCGTGTCGCGCGAGAGCGCCACCGCCTCGAATGGTCCCTGCTGCACGGAGCTGTCGGTGACCACGAACGCGCTCCCGGCTCGGCCCTGCCCTGCTCCACGCTGCGCGGCCAGCGCTGCGGGCGCGCAGGCGAGCAGCGCGCCCGCGGTCAATGCCCGCGCCCTCAACGCCCGTCTCCCGCGAGCGCCGAGGCGTACGCCTCGGCGTCCTCTCCCATGATGACGTGCACCACGTCGTCCGACACGCGCCACACGCCCGATGCGCCGGCCGCCGCGAGCGCCCCCTCGTCGATCGCTCCCGGGTCGCGCACCTCCGCGCGCAGCCGCGTGAGCGCGACCGGCTCCACGTGCACGATGTTGCGCTCCCCGCCCAGCCCCGCGGCGATCGCCGCCGCGCGCTCGCGCTGCGCCGGAGTCGGCACGATCGCGCTCGACGCTCGCGACGCGGCGGCCGGCGCGAGCGCGGGCGCGGCCGCGCCATCGCCCCCCGCCGACCGCATGTACTCCTCCATGTCCGTCTTCAGGTTCTCCGACCGGGTTCCGAAGATCGCCTGCACCCCGCTCCCCACCTTCACCACCCCGGTCGCCCCGAGCGCGCGCAGCGCGTCCGCGTTCGCGCGCGCCACGTCGGCGACCTCCACGCGGAGGCGGGTGATGCACGCATCCAGATTCCGGATGTTGCCCGCCCCGCCGAACGCGGCCACCAGCTGCGCCGCCATCCCGGTCTCGTCCCCGGCGGCCACGGGGCCGGCGGCCGTCGCCGCATCGTCCGTCTCGCGCCCCGGCGTCTTCAGGTTCCGCCGGACGATGATCGTCTTGAAGATGAAGTAGTACATCACCGCCCAGAGCGGCCCGAGCCAGAGCAGCCACCACCCGCGCTGCGCGTGCGGGTACAGCACGATGAAGTCGATGAGCCCGTGCGAGAACGTCGTGCTGTGGTGGATCCC
>DASUXC010000139.1:0-22316 GCA_036378095.1 Gemmatimonadaceae bacterium | reverse complement strand
GGCTCTCGGCTACTGCCCCGCATGGAGAGCTCTCGGCGTGTGCCGTAGCCGAGAGCCGAGAGCCGACAGCCGAGAGCCGACAGCCGAGAGCCGACAGCCGGGTCTCCCCGCCGCGTCCCGACGACCGAATCCCACCCCCCTCTCCATCCCCACCCCTCGCAATGACGTCCACGCCTCGCGCCACCCCCTTCCTCCTCGCCGCCACCTGTCTGCTCACCATCGTCGCCTGCGGAGGGGAGCGCCCCGCCGGGGCGACGGTCGCCAACGACTCGGCGACCATGTCGAGGGCCGAGGAGCCCGCGCGACCGCCGTATCGGGTGGTCGACGTGCGGAACGGCGGCGCGATCGTGGGACGGGTGCTGGCGACCGGGCCGACGCCGGACGACACGACCGTGGCGGCGAGCGCCGACTCGGGGGTGTGCGGCGCGACGCGCGTCGTCCCGCTCGTGGAGCGGCGCGGCGACCGGCTCGAGAACGTGGTGGTGTGGCTGGACGACGCGCGCGCCGGGAAGCCGCTTCCGGCCGAGCGCCGCTACGAGATCGAGCACGACGCCTGCGCGATCGAGCCGCGCGTGCAGGCGGCCGTGGCGGGGGGGATGCTCAACGTGCGCAGCAGCGACCGCGCCGTGCACCGCGCGCGCTTCATCCGGAGCGGCGCCACGATCGACCTGGTGCAGGAGACCGACGCCGGGCAGGTGGTCCCCACGGAGAAGGTGCTCGCCCGGCCGGGGCTCGTGGAGGTGCGCTGCGACAGGCACCCGTCGACGCGCGCCTGGATCCGCGTGTTCGACCACCCGTACTACGCCGTCACCAACCGCGACGGCACCTTCACCCTCGACTCCGTCCCCCCGGGCACCTACACGCTCGAGGCGTGGCAGCCGAGGCTCGGTGTCCGGACGATGAAGGTGACGGTGGGGAAGGGGACCGACGTGAAGGTGGACGTCGCGTTCTAGCGAGTGGGGAGTGGCGGGTTCGAGACGCCCAGCTCCTCCGGGAACTGCACCCGGTACAGCCGCGCGTACACGCCATCTCCGGCGAGCAGCTCGCCGTGGCTCCCTTCCTCCACCACCCGTCCGTGGTCGAGCACGACCACGCGGTCGGCGCGGCGGACGGTGCTCAGGCGGTGGGCGATGATGAGCGTGGAGCGGCCGCGCAGCAGCTCCTCCATCGCCTCCCCCACCAGGCGCTCGCTCTCGTTGTCCAGGCTCGAGGTGGCCTCGTCGAGCACCACCACCGCCGGGTCCTTGAGGAAGACGCGGGCGATCGCGATGCGCTGGCGCTGCCCGCCGGAGAGCTTCACCCCGCGCTCCCCCACGCGCGTGTCGAGCCCCTCGGGGAGGCGCTCCACGAACTCCCACGCGTGCGCGGCGCGCGCGGCGGCGATCACGTCGGCGTCGCTCGCATCGGGGCGCGCGTAGGCGATGTTCTCGCGCACGGTGCCGCTGAACAGCGCGGGCTCCTGCGGCACGAGCCCCACGGCGCCGCGCAGGTCGGCGAGCGAGAGCTCGCGCACGTCGATCCCATCCAGCGTCACGCGCCCCGACTGCACGTCCCAGAAGCGCGGGATGAGCGAGGCGATCGTCGTCTTGCCCGCGCCCGAGGGCCCGACGAGCGCCACCACCTCGCCCGGGGCGATGCGGAAGCTCACGTCGTGCAGCACCTCCGGGAGCTCCGGGGCGTACGCGAAGCCGACGTGCTCGAAGCGCACGTCGCCGCGCACGGGGCGGAGGAGCGGCGCCGGCTCCGCCGGGTCCACCACCGTGGGATGCGTCGCCATGAGCTCGAACACCCGCCCGGCCGCCCCCACCGCCTCCTGGTAGTTCCCGAACAGCGAGGCGAGCGAGCCCACGGCCGCGGCCACGAAGAAGGCGTAGAACAGGAACGCGACCAGCGCGCCCGGGGTGAGCTGTCCGCCGAGCACGAGGCGGCCGCCCTGCCAGAGCACCACCACCACGCCGCCGAAGGCGCAGAAGGTGATCACCCCGAAGAACGCGCCGCGGATCTTCGCCCGGCGGATCGCCGCGACGACGACATCGCGAAGCTGGTCGCTGAAGCGGCGCGACTCCTCCGCCTCGCGCACGAAGCTCTGCACCGTGCGGATCTGCGAGAACGCCTCGTCGGCGTGTCCCATGGAGTCGGCGATCCGGTCCTGCACCCCGGTGCTCGCGCGCTTGAGCGCGCGCCCGAACAGCCACGCGAAGCCGACGACCACCGGCACCACGGCGATCGTCGTCACCGTGAGCGTCACGTGCGTCATCGTGAGCATCACGAGCCCGCCCACCAGGAAGAGCACCTGGCGCGCGAGCTCCGTCATCTGGTACGTCATCACCTGCTGCAACAGGGTGACGTCGCTCGCCAGGCGGCTCGTGAGCTCGCCGCTCCGGCGCTCGGTGAAGAAGCCGGGGGAGAGCCGGATCAGGTGCGCGAACAGGTCATCGCGCAGCCTGGCGATGATCCGCTCGGCGACCGACGTGAGCAGCCACACCTGCGCGAAGTTGATCAGCGCCTGGACGGCGAAGAGCGCGATCAGGAAGAGCGCGATGCGATCGAGCGTGGCGCCGCTGCCGCGCACGAACGCCGCGTCGAGCAGCAGGCTGACCACCTTGGGGAAGGCCAGGGTGATCGCGGCGCTGACGATGAGCGCGACGCCGGCGACCGCGAGCCGCCCGCGATACGGGCGCATGCGCGCGAGGAGCGGGCGCAGCGCGGCGGGGGAGGGCACTCCGCGCGCGCGACGCTCGCCGCGCGCGGTGGGGTCCGTCAACGTGGATGTCCTTCGAGCCATGCGCGGATGTCGGGGAGCGCCTCGGAGATCCGCCGGCGGTCATCGGCGGCGCGCTGGAAGATCGCGTACGCGTGCTCCGTGGGAAGCTCGCGCTCGTCGGGCGCGCCGGACCAGTTGTGCGTGGACCACTCGCGCACGAGCACGCGCCCGCGCGACGGGCGGCCGAGCATGATGAGCCGGTCGGGCTCGCCGCCCCCCGCCGAGATCAGGACGCCCATCTCCTCGGGCCCCGGGGTGTGCCGCTCCTCCCGCGTCGGCATCAGCGGGCGATGGCGCGGTCGATGGCCATGGCCACGAACAGCAGCGCGAGATAGAGGAGCGAGTACTTGTAGACGCCCCACGCCTTCGCCGTCCACTGCGTCGCGCGCATCACGCGCACGATGCCGGCCAGGAGGAGCCCGCCGAGGATCGCCGCCGCCACGAGGTACACCACGCCGAACGCGCCGAACAGGGCCGGGAGGAGCGTGAGCGGCACGAGGATGATCGTGTACCAGAGCATCTGCCACATCGTCTGCCGCTCCCCCCAGACCAGCGGGGCCATCGGCACGCCGGCGCGCCCGTAGTCGTGCTGCTTGAGGAGGGCGAGCGCCCAGAAGTGCGGCGGCGTCCAGTAGAACACGATGAGGAACAGGTAGATCGCCGCCAGGTCGATGCGCCCGGTGACGGCCGCCCATCCGACGAGCGGGGGGAACGCGCCCGCGGCGCCGCCGATCACGATGTTGTTCGGCGTGCGCCGCTTGAGCCAGCGCGTGTAGATGAACACGTAGAAGTAGAAGCCGGCCAGCGCGAGCGTGGCGCTCAGCACGTTCACGAGGAACGCGAAGATCGCGGTGGCCGCGGTGGCGAGCGCGACGCCGAAGGCGAGGACGGCGCGCGGGTCCATCCGTCCGCTCGGGATCGGACGGAGCCGCGTGCGCGCCATCCGATCGTCGATGTCGCGGTCGATGTACATGTTCACCGCGTTCGCCCCGCCGGCCATGAGGTAGCCGCCGATGGTGACGATCACCACGAGGGCGAGGCTCGGCGAGCCGGCCACGAACATCGGCGCGACGGTCGTGACCAGGAGGAGCGAGATGATGCGCGGCTTGGTGAGCATCACCAGGTCGCGGACGAACGCCCGGGTGCCCTCACCGGAGACGGCGACGCCGGTCATGACTCGGCTCCTCGCGCGACGATCACGGCTATGGTGGGGGCTGGGGGCTTGGGGGCGGGGGCCGGGGGGGCTTCGGGAACGGCGGGGGTGGGGGCCGGCTCGGCGGCCGGCTCGGCGGCCGGGGCGACCTCCACGACCGGGGCGACCTCCACGACCGCGGTGGCGGCCGCGCGCCTCACGCCGGCCCTCCGCACTACGCCGGCCTCGGGCTCCGCCTCACTCACCGCCTCGACGCTCGTCGCCTCGACGGCCTTCTTCGATTCCCGATTCCCGATTCCCGATTCCCGCGCCGTTCGCGCCCCGCGTCCCCCGTCCCGCGCCCCGGCCGCGATGCGCGCGAGGTACGCGAGCACGAACAGCGTCAGCCAGAGCGCCACCCCCGTCGCCTGGTGCAGCGAGCGCAGCTCGGCGGGCAGGTGCAGCTCCACCATCGTCGCCGCGATCACCACCTGCAGCAGCACCAGCCCGAACGCGATGCGCACCGTGCGCAGCACGATGGGGGCTTCCCCACGCCTCGTCATCCCGATCGTCAGCCCCAGCACGTGAAAGAAGAGCAGATACGCCAGAACGCGATGCGTCATCTGCACGTGCTGCGCCGGGAAGGCGGGGAGAAGCGAGCCGCTGCAGAGCGGGAAGCCCTGGCAGGCCACGTTGGCGCCGGGGATCTTCGCCGTCATCCCGCCGAGCAGCACGGTGAGGAGGGCGAGGGCGGCCGCCGCGGTGGCGCCGCGCGCCGCGCGGGCGCTCCCCCGCTCCCGCCGTGCGCTCGTCCCGCCGAGCCCGCCCGTGCGGATCACCGCCGCGGCGAGCGCCGCGAGCAGGGTGGCGGCGAGCAGCCAGTGCACCACCGTGGCGTACCAGACGTTGCCGAGGAAGACGGTGATCGCGCCGAACGCGGCGGTCACGACCACCACCACCGCCGCGAGGAGCGTCGTGCGGGCCACCCCGCCCGCGCCGCCCACGCCCGGCTCACGGCGCCGGGTCAGCGCCGTCGCGGCGAGGGCCACGACCGCGGTGGTGAGGAGCGCCGCCAGCAGGCGGTGCGTCCACTCGATCACCAGCGTGGGCTGGGTGAAGGGGGGGAACCAGTGCCCGTAGCACTTGGGCCAGTTCTCGCCGCACCCCATCCCCGATCCGCTGATGCGCACGATGGCGCCGAAGACGAGGTGAAGGCAGGCGAGGGCGAGCGTGAGATACGAGAGTCGCCGGAGCGATTTCACGGTGCGTTCCTCGACGGGGCGCGCTCGAGCGTGATGGGGGGACGATCGCCGGCGGCGTGGCGGTGGATCGCTCGCCAGGTGGCGACGAGAACGAGCGCGAGCGCGATGGCGGGGAGTACGGTCCAGGCGATCTCGATGGGCCGTCGCGGCCGCGGTACCTCGGTGCCTCCGTCGGCACCACGCGCCGGCGCCTTCAGCGCCGCGCGCACGATGGCGACCTGTGCCACCAGGCAGCAGGCGACGGCGAGCCAGAATATGAGATCGGCCAAGTTGGGGAATGCCAAGAGGATTCGTACGCGATCGAGATCGCGAGACAGCGAAAGTTCGCAGGATTACCAATTAGGGTCAACCTTCCCGAACAGCCCTGGGGGCGAGGCGAGTAGCGGGTGAGGCGCGAGTCGGAGCGAGGAGAACCCGGAGCGAAGGACGCCGGGGGTGCGGCGCCCGTCCGACTCGCTTCGCTCCGGCCGGTCGTCGCTCCGTCTCGCGCCTCACCCCCGACTCCCCTCGCTCCGGCCGGTCTTCGCTCCGACTCGCGCTCCACCCCCTTCTACCTTCTTCGCTCTATTTTTCGAGACCCCTCGCGCTCCCCGATCCCAGCCCTATACTCTGCACTCTCCGCCAGGGCCCGTTCCCGCGGGTCCCATCGAACTCCGTCCCACTCTCCGACTCGAGCATGGACCGTCTCCCCCGCCGCCTCGGATTCCTCAGCACGACCGCCGTCCTGATCGGATCGACGATCGGCTCCGGGATCTTTCGATCGCCCGCCGGGATCGCCGACAGGCTGCCGGGGCCGCTCCCGCTGCTCGCCGTCTGGGTCGCCGGAGGGCTGATCGTCCTGTGCGGGGCGCTCACCCTCGCCGAGGTCGCGGGCGCGTTCCCCAAGACGGGGGGGATCTACGTCTTCCTGCGCGAGGCGTGGGGGAAGCTGCCCGCCTTTCTCTTCGGGTGGTCCGAGCTGGTCATCATCCGCGCCGCCTCCCTCGGCGCCATCTCCACCACCTTCTCCGAGTACTTCCTCCGCGTGCTCGGCCTCGACCCGGGGGTGGCGCCGTACGATTCGTGGGTCCACTACATCGCCGCCGCGGCGATCGCCATCACGGCGACGTTCAACTACGTGGGGCTCCGGTGGGGATCGCTCGTCCAGAACCTCACCACCCTCGCCAAGTACGGCGGGCTCCTCTTCATCGTGCTCCTCTCGATCGCCGTCGGGCTCCCGCGCACCGGCGGACACTTCACCCCCGCCGCCCCGTCGGGGAGCTTCACCGCGTCGGCGTTCGGGCTCGCCCTCATCGCCGTGCTCTGGGCGTACGATGGGTGGGAGGACGTCAGCTTCGTCGGCGGCGAGGTGAAGGACGGCCGGCGCGTGCTCCCGCTCGCGATCATCTCGGGCACGCTGGCGGTGATCCTCATCTACTTCCTCGCCAACATCGCCTATCTGGCGGTGCTCCCCGTGGGGGAGATGCGCCACTCCCCGCTCGTCGCCGCCGACGTCGCCCAGCGACTCGTCGGCGCGCCCGGGGTGATCTTCGTCGCCTCCACGGTGATGCTCTCCACGTTCGGCACGCTCAACGGGTCGATCCTCACCGCGCCGCGCATCTTCTTCGCCATGGCCGATGACGGGCTGTTCGTGCGCAAGGTGGCGAGCGTCCACCCCCGCTTCCAGACGCCGTACGTGTCGATCGTGCTCACCGCGTGCCTGGGGATCGCGTTCGTGCTCGTGCGCAACTTCGAGCAGCTCGCCGACGCGTTCGTGATCGCGATCGCCCCCTTCCTGGCGCTGGCCGTCGCCGCCGTCTTCACGCTGCGCAAGCGCCCCGACTACGACCCGAGCTTCCGCGTCCCCGGCTATCCCGTCGTCCCCGCGCTCTTCGTGCTGGCCACGATCGCCCTCCTGTGGAACGCGGTCGCCGAGCCCTCCAGCCGCTGGGCCACCGTGGGGGTGCTCGCCGTCGTCGCCGCGGGAATCCCGGTGTACTACGCCACCGTCGGCCGCCGCCGGGTGGAGGCGCGGGCGGAGTCGTAGAGAGGCGGAGAGCCGGTGGCCGCGTCGTCCCGACCGCCCATGGCCGCGTTTCGTTACCCTCCCGCGACGTTCCCCCGTCAGCGAATTCTTGACGCTCCCCGCCAGGGGAAAGTAGCTTCTTCTCGCGCTCGCTTCCGCGGTGGGCGCCCCCGCCGGCCGGAGCGCGGTCGCCGTACCACCCGCTCACCGCAGCTCCGGCGCTCGACACTCGGGGATCCACACCGATCTACCCACGCAGTTCCTGCTGCCATTCAGCTGCTCTCAGGGAGACGCTACCGCATGACCAATTCGAGTTTGATCCGTGCCCTCGCGTTCACCGCGATGGTGCTCGGCAGCGGCGCGGCGGGGCCGCTCCGCGCTCAGGGCCTCACCACCGCCGCCGTCAGCGGGACCGTGACGGACTCCGCATCCGGGCAGGGGATCGAGTCGGCCCAGATCCAGATCGTCAATCGCTCGACCGGCGTCACCACGGGTGGCCTCACGCGCGCGGGAGGCCACTTCTTCATCCAGGGGCTCGCCGTCGGCGGCCCGTACAGCGTGACCGTGCGCCGCATCGGCTACCAGCCGCTGACGCGCGATGGCGTGATGCTCCAGCTCGGGGAGAACTACCGCGCCGACTTCGCCCTCACCGCGCAGGCCGCGGAGCTGGCCGCCGTGGAGGTGAAGGCCACCGCCGACCAGAGCGCGCTCATCTCCCCCGCGCGGAAGGGGATCGAGAGCTTCGTCAGCGACACGGCGCTGCGCCGCATGCCGACGCTCTCGCGCAACTTCACCGACTTCGTCCGCCTCACGCCGCAGGTCTCCTCCAGCGGCCCCGGCAACTCGGCGGGGGGCGTGAACAACCGCTTCAACAACATCCAGATCGACGGCGCGAGCGAGAACGACCTGTTCGGGCTCGGGACCACCGGGCAGCCGGGCGGGCAGGCGTTCGGCAAGTCGATCTCCCTCGAGGCGGTGAAGGAGTACCAGGTCGTCCTCTCCCCGTACGACGTGCGGCAGGGGAACTTCGCCGGCGCGCTGATCAACGCCGTCACGAAGAGCGGGACGAACGAGCTGCACGGCTCGGCCTTCTACTACTTCCGCAACTCCGACCTCGCGCAGAACGTCAAGTTCATCCGCACCTCCGACCTGAGCGTGAAGCAGTACGGGTTCTCGCTCGGCGGTCCGATCATCAAGGACAAGGTCCACTTCTTCGTGGCGCCGGAGTGGCAGTCGCGCACGCAGCCGGCCGCGGGGCCGTACCTCGGGAGCACCGGTGATCCGCTTCCGGTCGCCGAGGCGGACGTCCAGCGCTTCATGAACGACCTGAAGGCGTACGGGATCGAGCCCGGGTCGGCCGGGCTGGTGAACAACGAGAACCCGCTGTCGAACATCTTCGCCCGCGTGGACGTGGCGCTCCCGTCGATCAACAGCCGCCTCGTCGCCCGCTACAACTACGGCACCGCGGACAACGACGTGTTCAGCCGGAGCGACTTCACCTTCGGGCTCTCGTCCAACTCGTACACGATCAAGAACACCAAGAACGCCCCGGTCGTGCAGCTGTTCACGAACTTCTCGAACGGCTCCGACAACGAGCTCATTCTCGGCTACAACCGCATCCGCGACCGGCGCAACCCGGCCGTGTTCTCCCCGACGGTCTCGGTGTCCGTGCCAGGCCTCACGAGCGGGAACGTGACGCTGCGCGCCGGCGCCGAGCAGTTCTCGCAGGGGAACCAGCTCGACCAGGACATCTTCGAGATCACCGACAACTACACCTTCCCGATCGGCACGTCGCACCGCGTGACCGTGGGGACGCACGACGAGTTCTTCAAGTTCCGCAACCTGTTCACGGAGAGCTCGTACGGCGTGTGGACGTTCCGCAACCTCGACTCGCTCGAGGCCGGGAACCCCAGCTCGTACCGCGTGTCGAGCGACCTCGGTGGTGGCGTGGTGGCCCGCTTCAAGGGGAAGCAGGTCGGCGCGTACGTCGAGGACAACTGGACGATCACGCCGAACTTCTCGCTCACCTACGGCCTGCGCTTCGACGTGCCGATGCTCGACACGAAGCCGGCGTACACCGCGTCGGTGGACACGATCTACGGCCGCCGCACGGACGAGGTGGCGTCGGGGAACCTGCAGTGGTCCCCCCGCATCGGCTTCAACTGGGACGTGACCGGTGACCAGGTCAACCAGATCCGCGGCGGCGTCGGGACGTTCGTGGGACGCCCGGCGTACGTGTGGCTCGGCAACTCGTACCAGAACTCGGGGAGCGGGCTCGGGATCCTGAACTGCAGCGGGAGCCGCTCGGCGCCCGGTCCCGCGCCGGCGTTCGACCCCGATGCGACCAACCCGCCCACCGTCTGCGCGAACGGGCAGGGGCTCGGTACCGGCGTGGTCGGCCCGGTCGACCTCATGAGCAAGAACCTGAAGTACCCGCAGGTGCTGCGCGCCTCGCTGGCCTACGACCGCCAGCTCCCCGGCGGCGCGGTGGCCTCGCTCGAGGCGATGTACACGAAGGGGCTCGACAACTTCTTCTACATCAACCGCAACCTCGTCGGCCCGCAGGGCGTGGACTCGCACGGGCGCGTGATGTACGGCACGCTGAACCTGGCCACGGGGCAGTCGAACCCCGAGGTGGTGTCGTCGCGCTTCTCCGAGGTGATCGACATCGCCAACCAGTCCAAGGACTACTCGTACAACCTCACCGCGGAGCTGCAGAAGCGCTTCTCGGAGAGCTTCGAGGGACGGGTGGCGTACACCTACTCGCACTCGTACGACGTGCAGAGCCTGACCTCCAGCCGGGCGATCTCCAACTGGATGTTCGGGCGCGAGCTGTCGGGGAACCACCTGGACCAGAACACGAGCGTCTCGCTGTTCGACCAGCCGAACAAGATCGTCGCCTCGGGGACGTACACCTTCCCGTGGAAGACGTGGGCGACGAACGTGTCGCTCATCTACACCGGGCAGTCGGGCGCGCCGTACGACTACGTGTACGGCGGGAGCAGCGGGCGCGGCGACCTGAACGCCGACGGCATCACCGGGAACGACCTGGTGTACGTGCCGACGAGCGCGATGGACACCACGCAGATCCGCTTCGCCACGATCGCCCCCACGGCGACGTCGGCGGCGATCCTGCCGGAGACGCAGGCGGTGGCGTTCGACAAGTTCATCGACAGCCAGCCCTGCCTCCGCGACCACCGCGGCGAGATCATCGAGCGGAACACCTGCCGGAACCCCTGGCAGAACTTCCTCGACATGACGGTGGAGCAGTCGCTCCCGAGCTGGCAGGGGCGCACCATGTCGCTCCGGCTCGACGTGTTCAACGTGGCGAACCTGCTGAACCGCTCGTGGGGGCGCGTCCGCTCCGCCGGCACGTTCAACAACGTCTCGCTGCTCACGATGACCGGCGTCGCCAACAACGACCCGAACCAGCCGCTCTTCCAGTTCAACCCGAACTACAAGGCGTTCACGATCCAGAACGACGCCACGGGGTATTATCAGATCCAGCTCTCGGCGAGAGTCGGGTTCTGATCGCTCCGGTTCCGCCTCGCGTCCCGCCATCAGGAGGCGGGGCGCGGTGTGCGGGGTTGCGGGGCGCGGTAGCATGGAATGCGACGAGGGGGCCGGCGAATGCCGGCCCCCTCGTCGCTCAGTCACTACCCATTCGCGCCCCGCGCCCCGCACCCCGCACCCGGCGCGACGAAACTAGAAGACTTTCACGTTGATGTACCGCTTCGGCCGCGCCTTGATGTCCGCCGTCAGCGAGTCCAGCCGCGCCAGCAGCTCGTGGAGGTCGTTGTACACGCTCGGGTCGTTGAGCAGCTTCCCCATCGTGCCGTCTCCCGTCTCCACCTGCGCCATCACCTTGTCCAGGCGCTGCGTGGTCTGCTCCAGGTTCCCGGTGAGCGAGGCGAGGTGGCCGCTCGTCGCCTGGAGGTTGCGCACCGTCGAGTCGAGGGCGACGCTGTCGATCGCGCTCACCGTGCGGCGGAGCGTGGCCAGGGTGAGGGCGAGCCCCTTCGACTGCTCGGCGGCCACGCGGTTGAGCTCCAGCACGAGCGCGTTCGTCGAGGCGATCGTCTTGTGCAGGTCCTCGATCCCGCCGCGCTGCACCATCTCGATGCGGACCGTCTTCACCACGTCGGAGAGCGCGTTGCTCATCGAGTCCACGCGGGTGAGGATCTGGTCCATGGACGGCGCCGGCTTCCCGGTGGGGACGGTGTCGCCCGCCGGGTAGAACGCGTTCGGGCGGCAGATCCCCTGGTCGAAGTCTCCCTGCGGCACCGGGGGTGGGGGCGCCTCCCCCCCGCTGCGCCGCGCCGCCGACTCGTTCCCGAGCGCCGGCGCCGGGCGCAGGCACGGGTGCAGCGCCACCGACTTGTCGCCGAAGAACCCCTCGTTCTGCACCGTGGCCGTGCTCCCCTCCGGGATCTTCCACTTCCGGTCGATCGACAGCGTCACGTCCAGGTACCCGGCGGGGTTGAGCTCCACCTGGTCCACGTACCCCACCTGCACGCCGGCGAGGAGCACCGGCTGCCCGGTCTTCAGGTTGTTCCCCCAGTCGAAGCGCGCGTGCAGTGGATACGACTTGCTGAACCCCCGGCGCGCCAGCCAGAGCGTGCCGACGATCCCGATGATGATCGCGACGGTGACGAACACTCCCACGATGACTTCGTTCGATCGCTTCATGAGGCGAGTTTCGGAGCGAGGTAGAGCGCGGTGAGCGCGTCGAGCAGCAGGATGATCACGGATGAGATGACCACGGCGCGCGCGGTGGAGCGCCCCACCCCCTCCGCGCCGGCGCCGGTGACGTACCCCTCGTACGAGCAGATGAGGGAGATGGAGGTGCCGAACAGCGTCGCCTTGATCAGGGCGTAGAACACCTGGAACGTGTTGAACGTGAGGCGGAGCCCCGAGGTGTAGTCGGCCATGCGCACCTGCGTCGCCACGATCACGGTGAGCCCGCCCGCGGTGATCCCGATGGCGATCGCCAGGATGGTGAGCATGGGCACCATCGTGAGCCCCGCCACCACGCGCGGCACCACGAGGTACGCGACGGGATCGTACGAGAGCGTCTCGAGCGCGTCGATCTGCTCCGTGACCCGCATCGTCCCGATCTCCGCCGTCATCCGCGCGCCCACCCGTCCGGCGAGCACGAGCGCCGTGAGGAGCGGCCCCAGCTCCAGCACCACGCTCTGCCGCGTGATCCACCCCACCACCGAGAGCTGCACGCCGGGGAAGAGCTGGTACGTGGTCTGGTACGCCGTCACCGCGCCGATGAACGCCGCGACGATCCCGGCGAGCGGGAGCGAGTCCACCCCGATGGCGCGCATCTGCTGCGCCAGGAGCGGGAGGTACGTGCGCGGCTCGGCGAACGCGCGCAGGAACTCGAGCGTGAAGTAGACGCGATTCCCCAGCTCCTGGAACAGCCCCATCGTGGAGCGCGCCACGTGCCGGAAGAAGACGATCGCCGCGCGTTGCGGGATGGGGAAGGTGTCGGTGGGGCGGCCGCCCCCGGTCGGATACGTGGACGTGCTCACGCGACCTCCGCGTCGCGTCGCGTCACGTGCGCACCCGGGCGAGCAGCACGGCGCCGATGGCGCCGAACAGGGCGTTGGGGATCCACGCGGCGATCGTCGGCGGGATCACCCCGCCCTGGCCGACCGCCTTGGTGATCTGGATGAGCATGAGGAAGATGATCGTGGTGGCGAGACTGATGCCGATCCCGTACGCGGCGCCGCCCCGCTGGGTGCTCGTGGCCAGCGGCGCGCCGAAGATGGCGATGATGATGCACGTCACGGGGATGGCGATCTTGAGCGCCCGCTCCACCTTCAGCTCGTTCGCGTCCCCCCCGGAGCGCTCCAGCGCGGCGATGAACCGGCTCAGCTCCGAGTAGCGCATCTCCTCCGGGCGGCGCGGCGTCGCCGTGAGGTCCGCCGGCTCCTCGGTGAAGTCGTGGTCGCGCAGCGAGTCGAACGCCACCGAGACGTTGCGCGTGGAGTCGGGGATGAGGTGCAGCTCCCCGGAGCGAAGCGTCCACCGGTCGTGCGTGGTGTCCCACTGCGCCTCGCGCGCCGCGAGCACGTACGTGGGGTACTCCGGCCCGGTCCCCTTGCGCGAGATCTCGATGTTGTCGATCGCGCGCCGCTGCACGTTGAGCGACGAGATCTGGTAGACGCGCCCCTTGCCCGCCTCGTAGGCGAAGTTGAACCGGTCGTTCGACGAGAACTTGCGCTCCTCGATGATCGCGTTCCGCTTCGCGTCGGTCACCGGCACCAGCTCGCCCAGGCAGAGCGCGAACACCGAGATCGCCGCGGAGGCGGCGAAGATCGGCATCACCATGCGGTAGAAGCTGATCCCCGACGCCTTGGCGGCCGTGATCTCCGAGTGCCGCGTGAGTGCCCCGATGGAGAAGACGGTGGCGAACAGCACCGCCGCCGGGAGCACCATGAACATCGAGTCGGGGATCCAGTAGATGTAGCTGAGCGCGATCTGCGTGTTGGTCAGATTGCGGTTCAGGTACGTGTCCAGGTGGTCCGTGAGATCGATGATGATGACGAGCAGCGGGAAGCCGAGCGCCGTCGTCACGAAGATCTTCCAGAACTCGCCGAGGACGTAGCGGTCGAGCGGGTGGATCAGCTTCTTCACGCGGCCCTCCGGTCGGCCGGGATCCCGACGCGGCGGAGGAGGCGGGCGAAGCGCGTGCGGATCGTCTCCCACATCTCCGCCGCGTCCCCGCCGCGCGCCGCCGGTCCGGTGCGCTGCACGCGGGCGAGCAGCACGACGCCGACGACCGCGAAGACCACGTTCGCCATCCACATCGCCCAGAACGGGCTCAGGATCAGCTTGTCCGCCAGCGTCTCGCCGGCGATGAGGCACACGTAGTAGAGGGAGAACGCCACCAGGCTCACGCCGATCACGAGCCCCACCCCGCCGCGCGGGAAGCGCAGGGCGATCGGGGCGCCGAAGATCACGAACACGATGCACGCCGCGGCGAGGGCGAACTTCTTCTGGATCTCCACCTCGTACCGGTTCATGGTGGTCCGGGCGTCGGTGATGCGCGCCCGGAGCACGTCGAGCTGCCCGGGGGAGGGGAGGGTGATGCGCGATGCCGGATTGGGGGGCACGTAGCGCGCCGCGCCGCCGGGCTGGAGGAGCACCGACTCCGCGCCCGGGCGCCGGACCCCCGGCGGGAGCGCGTGCAGCAGGCTGTCCGGGTTCACGCGGCGCTTCGTCGCTCGCGCGCTCTCCGGGTGCTGCACCGTGGCGGCGGCCGGCTTCTTCGGCGCGGCGCGCCGCGGAGCGGCGTGCTGCCGCACGTACTGCTGTCCGAGCGACGGCAGCCCCGGCGGCTGCGTGGCGACCGGCTTGGCCGCGGGCGTCTTGGCCGCGGGCTTCGCCGGCGTCGCCGCGCTCGGCTCGGGCGCCGGCTTGCTCGTGGTCCCCTGCCGAGCGCGCGGAGCGGCGGGGGGCTCCGCCGCCTCGGCCGTGGCCACGTTGCCGAACACTCGCGACACGAGGTCGCAGTAGAGCGCGCCGGAGGAGGGGGGCGTGGACGTCCGCACCGGCTCCGCAACCGGCCGCCGCTCACCCGTCGCCGCCGCGTACGCCGCGTTGCCGAGCGTGGAGGCCAGGTCGTGGCGCGCCACCTGGAGCTGCTGGGCCCCCTGCTCGTACTGGTTGCTCATCTCGCACACGGTCATCTCGCGCTCGGACTTGTAGCTGTCCTTCTCCGTCTTCTCGAACTCGTTCGCCACGCCGCGCACGCGAACGAGGTCCGTGGTGAAGTACAGCCGTTGCAGCGTCCCCGGATCGTCGCGCGGCACCTCGAGCACGTAGCCGTGGTGCAGCGTCATCTGGAGCGTGGTCTGGTCGCGCGTGAGCCCCATGTGCCCGCTGTCGGCGTAGATGGTCTTCCGGCGCGTGGGATCCTCGAAGTTGTAGATGAACACCTCGCGCAGCCGGTTCGTGGCCTCGTCGATGTGCCCCGGCTTGAGGAAGATCTTGCCGGGGATCACCTCGTTGATCACCTGCTCGTGCAGGGCGAACGTGGGCTTCTTGCGCGCGATGTCCGTCTCCAGCGTGCGCAGCCGGTGGTTGGCGCGCGGGAGCACCTGGTCGTTGAAGAGGAGCATGAGCAGCGCGAGCACCGCGCCCCCCCACAGCACCGGGCGCACGAGCTTCACCATGCTCACCCCGCTCGCCCGGAGCGCCGTGACTTCGTTCTCCGACGCCAGCCGGCTGAACGCGTACAGCACGGCCACGAGCACCGCCATCGGCAGCGTCATGGCGATGATGAACGGCACCGAGAGGTAGAACACCTCGCCGATCACGCCCCACCCCAACCCCTTCCCGACCAGGGAGCCGAACTGCTTCGCCACCTGGTTGAGGAGCAGCAGCGCCGTCAGCGCCGCCGACGCGAACGCCAGCGGGCCGAGATGCTCGCGGAGGATGTAACGGGTGAGAATCTTCATCGGGTCAGTTGGCGGTGGGGAACGAGTCCTGGAAGGCGCGAGTCGGAGCACCTCGGGGCCTCCCCCGTACGCTTTCCCGTTCCCATATTTGGCGTTAGCCCCATCAATTTAAGTCCCCTTCGCTCCTCGAGCGACCGGGCGTCCGTCTCGTCAGGGCGGTCGCCGGTGTCGTCCTCCCTCCGCCTAGGGCTTGGTGCGTTCCTCCCGTCCGCTCCTGCTCTTCGCATTCATTTTCGCGTGGCCCGTGGCGGCGGCGGGGCAGAACGTGCCCGGAGACACGCTCGCCGACACGAGCCGCGCCATCGGCGTGCGCCCCCATCATCCAACGCGCGCCGACACTCTCGCGCTCCCGCTCCCCGCCCCCCTACTCCCCTTCGGACGACTCGCCCCGTCGCGCGTTCCCGCCGCGATCGTCGCCGAGACGCGCGCGGCCGCCCTCCGGCGGACGATCGTCGCCAGGCGCGCGGCGATCTGGGGGGAGACCGTTTCCGCCGCGCTCGCCGGCGCGGGGGCGGGCGCCGGCGTCGCCGCCGCGCCGTCCGACGCGACCGTCGTGCCCGGGCCACCCACTCCGCCGGGGAAGCCGGCACCCCCGGCGCAGCGCACCGGCACCGACATCTTCGGCCAGTACGCCAACCTCGGGCTCCAGCTCCAGTCGCGCGTGGAGGTGAAGGGGGAGCGCGACCGCAACGAGCGGTGCGTCGCTACGGACTTCCTCACGCCGATCTCCGGCTGCCGCGGCACCTTCCAGCCGCAGTTCGACTTCCAGTTCGGCGTCCGCACCGGCGGCGTCGTCGCCGACCGCGTTCACGTGAACGTGGACTACGACTCGCAGCGCGAGTTCGACGCGTCGAACAACATCTCCGTCTACTACGAGGGAAAGCCCGACGAGATCCTGCACCGCCTCGAGGTGGGGAACGTCTCCTTCGTCCCCCCGCCGTCGCGCTTCATCACCGCCGGCATCCCGAGCGGGAACTACGGCATCCAGGCCATCGGGCAGCTCGGGCCGATGAACTTCCGCGCCATCGCCGCGCAGCAGAAAGGGAACGTCATCCGCGACCGCGTGTTCACCGTCGGCGACCGCACCATGCAGACGGTGGACCGGGAGATCGAGGACTACCAGCTCGAGCGCCGCAGGTTCTTTTGGGTCGTCGACCCGAAAAAGCTGTCTCCCTCCTACCCCAACATCGACGTTCTCGATCCCGGGCTCCCCGCGCTCGCCGCGCGCCTTCCCCTCTCCGAGCGGCCGCGGCGCGTGCTCGTCTACCGCTACCGCAGCCCGGCCGCCGGCGGGAGCACGGCGCGCGACATCAACGGCCCCTACGCCGTCACCCGCTACGCGCGCAACACGAACGTCATCGGCCCCTACGAGGTGCTCCAGCAGGGGGTGGACTACTACATCGATCCCACCAACCTGTGGATCGTCCTCGTGAGCCCGCTCTCCCGCGACGAGCGGCTGGCCGTCTCGTACACCGTCACCGGGCCGGACGGACGCGAGCGGGTCGGGGGGGTGGGAGGCACGTTCCCGCAGCGGCGCGGCGTGGCCGGACGCGACACGGTGAACCTGCTCTGGGACAACGAGGTGCTCCCCGGCGACTCGGCGTTCGACCGCGAGATCCGCTCCGCGTACCGCCTGGGCGGGGAGGACCTCCAGCGGCAGAGCGTCACGCTCAAGATCGTCGTGGGGAGCGGAGCCGATCAGGAGAAGCCGGTGGGCGGCGCGGTGGACACGTACCTCCAGCTCTTCGGGCTCGCCCAGCGGAACAACTCCTCGACCTTCGACGTGGAGAACCGTCTCTGGCCCCGCGTCGGCGATCCCAACCAGGCGCTCACCACGAGCGGCGGGCTGGGGGGAGCCAGCTCCAAGCTCATCCGCGATCACTTCGTCATCTTCCCCTCGCTCATGCCGTTCGCCGACTCGGGGCTCGTGCACCCGCCGAACCCGGTGAACGACTCGCTCTACCGCACCACCGATGAAGACCTGATCTCCCCGCGCCGCCCGCCCACGCAGTTCCGCATCCGCGCGCGCTACTCCGCGGAGGGGGGCGGGGAGTCGGGGTCGCTCATGCTCGGCTCCGTCCAGGTGCGACAGGGCTCGGAGCGCCTCTTCCTCGAGGGGCGCCAGCTCGTGCGCGATGTGGACTACACGGTGGACTACGAGCTCGGGCGCGTGACCTTCATCCGCCCCGACACGCTGTTCGCCCGCCCGCGGCAGGTGAGCGTGCAGTTCGAGGAGAACCCGCTGTTCGCCGCCGCGCCAACCTCCATCCTCGGCCTCGCCGCCGAGTTCCCCACCGAGCACGGGCAGTTCAACATCACCGCGCTCTCGCAGTCGCAGCGCACCTCGTTCAACCGCCCCCCGCTCGGCTTCGAGCCGCAGTCGGCGCTCCTCGCCGGGGTGAGCGGCAACTTCACCTGGGAGAGCACTCTCCTCACGCGGCTCCTCGACAAGCTCCCGCTCGTCGATGCCACCACGCCGTCCACGGTGAGCGTGCAGGGGGAGTTCGCGACCAGTCGTCCGCAGAACAACGCGGCGGGCTCGGCGTACGTGGAGACGTTCGAGGGAGAGGGGGGCGTCACCGTCTCGCTCCAGGAGTCGGCGTGGCGCACCGGGAGCCAGCCGGCGGTGCAGGGGGCGGGGGTGCGCATCGGGAGCACCACCTACGACTTCCCGCTGGACAGCGCGACGACGCTCGCCTGGCAGAACCTGGGCACCGTGCTCGACCCCGTCACGCAGACGGGGAGCACCGTGCAGTTCTTCCCCGAGCAGATCGACTCGCAGTTCGTGTTCATCGGCGGGCAGACCTTCCGCGCCCCGGAGACCGTGCTCTGGCTCGACCTCTTCCCGCCGAACGTGGGCGGGCTGCGCGATCCCGCCGGGCGCACGCGCTGGCTCCTCCCGCCGGGCGGGGGGCGGCCGTGGCGCTCGATCAGCCAGTCGCTCAACCCCACGGGGGTGGACCTCTCGCACGTGGAGCAGCTCGAGTTCTGGGCGCTGATCGACACGAGCGAGGTGGCGCGGCGCAAGAACCCGGCGCTCGTGCTCGACTTCGGCGAGGTGTCGGAGAACAGCATCGCCTTCGCCCCCGAGACGCTCACCGTGCATGCGCCCACGTCGGGGGGCGGCGGCGACTCCGTGTACACCGGGCGCCAGCTCGTCGGCTTCGACCGGCTCGACACCGAGCGCGATCCGGTGACGCAGTCGTTCGACGTGGCGCGCAACGACACCGGGATCCCCGGCGACGTGGCCGATACGATCGTCGTGCACGACGCCCTGCGCGGGGTGACGAGCACCGCCACGCGACCGGCGCTCTGCCACCGCGGCCCGGAGCCGGTGCTCCCGCTCGGCGACGAGCGCGCCGACTGCTCGGTGGGGAACCGGCGGCTCGACGAGGAGGACCTCGACCGCGACGGCTTTCTCAACCTGAAGGGGGACGCGCGCAACGCGGAGCAGCTCCTGCGCTACGTGGTGGATCTCGGGGACGCGTCCTCGTACACCAAGACGGGGCGCTGCTACCGCTCGATGACCGACACGTCCTCGTCCACGGCGGGCCCTCGGAACGTGTGCTGGGTGAAGTTCCAGCTCCCCTTCGCGTCGCCGACCGCGGCGCTCAACGCGCCGCTCGTCAGGCGCATCAAGTCGGTGCGCGTGACGATGGTCGGCGGCGCCGGACGGCAGGCGGGGGACTTCACGCGCGTGGCGCTCGCCCGGCTCCGCCTCACCGGCTCGCCGTGGACCAAGCGCACCGACCAGGCGATCGCCGGGATCGGGGGGACGCGCGTGGACGGGCCGGGAACGGTCATCGCCACCACGATCGGCACGCAGGACCGCGACGCGCGCCTCGCCTACGAGTCGCCGCCGGGCGTCACCGACGAGCCGGACAGCAAGGGAAGCGTGTACTCGCCGGGCACGATCCAGGTGAACGAGAAGTCGCTGCGCGTCCTGGCCGTGGACGTGCCGCTCTACCACCGCGCGGAGGCGTTCTACCGGTTCCCCGAGGGGGAGAAGAACTTCATGGGGTACCGGGAGCTGCGCGTGTGGGCGCGCGGGCGGGGGAAGGGGTGGGGGGTGAGCGGCGACCTCCAGTTCTTCGTGAAGGTCGGGCGCGACGCGGACAACTTCTACCTGTACCGGACGCCGGTGAACCAGGGACCGGGGCGCGACGCGTGGCTTCCCGAGGTGCAGGTGGACTTCCGCCGCTTCTACGCGCTCCGCGCGAGGCTCGAGAACGCGTACCTGCACGGGGGAACGGAGATCGCCTGCACCGGGCTCGACTCGGCGCTCATCGCCAGCTCGGGGCTCCCCACCGCGCCCGGCACGCGCCGCTTCGCCGCGTGCGACGGCGGGTACATCGTGTACACGAGCAACCCCGAGGTGAGCCCCCCCAACCTCGCGGCGGTGCAGGAGCTGGCGGTGGGGATGGTGCGCGTGAGCACGGCGGGGCTCGGAAACGGCGGGGCGATCTCCCCGGCCGACTCGCTCGAGCTGTGGGTGGACGACATCCGCCTGACGAGCGTGGTGAACGACCCCGGCTACGCCGGGCAGATCGGGCTGAGCGTGGCGGCCGGGGACGTGGGATCGCTCCAGGTGAGCGCGAGCCGCCGCGACCAGAACTTCCGGCAGCTCGGCGAGCAGCCCACGTTCATCACCGACGACCAGCTCGCGCTCTCGTCGTCGGTGCGGCTGGACAAGTTCCTTCCGCAGTCGCTCGGCCTCGTGCTCCCCCTCACCGTCACGCACACGCGCACCGGCGGGGACCCGTTGTTCCTCTCGAACTCCGACGTCACCGCCGCCGCCGTGGGGGACGTGCGCACACCGCGCGCCTCGGCCACGTCGTGGGCGCTCACGGCGCGGCGCGCGACGCCGCTCGAGCACGGCGCGCTGGCGCCGATCCTCAACAACCTGGCGCTCACCACCACCTACGTGAGCGCCTCGTCGCGCAGCGAGTTCCAGACGGGGAGCACGTCGGCGTTCTCCAGCGGTCTGGACTACGACCTCGTGTCGCAGGCGCGGACCACCCCCACCCCCGCCTGGCTGCGCCGCGCCATCGACTGGCTCCCCGACTGGCTCGGACACAGCGAGCTGCTCCAGTCGCTGCGCAACTCGACCATCCGGTGGAACCCGACGCTGGTGCGCTTCACGAGCACGTACGCGCGCAACAGCGACACGCGCGAGTCGTTCTCCCTCCCGGAGGTCGTGAGCACCGACAGCGCGCGGCGCGTGCGCGGGCTGGAGGACGTGTGGCGCAACACCGCCGCGATCGAGCTCCGCCCGTTCAACGCGCTGAGCGCGCGGTTCGACGTGTCATCGCTCCGCGACCTCCGCGACTACGGGGACAGCACCGGCGTTGGGGTCGTGGCGAGCGGGGAGCGGCGGCGCTTTCTCGGGATGGACGTGGGAATGGAGCGCGAGCGGCAGATGTCGGCGGTGGTGAGCGCCGTGCTCCCCCTCACCGCGTGGGTGAAGCCGAGGGTGGACTTCAACACCACCTTCTCCCTCCTGCGCGACCCGAACGCGCGCAACCTCCTCCAGACGGGGGACACCACCGGGGACTTCCGCCTCCCGCGCCGGCTGGCCAACGGGCAGGGGCTCGCCGTCACCGCCACCTTCGACATCCCGCGGGCGATCGCGCTGTACACGTCGGAGTCGAGCGCGCTGCGCGGGCTGGCGAAGGCGATCTCGCCGATCGACGTGCAGTGGCGGCGCGACCTGCGCTCCACCTTCGACGGGGTGGCGTTCGACCCATCGCTCGGCTACCAGCTCGCGCTGGGGGGCGTGGACCGGTTCCGCGAGGTGAACGGCGTGCCCGCGACGAGCGCCGGCGTGTCGCGCAACCTGGTGGTGTCGCACAGCCTCTTCCTCCCGCTCGGCCTCACCGTGATGGACCGGTACAGCCGGACGCGCAGCACGTCGTGGTCGCGCATCCTGGACATCCAGACGCTGCTCGAGGCGGAGCAGCGGATCTTCCCCGATGTGAGCGTGCGGTGGAACTTCACGCCGCCCGAGTTTCTGCGCCCGGTGCTCACGAGCGTGGGGGCACAGGTGGGGGCGCGGGTGACCAAGTCGAGCAGCTTCCAGCCCACGGCGGGCGACCAGACGTTCATCCCCGGGCTCGGGCTGCGCATCGAGCAGACGCTGCACGAGTACCCGCTCAACGGGAGCGTGACGTGGGCGCTGCTCGGCGGCTTCAGCACGAGCGCCGGGTGGAACCGCACCGACCGCCGCGAGATCCGGAGCGGCGGTCTCACCGAGGGGAGCCAGCACGACCTCACGATCGACGTGGGGAAGGCGTTCCCGCTCCCGCGGCGCTGGACGCTCAAGAGCCACGAGCTGCGGACGCGCGTGGGCTACCAGAGCACGCACACGCAGGCCTTCTTCGTCCAGGACAGCACGCGCAAGCGCGTGACGGACAACGGCCGCTGGGCGATCACGGGGAACGCGGACTCGGACGTGTCGGACACGATGTCGCTGAGCCTCCTCCTCGCGCGGGTCCTCACGTACGACAATGCCCTCGATCGGAGGTTCTCGCAGACGGTGGTGTCGGTGGTGTTTCATCTGCAGTTCTTCGCCGGGGACGGGCATTAGGCGGGGGCCGGGGGGCAGGGGAGGACCGCGACGGGCAGCGCTCCGCGCTGCGCTGTCGCACAATTGTGCGAGGGGGGCGGCGCATTCGCGCCG
>DASUXC010000138.1:0-42277 GCA_036378095.1 Gemmatimonadaceae bacterium | reverse complement strand
CCGATCACGATCCGCGTCCCCGGCCGACGCAGCGGCCCCACCCCTGCGGAGCCCGAATCGGCCGGGGCGAGCTCGGTCCACGCCGCGACGACGGTGCCGGCGTGGGCGGCGACGCCGGTGTAATCGCCGAGGAACTGGCCGCGGGGGTCGAAGGGGCGCGCGCTCCACGCGCGCTCGATGAACGCGCCGCCGCCGTCGCGCGAGGTGGCGAGCACGTACTCGAGCCGGCCGCCTGACGAGCCACGATAGTAGCTCACCGCCACGAGCCCGGTCACCGGGTCCACCGACATCCACGCGAAGAACCTCGGCTCCCCGTTGGCGCCCACGCCGGCGACCGGGGTCGGGAGCGTCCACCGGACGCCGCCGTCATCCGAGGTGGAGAGGTACGGCTCGGGGCGCGTGGCGCGCACGTCCACCCACATCACGTACATGCGCCCCGAGCGCGGGTCGATCTCGAGCGAGGGATAGCCGTTCGCCCGCTCCACCCCGTGCACGCCGAAGACGATGTCCGGGGTGCGCGCGATGCGGACGTCGCGGCCGAAGGTCCGCCCGCCATCGGTGCTGCGATCCATGAGGATCCCCGTCGAGTCGCTCCACACCACGTACACCGTCCCATCGGGGGCGACGGCGACGTCCGTCCCCTCGGCCGCGCCGACGCTGTCCTTCGGGCTCCCCGGGCGGTCGCTCAGCACCACCGGCGCGCCGAAGGTGCGCGCGCCATCGGTGGAGCGGGCGAAGAGGATCACCGACTCGTTGCGGCGGAACTCCGTCCACGCCACGTACACGGCGCCCCGGCGCGCGGGGTCGCGTCCGCGGTCGATGGCGAACGCCGGCTTGTCCTCGAAGGGGACCCCCGCCCGCTCCGGCTGCTCGATCACCGCGGTCGGCTCGGGGCGCCACGTGCTCCCGCCATCATCCGAGCGGTTGACGAAGATCCCGTTCCGGTGCGCGGCCTTCCCCAGCGTGTCGTAGTCCTCGGGGCGGTCGAACGCGATGTACAGCGCGTAGGCGTGCCCGTCGGCGTCGTAGCCGACCACCGGGTCGCCGGAGAGCTGCCAGCGCTCGACGCCGGGGAGCGGCGACGAGCGCCAGGTGACGCCGCCGTCCGTCGAGGCGCCGATGGTGGCCGGGATCTGCCAGGCGGCGACCAGGCGGAGCGAGTCGGTGGGGTCGATCGCGATCGACGTCTCGTCGTGGTAGCCCGGGGTGGTGATGGCGTGGGCGTCGAGCGCGAAGGTGACCGGGATGTCGGGGGACGGGGGGAGCGGCTCGGCGCCGTGCGTCCCGGTGCCGGGGCGTCCGGGGACGGGCGCCGCCCCCGGCTCCCGCGCGGGCCCCCCCGCGCAAGCGGCGGCGGTGAGAGCGGCGGCGAGCGTGGCGGCGAGGATGGCGGTGTGCTGGCGCATGTGGCTCGAGTGAAGTGTGACGGGAACATGGCGTTGGGGGCTCGGCGGGTAAACCCGCAGTTGACGGGCGCGAGCGTGTGGGAAGGAGCTGCCGGGTCGCCCTTGACAGCTTTCGGGTCCGGTCTTAGGGTGTGCGCACGAGATCTGAAGTCATAAGACGACTTTATGACTTTATCTCGTCGCAGCCACGCGGTTTCCACTCGAGCGGATGAGGCCATATGGCCAACGCCTTCCAGCCAGTACTCCGACAGAGCCTCTCGGACGACCTCGCGCAGCGCGTGGACCAGCTCATCCGCACGGAGAACTACCGCCCCGGTGACCGGCTCCCCGCCATCAGCGAGATGGCCCGCCGCTTCGGCGTCGGACACCCCACCCTCCGTGAGGCCCTTCGCAAGCTCGAGACGCTGGGCGTCGTGGAGATCCGTCACGGCTCGGGCGTGTACGTCGGCAAGGGACACAACGCCCTCCTCGTCTCCAACCCGATCCTCGGCGTCGCGGTCTCCAAGAAGCTGCTCCTCGACCTCATCGAGGCGCGCATGGCGATCGAGCTCCAGTCGGTGGCCCTCGCCGCCGCCAACGCCACCGACGAGCACCTCGACGGGATGCGGCAGACGCTCACCACGGCGAGCGAGAACCTCTCCGACAACACGGTGCTCAACGCGGCGAACATGACGTTCCACCGCCTCATCGCGCTCGCCTCGGGGAACACGGTGATCGGCCAGCTCCTCGAGGTGCTCTCCAACCTCTTCCAGCGCGAGCAGCGGATCATCCTCGACATCTACGGCTCCCGCGAGAAGGACCACCGCGAGCACCTCGAGATCCTCGAGGCGCTTCGCGAGAAGGACCAGGGGCTCGCCGTGTCGCGGATGCGAGCCCACCTCGAGGGGGTTCGTCAGGCGCTGCTTCGCTGGGACCCGAACGCGACCCCGGTGATCTGATGACGGAGCGCGCGGACGGGTCCGGAACCCCGAACGGGAGACGTGAAGTGCAGGTGACGCCCACCCACCGAGGACCGGCCTCCGCGCGGAACACGCGAGCGCGCGTGGCGAGGATGCCCATCGCCGCGGCCGCCCTCCTCCTCGCGCTCGGCTGCGCGACCGGGGGGACCCGGAGCCGCGCGCCGGGCGAGGCTCCGGCGACCGCGGAGCGGACCGGCGCACCCGGCGCGCCGGATGCGGCGGATGCGTCGGATACGCTGGCGACGATCGTCGTCCGCGACAACCACGAGCTGGCGTACGCCGGACCGGTGCGCTTCCACACCAGTCTCCCGGACGGCGAGTACCGCGCGAGCGGGGGGGGCGGCTCGGCGCACGGCGAGGTGCGCGACGGCGCCGCGCGCGTGGTCGTGTCGCTCGCCGGGAGCGACAGCGTCACGCTCGCGCGCACCGGGCCGCTGGGCGACGCGCCGTTCGCCACGGGCGACCTCGGCGTCGTTCCGCGCGACGGCGCGCTCGATCTCTCGTGGCGCGGCGCGCCGCTCGGCGAGATCGAGCTGGGGCTCGTTGTGGTACCGGGCGACACGGCGGGGCCCGACGACGTGGCCGCCGCGTTCCGCCCGCTCGACCTGCGCTGGTCGCGACTCCCCGGGGGGATGCTCTCCGGCACCGCCGCCCGCGACGGCTTCCGCGTGGACGTGACGCTCTCGCCGTACGCCGGCGGCTGGGTGGATGCCGAGGCGCGCCTCGTGCGCACGGGCGCCGACTCCGCGCGGTCGTACGTCGCCCTCGTCAGGCGGGTGACGCTCCCGCGCGGGATCGCCGATGCGCGCCTCCGCTTCAACGGCCGCGTGCTCGAGGGCGCCGACTCCCCGGACACGTGGTCGCGCGACTTCTGGTACACCCGCGGCGTGGACTGGACCGCGTGGCGGAGCGGCGGCGTGCGCATGGTGGCGACGAGCGGGTTCACGCCGGGGCCGACCATGCGGCGCGGCGACCGGTGGGCGGAGGGGAGCCACTTCTACGTGTGGGAGCGCGCGCGCCGCGATGGCGACCGCATGCTCCTCATCTCCGAGGTCGCGGGGCCGAACCCGAAGCAGAAGGGGTCGGGGTACATGAAGGTCACCCCGTACGCGCCCGTGCGGCAGGGCGACGTGGTCGAGCTCCCGTGGCGCCTCGCCATCGCCGATGCCCCCACGCCGGAGTGGGAGAACGCGCAGCTCCTCGGCTTCGCCGGCTACCGCATGGCGCACCGTGATGGCGCGCGCGCCGTGATGGACGTGGGCGTGCCGTACGTGGAGTTCGGGGTGAGCTATTTCCCGTACTCCACGTTCACGGAGAACTTCGACTTCTACCGCACGCCGGGGCTCGACCGGGAGACGTTCTGGGCCTTCTCCCCCGTGCTCTGGTCGAAGTGGCGCTCGCTGGTGCCGCGCATGCGCACCGACCTGCACATCATCCGCGCGATGGGGTTCGGGTGGGTGCGGCTGCACCATCTCGAGCTGCTCCAGGGGATGCCGCGCGCCGACGCGCTGGCCTTCCTCGACTTCTACCTCGGCGAGGCGCGCGCGCTCGGTCTGAAGGTGCTCGTGGACACCGAGGGGCCGCCGGAGTGGGTGACGACGGTGCTCGGGCGCTACCCCGACGTGGTGCGGCGCTACGAGATCGAGAACGAGATCCTCATCCCCGGCATCGACAGCGTCGAGCCGGCGCGCTGGACGTCGCTGTACGAGGCGGCGCACCGCGCGTCGCCGAACATCCAGGCGTATCTCACCTCCGCGGGGAACGACGGGATGTTCGAGCGGCTGCGCACGCTCGGCGTCCCCTTCGACCGGGTCGGGCTGCACATGTACAAGCACGGCCCCGAGTGGATGGAGACGCTGTCGTCGCACGCGCTGGCGTCGGCGGGGTACGCGGCGAGCCTCGGCAAGGCGGTGACGCTCGGGGAGTTCAACTGGAAGTCGCTCACGCGCCTCGCGCCCGAGGCGCGGCGCGTGGAGGTGGACTCGGTGTACGCGGCGGCGCTCCGTCCGCGCGCGATCCCCGAGGTGTTCCTCTTCCAGTTCCAGGAGACGATCGGGGTGAACCCCGCGATCAGCCGCAGCGGGGTGCGGCACTACGAGCCGCTGATGCTCGACCGGCGCCCGAAGCCGGAGGCGCTGGATTTCATGGATGAGATCCGCCGCTACTCGCGCGCCGATGCGCCGGTGCGCGTGCTCCCCGTGCGGATCGACGAGGCGACGCTCGCCGGAGGCGGCGCGACGGACAGCGCCGTGGCCGCGTTCACGATCGTGAACCGCACCGGGGCACCTCAGGCGCTCGTGCTCCGTCCCGAGGCGTTCGGCGGGATCGAGTCGCGCCTCGTCGGGCCGTCGCGGGTGACGGTGGCGCCGGGGGACACGGTGCGCGGCCGTCTCGCGCTCCGCCTCCCGGCCGGCGCGGCGCCGGGCACCTACCACCACTTCCTCGCCGTCGCGTGGGCCGGCGACACCGCGTGGGGGTGGGGGATCGCCTCCCACCCCGGCGCGCCGACGTTCGACGCGAAGCCGGTGCTCGGCGACCGCGTGCGCTACCCGCGGGGCGCCGACGCGCCATCGCGCGCCGACTGGACCCGACCGCTCGCCGTGACGTACGGGGCGAAGGCGCCGGTGCTCGAGATGGAGATGGCGTTCATCGTCGCCAACACGCTGCAGGCGGCAACGGGGAAGCCGGTGTGGCTGTCGGCCAGCGCGGACCTCCCCGACTCGCTCGCGCGGCGTGGCCTGGTGGTGGTGGTGGGAACGGCCGAGTCGAACCCGCTCGCCGGCGTCGCCGGCGGGGCGGAGGATGAGGCGGCGGGGCGGACGACCGCCGGCTCGGGCGGCCCCGCGGCGCGGCCGGCGGCGGGCACCGGCGAGGTGCTGCTGCGCGATGCGGCGCGGGGCGCGCAGCAGTTGCTGCTCACCGGCGGCGACGCGAAAGGCGTGGAAGCGGCGGCGATGGATGTGGTGCTGCGCTACTGGCGCCACGCGAAGGATGCGACGATCGCGCTCACCGGCGTGGAGCGGGGCGCGGCGCTCGGGAACAAGGCGACCGTCACCAATCCCAATCCCCCCTGATGTGCGGGCTCGCTCGCGCGCGGGCGTCGCGCACGGGCCCTTCTTCTCTCTCTACCTTCAGCCCTTCGGAACATGAGTGGATCCACAACGAGACGCCTTCGACTGTTCGTCGCGTGTCTGGCCGCGATGTTCGGCATCTCCGCCGAGCTCGGCGCCCAGCAGGTGACGGTGCACGGAAAGGTGGTGAGTGAAGCGGGGGAGCCGGTGAGCAGCGCGATCGTGCGCGTGGCCGGCGGCAAGGGCGGCGCCCCGACCGATTCCGCCGGTGAGTTCACGCTCACCGTGCCGGACGCCAACGCCACGCTGGTGGTGTCGCGCATCGGGTTCGAGCAGCGCGAGGTCCCCCTGGCCGGACAGCAGACGGTGACCGTGCGGCTCAAGCCCACGGCGGTGACGCTCGACGCCACGGTGGTGGTCGGCTACGGCTCGCAGAAGCGAAGCGACGTGACCGGCTCCGTGGCCTCGGTGAACCCGGACAAGCTGCGCGACAAGCCGACGACGAACTTCGCGCAATCGCTCGAGGGGGCGGTGCCGGGGGTGAACGTGACCACCACCGGCTCCAACGCCGAGGGGAACGACGTCAACATCATCATCCGGGGTCGCAACTCGATCAAGGCGAGCAACGACCCGCTCGTGGTGGTGGACGGGATCCCCTACGAGGGGAGCATCACGGAGATCAACCAGGCGGACATCCAGTCGATCCAGGTGCTGAAGGATGCCTCGGCGTCGGCGATCTACGGCTCGCGCGGCTCGAACGGGGTCATCCTGATCACCACCAAGATGGGCGCGACGGGGAAGCCGCGGATCTCCTACAATGCGTACGCCGGCGTGCAGAAGATCGCGCACCTGCCGCACGTCATGACCGGACCCGAGTTCGCGCAGTTCAAGTGCGACCGCATCAACGACGGGCAGAATTGCGAGTCGGTGTTCACGCAGACGGAGCTGGACAACCTGAACGCGGGCAAGTCCACCGACTGGGTCGGGCTGGCGATGCGTACGGGGGTGCAGCAGCAGCACAACCTGTCGCTCTCCGGCGGGACCGACCAGACCAAGTACTACATCGCGGGCTCGCTGCTCGACGTGCAGGGGATGGCGAAGAACGACGACTTCAAGCGCTACTCGCTGCGCGTGAACCTGCGGCAGCAGTACAAGGATTGGCTGGAGCTCGGCACGAACACGCAGATGTCGCTCACCAACCGCGGCGGGATGCCGGCGAGCTTCAGCGACGCGTTCTTCATGAACCCGCTCACCAACCCGTACAACGCGGACGGCACGCTCACCGTACGCCCGTGGCCGGAAGATCCCTTCTGGGACAACCCGCTCCAGGGACTCGTGGTGACGGACGATGACGAGAGCCGGCGGGTGTTCACGAGCAACTACCTCCAGGCGAAGCTCCCCTTCGTGAACGGCCTCTCGTACCGCGTGAACGCCGGCATCGACTTCGCCGATCGCCAGCAGGGGCGCTACTTCGGGCGGAACACCGCCACGGGACTCTCCGCGCTCGGCTCGGCGACGACGACGAACAGCAACCGGTTCGACTGGACGCTGGAGAACATTCTCCGCTACACCCACTCGTTCGGGAAGCACGGGATCGACGTGACGGCGCTGTACAGCGCGCAGCAGAACAAGCTGGAGACGCAGGGGCTCCACTCCGAGGGATTCCCGAACGACGTGCTCACCTACCACCAGGCCGACGTCGCGCAGCTCGTGCAGCCGAGCGACGACTACAGCAAGTCGACCATGGTGTCGCAGATGGGGCGGCTCAACTACAACTACGATGACCGCTACCTGGTGACGGTCACCGCCCGCCGCGACGGCGCCTCGGTGTTCGGCGCCAACCACAAGTACGGCACCTTCCCGTCGGTGGCGCTCGCGTGGAACGCCTCCAACGAGTCGTTCTGGTGGGGTGGGAAGGCGTTCAACACCCTCAAGCTGCGCGCCTCCTACGGAAAGAGCGGCAACCAGGCGATCTCGCCGTACCAGACGCTCAGCCGGCTGCAGGAGGACTCGTACCTGAACGGCCAGCAGACGGCGCCCGGCTACATCCCCTCCACGCTCGGCACGCCGGACCTCAAGTGGGAGACCACCACGCAGCTCAACGTCGGCGCCGACTTCGGCTTCCTGGGCGACCGGCTGCAGGGGAGCTTCGACTTCTACCGGGCGCGCACGAGCGACCTGCTGCTCGACCGCGCGATCTCCCCGGTGCACGGGATCACGAAGATCACGCAGAACATCGGCAAGACGCAGAACACCGGGATCGAGCTGCAGCTCACGTCGCTGAACATCGACCACCCGGACTTCTCCTGGAGCACGGACTTCAACATCGCGCTCAACCGCAACAAGATCCTCGACCTGTACGGCAACGGGCAGAACGACATCCTGAACAAGTGGTTCATCGGGCACCCGATCGACGTGAACTACGGCTACCTGATGGACGGGATCTGGCAGGAGGGGGACGACATCGCGAACTCGGCGCAGCCCACGGCGCAGCCGGGTGACGTGCGCATCCGCGACCTGAACGGCGACGGGAAGATCGACCCCCTCGACCGCACGTTCATCGGCAGCCTCCAGCCGGACTACAGCGCCGGGCTCACGAACACGTTCCGCTACAAGCGGTTCACGCTGTCGGCGTTCCTCAACACGGTGCAGGGGATCACGCGCTCGAACGATCTGCTCTCCACGAACCTCGTGTACACCGAGGTGCGGCGGAACACGATCGAGCACCAGTACTGGACGCCGGACAACCCGATCAACACGTACCCGCGCAACAACGAGGAGGCGAACCCGCTCTCGGTGCCGTTCTACGAGGACGCGAGCTTCATCCGCCTCCGCGACGTGACGCTCGCCTACGACGTCCCGGAGTCGTTCGCCACCCGGCTCGGGATGCAGAGCCTCCGGGTGTACTTCACCGGGCGCAACCTGTGGACGCACACGAACTGGACCGGGCTCGACCCCGAGCTCGACTCGCAGCGCGCCGAGCCGCTGGCCAAGGTCTTCACGGGAGGGATCAATGTCGAGTTCTGACCTCCAGGGCCCGCGCCGCGCGCCGCTCACCACCGACCGCCATCGGAACGAACCCATGACACGGCGATCCCTCACGCGCGCGACGCTCCTCGGCCTCGCGTGCCTCACGGGGCTCGGCCTCGCCGGCTGCTCCAAGGACTTTCTCACCGAGTCGCCGCCGCACATCATCGTCGCGGACAACCTGTACACCGACTCGGCCGGGTTCGAGGCGGCGCTCAACGGGCTATACGCGCAGGCGCGCAAGGAGCGCTACGGCCAGGACAACAGCGGGAACGACATCCTCACCACGCCGATGACCATCGGCGTGGACAACGGCTGGGGGAACTACGTCTCCACGCCCGAGCGCGTGTTCGATGAATGGGGAACGCGCAACAACTCGCAGGTGGATGCCTACCTGGGGCTCTGGACCTGGCTGTACCAGACGATCAACGCGGCCAACACGATCATCGGCCGCGCCGAGAACCCGGACATCGAGTGGTCGGAGCAGACGAAGAACCGGGTGATCGCCGAAGCGCGCTTCATGCGCGCGTGGTGCTACCGGCACCTGACGTATCTCTGGGGCCCCGTGCCGCTCAACCTCACCGAATCGAGCGGCGAGACGATCAAGACCGACTGGCAGCGCGCGCCGCTCGACTCGGTGTACGCGCAGATGGAGCAGGATCTCCTGTTCGCCGAGGCGAACCTCCCCGAGACGTCGGACGACCCGGGGAAGGTGGTGAAAGCGGTGGCGCAGCACTACCTGGCCGAGCTGTACCTGCGCATGAACCAGCCGGACAAGGCGGAGGCGGAGGCGCAGGCGGTGATCAACAGCGGCCTGTACTCGCTCATCACCACGCGCTACGGGGTGAACGCGTCGCAGCCCGGCGTCCCCTTCATGGACCAGTTCGTGGACGGGAACGTGAACCGGGACCAGGGGAACACGGAGGTGCTCTGGGCCTGGCAGTACCAGGAGCTGGTGCCGGGGGGCGGGGCGAGCATCATGCGCCGCTACTGGGTGAACCGCTACTACAACATCAAGGGCGTGAAGGTCGCGCCGGAGTACGGTGGGCGCGGCATCGGCCGCCTCGCGCCGACGGCGTGGGCGCTCAACCTGTACGAGCCGGGCGATGATCGCGGCTCGATCTACGCGATCCGCAAGTTCTACCTGTACAACGACCCCGACAACCTCCCGACCGGCAAGCAGCTCGGCGACACCGTCTTCCTGAGCTGGACGGCGGAGAAGAACAGCAGCTCGAAGTGGCCGAGCACGCGCAAGTGGGACTGGACCTCGGCGATCGATCCGATCGGGAACGAGACGTACGGCGACGAGCCGTACCTGCGGCTCGCGGAGACCTACCTGCTGCTCGCCGAGGCGCAGTTCGACGAGGGGAAGCTCGCCGACGCGGCGAACACGCTGAACATCCTGCGCGCGCGGGCGAACGCATCGCCGATCACGGCGAGCGACGTGACCATCGACTTCATCCTCGATGAGCGCTCGCGCGAGCTGCTCTCGGAGGGGGAGCGGCGGTACGCGCTGCTGCGCACGCACAAGTGGCTGGAGCGCACGCGGCTGTACAACCCGATCGCGGGGCCGAACATCACCGAGCGGGACACGATCTTCCCGATCCCGCAGGCGGTCATCGACGCCAACATCGGCGCGGCGATGGCGCAGAACCCCGGCTATTGATGCTGGTCGGGAATCGCCGGGGCGGTGCGGGTCGCCGCTCCGGCCGCCGCGCGGCCGCCGGCCTGGCTCTCTTGGGCACGGCGGTCGCGCTGCTCTCGCCGCGAGCGGCGGCGGCAAGCGCGCTCGGTCGCGCGCGTGTCGCGGACCGTGTCGCGGACCGTGTCGCGGACCGTGTCGCGGACCGTGTCGCGGACGCCGGCGCGGCCGCGGCGGTGACGCTGGCGTCGGCGGGGCGGACGGCGTACGTGATCGCTCTCCCCGCCGCGCCATCGGAGCCCGAGGCGTTCGCCGCCTCGGAGCTGGCGGCGTACCTGCACCGGATCACCGGCGCCACCTTTCCCGTGGTGCGCGACTCGGAGCCCGCGCGCGCGATCGTGCTGCGCACCGGCGCGAGCGCCGCCGCGGCGGGGCTCACGGGCGATGCGTACGCCATCGCCGTGCGCGGGGAGCGGGTGTACCTCACGGGAGGGAGCGGACGGGCGGTGCTCTACGCCGCGTACGATCTGCTCGCGCGGCTCGGCTGCCGCTGGCTCGCCCCCGCGTTCGACTACTACCAGGGGGAGTCGGAGATCATCCCGCGCGCTCCCACGCTCGTCTACCGCGCCACGGGTGACGTGGTGGAGCGTCCCACCTTCGCCATCCGCAAGCTCGACATGGCGGGGGCGCGCTCGCACGACGTGGAGACGGTGCGGAAGATCGTGGCCTGGATGCCGAAGCTCCGCTTCAACACGCTCATGGTGTCGATGGTCTCGGGGATCGGCGGTCACACGAGCTGGGACGACTGGCGCGCCCCGATCACGCCGGAGCTGGACAAGCGCGGTCTCACGCTCGAGGTGGGAGGACACGGCTACCAGAACTTCCTCGCCCCGGACATGGAGGGCGGCACGCTCTTCGAGCGCCACCCGGAGTGGTTCGGGCGCGACTCGTCGTGCACGCCCAGCCGCGCCACGCACCTGGTGTTCGACACCGGGAACCCGGACGCGGTGGCGTACCTGATCGGGAACGTGGTCAAGTACGTGACGGCGCACCCGGAGATCGACGTCTTCGACTTCTGGCCGCCGGACGGCGCGCGATGGGGGGAGTGCAAGGACCTCGCCGCCGAGGGCTCGGTGGAGGACCGCCACGCGCGGCTCGTGAGCCAGCTCCATGCCGCGCTGAAGCAGGCGCGCCCCGACCTGCGGCTCGAGGTGATCGCCTACGCGCACGCCAAGCTCCCGCCGCAACACGTCGCGCTCCCCGCCGACGTGCTCGTGGACTTCTGCCCGATCGGGCAGGACTTCGACGCGCCCATCTACGATCCGTCCGCGCACAACAACGCCATCTACGTGGACGCCATCCACCAGTGGCGCCGCGCCTTCCCCGGGGACATCGGGCTCTACTCGTACTACCGCAAATACGCCTGGCGCTCCCTCCCCAACGTGCTCCCGCACTACATGCAGCACGACCTCCAGTGGTACGCATCGATCCCCTTGCAGGGGATCTCGAGCTACGCGGAGCCGGGGGACTGGTACACGTACGAGCTCAATCACTGGGCGCTCGGCCACCTCGCGTGGAACCCGCGCGTGGACATCGACTCGCTGGTGGGCGACTTCGTGCGCGGGCGATACGGGCCGGCGGCCATCCCCGCGGCCCAAGCGCTGGCGACGCTGGAGAACGTGTTTCGCGTGCGCGGGAGCTTCCCGTACTCGGCCGTGGATTCCGCGACGGAGATCGCGCGGGCCCGCGCCGAGGTGGAGGCGCGTCGCGTGGCGGTGCGGAACGCGCGCTGGCGCGCCACCGGCCCGCTCGCCGCGAACCTCGGCCGCCTGGAGCTGATGCTCGACTTCGCGGAGCGCGACCTCGAGATCCAGGAAGCGCGCGCCGCGCACGTGTCCATGGCGACGGTGCGTGGGAAGGTGCGCTCGCTCGTCTCCTTCCTCACGGACCATCGCGACCGCGGCGTCTTCGTCGTGTACGGCGGCGACGACTTCGCCCGCTACCTCAAGCACTACACTCGCGACTGGCAGGCCGTCGGCCCCGCGGCCGGACCGGGCGAGGGGGAATGACGAGCTCGATGCGAACAACGACGTCACGCATTCTGTACCGCCTGGCGAGCGCCGGGGCGCTGCTCGCGATCGTGCCGCTCGCGGGGTTCGCGGGGGACGCGGCTCTCGGCTCTCGGCTCTCGGCTCTCGGCTACTGCCCCGCACGGAGAGCTCTCGGGGTGTGCCGGAGCCGAGAGCCGAGAGCCGAGAGCCGAGAGCGGCTCTTCGGCCGAGAGCCGGGAACGTCATCTCCACGCTTCCGCCAGTCGCTCGACGACGGCTGGCGCTACCACGCGGGCGGGCTCAACTTCGCGTGGTCGCCATCCGTGTCGGACGCCGCGTGGGAGCAGGTGACGATCCCGCACACGTGGAACGCCCACGATCCGTTCGACGACACGGAGAGCTACCGGCGCGGGATCGGGTGGTATCGCCGCGAGCTGCGGCTCGACGACGATCTGAAGGGGAAGCGCCTCTTCCTGTACTTCGAGGGCGCCAACCAGGTGGCCGACGTGTACGTGAACGGCGCGTTCGTCGGACGGCACACGGGCGGCTACACGGCGTTCGCGTTCGACATCACCAAGCAGGCGCGCTTCGACGGGAAGGGGAACGCGAACCTGATCGCCGTGCGCGTGGACAACGCGCACAGCCCGTTCATCCCCCCGCTCTCCGTGGGGTACGCGCTGTACGGCGGGCTCTATCGCGACGTGTGGCTGGTGGCCACCGATCCGGTGCACCTCGCCGTCACCGACCACGCGTCGAGCGGCGTGTGGGTGACCACGCCCAGCGTGTCGCGCGACGGCGCCACGGTGGCGGTGCGCGGCACGGTGGCGAACGACGGCGACGCGGCGCGCTCGCTCCGGGTGGTGAGCACGGTGGTGGACCGCGACGGGAAGACGGTGGCCGAGGCGGCGTCCACGCTCTCGGTCGGCGCGGGGGACACGGCGACGTTCGAGCAGCGCGCGCCGGAGGTGACGCACCCGCACCTCTGGTCGCCAGACGATCCATACCTCTACACGGTGCGCACGGCGGTGTACGAGGGGAGCACGCTCCGCGACCGCGTGACCAGCCCGCTCGGCTTCCGCTGGTACCGGTTCGATCCGGACAGCGGCTTCTTCCTGAACGGCAGGCACCTCCGGCTCCACGGCACGAACCGCCACCAGGACTTCCAGGGGATCGGCTCCGCGCTCTCCAACGAGCAGCACGTGCGCGACATGGAGCTGATCAAGGCGATGGGCGCGAACTTCGTGCGCCTCGCCCACTACCCGCAGGATCCCGCGGTGCTCGACGCCGCGGACCGGCTCGGCCTCCTCATCTGGGAGGAGATCCCCGTCGTCAACTACATCACGCCGTCCCCCGAGTTCGGGCGGAACGCGCGCGAGATGATGCGCGACATGATCCGCCAGCACCGGAACCATCCGTCGGTGGTGGTGTGGGGGCTCATGAACGAGGTGTTCCTGTGGAGCCCGGAGGGGGCGCGCATCCGCGAGCAGCGGGACACCACGTACATGCGCGAGGTGCGCGACTTCGCCGCCGGCCTCGACAGCGTGGCCCACGCGGAGGATCCCACGCGCCCGACGGTGATGGCGATCCACGGGAGCGCCGACTACGACAAGGCCGGCGTCTCCTCGGTGCCCGACGTCCTCGGCGTGAACGTGTACGATGGATGGTACTCCGGCACCTTCGATGGCTTCGGCCGCACGCTCGACCGGCGTCACGCGAGCCACCCGAAGCAGCCGCTGTTCGTGAGCGAGTACGGCGCCGGCGTGGACGTGCGAGTCAACTCGCTCCACCCCGAGCGCTTCGACTTCAGCGGGAGCTGGCAGCGGATGTTCCACGAGGCGTACCTGCGGCAGATCGCCGCGCGCCCGTGGCTCGCCGGCGCGGCGATCTGGAACGAGTTCGACTTCTCGCAGCCGGAGACCGGCGGCTCGATCCCCTACCTGAACCAGAAGGGGATGCTCACGTGGGACCGGCAGCCGAAGGACGTCTACTACCTGTACCAGGCGAACTGGACCACCGCGCCGATGGTCCACATCGCGAGCCACGACTGGACGCACCGCGCGGGCACCGACTCCACCGCGCGGCGGGGCGCCGGCCCGGTGCCCGTGCGCCAGCCGGTGGACGTGTACTCGAATCTGCCGCGCGTGGAGCTGCTGCTCGATGGCCGCTCGCTCGGCACGAGGACGCCGGACGACGTGCGGAAGGCGACGTGGGACGTGCCGTTCCACGACGGCGAGAACGTGCTCGTGGCGCGCGGCACGCGAAACGGTCGCACGTACGATGACCGCGTGGTGATCCACTTCACCTATCGGGCGCCGGAGCTGGCCGACCCGTCGGTGCCGTTCCACGAGCTGGCGGTGAACGTGGGATCGCGCGCGCAGTTCGCCGACGAAGGGGGGGCGGTGTGGGTGGGGGACCGGCCGTACGAGAAGGGGAGCTTCGGCTGGGTCGGCGGCGAGGCGAAGATGTTCAACAAGGACATTCCGATCACCGGGACGAGCGAGGAGCCGCTCTACTTCACCTATCGCGAGGGGATCGAGGGATATCGGATGGATGTACCGGACGGGGCGTACGAGGTGGAGCTGCTGTTCGCGGAGCCGAGCCCGCGGACGGCGCCGGGCTCGCGGGTGTTCGGCATCGCGATCAACGGCCGCACGGTCGCCGACCGGGTGGACCTCGCGGCGAGCGGCGGCGTGGCGCGCGCGATGCCGATGACGTTCGCCGCGCGCGCCGAGGGCGGCCAGGGGATCGTCGTGTCGTTCCAGGCCATCGAGGGGAAGCCGCTCCTCGAAGGCATTCGCGTGCGGAGGCGCTGAGCGATGCGGCGGTCGTCACGACACATCGCCATCGTGGGCGCGCTCGCCGGCGCGCTCGCCGCCGCCCTGCCGCTCGCGGCCCGCGCCCAGCAGGGAGGGGACTCGCTTCGCGTGCTGGCGTTCGCCGATGGGGAGAGCGTGCGCATCGAGGTGCGCGCGCCGGCCGGCTCGCCGCTCGCCGGCGCGCCGGTGCGCGCCATCATCCACCCCGTGGGGCGCGCCACGCCGCTCTGGGCCGGCGCGCTGGGGACCCTCGGCGCCTCCAGCGACGGCGGGGCGAGTCTCGTCAGGCGCGTGGAACACCTGCATCCCGAGCGCTGGAGCCCGAGCGCGCCGCACCTGTACCGGCTGGTGGTGGAAGCCGGCACGGGCTCGGCGCGCGTGCGCGACAGCGTGCGCATCGGCTTCCGGTCCATGGAGGCGCGCGACGGGCGGCTGTACCTGAACGGAAGGCCGATCTTCCTCCGCGGGAACGCGATCAACCCGCCGGGGCGCAACGTCCCCGACTCGCTCGGCGAGAACCGCCGGTTCGTGGAGGACTACGTCCGCTACCTGAAGCGGATCGGGGTGAACATCATCCGCCTCAATCGCACGTCGCAGGTGTGGCTGGACGTGTGCGACGAGCTGGGGATGATGGTGTTCCAGGGGAACTACGGGACGCCCGAGGGGGGAACGCACGAGAGCGCGCCCACGCGGCCGTTCGAGCAGTCGCTCCGGTACTACGAAGATGACGTCCTCGGCCCGCTGGTGAACCACCCCAGCGTGACCGTGTACGTGCTGGCGAACGAGCAGGCGTCGGACGAGATCCCGTACCTCTCCGAGGGTGCGGACGGCATTCGCGAGTTCCTGACGCACGCCTACCGCGAGCTCCGCGCGTGGGATCCGACGCGGGTGTACATCGGGAACGCCGGGTACGGCTTCGGCCGCTCCGGCGACATCTGCGACCTCCACCGGTACTGGGGGTGGTACTACAACTCCTTCCTGAGCTTCTACACACTGCGCGATCCGCGCGTGTGCTGGCGCTCGGGGCACCCGCAGCCGGTCACGCTCACCGAGAACACGGGGAACTACACGGGGCCGAACGGGGCGTTCAACCTCGTTCCCCGCACCAAGCAGCCGCCGTCGCAGCTGCACTGGACCGGGCACGCGCCGGCGAGCGAGCAGCCCGCGCGGGCGCTCGCCCACCAGGCGTTCGTGGCGAAGAACGCGATCGAGATCACGCGCCGCATCCGCGACCGCGATCCGTACCTCGCGGGGCTCTTCCCCTTCACCATCCTGTTCCACGACTGGTGGGGGATCTCGCGCTTCGCGGACATGCGCCCCAAGCCGATCGCCGACCAGTACGCGATCTCCTACCAGCCGGTGCTCCTGAGCTGGGAGTCGTGGACGCCGCAGGTGTACGCGGGGAGCACGATCCACCCGGTGGCGCACGTGGTGAACGACGCCACCGACGGCCGCGCGCTCGCCGGGATCTCGCTGCGGTGGACGATCCGCCCGGCGAGCGGGACGGGGCGAGCGATCCTCTCCGGGCGAGCGGCGCTGCCGAACGTGCCGTACTTCGGCGTGGCCGCGAGGACGCTGGCGATCGAGCTTCCCGCCTCGCTTCCCACCGGGGACTACGTGCTCGCGGGCGTGATCACGCGCGGGCGCGACACCCTGTCGCGCAACAGCACGCCGCTCTTCGTCGCCCGGCGCTCGTTCGTGGGCACGGCGCTCACGCTGGCGCGGCGCGTTCGCGTGTACGACCCGATCGGGGGGACGTCGCTCGCGCTCGACGCGCTCGGCGTGCCGTACGAGCGCGTGACGCGGCTCGACCGGCTCGACCCGTCGCGCGACCTGCTCGTGATCGCGGAGCGGTCGTGGGACGAGTCGCTCGCCGACGCGAAGGCGCCGCTCGCCGCGTTCGTGAGCGCGGGCGGTCGGGTGCTGTGCCTGGCGCAGGTGTCCGGGCGCTTCGACCCGTCGTGGCTCCCCGCCGGCGTGCGTCTCCAGACCACGCCGCTCGACGGCTCGCTCGTGTACCCGGGCGGGCGTCCCAATCGCACGGGGATGGCGGTGAACCCGGAGCGGCCGGAGCACCCGGTGTTCGCGGGGCTCGATCGCGACCGCCTCTTTCTCTGGTCCGACTACACCGGGTGGAGCGAGGACCGGCCGGGACTCCCGGCGGTGTATCCGGTGACGAGCGGCTTCACGCTCACCGACCCGGGCTCGCTCGGCCGCGTGGCGATCCTCGCCGACTACGGGCACGCGTTGCAGGGGGTGGCGCTGGCGGAGCTGTTCGATGGGTCGCACGGCGGCTCGGTGCTGCTCACCGGCTTCGATCTCGTGCGGCGCTCGGGGATCGATCCCGCGGCCGACCGGCTGCTGCTCAACCTCGTGCGCTACGGCGCGTCGTCCACGGCGCACCATGCCGCGCCGCTCGTGGACTCCACCATCACGTGGGGCGACTACGCATCGGAGCGCGGGCTGGTGAACGGCAGCTACGACGGGCTGCTGCTGAACACGGTGCCGGTGATCCCCAAGGGGCTCGAGTCCACGTATCCGCTGCGGATGGACGACGACGGGTTCCTGTTCGCCGGCGGCGGGGGCGGGTGGAACTCGAAGCCCTCGGTGCAGTACGTGCCGCACGGACGGCGCGCCTTCGGGCCGTACGAGTTCAGCATCGGGGGAACGCTGCGTCTGCCGCACGGGCACGGGGCGGAGGGAGAGGGACGGGTGTGGTTGCGCACGGCGCCCGGCCTGACGAGTATGATCACGACGGTGGAGAATCCCACCGGCGAGCCGCTGGCACTGACGGTGGAGGTGGACGGGGCGGCGACCACGGCGCGCATCCCGGCGCACGGAACCGGGAGCGTGCGCTCGGCGCTCGCGTCCACCGATGGAGCGCACGGCGTCACCTTCCGTGGTGATCGCCGGCTGGTGCTCCTGCAAACGAGCTTTCAATGATCGCGCGAGGCGCGATGCGAATAGAGGCGGGCGACCAATGACGAGCGGTGGATTCGATCTGACCGGCCGGATCGCGGTGGTGACGGGCGGCTACGGCGTGCTGGGCGGGAGCATGGCGGAGGGGCTGGCGGCCGCCGGCGCGAAGGTGGCGGTGCTCGGCCGCCGCCTGGACGCGGCCGAGGAGAAGGCGCACGAGCTGGTGCGCGCCGGCGGCGACGCGATGCCGCTCGTGGCCGACGTGCTGGACGAGGCGCAGCTCCGCGACGCGCGGCAGGAGCTGCTCGAGACGTGGGGGCGGGTGGACATCCTCATCAACGCGGCGGGAGGGAACGTGGCCCGGTCGCGCAACGATGGGCGGCCGATCTTCGAGGTCCCGCTGGACGCCCACGACGAGGTGCTGACGCTCAACCTGCAGGGGACGCTGCGGCCGAGCCTCGTGTTCGGGGAGGCGATGGCGCTCCAGCGGCGCGGGAGCATCGTGAACATCTCCTCGATGGCCGCCACGCAGGCGATCAGCGGGGTGCTCGGCTACTCCGCGGCCAAGGCGGCGATCGACAACCTCACCAGGTGGCTGGCGGTGGAGCTCGCGCGGCGGTACGGCGACGGCGTCCGCGTCAACGCGATCGCGCCCGGGTTCTTCGTGGCGAACCAGAACCGCGGAGTGCTCATCAACGCCGACGGCACCTACACGCAGCGCGCACGCACGATCATCGACCGGACGCCCATGGGGCGCTTCGGATCACCGGACGAGTTGAACGGCGCCATCCGCTGGCTGTGCAGCGACCAGGCGTCGTTCGTCACCGGCGCGATCATCCCCATCGACGGGGGATTCAGCGCCTACAGCGGCGTCTGACTCGCCGCCATGCTCCTCTCTCGCGACTCACATCACTGACCATGAAGCTCGGGCTTGGACTGTATCGCGGACTGCTCACGGAAGAGAACTTTCAATTCGCCCAGCAGGCGGGGGTGACGCACCTGGTCGTACATCTGGTCAACTACTTCGCGGGGTCGAACCCCACGCTCGACAGCGGCTCGGTCAACATGGGGTGGGGGGTGACGCCCAACCGCGGGAAGCCGTGGAGCGAGGACGACCTGCGCGGGATCAAGAAGCGCATCGAGGCGCACGGCCTGGTGTGGGAGGCGATCGAGAACTTCGATCCGGCGCACTGGCACGACGTGCTGCTCGATGGGCCGAAGCGGGATGAGCAGCTCGAGACGCTGAAGCGGACGATCCAGATGATCGGTCGCGTGGGGATCCCGATCATGGGGTACAACTTCAGCATCGCCGGCGTGTGGGGGTGGACGAAGGGGCCGTTCGGGCGTGGCGGCGCGATGTCGGTGCGCTACGACGAGGCCAAGATCGACCCGAACACGCCCATCCCCAACGGGATGGTGTGGAACATGGTGTACGATCCCGATGCGCCTCCGGGCACGGTGCCGCCGGTCTCCTCCGACGAGCTGTGGCAGCGGCTGGAGTACTTCCTGAAGGTCATCCTTCCCGTCGCCGAGGAGAACGGGGTGAAGCTGGCGCTGCACCCCGACGACCCGCCGGCGGAGGCGCTCCGCGGCGCCGCGCGGCTGGTGAACCAGCCCGACAAGTACCAGCGGCTGATCGACCTGGTGCCCAGCCCGGCGAACACGCTGGAGTTCTGCCTCGGCTCGCTCCAGGAGATGCGCGACGGGAACGTGTACGACGCCATCGAGCGCTACGGGCGGCAGAACAAGATCGCCTACATCCACTTCCGCAACGTGCGCGGGAAGGTGCCGTGCTACCAGGAGGTGTTCGTGGACGAGGGCGACCTGGACATGCTGCGGGTGGCGCGGATCCTCAAGGCGATCGACTACGACGGCGTGATCATTCCCGACCACACGCCGGAGATGACCTGCGATGCGCCGTGGCACGCGGGGATGGCGTACGCGCTCGGCTACATCAAGGCGGCCATCCAGGCCGCCGGCTGACCATCGCTCCCGACGCCGCATCATGACGAGCCCCGCCGCGCTCACGCTCGAGCCCGACCGCTTCTTCGACTCCGATCCGAGCGTGCGGCGGGCGGCGCGCGCGCTGTACGAGGAGACACGCGAGCTGCCCCTCATCTGCCCGCACGGGCACGTGGAGCCCCGGCTGCTGGCCGAGAACGCGCCCTTCCCGGAGCCGGCATCGCTCATCATCGTGCCGGATCACTACATCGTGCGCATGCTGTACTCGCGCGGCGTGCCCATGGAGTCGTTGGGGATCCCGACGCGCGACGGCACGCCGGTGGAGCGCGACCCGCGGCGCATCTGGCGCGCGCTCGGCGAGCACTGGCACCTCTTCCTCGGCACGCCCACCGGCGTGTGGCTCGCCCACGAGCTGCACGAGGTGTTCGGCGTGCGCGTGAAGCTGTCGGGGGAGACGGCCGACCGCATCTACGACGAGATCGCCGAGAAGCTGGCCTCGCCGGAGTACCGGCCGCGCGCGCTGTTCGAGCGCTTCCGCATCGAAGTGCTCGCGACGACCGACGCGGCGAGCGACACGCTCGAGCATCATCGCGTCATCCGCGCGTCGGGGTGGGCGGGGCGCGTCATCCCCACCTTCCGTCCCGACGCGCTGTTCCAGATCGCGCGGCGCGGGTGGCGCGAGGCGGTGGACGCGCTCGCGTGCGCGGCGGGGGCGCCGGTGTCGGACTACGAGGGCTTCCTCGACGCGATCCGGTCGCGGCGCGCGTTCTTCCGCTCGCTCGGCGCCACGGCGACGGACCACGGCGTGGAGGAGCCGTACACCGAGCGGCTCGCGAGCGAGGAGGCCGACCGGCTGTTCGGCGCGGCGATGTCGGGCACGGCGACGCCGGCCGACCAGCGGCGCTTCGAGGCGCACATGCTCATGGAGATGGCGCGCCTCTCCACCGAGGACGGGATGGTGATGCAGCTCCACGCCGGGGCGCTGCGCGACCATCACCGCGCCGTGCTCGAGCGCTTCGGCCCGAACACCGGGGGGGACATCCCCGTGGCCACCGAGTGGACGCGCAACCTCCGAGCGCTGCTCGAGGCGCACGGGGGCGACCCGCGGCTCACCCTCATCGTGTTCACGCTCGACGAGTCCACCTACTCGCGCGAGCTGGCGCCGCTGGCCGGGCACTATCCGGCGCTGCGCCTCGGACCGCCGTGGTGGTTCCACGACTCGATCGAGGGGATGACGCGCTTCCGCCAGCGCACCACGGAGACCGCCGGGATCTGGAACACGGTGGGGTTCAACGACGACACGCGGGCGTTCTGCTCGATCCCGGCGCGGCACGACCTGGCGCGGCGCATGGACGCGAACTACCTGGGCGGCCTCGTGGCGCGGCACATCGTGGACATGGACGATGCGCGGCGCATGGCGCGCGCCCTCGCCACCGACCTCGCGCGCGAGGCGTACCGGCTCGGGCCGGGCGCGGAGCCGGGCGTGGAGCCCCGTGCGTGATGGCGGGACGCGACCGGATGGGGAGGGCGCGCGCATGCGGATGACGTTCCGCTGGTACGGGGCGGGGGACCCGGTGTCGCTCGCGCGGATCCGCCAGATCCCCGGCGTGACCGGGATCGTGAGCGCGCTGCACGCGGTGCCGGCCGGCGTGGCGTGGACGCGGGAGGGGATGGCGCGGCTCCGCGACGAGGTGGAGCGCGCCGGGCTCTCGCTCGCCGTGGTGGAGAGCATCCCGGTGCACGAGGACATCAAGCTCGGCCGTCCGGGACGCGACCGGCTCATCGACGCGTGGTGCGAGAGCCTGGCCGCCGTGGGCGCCGCCGGTGTTCCCGTGGTGTGCTGGAACTTCATGCCGGTGTTCGACTGGATGCGCACCTCGCTCGCCATGCCGCTCGCCGATGGCTCGGAGGCGCTCGCCTACGATGACGCGGCGCTGGCGGCGATCGACCTGTCGCACGGCACCGCCGGGCTGCCGGGGTGGGGCGCGGCGTACGACGCGGCGGAGCTGGGGGCGCTGCGCGAGGCGTACCGCGGCATGGAGCCCGAGCGGCTGTGGGAGCACCTCGCCCACTTCCTCGAGCGCGTCGTGCCGGCCGCGGAGAGCGCCGGCGTGCTGCTCGCGCTCCACCCCGACGATCCACCGTGGCCCGTGCTCGGGCTGCCGCGCATTCTCGGGGACGGCGCCGCGCTCGACCGGCTGCTCTCGCTCGTGGACCGGCCGGCCAACGGGGTGACGCTCTGCACCGGATCGCTCGGCGCATCGCCGCGGAACGACGTGCCGGCGATCGCCCGCCGGCTCGCCGCGCGCGGGCGCATTCACTTCGCGCACTGCCGCAACGTGGCCGTCACCGGCGAGCGGCGCTTTCACGAGACGGCGCACCCGAGCGCATGCGGGACGGTGGACATGCTCGCCGTGCTGCGCGCGCTCCGCGACGGCGGCTTCGACGGGCCCATTCGCCCGGACCACGGCCGCGCGATCTGGGGGGAGCACGGGCGGCCGGGGTACGGGCTGTACGATCGCGCGCTCGGCGCGATGTACCTGCAGGGGGTGTGGGAGGGGATCACGCGCGAGCCGGCCGCCCCGCCGGACGCGGCGCGCGCTCGAGCGCGCGCCGCGATGGATGCGCACGACGAGACACCACGATGAACGAGCTGCTGAACCATCTGCGGGACTGGAAGATCCTCCCCGTGATCGTGCTCGACGATGCACGGCACGCCGCGCCCCTGGCGCGCGCCCTGATCGACGGCGGGCTGCCGTGCGCGGAGATCACCTTCCGGACGTCGGCGGCGGCGGAGGCGATCGCGGCCATCGCCGCCGCGCACCCCGAGCTGCACGTGGGCGCCGGGACGGTGCTCACCACGCAGCAGGCGGCCAACGCGTGCGACGCCGGCGCGCGCTTCGTCGTGACGCCCGGCTACAACCCGGCGGTGGTGGACTACTGCCTGGAGCGCGGGATGCCGGTGATCCCCGGCGTGTGCACGCCATCGGAGATCGACGGGGCGCTGCACCGTGGCCTCGAGGTGGTGAAGTTCTTCCCCGCCGAGGCGATGGGCGGCGTGCGCTTCCTCGAGGCCGTCGCCGCGCCGTACGCGCACGTGCGCTTCGTCCCCACCGGCGGGATCACGGCATCGAACCTGGTCGACTATCTGGCCGTGCCGCAGGTGGTGGCGTGCGGCGGGTCGTGGCTCGCGCCGCGCGCGTGGATCGCCGCCGGCGAGTTCGACCGCATCAGCGAAGAAACCCGGGCGGCCGTGCGCATCGCGGCCGCCGCGAAGACGAAAGGAGAGTGAGATGGCGAAGGTCGTGACCTTCGGCGAGATCATGCTGCGACTCAAGTCCCCCGGGCACGAGCGGCTGTTCCAGTCGCCGGTGCTCGAGGCGACGTTCGGCGGCGCGGAGGCGAACGTCGCCGTGTCGCTGGCCAACTACGGGCACGAGGCGGCGTTCGTGACGGCGCTGCCGCCCAACGCGATCGGGGATTCGGCGGTGGCCGAGCTGCGCCGCTTCGGCGTGGACGTGCGCCACATCCGCCGGCAGGGGGAGCGCGTCGGCATCTACTACCTGGAGACGGGCGCGAACCAGCGGGCGTCCAAGGTGGTGTACGACCGCGCGGGCTCGGCGCTCGCCGCCGCGCGGCCGGGGGACTTCGACTGGAGCGCCATCCTCGCCGGCGCCGACTGGTTTCACGTGAGCGGCGTGACGCCCGCGGTGAGCGCCGGCGCGGCGGAGCTCTGCCTCGAGGCGGTGCGCCGCGCGCGGGAGATGGGCGTGACCGTGTCGTGCGACTACAACTACCGCAAGAATCTCTGGCGGTGGGGGAAGCGGGCGCCGGAGGTGATGCGCGAGCTCGTGTCGCACGTGCAGGTGGGGATCGCGAACGAGGAGGACTGCCAGAAGGCGCTCGGGATCGAGCTCGGGGTGGACGTGCACGCCGGCACGCTCGACCGCGACCGCTACGCGGCGCTCGCCGAGCGCGTGCTCACCGAGTTCCCCAACCTCGTGAAGCAGGTGATCACGCTGCGCGAGAGCCGCAGCGCCGACCAGAACGGGTGGTCGGCGGTGCTGCACGACCGCGCGACGTGCCGCGTCAGCCGGCACTACGAGATCGGGGACATCGTCGACCGGGTGGGCGCCGGGGACTCGTTCGCGGGCGGGCTGATTCACGGCCTGCTCGCCTACGGCGACGACGCGCGGGCGCTGGAGTTCGCGACGGCCGCGTCGTGCCTCAAGCATGCGGTGCCCGGGGACTTCAACCGCGTGAGCGTGGCGGAGGTGGAAGCCCTCGTCAAGGGAGATGCGAGCGGCCGCGTGCAGCGGTGACGCTCGCCGACCGGCTCGCCGTCAACAGGAGAGAGGAATGAGCATCCGAGAGCTTCGGTCGTCGGATCCGGTGGACCGCGACGTCACGACCACCATGCCGCCACCGCTCCGCGACGACGGCCCGCACGTCGCGCGGAGCAGCTACCGGTGGACGATCTGCGCGCTGCTGTTCGCGGCGACGACGATCAACTACATCGACCGGCAGGTGATCGGCATCCTCGCGCCCACGCTGCAGCGGGAGCTGGGGTGGACCGAGGTGCAGTACGGGCAGATCGTCTCCTGGTTCAGCCTCGCGTACGGCGTCGGCTTCCTCGCGGTGGGGCGGCTCCTCGACCGGATCGGCGTGCGGCGCGGGCTCGCCGCGTCGATCATCGCGTGGAGCATCGCCGCGGCGGGACACGCGTTCGCGCGCGGCGCGGCGACCTTCTCCGCCGCGCGGGCGCTGCTCGGCCTCGGCGAGTCGGGGAACTTCCCCGGGTCGATCAAGGCGGTGGCGGAGTGGTTCCCGAAGAAGGAGCGCGCGCTGGCGACGGGGATCTTCAACGCCGGGAGCAACATGGGGGCGGTGCTCGCGCCGCTCCTCGTGCCATGGATCACGCTGCGCTGGGGGTGGCAGTGGGCGTTCATCGCCACCGGCGCGCTCGGCTTCGTGTGGCTCGCCTTCTGGCTCGCGCTGTACCACGATCCGGTGAAGAGCTCGCGCGTGTCGCGCAGCGAGCTGCAGCACATCCGGAGCGACCCCGAGGAGTCGGAGGAGATGATCCCGTGGCGCCAGCTCCTCGGCTACCGGCAGACGTGGGCGTTCGTGATCGGGAAGTCGATGACCGATCCGGTGTGGCTCTTCTACCTGTTCTGGCTGCCCAAGTTTCTCGACGCGAACTGGGGGGTCGAGCTGTCCAACCTCGCGCTCCCGCTGATCGTGATCTACGTGCTCGCCGACGCCGGCTCGGTCGCCGGCGGATGGTTCTCCAGCTCGCTCATCTCCCGCGGGCAGACGGTGAACCGCGGCCGCAAGACGGCCATGCTCGTCGCCGCGCTGCTCATCGTGCCGACGATGATCGCGCCGCACCTGGGGAGCATGTGGGGCGCTGTGGCGATCGTGAGCGTGGCCGCGGCCGCGCACCAGTGGTGGTCGTGCAACCTGTTCACGATGGTGAGCGACATGTTCCCGCGGCGCGCGGTGGCATCGGTGGTCGGGATCGGCGGCTTCGTCGGCGCGATCAGCGCGGTGGTCTTCCAGCGCGCCACCGGGCACATCCTCCAGGCGACGCACAGCAACTACGGGATCATCTTCGTGTTCTGCGGCGTGGCGTACGTGCTGGCGCTGCTGGTCATCCACCTGCTGGTGCCGAGGATGAAGGTGGCGACGATCTGATCGTCTGATCGTCGCCCACGGCGCGGGCGGCCGAGCCCGGAGGCGCACGGGCTCGAGGCCGCTTGGCGCCGGCGTGGAACACTCGTTGCGAGCCATCGCACCCGCGGCCGTGGAAGGCGATGGCGGGGGTCGATCGGATCGCGGCGAGGGGTGCGGGCGCGCGGCACACCATGCAGGGAGGATGACGCGATGCCTGACGCGAGACGCATGCTCGACGAGATCGTGCTCGGCGCGATCGCGGGCGCGGCGGCGACGTGGGTGATGGGGAAGGTGACCACGGTGCTGTACGAGCGGGAGAGCCGGTCCGCGCGGGAGCGCGAGGATCGCGTGCGGCACGGGAGCACGGCATACGCGGTGGCGGCGGCGAAGGGGGCGCGTCTCCTCGGCGTCGAGCTGGACGATGCTCGGCGCGAGCGCTACGGCACGATGATTCACCGGGCGCTCGGCGTCGGTACCGGCGCGCTCTACGCCGCGCTCGTGGACCGCCTGCCGCGCGCGGGGCTCGCGCGCGGGCTCGCCTTCGGCGCGGCGTTCTTCCTCCTCGTGGACGAGGGGCTGGTCTACGCGCTCGGGCTCACGCCCGGTCCCACCCGCTTCCCCTGGCAGACGCACGCCCGCGGTCTCGCGGGGCACCTGGTGTACGGGGCGGTGGCGGACACGGTCGTGCGCGCGGCGGGCGGGCGGCCGTCCGGCGACGACGGCCGGTCAGTGACCGGGTGACCCGGCGGCCGGCCGGCTCAGGATCTCCCGCGCGCGGTCCACGTCGTCGCCCCGCACGAACTCCGCTCCGAGCGCCCGCGCGCCGGCGACGGCGAGCTCCACGAGCGAGGGGGCGACGCGCGCGATCGTCGGCTCGGCGCCCCCCTCGCGCGCCGCCCGCGCGAGGAGGGCGGCGTCGGGATCGCCGAGCAGCTCGAGCGCCGCGCGCGTGCTCGGCTCGTGGTACGCGAGGCCGGAGAGAAAGACGAGCGGGGCGATGACGCGCTCCGGCGGCAGCGCGTCGCACGAGCGAACCTCGAGGTAGCCGCGCGGGCGAACCTCGGGAAAGAGGGTGGTGAGGTGGGCGTCCCAGTCGTCGCGCGTCGCCTCGCCGCGCGCGAGCCACCCGGCGAACGGCTCGTACGCGCCGTTCCGGGGGCCGAGCAGCATCGCCGGCGCCTCCAGCGCGAAGCGCGCGTACTCGCGCGCCGGGTCGCACCCCGGGAAGATCCCCGTGCGCCGCTCGTCCACCCCGCGCCACACCGCCGAGCGGTAGCTGGCGAAGCCGGTGTCCGCTCCCGCGTAGCGCGGGGAGGTCGCGAACAGGGCCACGAGCCACGGGGCGAGCGCGTTGAGGAGTCGCCAGCGCTCCGCGGGCGCGGGACCGCGGTCGAGGCTCACCTGGAGCGCGGCCGTCTGCCGCATCATGCGCGCGCCGCACGGGCCGATGGTGGCGAAGTACTCGGCCATGCGCACGTAGCGATCGGCGCGCAGCTGGAGCGGCGCGTCCTCCACGCGGTTCACGGGATCGATGCCGACGGCGAGCAGCTCGATCCCGGCGCCCGACGCGACATCGCGCATCGCGCCGATCACGTCCTCGATCGATGCGGCGAGGGCGCTCGCCGAGCGCGCGGGGGGCGCGCCGTACTCGATCTGCCCGCCGGGCTCGAAGGTGATCGCCCCGCCGTCCGGGAGCGCGAAGGCCGGCGTTCCCTTGCACGTGCGGTGCTCCGTCCACCCGCGCTCGGCGCCGAGCCGCCGCAGCGCGGCGAGGGTACCACCGCCGCGGCCGTCGTCGATCGGCGCCACGCGACCGCTCGCGAGCACCGGGATCACCTCCGCCTCGGCACCCAGGCGGGGTGGCTCGCCCGCGGAGCCGGGCGCGAAACAGGCCGCGTGGATGGCGCGCTCGAGCGCGCCATCCACGGCGTCCGGGCGGGCGCTCATGCCGCGCGCGCCCCGAGCGCGAGCGCGAACAGCCCGTCGGGATCCGTTCGCCAGTCCGCCAGATCGAGTCCCGCGGCGGCGAACATCGCCTCGATCGCGGGGCGGTCGTACTTGGTGCTGATCTCCGTGCGAATGCTCTCGCCGCGCGCGATGCGCACCACCCCGACGCCCGGCACGGTGACCTGCTGGGGCGCATCGGCGACGAGGTGCATCTCGATCCGATGGCGATCGCGGTCGTAGATCGCGCGATGACGGAACGCATCGACGTCGAAGTCCGCGCCGAGCTCCCGATTGAGCACGCGCAGCACGTTGCGGTTGAACTCCGCCGTGATGCCGGCGCGATCGTTGTACGCCGCCTCGATCCGCGGCACCGCCTTGCGCAGGTCGGCGCCGAGGAGCAGCCGGTCGCCGTCGCGCATCGCCGAGCGGATGCGGCGCAGCAGCCGGACCGCCGCCGGCGTCTCGAAGTTGCCGATCGTGCTGCCGAGGAAGACGTGCAGCACCGGATGGCGCAGCGCGGGGAGCACGATGTCGGTCGTGATGTCGGCGACCACCGGGCGGACGTCGAGCGCCGGATACGCCTCGCGGAGGCGCGTCGCGGTGCGGTCGAGGAACTCGGCGCTCACGTCCACCGGCACGTAGGTGAGCGCGCGATCGGCCGCGCGGCACGCGGCATCGAGCAGGATGCGCGTCTTCTCCGCGCTTCCGGCGCCGAGCTCCACGATCGTGCGCGGGTGGATGGCGGCCACCAGCTCCGGCGCGAGCGCGCGCAGCATCGCTCGCTCCGTGCGCGTGAGGTAGTACTCGGGGAGGCGCGTGATCGCCTCGAACAGCTCCGAGCCGCGCTCGTCGTAGAAGTACTTGGGGGACAGCTCCTTCTGCGCGCGCGAGAGCCCCTCGCGCACGTCGGCGAGCATCGCGCGCTCGCCGGTGGGCCGGGCCGCGCCGGCACGGGCCGGGCTAGTCATCGCGCGCGCACCGGAAGCCGGCGAAGATCTGCCGCCGGATGGGGTAGTCCCAGTTGCGGAAGCTGTTGCGGATCGCGCCGGGGCGCGTGGCCCACGAGCCGCCGCGCAGCACCTTGTACTCGCTCCCGAAGAACGCCTCCGAGTACTCGGGGTAGGGGAAGCTCTCGTATCCCGGGTAGCCGTGGAAGTCGGTGGAGGTCCACTCCCACACGTCGCCGATCATCCCGTGGCAGCCGACGGGCGAGACGCCGAGCGGATGGGCGCCCACCTGCGCGACGCCGAACGCGAGCTGGTCGAGGTTCGCGTGCGCGGGCGTGGGCGGCTCGTCGCCCCACGGATACGCGCGCCACTCGCCGGCGGTGAAATCCCACGCGGCGGCCGCCTCCCACTCCGCCTCGGTTGGCAGGCGCTTCCCCGCCCAGCGCGCGAACGCCTCCGCTTCGTGGTAGCAGACGTGGCACACGGGCGCCAGCGGATCGAGCGGAGCCGCGCGGTCCATCGCGCGCGTGCGCCATTCGCCCCCCTCGCGCCGCCAGTACTTGGGGGCGCGCGCCTCGGTGGCGCAGAGCCACGCCCACCCCGCATCCGACCACCACGCGCGCGTGGCGTAGCCGTTCGCCTCGATGAACCGCACGTACTGCTCGTTCGTGACCGGGGTGACATCGATCCAGTACGGCGCGAGCGTACGGCGGTGGCGCGGGCGCTCGTTGTCGTAGGCGGCGGTCCGGTCGTCCGTGCCGATCCACACCTCGCCGCCGGGCACGCGCACCATGGCGCCCGGGGCCGCCGGCGCCGCGCCACGCGGCGGCTCGATGCGGCGCGCGGGGTGGTACGGCTCGTCGCGCTCGAGCTGCAGCGTCTGCAGGATCGTCTCGTCGTGCTGGAACTCGTGCTGCGCCACCATGCGATAGACGTAGCCGTCGCGCAGCAGCGGATTGGGCGAGTCGACGTCGGCGTGCGCCAGGCGCTCGAGCACGCGCGCGCGGATCTCGCGCATGCGGGCGAGCGTGTCGTCGAGGGTCGGGAGCGGGAGCGCGCCGCGCACACCGCGCGGGTGCTCGAATGGGTTGAACAGCCCCGGCATCTCCACGAACTCGATGGGACCATCGAGGTTGCGTCCGAGCCAGAGCTTCTCGAAATGAGCGATGTGGCCGAGGTCCCAGAGGATGGGGCCCATGAGCGGATCGTGCTGCTTGCGGAGATCGGCCTCGGATACCGTGCTCACGAGCAGCAGCGTCCGCTCGCGCGCGTCGGCGAGCAGATCGGCCAGCGAGGAGCGGATGAGGCCATGGTACTCGATGACACTCATGGGTTCCTTCCTGATGAGGAGGGACGGGACGCCGCCCGGCCCGAGCGGCGGCGACCGAGCGGCGGGGACGAGTCCGCACGCACGACGCGGGCCACGTTCGTGGCGCGCCGCGTTCATCTAGAAGAGATCCGAGCGCCCTCGGGTTCCGTCGGCCGCGCTCACCAGTCGCCGCGACGCTCGCCTCGGCGGTACGCATCCACGAGGGTGAACAGGATGCCCCCGTTCCCCACGCCAAGTCCGCCCCAGAACGCGACGCGCCCCCAGAGATGGCTGGAGGTATGCGCGCCGACGAGGATGAGCGCGCAGCCGAGCGCGCACCACCCGAGACACATGGCGGCGCACGCGGCGAGCGCGACCCGGCGATCGCGGTTGGCCAGCGCCGCCTCGTCGCGGCGGCGCGCCTGCATCTCCTCCAGCATCTCCTGCGGCAGCGGCATGGGTTCACTCCCGTGATGAGTGCGCTCGGCGATTCCGCTCCCGCTATGTACCGCCCGCTCCTCCATCCGTTCCCGCACCCCCGCCGTCGGCCAGCCTGACGCCTCTCGCGCTCCCTGGACCCCGCGCGCTCCGCGCCTTGCGTCCCGCGCCCCGCCCATGCGGCACCCACGCGGTGAACGTGCTCCCCTGGCCCGCGCGGCTCCGCACCGACACGTCGCCGCCGAGCAGCCGCGCGAGCTCGCGCGCCACGGCGAGTCCGATGCCGATCCCGCTGGACGGACGGGTGAGCCCCTGGTCCACCTGCCAGAACGTGTCGAACACGCGCGGCAGGTGCTCGGCGCGGATGCCGATCCCCGTGTCCGACACCTCGATCAGCACGCGCTCCGGCTCGGCGCGCGTTTCCACCACGATGCGTCCGTGCGTGGTGAACTTCGCCGCGTTGCCGGCGAGATTGATCACGATCTGGCGCAGCTTCGCCGGGTCCGTGCGCAGCCGGATCGGCGGCTCGGCGACGCGGTGCACCACCTCCAGCCCCTTGGCGCGCGCCACCGGACGGATGGCGCGCAGCGCATCGTCCACGACCTCGTCCACGAAGCACCGTTCGGCGCGTACCGGATCGCGCCCCGCCTGGATGGGCGAGAGGTGCAGCACCGCCTCGATGAGAAGGAGGAGATGCTCCCCGCTGGCGCGGATGCGGGCGAGGTGCTCGCGCTGCGCCGGGGTGAGCGGGCCGAAGATCTCCTCGGAGAGCAGTTCCTCGTGACCGAGGATCGCCGTGAGCGGCGTGCGGAGCTCGTGCGACATGACGGCGAGGAACTCCGACTTGGCGCGGCTCGCCTCGAGCGAGGCGTCGTGGAGGCGCGCGCGCCAGACCGCCTGCGCGCAGTGGCGGGCGAGCGCGCTCATGAACTCCCGGTCCTCGCCGGCGAGCGCGCGCGCATCGGCGAACGTCATGCCGAACGTCCCGATCACGCGCTGCTGCACCACCAGCGGGAGCACGGCCAGCGCGGCGCCGCCGGCATCGGCGAGGCGGTCGCGGTCATCCGGGTAGCGGGCGCGCCAGGCGCCTGGCGAGTCGATGAACACGGGCTCCCCGGTGCGCGCGACCTCGCTCGCCGGGAGCGCGCCGTCCACCCGGACGCGGCGTCGCCGATCCGCATCGACCGCGAGGTCGCCCACCTCGTGCAGCACGCGCAGCCAGGCGCCGTCCTCGGACAGGACGCAGACGCGGCCGCCGCTGGCGCCGAGGGCGGCGATCGCGTGCGAGAGCATCACGTCCACGACCTCGCGCAGCGTGGCGGCGGTGCACAGTGCCTCGGTGGCGCGGAGCAGCCGGTCCAGCCGGTCCCTCGTGCGCGCGTGGGCGGCGGCGATCCGCTGCCAGTCGCCGGCCGCTGGCGCGTGCGACGGGGGATCGTCGGGTGGGCGCGCGGGCTCGCGCCCGCCCGGGAGGGGGATCTCCGCATCGTGGATGGCCGGTGGCCGCGCCGCGTTCGGGGGCAGTCCCGCCACTCGTGAGGCATCCTGCCGGCCGGCGCGCGCGGGGAGCTCGCCCCTGGGGTCACTCTCGTCCTGCATCTGACAGCCTGTTCATCGGATGGACGGCGCGTCGCGGGGCGACGGGACGTCCGGTACACCGGCCGTGCCCGGCTGGCGTTCGGCCGCCGTACGACTTCGCACGAACCAGTCCAACGACCGCGCGCTCCGCGCACGTCCGGCGCCACGGCGTGGCGCTTGCGTCGAGAATGCGGGCGATCATGCAAGGAGGAAGGATGTGGCAGTGGAGCTCGCCGATCCGGTTGGCGGTGCGCGCCGGGGGATTGGCAACCGTGGCCGTCCTCGTGGCGGCGTGCAGCGGTGGAGAGAAGGCGAAGGGCGGCGACACGACCGCGACGGCGATGCCGAGCCCAGCGACCGGCGGTGCGCCCGCTGGTTCCACATCGACCGCGGCACCAGCGGGAAGCACCGGGACCGCGGCGGGCGGTGGCGCGACCGCCAGCGGCGGCACGGCGCCGAAGGACCCCAAGGTGATCGCCCTCGGCGACAGCATCTTCCATGGGAAGGCGGCTGGCGGTCTCTGCTACACGTGTCACGGACCGGACGCCAAGGGGACGCAGCTCGCGCCCGACCTGACCGACAACAAGTGGGCGACCGGGGATGGGAGCTACAACTTCATCGTGCAACGCGTGACGCAGGGGATGCCGAATCCGACGCCGCCGTACACGGCCCCGATGCCCCCGCTGGGCGGCGCGTCGCTCACGCCGCAGCAGGTACAGGCGGTGTCGGCGTACGTGTACTCACTGAGTCACAAGGGCTGAGAGGGGGGAGCGAACGGCTCGAGAAGCGGGAAGCGGGAATCGGGAATCGCCAGCACGCTCCTCGCGCATTCGATTCCCGCTTCCCGATTCCCGAGCTCTACTCTCGCGTCTGCTGGTGCTCCGGGCACGTCCGTGCCCACGGGATGATGTCGAGGCGGGCGAACGGGATCTCGCGCCCGTCCACCACGCAACGGCCGAACGAGTCGGGCTCGCGGTAGAGGCGGCGCAACGCGTCGTCGATGTCGGCGAGCGTCGCGCTCTGTCGCTGCGCGAGCACGGTCTCGGTGTCCTGATCCTCGGTGTCCGTTCCCTCGTCGGCGAAGTGGAGCGGGAACGCGGACAGGTCGCCGCTCTGCTCGCGCTCCTCCGCACTCGACGTTTCGCGAAAGCGGTCGAGCAGCCGGAGCACGCGCTCGCGCTCCTCGAGCAAACGCTTCTCCAGATGCTTGCGCTGCGCCTTGGTCATGTCACCCTCCGTGGCGTGAGCCTCCCGCTCACGTCGTGAGCGTGCTCGCCACGGCGCCGGTTCCGGCGCGGCGCGAGCACTACGGCGAGCGCGCCTGGCGCACGCCGCGTGCCGCGGGAGCGAGTCGCAGGAGCAGCCGAATCTGCCCGGCGTGATACGCATCGTGCGCCGCGAGGCCGGCGATCTCGTCGGCGATCGACCAGCGGACGCCACGACGTCCGCGATGCAGCGCGCCGGCGGGGAGCGCATCGAGGACGGCGAGCAGCCGAGCCTGACAGTCGTCGAGGAGGGCGCGATCGTCGCGCCACGCGTCGCGGCGCTCGGCGCTCGAGCCGTGCGCCCCCTCGGGCAGCTCCGGCCACCACGTCCCGCGGAGCCGGCGGGGAAAGCGCGCCGGCCGGGGAACGGGCACACCCGTGACGCCGGCGATGCGGCCGATCACCCGGTGGCGCGTCAGGGCGACGTGGAGCACCAGATCCCACACCGAGTTCCGTCCCGGCGCGATGCGCACGAGCGCCTGCTCGGCCGTCACGCCACGCAGCGCGCTCCGGACCGACGGGCCGTGCCATGCCGGCCCGCCGTAGATCGATCGAACGAATCGGCAGAGCAGCCGCGCGGTGTCGTCCTTCCCCGCGATGGCCGGGCTCGGAGGGTTCCGGCTCACGTCATAACCTCCATGAATGGGGTTGGCGGGTAGAATAGATGCAGATTTCTAACCTGTCAACGCGTTGATACGGGTGCGCGACGCGCGCAAGGCTCGAAGCGACGCTCCCCCGCCGGTGTGCGCGCGTCGGGGCGATGCCGACACGACTTTCGCGAATTCGCCGATTCACGGGCTCGCCGGACGCCGGCACCTTTCGTCGGGGGAATCCAGCAGAGATGGAGGTGCCTATGCGCTTGCAGCGCGTGGTGATCGGCATGGACTTCAGCGACACGGCGCTCGCCGCGGCACGATGGATCGCGTGGCGCTTCGCCCCGGAAGCCGAGCTGGTGCTGGTCCATGCCATCGACATCCCGCAGCCGCCGCGCTTTCTCCGCGGTCGCTACCCGCCGGTCGACGTCGTGCTGCAGACGGCGCGCGAGGGGGCGGAGCGCCGGCTGCGCGAGCTCGCGGCGGTGTTGGGGCCGCGACTCGTGTGGACGGAGATCCGCCGGCAACGCGCATCGGACGCCATCATCGAGGTGGCCAACGAGTACCACGCGAACCTGATCGTGGTGGGGAAGCATGGTGAGCGCGCCGATGGGCGCGCGCGCGTGGGGAGCACGGCGGAGCGCGTGCTGCACGGCGGGAGGGCGCCGGTGCTCCTCGTGCCCGGCGAGCCGGAGCTGGCGCCGCGTCACATCCTCGTGCCGATCGACGACTCGGACGTCACGGTCACGGTGCTGCAGTGGGCCCGCCAGCTCGCGTCGCGCTTCGATGCCACCGCCACCGCGCTGCACGTGGTGAGCTCGGCGATCTTCAGCAGCGTGCTCTCGATGGCCGCGGTGGGATCCGGCGGGGCGGTGCACGAGCCGGAGCGCATGCGCGAGGAGGTGCGGCACGAGGCCGACCGCTGGATGGCGAAGCTCATCGCGGCGGGGGTGCGGCGGGAGCGCGTGGAGAGCGACGTCGCGTTCGGCGACGCGGCGCACGAGATCGTGAGCGCCGCGCAGCGCACCGAGGCCGACCTGATCGTGATGGGCGCGCACGGCGCCGGCAGGATCGCGCGGGCGCTGCTCGGGAGCACCACGGCCGAAGTGCTCCGCATGGCGCCCTGCCCGACGCTGGTGGTGCGCGAGACGGAGGAGGCGGCCGAACGGCCGGGCTGATCGGGCGGGCGGCGTCGCGGCCCGGCTGCCCGGCTCAGGGCGCGGCGCAGTCGCCCGCGTACAGCGATCGCTGCAGGACGTCGAGTCGCTTGCCGAGCGCGGTGACGCGCGCGGCGCGCTCGGCATCGAGCGGACCGCCGACCTGCTGTGTCGCGATGTCGATCGCCTGACGCGACATCAGGGCATCGATGTACGCCGAGTCGGCGCGCGCGCAGGCGGCGTCGCGCTCCAGCGGCGCGCGGGCGGCGTCGAGCGCGTCGGAGATCGTGGCGAGCGCGCCATCGAGCCGCGATCCGTACTCGTCGATCCGTGAGAGCGCGAAGCTGGTCGCGGCGCGCGCGGAGTCATCGCGCGCGGCGCGCGCCCGTTGCGCGTCCCGCGCCGCGGGTGGGTCGTCCGCCGCGCTGGCGACGTTCGACGGGAGGCGCTCGAGCCGGGACGCGAGCATGCGCTGCAGGCCGAGTCCGGCGAGCGCGACGAGGGGAAGCGCGAGCAGGATGCGGCGGGCGCGCGTGGCGCGGGCATGCAGCCGCTTCGCCTCGAGCGCGCGCCGCGCGACGCGCGCCCGCAGCTCCGCCGAGTCGGGCACCTCGCGCGGGAATGGCGCCGGCGCGCCTGCTGGCTCCGCGCGTTCGGCGGAGGGCGGGGGCGGGGACGGGGTCGGCGGCGGCGTGGCGGCCGGCGGCGCGGCGGCCGGAGTCTCCACCGCCCGCGGGATCGGTACGGGCACGTCGCGCGGCGGGGGCTCGCGCGGCACCTTCCGCGGCGACTCGGGCGCGGCCTCGCGCGTCACCGCGCGGCCGGGCTCGACGGCGAGCGGGATGCCGAACACCGCCGGGCCCGACGGCTCGTCGAGCGCGGCGTCGGCTGATGCCGCTTCGACCGGCGGAGCGTCGTCAGGCGCGGCCTCGATGGGTGCGGCGTCGACGCGCGCCGCGGCGATGGGCGCCGCGTCCACGGGAGCGCGGTCGACTGTTGCCGCGCCGACTGGTGCCGCGCCGACTGGTGCCGCGTCGACTGGTGCCACGTCGACTGGTGCCACGTCGACGAGCGGCGGCTCTGTGCGCGGCGCCACTACCGGAGCGAGTGGCGCGTGCGCCGGGGGCTCGGGCGGAGGCGGCACCGGAGGGCGCTCGGTGGGCGACAGCGGTCGATCCGCGCGCGGCGGAGGGAGCGTCATCGGCTCCTCGGCCGCGATGGTCGCCGCGGACGGCACGAGCGGCTTCGTCGCCGACGGAGGTGCCGGTGGCGCGAGCGTCCTCTCGTTCGGCGGTGCCGGCGGCCGGCCCGTTGGCGCGGGAGACGGCCGCACCGCGTCGCGACCGTGCTTCGCTCCGCCGCCCTTCCGTCCGCCCATGCGACGAATCCACTCGATGAGCGAGTGCACCACCGTCGGCGCTGGAGGCGCGTCGATGGGGAGGAGCGATGGATCGTCGAGCGCGGATGGCGGGAGCGGCACGACGCGTCGCTCGGGATGATAGTTCACCCAGGTGATCGCCGTCGGCAGGACGTCGTCGTGCGCGGGCGAGTTCGCCGGGATGATCTCCAGGAACGGGACGCAGTAGGGGCGTAGCGAGCCGGGCTCGACGCGCACGATCCCGCCCTGCGGAGAGCCGCCGGCGTCATGGCGCAGGATCGCCACCTGCCACGGATGCGGAAAGTGCGTGCGGTGGATCGCCACGTCGCGCAACACGGGGCGCGGCACCACCGGAGCGTTCCCGCGGTACCACCCGACCACCATGCGCCCGTCCAGCTCCAGCCGCCGGGCCAGCGACCCGAGGCCCGCGGCGATCTCCGCCTCGACGTCGTGCACACCAGCGGGCGCATCCGCGCGCGCGGCGCTCTCGACGAGGATCAGGGAGAGATGTGCCTCGGGGTATCGGCGCGGCCCGCCGACGAGCACGCCGACGCCGTCCGGGTCGCCGCGCAGGTGCGCCTCCACCTGCAGGAGTGCACGCCTGGTGATCGCGACGGGATCCGCTCGCGCCGTCGCAAGCACGCTGGCGAGCATGTAGAAGGCGTCATCCAGCGGGAGCCATCGCACCGCGCGGTGGAGCGCGGGTGTGGGAGCCTCGGGGTGACGCCCGGGAGGAGGAGCAGCCACGCGCATCCTCGCGACGTCGGTTCTCACGACGAGCCCCCGGGCCCTGGGCCGCCCAGGAGCCGGAGCGCCTACTATAGACCTGCGCTCTCGCGACGGGCAAGGGGCACGGGGACCCGGAGGGCGGGAACCAGGGAGCGGGGGCGCCGCGGATGGACGAGACGTGCTCGAGCGGGGGAAGTCACTCCGGCCGCCTACTCGCGCGCCGGCGGGCTCGCCGGCATACTGAGGCACCGAGGCTGCAGCACGCCAGAGTCCGTCACTCACTCCACGATCGCCATGGCACTCGCTTCCCGATCCTCGCTCTCCCGTTCCCCCGCCGCTCGCTCGCCACTCTTCCTCGCCATTCCCGCTCTGCTGCTCGCGCTCGCCACCGCCCCGGCGCTCTCCGCGCAGGGAACCAGGCTCTCCCGCGCCGAGCGGCGGATGCGCGACTACATCCAGAAGCACCGCTCGGAGCAGGTGGACATGCTCGCCAGGGTGGTCGACATCAACAGCGGGACGCTGAACGTCGAGGGCGTGCACCGGGTGGGCGCGGTGTTCCGCGCGGCGCTCGATTCGCTCGGCTTCGAGACGCGATGGAGCGAGATGCCGGCGTCGATGCACCGGGCCGGCCACCTCATCGCCGTGCACCGCGGTCGCGACGGCGGCACGCGCATCCTGCTCATCGGCCATCTCGACACCGTGTTCGAGGGGGAGGGGCAGCAGTTCGTGCGCGAGGACACGGCGGCGCGCGGCGCCGGCTCGAGCGACATGAAGGGTGGGGATGTCATCATCATCTACGCGTTGAAGGCGCTGCGGGCGGTGGGCGCGCTGAAGGACGCGAACATCACCGTCGTGTTCAGCGGCGATGAAGAGGCGGCGGGCGATCCGCTGAGCGTGTCGCGCCGCGATCTGATCGAGGCGGGGAAGCGGAGCGACATCGTGCTCGGCTTCGAGGGGGGGAGCCGCGAGGTGGCCACGGTGGCGCGCCGCGGCGACAGCAACTGGCTGCTCACGGTCCGCGCGCGTCAGTCGCACTCGTCGGGGATCTTCGGCGACAGCACCGGCGACGGCGCGGTGTTCGAGGCGGCGCGCATCCTCGATGCGATGCGCGGCCAGCTCTCCCACGAGCAGTACCTCACCTTCAACCCGGGGATCATCGTCGGGGGCACGGACGTGACCTTCGACTCCGCGCACGTGACGGGAGCGGCGGCGGGGAAGCTCAACATCATCGCGCCGACGGTGTACGTGCAGGGCGATCTGCGCTTCCTCTCCGAGGAGCAGAAGGCCAACGCGCGGGAGCGCATGCGCGCGATCGTGGCGGAGCACCTCCCGTTCACGTCCGCCGAGATCGCGTTCGGCGATGAGTATCCGGCGATGCCGCCGACGGCGGGGAATCGCGCGCTCCTCGCCGTGTACGACTCCGCCAGTCAGGCGCTCGGCTACGGCGCGGTCGAGGCGCTCGATCCCGGCAAGCGCGGCGCGGGGGACATCTCCTTCGTCGCCCCGTACGTGAGCGGTCTCGATGGGCTCGGCGCCGATGGCGCGGGCGCGCACTCCCCGCGGGAGCGGGTGTTCCTGCCGTCGATCGTCATGCAGACGGAGCGGGCCGCGGTGGTGCTGTACCGCCTGAGTCGGGGAAAGTAGTGCCGGTGGCGGGGCGCGGGGCGCGGGATGTGGGGCGCGGGTTGGTGCGGACTGAGCGACACGGGGACCGGCGAAGGCCGGTCCCCGTGTCGCATTCCATACTCCACGCGCCCCGCACCCCACGTCCCGCGTCCCGCGTCCCGCGAGGGCCCCGCGCCCCGCACCCCGCACCCCGCGCTTCACTCCGCGCGCAGCGCCACCACCGGGTCGACGCGGCTCGCGCGGCGGGCGGGGAGGTAGAGGGCGGCGAGCGCCACCAGCACCAGCACGAGCGGGGCGGCCACGAAGGTGACCGGATCGGCCGCGCTCACGCCATAGAGCTGGCTCGTGATGAGACGCGACGCGACCAGCGCGACGGCGACGCCGAGCAGCACGGCCGCGCCGACCACGCGAAGCCCCTGCCACACGACCATGCGCCGCACGTCCGTCGCGCGTGCGCCGAGCGCCATCCGGATTCCCACCTCCTGCGTGCGGCGCGTCACCAGGTAGGACACCACGCCGTAGATCCCCACCGCCGCGAGCAGGAGCGCCACGGCCGCGAAGGTGCCGGTGAGCGCCATGACGACCCGGCGCTGCCGCAGCGATCGTCGCATGAGGAGCTCCATGGAGCGGATCTTCCAGACGGGCTGGTCGCGGTCCACGCGCCAGATCGCGCCGCGCACCGCCGCGCCGAGCGCCATCGGGTCGCCGGCCGTGCGCGCGACCACGCTCGTGAAGATCTGCGGCGCCTGCATGTACGGGATGTACGCTTGCTCGGCCGGGCGGTCGTCGAGCGCGAAGTGCTTCGTGCTCCCCACCACGCCCACGACGGTGAGCCACGCATCGGTGCCGACGGCGCGGATGCGCTTGCCGATCGGCGACTCGCCCGGCCACTCGCGGGCGGCCATCCGGTCGTTCACGATCACCACGCGCATCGCGCCATCGCGGTCGCGCTCCGTGAAGTCTCGCCCGCGCAGGATCGGGATGCGCATCGTGGCGAAGTAGCCGGGGCTGACCGTGTTGAGCTGCGTCTCTGCGGCGCGGGCGGGATCCGGCGCCGGTCGCCCCTCGATCTCGTACACCGCGCCGTCCGCGTTCCCGCTCATCGGTACGGCGCGCACCAGTGCGGCCGCGCGCACCCCGGGCACGGCGCGGATGCGGGCGATCATCGCGTCGAACATGCGCGTGATGCTCGCGTCGTCGCGGTACTTGGTCGGCGGGAGGCGGAGCTCCATCGTGAGCAGCCGCGCCGGATCGAAGCCGGCGTCCACGTGCTGCAGGCTCACGAGGCTCCGCGTGAGGAGTCCCGCGCCGACGAGGAGCACGATGCACAGCGCCATCTGCGCCACCACCAGCGCGTCGCGCGCCGCCATGCGCGAACGACCCCCGCTGCCCACGCGCTCCCCGAGCGCGTGCGCGAGGTCCACGCGCGACGCGTGCAGGGCGGGGACGAGACCGAAGATCACGCCCGTGACCATGGTGAGGCCCACGGCGAACGCCAGCACCGTCCCGTCGAGCGACACGGCGCCGACGAGCGGCAGCCCGACGTCGGAAACCACGGGAGCGAGCGCGCGCACGCCCAGCCAGCCGAGCGCGATCCCCGCCGCCCCGCCGATGACCGCGAGCAGCACGCTCTCGGTGAGGAGCTGGCGCACGAGCCGCGCCCGCGCGGCGCCGAGCGCGGCGCGCACCGAGATCTCGCGCCGGCGGGCCGCCGCGCGGGCGAGCTGCAGGTTGGCCACGTTCGCGCAGGCGATGAGGAGCACGACGCCGACGGCGCCGAGGAGTGTGTACAGCGGCGCGCGCGCGGGGCCGACGAGCTCGTCGCGCAGGGGCGCCAGCCGCACGCCGCTCCCCGCGTTCGTCTCCGGGTACTCCTCGGCCAGCCGCCGCTCGATCGCGTCCATCTCCGCCTGCGCGCGCGCGAGCCCGACGCCCGGGGCGAGCCGCGCGAGCGCGAGCATCCCGCGCGTGCCGCGCTGGAGTCCTCCCGCATTCGGGTAGTACGCGATCGGGAGCCAGACGTCGGGGGTGCCGAGCGGCTCCTCGTAGTCACGGCGCGTGATCCCGACCACGGTGAACGGCTGCCCGTTGAGCACCAGCGTGCGGCCGAGCACCTTCGGGTCGGAGCCGAAGCGTGTGCGCCACGCCTCGTCGCTGATCACCGCGACCGGCTGCGCCGTGCCCACCGCGGTCTCGGCGTCGCTGAACAGCCGGCCGCGCTCGGCGCTCGCGCCGAGCAGGCGGAAGAAGCTCGCCGAGATGAACGAGCCGATCATCCGGTCCGGCTGCTCCTCGCCGGTGAGGTTCACGCTCTGGCCGCGGAAGACGCCAATGTCCTCGAACACGTGGTTGCGCGCGCGCCAGTCGAGGTAGTCCGGGTAGGTCACGCCCTGCATCGCATCGCTCCCCTGGACGCCCCACACCATGACCAGGCGTGCCGGGTCGTGGTACGGGAGTGGGCGGAGGAGCACGGCGCTCACCACGCTGAAGATGGCGGTATTGGCGCCGATGCCGAGCATCAGCGTGAGCACGGCGACGATCGTGAACGCGGGGCGCTTGACGAGCGTGCGCACGGTGAAGGCGACGTCCGCCATCACGTCCTCGAGCAGCCGCGTACCGCGCGCATCGCGGCTCTCCTCCTTGAAGCGATCGACGCCGCCGAAGGCGAGCCGCGCGCGGCGGAGTGCGTCGTCGCGAGACATCCCGTGCGCGATGTACTTCTCCGCTTCCTGGTCGAGATGGAAGCGCAGCTCGTCGTCCAGCTCGCGCTCGACCGTATCGCGCCGAAAGACAGCGCGCAGTCGGTAGCGCAGATCGCTCCAGAGTCCATCCAGCATACGTCCCTCCGCTCAGTGGATGCGATCCGATGCCGTCACTCGCTCCGCAGCGCGAGCATCGGATCGACGGCGGTCGCGCGGCGCGCGGGGAGCCAGCTCGCCAGGAGCGCGACGATCGAGAGCAGCGCGGCGATGCTCCCGATGACCACTGGATCGGCCGCGCTCACGTGGTACAGCATCAAGGGCAGGATCCGGCCGATCGCCAACGCGCCGAGCACGCCGATGACCGCACCCCACATGACGAGTCGCACCGCGTCCCGCACGACCATCCGGACCACCGCACCGCGATCGGCGCCGAGCGCCATCCGGATGCCGATCTCGTGCGTGCGCTGCAGCACGGTGTACATCATGACGCCGTAGATGCCGATGGCGGCAATGATGAGCGCGAGCATCGCGAAGATGCTGAGGAGCCCCATGAACAGTCGCCACGGCGAGACGTACTCCGCGACGACGCGCGGCATGGTGCGCACGTTGGAGACGGCAATGTCCCGATCCACCGACGCAATGGCGCGCCGGATGGGCGTCGCGAGCGACGCGGGGTCGCACGTCCGTGCGTCGGGCGGGCACGCGCCGCGCACGACGAGCGTGACGTTCCGGCCGCCGATCTGCAGCTCCGCCCCATAGATCGTGGCCGAGGGAGGGGATTCCATCTGGTCACGCACGTCGGCGGCAATGCCGATGATCCGGTAGTGCGTGCCCCACATGTCGATCCCTTTCCCGATCGCATCCCCGTCCGGCCAGTAGCGCTTCGCGATCTTCTCGCTGATGATCGCCACGCGCGGCCCTGCCGAGTCGTCGTGCGCGCTGAAGTCGCGTCCACCGAGGAGCGGGATGCCGAGCGTCGCGAAGTAGCCCGGCGTGACGACCTCACTGACCGCGGTCGGCGCTTGCGCCCTGGAAACAGGAGGTGCACCGCTCACCTTGAAGTACGTGAACTGGCGATC
>DASUXC010000137.1:0-13695 GCA_036378095.1 Gemmatimonadaceae bacterium | reverse complement strand
GCGCCGCCCCCTCGCGGTCCATCCCTGGCCCCCGGCCCCTGCCCCCCGGCCCCTAATCGCCGAAGGAGATCCCCGTCGCCCTCGCCGTCCGCACGATGTCGTGATCGGGGTCCACCCGCTTGGGCACGGCGAGCGCCGCCGAGATCGGGATGCACACGATGTGCGGCGACTGGAGCGCCAGCATCATCCCGAACTGACCGTCGGCCACCGCGCGCACCGCGGCGCCGCCGAACCGGGTGGCGAGCAGGCGGTCGTAGCCCGTCGGCATCCCGCCGCGCTGCAGGTGACCCAGCACCAGCGACCGGCACTCCTTCCCCGTCTTCGCCTGGATCTCCCTCGCCAGCTTGTCCGCGATCCCGCCGACGCGCCGGTCCTGCCCGGGCAGCGACTCGCCGAGCACCGACTCCTCGCCACCCACCGGGAACGCCCCCTCCGCCGCCACCACGATCGAGAAGTGCCGCCCCGACCGGTCGCGCGCGCGGATCTTGTCGCACACCCGGTCGATGTCGTACGGGATCTCGGGAATGAGGATCACGTCCGCCGTCCCCGCCACCCCGCTGTGCAGCGCGATGAATCCCGCGTGGCGCCCCATCACTTCCATCACGATCACGCGGTCGTGGCTCTCCGCCGTCGTGTGCAGCTTGTCGATCGCCTCGATCGCCGTGTTCACCGCGGTGTCGAAGCCGAACGTCGTGATCGTGCCGCTCACGTCGTTGTCGATGGTCTTCGGGACGGCCACCATCTTCATCCCCTTCTCGTGCAGCCGCTGCGCGATGCGCAGCGACCCGTCCCCCCCGATCGTGATGATCGCATCGATCCCCAGCTCGCGCGCGCGCGCGACCAGCTCGTCCGAGCGGTCCACCTCCTCGATCGAGCCATCGGCGCGGCGGATGGGATAGTGGAACGGATTCCCGCGGTTGGTGGTGCGCAGGATCGTGCCGCCCAGGTGCGCGATCCCGCGCACCGAGTCGGCGGTGAGCGGGATGACCTCGTCCTCCCCCATGAGCCCCGAGTACCCGCGCTTGATGCCGAGAACCTCCCAGCCCCGATTGACCGCCGAGAGCACCGCCGCGCGAATGACCGCGTTCAGCCCCGGCGCGTCTCCGCCCCCCGTCGAAAGTGCGATCCGCATTCCGTGTCGTGAGTGAGTCAGTCCGTCAATCCGTCCACCGGCCTCGGGCCGGCTTCACCCCTGTGTTTCCCGCTCGATCAGGGCGACGATCTCTCCCGCCTTCGCGTGCCGCCCGAGCTTCGATTTCTCGAAGATCGGCTTCCCGTCGAGCGTGACCTCGAAGCGCCCGCCGCGCGAGGGGAGCATCGTCACCTCGGCATCCGGGAACTTCCGCGCGAGCTCGGCCGCCAAACTGGTGGCCCGGGGCTCGTAGTTTCAAACCGTGCAGTACTCGATCGTGATCGTCATGGCGCTCCCGAGGAAACGGCCGCGGACGGCCGACGCCCCCCGCGGGCGCCGCGCCCCGCGTAGCATACTCAATGACCGCGGATCGCCGCCACCGCGGCGTCGATCGCGTTGATGACCCGGCTCTCCGCCTCCACGCGGCGCCGCGCCTCGAGCGGGGCGATGCTCGAGCTCACTCCCAACCGGCCGAGCGCCGTCGCCGCCGCCGCCCGCGAGTACCAGTCGGGGGCGTCCAGCACCGGCGCGATCGCCGCCGCCGCGTCCGCCTCGCGCCCCTTCGCGATCGCCACCAGCGACGCGATCGCCGCCTGCCGCGTGTGACGATCGACGGTGAACGCGAGATACGGGAGCAGCATCCCCCACGCTCGGTCCGCGCCCACGAAGCGCAGCGCGCGCACCGCGTCGGTGCGCTCGATGTCCAGCCACGAGCTCCGACCGAGCGCCGCCTGGATGAGCTCCACCGCGTCGGCGGCTCCGAGCTTGGCGTACGACCGCAGCGCCGCCCCACGCACGTAGAGCGACGAGTCGGCGGTGGCGAGCTCGCGGAGACGCGCCGCGACCGGCGCGCCGGTGAACGAGGCCAGCGTCGCCGCGGCGCTCTCCCGCACCCGGGCGTCCGCGTCCGCCGCCGCATCGAGCAGCGCGGGAACCGCCACGCGCGCCGGGAACGCGGACAGCGCCTCGACCGCGCGCTGGCGCACCCCCCAGAACTGGTCGTCGCGCGCCGCCGCGGCCATCGCGGCGCCGGCCTTCGGCTCCCCGCTCCGTTGGGCGAGCAGGTCCACCGCCTCCACCCGCCCGAGCACGTCCGTGCCGTGGGCGAGCTGGTGGGCGAGCATCACGGTGGGACGCGGAAAGTCGTGCACCTCGAGCAGCCATCCCCCCGCGTTCCACCGGATGGAGCGCGGCGCCGCCGGGAGCTGGAACGTGGCCGACGCCGTCTCCCCGTGCACCGGGACGACGCCGTTCACCGCGCCCGAGTCGGTGAGCACGCGCACGTCCACATCGGCGTCGAACAACCCCGTGAGCGAGTCGCGCGGCTGCACCTGGCGCGCGGTGATCGTCAGCGTCCTCGCGGTGGTGTCGTACGCGTACGAGACGCGGAACTGCGGCACCCCCGCGCCGTACACCCACTGCGCGAAGAAGGGACGCAGGTCGCGCCCCGTGGTCCGCTCGAACGCCTCGCGCAGGTCGTCGCTCACCACGTTCCCGTACGCGTGCGAGACGGTGTAGTGGTGCATCGCCGCCCAGAAGAGCGAGTCGCCGAGCTGGTGCCGGAGCATCTGCAGCACCGACGCGCCGCGCGGGTAGATGTGCCCACTCAGGAACAGCTCCAGCGGATCCACCTTCCACCGCCCCCACACGAGCGGGCGCCGGGCGCGCGCGTCGGCGGCGATCGTCGCCTCCTGCGCGGCGAGCCGGTCGAACGCCCCCTCGTCCGCGCCGTGGGCCGCCTCCTGGTACGTCTGCTCCATGAACGTGGCGAACCCCTCGTTCAACCAGGCGTTCGCCCAGTCCGCGGTGGTGAGCAGGTCGCCGTACCACTGGTGCCCCAGCTCGTGCGCCACGAGCCCCTCGGCGTTCGCCTGCGGCTCCGCCCAGGCCGGGTGCAAGATCCCGTCGTCCGACTGCGTGGTCGCCGTGACGTTCTCCATCCCGCCGAAGATGTAATCCGGCGCCGCCACCTGGTCGTACTTCGCCCACGGGTAGTCCACTCCCGTCCTGGCGCTGAAGAGCCGCACCGCGCGCGGCGTCGAGCCGAAGCCGCGCCACGCGGCCTGCACCGAGTCGGGGTACGTCCAGTAGCCGATCGGCACGTCGCGCCACCGGTCCTCGAGCACCACGAAGTCGCCGGTGACGGCCGTCATGAGATACGTGGACGCGGGCTCGTCGAGCACCCAGTGCCACTCGATCTCGTCCCCCACCCGGCGCGAGCCGGCGAGCCGGCCGTTGCTCAACGCGCGCTCCGTCCGCGCCGTGCGGATGTACATCTCCCACGTCGTCTTGTCATCGGGCTCGTCGTACGTGGGGATCCACCACCGGGTGTCGATCATCTCCCCCTGCGTCCACACCACGTGGCGGCGGTCGATGAAGTAGGCCCCTTTCTTCGGGCGCACGGTCTCGTACTCGATGGTGATGCTCGTGCGCGCCCCCGGCGCGAGGGAGCGCGCCAGCGAGACGTCGAGCGTGCGTCCATCGTACGTGTAGTGGAGCGCGCGCCCGCCCGCATCGCGCACGGCGCGAACGGTCATCGCCACCGCATCGAGCGGCACGGTCGCGATCGGCCGGTCGAGCGCCGCGAGGCGCAGCGTCGTGCTGCCCACCACCGCGTGGCGCGCCCAGTCGAAGCGCACGCGAACGACCTGGTGCAGGAGGTCGTACGTGCGCGCGCGCCGCTCGTGCACCTCTCCCTCCGGCGGCGCGCCCCACCGGGCGAGCGGGAGGGGGCGGAACGAGGGCACGCGATACGAGACCATCGTGTCCGGCGCCACCCGCGTCGTCTCCGCCGCCGCGACCGGAGCGGGGGCGGGGGCGGGGGGCGGCGCGGGGGCCGACGGCCGCGCGCACGCGGCGGCGGCGAGCACGGAGGCGGTCGCGAAGGATCGATGGAGCATGGGGCGGGAGCGGGAATGGTCGGAGACGGCGCGCGGTGGAGCGGTCCCAACCCGGCCGGCGCCGCGTGGTATATACCGCGCGCTCTCACCAGGGGGAACCCATGCGGTCCGGTCACTCGCTCATCGAAGTCCTCATCGCGCTCGCCCTCCTCGGCGCTCTCCTCGGCTTCGCCGCGCCGCGACTCGGCGCGCTCTCCGACCACGCCGTCGTCCGCGGCGCGTCCACCGAGCTCGCCGCCATGCTCTCCGCCGCGCGACACGCCGCGCTCCTACGCTCGGCGCCCGCCGCGCTCCTGCTCGACGGCACTCGCGGCCAGGCCATGGTCGTCGCCGGCGCCGACACGGTGCTCGCCCGCGCCATCGCCAGCGAACCAGGAGGCGTCCGGTTCGCCGCCACGCGCGACACCATCCGCTACGCGCCCAGCGGCCGCGGCCTCGGCGCGTCCAACACCACGCTCATCGTACGGCGCGGCTCGGCCGCGGACACGCTCTGGGTGTCGCGCCTCGGACGGGTGCGGTGGTGAGGTACGCGGTTGGTCGACGGCGCACGGGACGACGCGGCTGTCGGCTCTCGGCTCTCGGCCATCGGCCTGCGGCACACGCCGAGAGCTCTCTGTGCGGGGCCGTAGCCGAGAGCCGAGAGCCGAGAGCCGAGAGCCGCGTCTTCCCGAGAGCCGATGGCCGATGGCCGAGAGCCGATTGCCGCGTCCCGACGACCACGCCCTTCAATCCGCCGCCGCCGTACCGAAGTCGTAGCCGGGAACGGAGATGCGGGGGATCGGCTGGCCCAGTACGCGCTCGATGAGCCGCACCGTCGCGATCTCGTCGGGAGCCATGAACGTGAACGCGTCGCCGGTGGCGAGGGCGCGCCCCGTCCGGCCAATGCGGTGCACGTAGTCCTCGGGCTGCGCCGGCACGTCGTAGTTGATCACGTGCGAGATGCCGGCGATGTCCAGCCCGCGCTGCGCAATGTCGGTGGCCACGAGCACGCGGATCTCGCCGCTCTTGAACTTCGCGAGCGCCTCCGTGCGCTGCGCCTGGGACTTGTCCGCGTGCATCGCCAGCGCCGACACCCCCGCGCGCTCCAGGCTGCGCACCACGCGGTCGGCACCGTGCTTGGTGCGCGTGAACACGAGCACCGAGTCCATCGCGCCGCGCTTCAGCAGCTCCGCGAGCAGGGCGCTCTTGCGTTCCCGCGGCACCGGGTACACCGCGTGCGTCACCGTGCTCGCCGCCTCCGTCCGCCGCCCCACCTGCGCCACCAGCGGCTTGCGCAGATACTTGCGCGCCAGCGCCTCCACCTCGGGGGGCATGGTCGCGCTGAAGAGGAGCGTCTGACGGTACCTCGGGATCTCCGCCACCACCCGGTTGATCTGCGGCGCGAACCCCATGTCGAGCATGCGATCCGCCTCGTCGAGCACGAGCACCTCGAGATCGTCGAAAACCAGGTTGTGCCGCTCGAGGTGGTCGAGCAGACGCCCGGGGGTGGCGATCACCACGTCCACGCCGCGGCGCAACGCCTCCTCCTGCGGTCCGATCGGCACCCCGCCGTACACGTCCACCACGTCGAGGTCGGTGTGCGACGCGTACCGCTCGAAGTTCTCCTTCACCTGCGCCGCGAGCTCGCGCGTCGGCGTGAGCACCAGCGCGCGCAGCCGTCGCGGGCCGCCGAGAAGGCGTTGGATGATCGGAAGGGTGAACGCGGCCGTCTTGCCGGTCCCCGTCTGCGCGAGGCCGATGACGTCGCGCCCCTTCAGGACGAGTGGAATGGCTTGCGCCTGGATCGGCGTGGGACGCTCGTACCCGGCATCCCTCACCGCCTCGAGCAGCTCGGGCGCAAGCGCGAGCTGCTCGAAGGTGCTCTCCGGTTCGCTTGTCTCTGTCGACATGATGTCCGCTGGTGACCCTCTGCGCATCGAAGTGTAACTGCTTGCGGCGTCTACCGCTACGCAGCCAGGAAGCGCACCAGCGCGCGGTTCACCGCCTCCGGCGCCTCCTCCGTGCACAGGTGCCCCGCCCCCTCCACCAGCACCAGCTCCGCGTTCGGGATCTCGCGGATCCGCTCGTCCACCCCCGTGGGCGGCACGATCCGGTCGCGCGTGCCGTAGATGGCCAGCACCGGCATCGTCAGGCGCCGGAGCACCTCGGCCGGCAGCTCTCCCCACTGCACGCGGTGAATGAGCGACCAGAGCGATGGTACGAACGCGCGGTTGGCCGCCGCGGCGTAGTACTGGTCCACGTCCGCGGCCGTCGGTCGTCCGAGGTCGCCGTACGCGATCCGCAGCACCACCGCGAACACCCAGCGCCACCCCATGCGCGACACCAGGGGCATCAGCGCCTCCGGGACCAGGCGCGCGATCCCGACGAATCGCGCTCGCGCGAGGCCGACGGCGGATACGAGCGCGAGCCGGTCCACCCGCTTCGGCGCGGCGAGCGCCACTCCCGCCGCCACCGCGCCTCCCAGCGAGAGCCCCACCAGCATCGCGCGCTCGAGCGCCAGCGCATCCAGCGCCTGGATGGCATGGCGGACCAGCGCATCGCTCGTGTACATGGCGGGATCGGTGGGGATGTCGCTCTGCCCCTGCCCGGGGAGCTCCACGGCGATCGGGCGAAGCCCCGCCGCGGCCAGCGGGAGCAGGTTCTTCCGCCACAGGTACGCCGAGCTCCCCCAGCCTCCGATGAGGACCACCGGCCGGCTTCCCGCCCCCGCCCCCGCCCCCGCCGCCGCCCCCGCCTGCTCGCCGCTCCCGCCGCATTCCACGACGCGCACGGTGAAGCCGCTCGCGAGCTCGACGAAGCGCGCCCGCAGACCGGCACACCCCGCCGGGAACTGCTTCGAGCGCGGAAGAAGGTGGTGCATCACGAGCGGCGAAACGCGAAGACCGGGCCGTCGGTTCTCGGCGCTCGGGAAGACGCGGCTCTCCGCTCTCGGCCATCGGCGCTCGGGACGACGCGGCTGTCGGCCTTAGGCCTAAGGCTCTCGGCTACGGCACACCCCGAGAGCTCTCTACGCGGGGCAGTCACCGATGGCCGAGAGCCGAGAGCCGACAGCAGGGTCTCCCTCGTGCCCCCCTTATGCGCTGCCCGCTCCGCACCTCACACGAGCTCCACGGGTCGCCCGGCGAGCCTGGCGATGAGGCCGAGGCGGAAGGTGACGTCGGCGCTCAGGGCGTCCGGGGTGGAGCGCGGCTCGAGCGGGAAGCTCGGCCACACGAACGGGTTCGCGCTGCGGGTGACCAGTCCGCGCTTCGGCATCCGCCACACACCCTGGTGGTCGCGGTCGTCGAGCAGGCGGTCGAACAGCTTGGACCACCCCTCGTTGCGCCGGAGCAGTCCGAGACGCGCCACGAGCTCGAGCCAGTAGAGCGCGGCGGGGAGGTCGGCGTCGGCGGCGTTCCGGTGGGGGAGCGGATCGCCGAGCACGAGCTGCGGCTCTGGAAGAACCTTCTTTCCCACCACCGTCGCCGGCGTCGCGCGCGGGAGCGGCTGCACGAGGTAGTCGTACAGCCGCTCCATCACGTCGTAGTTCTCGCTGCGGAAGTGCGGCATGTGCGCGAGCATGGTGAGGAAGAAGATCGACGGTGGGAACGCCCCGGGGGCGAGCACGTGCTGGTTGCCGGCGCGCACGAACGGCTTCGTGGCGAGCGGGGAGCGGAGAAATCCGTCCACGCGCTCCACGAGCCGGCGCGCCGCTCCTCGGAGCCGGGGATCAGCCTCGTAGCCGGCCTGGGCGAGCGCGGCCGCCGCCGCCTCGCGCAGCACGCCGCGGCCGTGGCGCGTCACGTCTGGCTCGGCCTTCCCCTTGGGCGCCAGCTCGAACAGGTACGATGGATCCTCGTCCTCGGCGAGCAGACGGAAGAGCGTGCGTCGCGCCTGCACCAGCGGCGGGGACTCGCGGGTCCAGCCGTACTCGATGAGGCGTCGTACCGCGGTGATGGTGCCGATTCCCTGAAAGAGCTCGGCGCGTGGAGCGGGTACGGCGAGCATCGAGCCGTACCAGATGCCATCCGGGCTCTGCTGGACGGCGATCGTCAGCGCCGGCTCGTACGTGTATGGAAGGGCGTCGAACCGCGCGGGGTCGTCGAGGGCGAGTCGCGCGACCTCGATAGTGGCGCGGTACTGTATCGGTGGTGACGCGTTGTCGAGCAGCCAACCGAGCGGAAAGTCGATCGATTCCTGGGTTGGGGCCGGTGGGGGAGCGGGGATGCCAGGCGTGAGCGGAACGGTCACAGCGCCCTCGCTGAATCGCGGTAAGTCGTTCACGGACAATGCCCTAGTGGCTGCGTCACCTTTGCCCGACCGACGGCCGCTAACGATAGCATTTTTCGGGGCAAACGCTAGAGGGCGAGCCCGCTCGTTAACGACCCGCCCGCGTCCGCCGTCTACCCTGCCGACGACGCGCACGGAGCGCGCCGACCCATTGTCCTCTGGAGGATCTATGCTTCGAATGCGGATGGCGGCGCTCGGCGCCACGATGCTGTTCGGGTTCGCGGGGGTGGCGGCGGCGCAGCAGGCCGGATCGGCCATCACGCCCAGCGAGCGACGCGAGGTCCGGCACGACACGCGGGACATCCGCTCCGACCGGCGCGAGGTTCGCCGCGACACGCGCGACATCCGGAGCGACCGGCGCGAGATCAGGGGCGATGCGGCCGACGTGCGCGCGGACCGGCGCGAGCTCCGCCACGATCGCGCCGAGGGAGACCGCGGCGAGCTGCGGCGCGACCGCCGCGATCTGCGACAGGACGCCCGCGATGCGCGGCGGGACCGGAGAGACATCCGTTCCGACGAGCGCGGCCGGAGGCAGGACGCTCGGGATCTGCGCCGGGACCGGCGCGATCGCCGTCATGACGTGCGTCAGGCAGTGAAGCCCCGGTGAAGCCCTGATCGCGCTCGGCGCTCTTCGGTCGGTTCGGTCGCCCGGCGCGCCTCGCGCCGGGCGACGTGCATCCGGGGGGCGCGCCGCGGCACGGTGCTTGTGAAGGTCTCGGCGGTCCGTCATCTTGACCATCGAGCCTTCACCCGCCTGGGGAGCATGATCGAGAGCCTGCTGACTCGGCCGGTACACAAGGTACCGGATCACGTCCGCTTCGATGGGCGAGTGCTCTTGCTCACCGAGGATCCGGCTCTCGTCCGCCGCCAGTTGAGCGGCGAGGATCTGCCGTACGATCCCTCCGCGCCTCCCGCCTCCCCCACGCGCCCGACGCTGCGCGACAACATCTCCACCGACGAGATCACGCCGGCGTACATCTGCTATTACTTCGACGAGACGCTGGGCGACTTCCCCTATCTCGGGCTCAAGTGCGGCGACCAGTTTCCCGTCGCGCGCGGCGATGTGAAGCGAGGCGGGTTCGTGGCCAGCGTGTCGGGGAAGCGTCGCGGCAAGGGCTCGTCGCGCGAGCAGTCGCCGTACGCCGAGATGATGGCCGGGATCCGGCTGGTGGTCGCCGAGAACATCGAGCGCATCTACCGCGAGAACTGCCAGAACCTCGGCGTCTTCACCTCCACCGACTTCGGCCTGATCGAGCGCGTGCGGCGGGGGGAGGAGATTCCGCTCGACGCGTTCACGACCGGCGAGGGGGAGATCACGCGCGGGATCATCGAGTACGGCGGCCTCTTCAACTACAACGTCGCGCGACTGCAGGGAACGGTGCAGGTCCCGCGCGTGAGCACGCCGCCGCGAGCGATGACGATCGCCGAGAAGATCTTCGCGCGGCACTGGGTGGTGGATGCCGCCGCGGGGCGCATCGGCGTCCCCGCCGTGCGCCCGGGGGACCAGGGGTTCGTGCTCACCGACATCCGGTTCAGCCACGAGTACGTCACGCCGATGGCGGCGATCTTCTTCGAGCAGCGCGTCGGCGCGAACGAGCCGGTGAACGATCCGGACTCCGTGTACTTCTTCCGCGATCATCTCACCTTCCTCGACCAGGTGATGCGCCCCGAGCACGTCGAGATGGGGCTGCTCGACGTCGCCACCCAGCTCGAGCGCAAGCAGCGCGAGTTCGCGGCGGCCAAGGGGATCCGCCTCTACGGGCAGCTCGGCGAGCGCCTCAACCTGCACGGCGCGCTCGCCGCCGCGGGGAGCGAGGCGATCTGCCACTCGAAGATCCTCGAGGCGCACGCGCTTCCCGGACAGATCATCATCGGCAGCGACTCCCACACGCCGCACGCCGGCGCGGTGGGGTGCGTGGCGTTCGGCGTGGGCACGACGGCGATCTTCAACTCGTGGATCACGCGGGACGTGCGCGTCGAGGTGCCGAAGTCGTTCAAGGTGGTGGTGCGCGGACGCAAGCCGGAGAACATCACCGCCAAGGACTTCATGCTCGAGATCCTCCGCCACCCGTACATCAAGAGCGGCGAGGCGATCGGACAGATCGTCGAGTACGCCGGCGAGGCGGTGCAGGCGTTGTCGGTGGACGAGCGGGCGACGATGACGAACATGGCCGCCGAGGTCGGCGCGTTCACGGGAATCATCGCCCCCGACGACAGGACCGTCGACTACCTCGTGGCGCAGCGCGGGATGCCGCGCGCGGAGGCCGAGCGGCTGTGCGACGGGCTCCGCTCGGATGAGGGAGCGGAATACGTGAAGGTGATCGAGATCGACGCCTCCTCCCTCCACCCGATGATCGCGCTCCCCGGTGATCCCGGAAATGGACTGCGCGTGGACGAGCTCCCTGGAGAGGTGCCCGTCGACATCGCCTATGCGGGGTCGTGCACGGCGGGAAAGAAGGAAGACATGGACATGTACGCTCGCGTGTTCCGCGAGGCGCTCGCGCGCGGCGAGCGGGTGGCGCCGCGCGTGCGCTGCTTCATCCAGTGCGGGTCGCGCGAGGTGTTCGAGTACTGTCGCGACCGCGGCTACGACCGCATCTTCGCCGACGTCGGCGCCACGTTCATCGAGCCGAGCTGCGGCGCGTGCATCAACGCGGGCCCCGGCGTCTCGCGCACGAGGGACGAGGTGACGATCTCGGCGATCAACCGGAACTTCCCCGGGCGAAGCGGGCCCGGACAGCTCTATCTCGCGTCCCCGTTCACCGTCGCCGCCTCGGCGATCGCCGGCAAGATCGTCGAATGGGACGCGACGCACCCCGAGCCGGAGCTGGCGCATGCGTGACCACATCCGGCGAGCGACGCCCGGACTCTCCCCCCCGCCTTCCGCCTCCCGGTCCCCACTTTCCGCGCCGATCCATGCGCGGTGAGTTCGTCGACATCGACGGCGCGCGGCTCTACTACTACGCGGCGGGCAACCGCGGAGCGGGGGAGCCGGTGGTGCTCATCCACGGCTTCCCGACCTCGTCGCACCTCTGGCGCGATGTGGTCCCGCTCGTGCCCGACGGGCACCGGGTGGTCGTGATCGACCTCCTCGGCTACGGGCGCAGCGACCGCCCCCTCGGGCGGGACCTGAGCATCAAGGCGCACGCCGATCGCGTGCTCGGCCTGCTCGACGCGCTGCGCATCGAGTACGCCTCGGTCGCCGGTCACGATCTGGGCGGCGGGATCGCCCAGTACCTGGCGGTGCGCCACCCGACGCGCGTGGCGCGCCTCTGCCTCATCGACTCCGTGGCCTTCGACGAGTGGCCGACGCGCCAGGTGCGGCTGGCGCGCGCCACCCTCCCGCTGACGCGACACCTCCCGGCGGGGTGGATCCTCTCGGTGGTGCGGGCGGAGCTCGAGCGCGGCTACGTGGCGGACGAGCAGGGCTCGCACAGCATCGAGCTGTACCTCAAGCCGTTCTCCACCCCCGAGGGGCGCGACGTGCTCGTGCAGCACCTGCAGGCGCTGGACGCCGAGGAGACGCTGGCGCTCCAGCCGCGGCTCAAGGACATCGTCGCGCCGACGGCGGTGATCAACGGCGCCCACGATCCGTTCGTCTCCTCGGCGCTCGCCAGGCGGCTGCACGAGGCGATCCCCAACTCCACCCTCGACATCATTCCAGACGTGCGACACTTCACCCCGGAAGAGGCGCCGGAGACGCTGGCCGCCATCATCGGTCGCTGGCTCGAGCGATGACCTCGGCACGACTCGATGCCTTCCGCGCGATGCTGGCGAAGAACCCGGCGAACGCGCTCGCGCACTTCGGCCTGGCGAACGAGGCCGCCAAGGAGGGTCTCCACGATGAGGCGGTGGAGCACCTGCGCGCCTACCTGGAGCTGCACGAGGATGAGGGGAACGCCTACGGCCGCCTCGCCGAGTCCCTCCTCGCCCTCGACCGCGTGGACGAGGCGAAGGAGTCGCTCCGCCGCGGCATCGAGGTCGCCACACGATTCGGGCACCCGGGGATGGCGTCGGACTTCGAGATGAAGCTGGAGGAGCTGGAGTAGGCTCTTTCCACTCCGCGACGGCGGACGCATCTTGGAAACATCCTCTTCCAACTCCGTCGAGGCGCGGGCCAGCCCCGCGCCGGGAGGAACGGTTGCGCCCTTCGTCGTTCCCGCTCTTCACCGCCGTGGCCCTCCTGGCCGCCGGCGCCGTCCCGGCCGGGGCTCAGAGCACGGCGCAGGACGCGGCCGTGCGCGGGCCGGAGTCGCGCGATGGCCGCCCCCCGGCGCGCATCTGCGACGCGCTCCCCGCTCCGATCGACGTGGCGCAGGCGACCGTGCACGCCAACCTCGCCGTGCGGGAGTACATCACGAGCGACGGGTGGAAGCGCCGGGCCGAGCTTCCGCCGAGCGCCCTCGCCCTCGCGCTCGAGGCCATCGCCTCGCGGGTCGAGGTGCACCCGCCGCTCGCCATGCCCGTCTTCGCCGCGGTGGGCGAGCGCGCCACGCCGGTGGTGGATGGCGAGTTCACCTTCACGCTGCGCGGTGATGGCTCCGTCTCGCGCCTCCGGATGGTGGCCACCACGTACGCCGCGCAGCTCGACACGAGCATCGTGCGCGCCATCGAGCAGGCCGGCGCCGAGCACGCGCTGGTGGCGATCGCCGGCGAGCCGAAGGACACGGTCGCCCTGCGCCTGACGCTCGGGATGGAGCCGGACTCCACGGGCGCCTCGCGGGCGCTGTTCGCGCTGCGCGTCCCCGTGCAGCACCTCGACTATCCCGCCGAGGCGCGGCGCCACCCGCCGCCGGCCTTCCCCATGGTCGCCTGGCGCAACGGGGTGGGCGGGCGCGTGCGCGTGCAGTTCGTCGTCGGCACCGACGGCCACGCCGTCCCCGGCACCTACCGCCTGCTCGACACCGACTACCGCGAGATCGCGCTCGCCGCGCTCAACGCCATCGCGAAGTGGGAGTTCGCCCCAGCCACCACCGGCGGTTGCGCCATCCCGCAGGTCATGGAGGAAGAGTTCACGTACTCCGTGCGGTGGATGCCGTGAGGGCGGGAGTGGGGGCCAAGGGGCCGGGGATCAAAGCTGGAAGCTGATTAGCGTGGGTTGGTGGGTGTCGGTAGCACGGATAGTCCGCGCCGCGGAGCGCCGATCATCCAGGTGGAGTACGGGCACATGAAGGCGACCGGGTCGGCGCACGTCGACGACGTTCGATGCGGTGCTCGCCGCTAGCGAGATCCTGGCGCACACTCGGCATCGGTGCCGCGGCCCTGGCGTGTGCGAGCGCGCGGGGGGTACCGACGACGAATCCTTCAGCGACTCGGGTCGCGACTCGGGACGATTCCCCCATCCACACGGACTCGCTCGTCTACCATCTCCGGGCGCTGCCGGGTGAGTACGAC
>DASUXC010000136.1:0-1157 GCA_036378095.1 Gemmatimonadaceae bacterium | reverse complement strand
ATCGCCGGCGCAGCCGGCGATCGTCACTCCGCGCGCAAGACCTCCATCGGATCCACCCGCGCCGCGCGGCGGGCGGGGAACCAGCTCGCGACCGCGGCAATGGCCACCAGGAGCAGCCCCGCCGCGCCCAGCGTGATCGGGTCGCCGGCGCTCACCTCGAAGAGCAGCGACCGGAGCACGCGCGTGGTGGCGAGCGCGCCGGCCACGCCGATCAGCACGCCGGCCGCCGCCAGGCGAGCGGACTGCATCATCACCATCCGCCGCACGTTCGGTCCGGACGCGCCGAGCGCCATGCGGATCCCGATCTCCGAGCGGCGCTCTCCCACCACGTACGAGATCACGCCGTACAGCCCGACCGCGCTGAGCACGAGCGCCATCGCCGCCGCGATGCCGAGCAGCATCATGGTGAGCGACACGCGCACCATCGACTGCCGCACCACCGCGTCCATGGAGCGGTACTTGGCGACCGGGACGAGCGGATCGACCTCGGCGAGCGCGCGGCGGATCACGTTGCCGAGCTGCTGCTCCGACACGCCGGGCGCGCGCACCACGACGCTCATGAAGCGCGGCGGCGACCAGAGATAGGTGCCCGGCATGGGGAGCATCGGAAAGTACACCGCCTCGACCGGCGGCTTGTCGAGACCCAGCTCGCGCACGTCCCCCGTGACGCCCACCACGTGATAGAACGGAGGATCGCCCCCGTTCCCCTTGAGTCCCTTCCCCATCGGATTCTCCCCCGGCCACAGGCGCCGGGCCAGTGCGCGCGTGACCACCACCTCGCCGGCGCGGTGCTCCACGTCGCTCCAGCTCGGCGCGCGACCTTCCACGCGAATGCCCATGGCCTGGAAGTATCCCGGCGTGACCAGGCGCACGGGCACGCAGTCGGGCTCGCGCCCCGGGGGGAGCGGGACGTTCTCGAGGAATATGCTCGAGCACCCCTCGGGGGCGTCGAGCGGGAGGTCGGTGGTCGCTCCCGCGGCGACGACGCCCGGGATCTCCCCGAGCCGCTCGATGAGCCGCTGGTAGAATGCCTTCACCGCCTCGTAGTCGCGGTACCGCACGTACGGGAGCGCGACGTCCACGGCGACCACGCCGTGCGGGTCGAAGCCCGGCTGCACCTGCCGGAGGCGATCGTAGCTCCGGAGCAGGAGTCCGGC